>NZ_JAVDUZ010000006.1:0-363076 GCF_031456585.1 Variovorax sp. 3319
GGGCGCTGCTGATCATTCCGGTGATCCTGATGTACACGGCATGGAGCTACTGGGTGTTCCGCGGCAAGGTGAGGCATGGGGATGGGTACCACTGACCCTGGTGCTGTCCCCGGTGCTGTCCGCGGTGCTCACGGCCGCGGCAAATGGCTGCGCCGGCTCGCATGGCTGCTCGCCATCTGGGCGGCCAGCGTCGGCACCCTCTTTGCGGTGGCGCTGGTCTTTCGCTGGCTGATGCGCGCGGTAGGCCTCACTGCGCCGTGAGGCCTGCTGCAGGCTAGTGGTGCTGCGCGTGGGCAGGTGCAGCCCGCCGGCGGATCTCGCTCTGGAGCGCACGTTGTCCCGCTGCCAGGGCGGCTTCGTAGGTGTCCGCCGGATCGAAGGCGTCGCGAAGCACCTTGGGGTTCGCTCCGTCCGTATCCGTTTCAAGCAGGCGCCAGACATATGAACCGAGGGCTGGCTCCTCGATGATGAGTTCGATGGGTTGTGTCATTGCTTCAACTTGCACACACCGAGGGCATCTGTATGTAGGCGAAGTTCGAATGCTGCAGGCCCCGTCTTCGATTTGGGGTTCTTCTACCTGGAGTTCTTTCGATTCGAACTCTTCAGTTGGGCTTTCTGCCGTCGCTCGCAGCCGTCAACCGCAGCGCATTGCTGATGACCGACGCAGAGCTCAGGCTCATCGCCAGCGCCGCGATCATCGGCGACAGCAGCCAGCCGGTGAACGGAAACAGCACGCCGGCGGCCAGGGGCACGCCCAGCGCGTTGTAGATGAACGCGAAGCCCAGGTTCTGCTTCATGTTGGCAATGGTTTTTTCCGAGACGATGCGCGCCTGCGCAATGCCTCGCAGATCGCCCTTCACCAGCGTGACCTGCGCGCTGTTCATTGCAACGTCGGTGCCGGTGCCCATGGCCACGCCCACGTCGGCCTTGGCGAGCGCGGGCGCATCGTTGATGCCGTCTCCGGCCATGGCGACGATGCGGCCTTCGCGCTGCAGCTTTTCGACCAGAGCCAGCTTGTCGGCCGGCTTGACTTCTCCATGCACCTCGTCGATGCCCAGCCTTGCGGCCACGGCCCGCGCCGTGGTCAGCCCGTCGCCCGTTGCCATGATCACGCGCATGCCTGATTGCTTGAGCGCCTCCAGCGCCTCGATGGTGGTGGCCTTGACGGGGTCGGATACCGCGAGCAGGCCCGCCGGATGGCCGCCCGAGGCAAGGAACATGACGCTGGCCCCTTCGGCGCGCAGGGCTTCGGCCTGCGGCTTGAGTGCATCGACGGGCACGCGCAGCTGATCCATCAACGCAGTGTTGCCAAGCGCCAGCTTCTTGCCGCCAACCATGCCGCTCACGCCGATGCCGCTGCTCGATTCGAACTCATCCGCCGCGGTCAACGGCAGGCCGCGTTCGCGCGCCGCCGCCACGATGGCGTGCGCCAGCGGATGCTCGCTCCCCTGGTCGAGGCTGGCCGCAAGGCGCAGCACGTCGTCTTCGGTAAATCCGGGCAAGGCCACTGCGCGTTCGAAGCGGGGCTTGCCTTCGGTGAGGGTGCCTGTCTTGTCGACGATGAGCGCATCCACCTTGCGAAAGTTCTCTATGGCCGCCGCATCGCGGAAAAGCACACCCTGCGTGGAGGCCTTGCCGGTGGCCACCATGATCGACATGGGCGTGGCAAGACCCAACGCACAGGGGCAGGCAATGATGAGTACCGCCACCGCATTGATGAGGCCGTGGGTCCAGCTGGGCGCCGGCCCGAAGAACCCCCACGCAAAGAAGGTCAGCAGCGCAATGCCGATGACGACCATGACGAAGTAGCCCGCCACGTGGTCGGCCATTCGCTGCATCGGGGCCCTGGAGCGCTGGGCCTGCGCCACCATTTGCACGATGCTCGCGAGCACGGTCTGCGAGCCGACTTTTTCCGACTGCATCACCAGCGCGCCGTTGGTGTTGAGCGTGGCGCCGATGAGCTTGTCTCCAACGCGCTTGGTCACCGGCAGGGGTTCGCCCGTGAGCATGGATTCGTCGACCGCGCTCGCGCCCTCGACTACCACGCCGTCCACCGGCACCTTTTCGCCGGGCCGCACGCGCAGCTTGTCGCCGACGTGCACATGGGCGATGGGTACGTCTTCTTCAGCACCGTCGGCACCGATGCGCCGAGCTGTCTTGGGTGCAAGGCCCAGCAGCGACTTGATGGCCGCCGAGGTTTGCGAGCGCGCCCTGAGTTCGAGAATCTGGCCGAGCAGGGTGAGCGAAATGATCACCGCGGCGGCCTCGAAGTACACCGCCACGCGTCCCATGGACATGAACGATTCAGGAAAAACGCGGGGCGCCACGGTGGCGACCACGCTGTAGACGAAGGCGGCCGCTGTGCCGAGGCCGATGAGCGTCCACATGTTGGGGCTGCGGTTGGCTACCGACTGCACCGCGCGCTCGAAGAAAGGCCATCCCGCCCACAGCACGATGGGAATGGAGAGAGCCAGCTCGATCCAGCTCTGCGTGGCCATTTCGAACCACTGCAGGCGGTGCCCGGCCATTGCGAGCACGGCGACTGCAATGGTGAGCGGCAGCGTCCAGAGAAAGCGGCGCTTGAAGTCGCGCAGCTCGGGATCTTCTTTTTCTTCCGCGTCGAGGCTGGGCATTTCGGGCTCCAGCGTCATGCCGCACTTGGGGCAATTGCCGGGGTGGTCTTGCCTGATCTCCGGATGCATCGGGCAGGTGTAGATCGTGGGCGATCCGGTTGGCGCGCCGGGCTCGCCGCCGGCCATCGCCGCGTGGTGGCCTTCGCGAGGATGGTGGTGCTGATGTTGGTGGTGGGAATGTCCCGGGTTGGAACGCATGTCGTTCATTCGAGCTCTCCAGAAAGAACCGTGAGTACGCGCGTGCCTCGGCGGATAGCCATGTTCATGGCAACTCCTTTGTTGAACACGGGCTTCAGTGTCAGGGTTGACATCGTGGCAAGGTCAAGCCCGTCTGCGGCCGCCAGGAACGCTGCAAGAACGTCAAGCAAAAAGCCCCCGGTTCATTGCAGAACCGGGGGCTTTTTGGTTTGGGCGCGGTGTTGTGTCAGACCGCTGAAACGGACGGCTTGGCTGCATTGGCAGCGGCGCCGCTGCGAGCGCCCGGCGGGGTCTTGACGATGGAGGTGAGCGCGGGCTCGGCCATGCGCAGCGACGCGAGATCCGGGCGCGGGCGCCGCAGTTGGGCGTCGGCGGCAAATGCCAGTTCCATGGCATGCGCCGCACCCAGCACCTGGTGGTCGGCCCGGAAGCCGCCGACGATCTGCAGCCCGAATGGCATGCCCGCATGGTCGACGCCGCAGGGCAGCGAAAGCGCCGGGTGCGTCGTCAGGGTGACGACGTACGTCAGTGCCAGCCAACGGTAGTAGTTGGCCTGCTTCTCGCCGTTGATGGTGTCCGCATACAACTGCGTCCACGGGAAGGGCGACACCGGCGTGGTGGGCGAGAGGATCAGGTCGTAGTCTGCAAAGGTCGCCTGGAACCGCTTGATGAGCCGGGTCTGCTCGGCCTGCGCCCAGGCGCTGTCGAGCAGGCTCATCTGCGCGCCCATTTCGTAGTTGGCGCGGGAGTTGGGGCCAAGGCTGGCCGGGTCGCGCTGGTAGGCCGCGTGCATGCCGGCCACGAAGGCTTCGGCGCGCAGCACGTCGAAGCAGCGGTGCGCCTCACCCAGGTCGAGCGTCACCTGGTCGCACGACTTGAACAGGTGCCGCATGGCGCCGATTTTCTGGCGCATGGTGGCGCGAATGCTGTCGTCCACCGCGCAAACGCCGAAGTCTTCGGTCCATGCCACGCGCAGCCTGCTCAGGTCGATGTCCATCGGCTTCTGAAAAGACAACGCGTCGAGCGGATAGCTCAGCGGATCGCCCGCGTGCATGCCGGCGGAGGCGGCCATTTGCAGGCACGCATCCTCGACCGTGCGGCCCATGGGGCCGACGACGGAAATCGGCGTCCAGCTGAGCAGCTTTCGCACGCTCGGCACAATGCCGGGCGAAGGCCGGAACCCGACCACGCCGCACTTGGAAGCCGGAATGCGCAGCGAGCCGCCGGTGTCGGAGCCGGTGCACACGGGCAGCATGTCGCACGCAAGGGCCGCGGCCGAGCCGCCGGAGGAGCCGCCGGCATTCAGGTTGGGGTTGAACGGGTTGCCGGTGGCGCCCCACACCTCGTTGCGCGAATTGGCACCCGCGCCCATTTCCGGAACATTGGTCTTGGCCGCAACGATGGCGCCGGCCCTTCGAAGGCGTGCGACCAGCTCGATGTCTTCATCGGGCACGTGATCGCGAAAGATGGCGGAGCCCCAGGTAGTGAGCAGGCCCGCGGTGGGCTCCAGGTCTTTCACGCCTAGCGGAAGGCCATGCAGCAGGCCCAGCGCATCGCCGCGCATGACGGCGGCTTCAGCAGCCTTGGCTTCGGTGCGCGCACGTTCGAAGCAGGTGGCGGTCACGGCGTTGACGAACGGGTTCACCCGTTCGATCTGCGCAATGCACGCCTCCAGCAGCTCGACGGGCGAGACCGCCTTGCTGCCGATGAGCCGGCGCAGTTCGACGGCGGATTGTTCGATCAATTGGGTGTCCATCAGTCTGCGGTGATGTTGGCGCGGGCGGCAACGGCGCGCATCAGCGGCAGTTCCTTGTTGATCAGCTCGCTCACGGCGGCGCCGTTGCTGAACGCCGGCTCCAGGCCCTGCGCGACCAGCTTGGCGCGGGTGTCCGCGTCGGCCACGGTTGCGGCCAGCGCCTTTTCGAGCTTGGCCTTCACGTCGGCGGGCAGGCCCTTTGGCGCCGACACGACCAGCCAGGTGTCCATGTTGATGTCGGGGTAGCCGCTCTCGGCCATGGTGGGCACATCGGGCAGCAGGGTGGAGCGCTTGGCCGTGGTCACCGCAATGGCCTTGATCTTGCCGCTCTTGAGCTGGGGAATGGCTGCACTCACCGTGTCGATGCTGAACGGAACCTGGCCGCCCATGAGGTCGGTCATGGCCGGTGCGCTGCCTTTGTAGGGCACGTGCGTCATCTTCAGGCCGGCGGCGCTCAGGATGGTTTCTCCCGCAAATTGCGCCGTGGTGCCGGTGCCGTACGAGGCATACGAATACTTGCCGGGCGATGCCTTCACGTAGTCCACGAACTGCTTCACGGTCTTTACCGGCACTTCGCTGTTGGCCAGCAGGATGAGGCCGACGCGCCCGACCAGGCCAATCTGGTCGAAGCCCTTGACCGGGTCGTACGGAAGATTCGCGCGGATGGCCGGGTTCACGGTGAAGGTGGTGCCCGAGCTCACCAGCAGGGTGTAGCCGTCTGGCGCCGCCTTGGAGACATAGCTCGCCCCAATGACCGTGCCGGCACCCGCGCGGTTCTCTATGACCACGGGTTGGCCGAGCTCCTTGCCCAGGCGCTGGGCGAGCACGCGGCCGTTCACATCGGTGGCGCCGCCCGGCGGAAAAGGAATGACGAGCGTGACGGGGCGCGACGGAAAAGCGGTCTCCGCGGCGGCCGCCATCGATGCAAGGCCAAGGCAGGACATCAGCAGCAGGCTGGCCAATGCGGGGAGGCGTTTCATGAAAGTACTCCTGAGGGACGGTGGGCGTGACGGGGGTGTGACGGTGGAATGCAATTCCATCCTAGGAGCCGCAGCCTGCTGCCACAAGCGCAATGTTTAGAATTGTGGATTGCCGTTTCGGCAATCGAGACAACCGCTTGCCACCCTTGCACCGGAGAATTCCATGGCTCTTCATGCGCTGCAGGAGACCGCTGTGCGGTACTTCCTGGAGGTGGTGCGTACCGGCTCCGTAAAAGAAGCCGCGCTCAAGCTCAACGTGGCGCCTTCGGCCGTGAGCCGGCAGGTGGCACGGCTGGAGCGCGAACTCGACACGTTGCTGTTCGACCGCCACGCACGCGGCATGGTGCCCAACGCCGCCGGCGAACTGCTGGCCGCCCACGCCAAGCGCATGCAGCAGGACATCGAACGGGTTGCAACCGACATCGAGGGCTTGCGAGGCCTGCGCAGCGGCCGCGTGCGTGTGGTGAGCACGGAAGGCTTTGCCTTCGACTTTCTTCCGACGCTGATTGCGCGGTTTCGCAGCAAGCATGCGGGCATCCGCTTTCACCTGGAGGTGTGCTCGCCGAGCGACATACCCGCGCGCATACGCGACGGCGAGGCGGACATCGGCATTACGCTGAGCTCCGTCCCCGAGCCGGGCATCAAGATCGAGTTGCGCCATCCGAGCCCCATCCTCGCCGTGATGGCCAACGACCATCCACTGGCGGCGCAGCGGCAACTGTCGTTGCGGCAGGTGGTGGCCTATCCGCTGGGGCTGCCGCCGCAGGACAGCTCGATCAGGCAACTTCTGGACACCAGCTGCAGCAGGCAGGGGCTTCAATACGTGCAGGCCATGTCGAGCAACCACGCGAATGCGCTGGTGAGCTTTGCTGCGGCAGGGGGCGGCAGCATCGCGTTCTACGGGGAGTTGTCGATTCGCACGCAGCTCAAGTCGAAGGCGCTGGTCGCCATTGCGCTGAAGGACCGCGAAATGAACGAGCGCCACCTCGAGGTCGAGACGCTGGCAGGCCGGTCGCTGCCCGATGCGGGCAAGGCATTCGTGCAATTCCTGACAGATGCCGTCAAGGCGAGTGGGTGAAGGCAAAGAAACCGGTTCCCGCGTGCGCTACACTCCGCGCCGCTTGCAGTGGCCCCAGCTGCTGCGCCGTCATAGGCAACATGACGAGAACAATCCAAAGGAAATTTTCAAGTGAACCGTATCGAACTGGTCGAAAAGATCGCCGCCGCCCATAACGTCAGCAAGGCCGAAGCCGCCCGTATCGTGGAAACCGTCACGGGTTCCATCGTCGCCGCAGTGAAGAAGGGCGACCCCGTGCAGCTCATCGGCTTCGGCACCTTCAAGCAAGTGGCTCGCGCCGCGCGCACCGGCTTCAACCCGCAAGCGGGCGCGAAGATCAAGATCGCCGCACAGAAGGTGCCCAAGTTTGTGCCGGGCGCAGCATTCAAGGCCGCCATCGACCCCAAGGCTGCAAAGCGCAAGGCCGACAAGGCAGCTGCCAAGCCCGTCGCCAAGAAGGCAGCACCGGCCAAGAAGGCCGCCGCTCCCGCCAAGAAGGCCGCCAAGAAGTAAGACTTCGGCGAGCATGGCTTGCGGCTGCAAGGCTGCTGCCAAGGCAAAACGGCCCTTCGGGGCCGTTTTTTTATTGCCCGTGCGCCCCGCGAGCATCAAGCCAGCGTTGTGCCCAGTCTCGCAAGGATGAGGTCGTACAGCGTCTGGGCTGCGACCGAGAGGCTTCCTTCGCGGCGCTGCACCAGGTAGATGGTTCGGGTGAGCCCTGGCAGCGCCAGGGGCCGTGTCACGAGCGTGTCGCGCCGAAAGTGAAAGAGCGTGAGCTCCGGCACCACGCTGATGCCGATACCGGCCTCGACCAGCCCCGTGACGGTGGCCAGGTGTTCCACCTCGAACACCGCATTGAGCCGCAGCGGGTGCAGCGCGGCGTCCAGCGACTGGCGCACGCTGCTGTTGCGCGCCATCTGTATGAAGGGCCAGGGCGCGAGCTGCTTTGCAGTCAGCCTGGGTACGTCGGCCAGCGGATGGTCCTTGCGGCAGACCAGGTGAAAGCGGTCTTCGCAGAGCTTGCGCCCGCGCAGGTCGCTGGCCGCGGCTGCATCGGCGCCGGTGGTGGCCAGCGCAAAGTCGGCCTGATGGCTGCGCAACTGCGCAATGCACGCGTCGGACAGCGCATCGTGCAGTTCCACCGTGATGCCGGGCCAGGTTTGCATGAACTCGGCAAGGATGGCCGGCAGCCAGCCCGCGGCCAGCGAAGGCAGCGCCGCCACGCTCACGCGGCCCTTGCGCCGCTCCGTGTGGTCGGCGAGGTCGCCGATGGCGTCCTGCATATCGTCGAGCAGGCGCCGCGCAGAGGGTTCGAACAGCCGGCCCTCCGCCGTGAGCTGCACGCTGCGCGTGTCCCGGTCAAAAAGGCGGGTGCCGAGCGTTTCTTCCAGTGTGCGGATCAGCGCGCTGAATGCCGGCTGCGATAAATGACAGGTCTGCGCCGCGCGCGTAAAGTTGCGCTGCTCGGCCAGCGCCGTAAAGGCGCGCAGTTGTCGGCTGGAAAGGTCGGGCGCGGACATCGATCTGGAAATTGGATAGAACGGCCCCGGCTCCGGGGTTTGCGGATGGTATCTCTGTGCCTTGCGCGCAACGAGTCCGCCCGGCTTTCCAGTCTGCGAGTCATGGGAAACACGCGATTCTGTAAAAAACTTCTTACAGGAAGCACAATCGGCATCATGATCCGGGGCATGAAGACCGGCGAAGCAGCATCCGCTTGGCGACCTGCCCTCTGGGTTCGTGTCGCCGCGCTTGCTTTGGCTTTCGCGGCAACGCACAGCGCAGCACAGCCATCCGCGCCAACGCGGCTGCGCGTTGTGGGCGGACTGGCCGGCCTCAACCAGTACGCGCTGCACGAAGAGCGTTTCTGGGGCAAAGACCTGGCTCGCCTGAGCGGCGGCAAATACACCGCGAGCATCGTTCCGTTCAACCAGGCCGGCGTGCCGGGGCAGGAAATGCTCAATCTCATGAGATTGGGCGTCATTCCGTTCGGCACCGCCTTGCTGAGCCAGATCAGCAACGAGTACCCCGAAATCGGCACGCCGGACATCGCGGGCCTCAACCCCGACATGCCCGCCATGCGGCGGGTGATCGGCGCCTTCAGGCCGTACCTCGAAAAAACGCTGCGCGAGCGCCACGGCGTCGAGCTGCTGGCGGTGTATGTGTATCCGGCCCAGGTGATCTTCTGCAAGCAGCCTATGAAGCAGCTTTCCGATCTCTCCGGCCGGCGCGTTCGTGTTTCGGGCGCCACCCAGGCCGACTTCGTGCGGGCCCTTGGCGGCGTGCCGGTGTTCACCGAGTTTGCCGAGGTCATGGCGAACATGAGTTCGGCCAACACCGAATGCGCCATTACCGGTGCCATGTCCGGCAACACGCTCGGCCTGCACAAGATCACCACCTCGCTCTATACGTTGCCCATCAACTGGGGCGTTGCGGTATTCGGCGCCAACACCGACGCATGGAACGCGCTTCCCGCTGACCTGAAAGTCCTGCTGAAAAGCGAGCTCCCGAAATTGGAGGCCGCGGTCTGGGAAGAGTCGGAGCGCGACACCGGCAACGGCATCGCGTGCAACACGGGCGCCGCTACTTGCGTGAAAGGTACCAAGGGCTCCATGGTCGAGGCACGTCCTTCCGCCAATGACGAACGCCGCAGGCGCGAAATATTCGCCGCGAGCGTGCTGCCCCGGTGGGTGCAGCGATGCGGAGCCGTGTGTGCGGAGGTCTGGGATCAGACTGTCGGCCCGGTCGTGGGCATCAAGGCTCCCGTCGGGCAGTGAACAAGCTGCTGCCCCGCCGCATCACCGCCTTTATCTATGGCGTAGCGGCGCTGTTCCTGACGGCCGTTCTGGCCATTGCCGCATTCACGATGTGGCAGACCTACGAAAAGGCGATTGCCGACGACGAGAGCCAGGCCATGCGCTTCGTCGTTACCTCGGAAGCCGCGCTCAACCGCAGCCTTCTGGCGGTCGACATGCTGCTGGCGGGCATGGGCCAGTTCTTGCGCAACTCCAGCCTGGAGAGCGTCGCCAACGACATGGTCAAGCCCGAAACCGCGCAGCTGATCGAAACCGTCGTCAGGCAGAGCCTGCTGGTCCGGTACGTTGCGCTGCTCGACCCCGAAGGCGCGGTGATCGCGTCTTCCGACCGCCGGGGCGCAAAGCTGGCGCTGCAGTTGCCCCCGGGGTTCCTGAAGGAAATCCTGAGCCGGCCGGGCTCGATGCTGTCGGTGAGTGCGCCCACGGTGAGCCAGGCGACGTCGCAGCAGGTGCTTTATTTTGGGCGTGTGCTCCGGCTGGCGGACGGCGGCAAGATCGTGGCGGTGGCCGAAGTGCAGGTCTCCATGCTCACCACCATCCTGGCGCAGGGGGCGAACATCAAGGGGCTCGAGGTCACGCTGGAGCGCGAATCGGGCACATTGCTGGCCAGCACGCCGCCGCGCGACGATCTTGCCGGCCGATCCGTCGGGCCGGCCTTGATGGACCAGGCCAGCGACGGGCGCCCGCACCGCATGAAAGCACGGCTCAGCGGCGAGCCCGCCATCGTCGTCGCCCGGCCCACGCTGCACAGAAACCTGCTGATCGTCGCCGGTATTCCGCTCGAGTTCACCCTGGAGGACTGGCGCAGCGAACGCAACTCGATCCTCGGCGTAACGCTGGCTTTTGCGCTGCTGATCCTGTCGGTCAGCTACTTTGCGCGCGCGCAGCTTTCGCGCCAATGGCGCGCGCGTGCCGACCTGGTTCGCTCCAAGGCCACGCTGGACCAGGCGCTCGAATCCATGGCGGACGGCTTTGTGCTGCTTGACCCCGATGGCCGCGTGATCACCTGGAACCGCCGCTTCGTCGACTACTTTCCGTGGGCGGAAAAGCTGCTCGCGCCCCAGGCGCCGTTCCAGCCCATCGATGAACAGAATTCCCGCAGCCTGCAGGCGCACAGCGAGCAGGAGCTCGTCTTGCCGGGCGGGCAGGTGATTGTCGCGGTCAAGAGCCCGACGCCGGACGGCGGCCTGGTGTGCATCTACCGCGACGTTACCGAGAAGAAGCGCCACGTTTCCGACATTCTCGAAGGCAAGGCGCAGCTGCAGGCCACGCTGGACGCACTGCCCGACGTGCTGCTGGAGGCCGGCATCGACGGCCGGTGCTACCGCTTCCATTCGCCGCGCAGGCCCAAGTCTTCGATCAAGGTGCGCGAGCCGGTCGGCAAGATGATGTCCGATCTCTTGCCCGCGAATGCCGCGGCCGAGGTGATGGTCGCGCTGCGCGATGCGTTCGAGTTCGGGTTTTCTTCAGGGCGGCAGTTCGAGACCCGGGTTCTGAAGGGCACCGTATGGTTCGAGATTTCGGTCTCTCGCAAGCTGGTGGGCGAGGGCGCCGACGCGCGGTTCATCGTCATCCTGCGGGACATCACCGAAAGCAAGCTGGCTGCCCGCGAGATCGAGCACCTTGCCTTCTATGACAACCTGACGGGCCTGCCCAATCGGCAGCTGTTGCTGCACCGGCTGCAGGCCGCGGTCGATTCCAACATTCGCCGCACGCGCCATGGGGCGCTGTTGTTCCTGGACCTGGACGACTTCAAGACGCTCAACGATGCACTCGGGCATGCCACCGGCGATGCCTTGCTCAAGCAGGTGGCCGGCCGGCTGCAGGGCAGCCTGAGCGAAGGCGGCACGGTGGCGCGTCTTGGCGGCGACGAATTTGTGGTGCTGCTCGAAAACCTGAGCGAAGACCCCGCCGTTGCGGCAATGCAGACCAACGCGACCGGCGAAGCCATTCTTGCGGAGCTGGGCGAATCGTTCCAGCTGGAAGACCACGAGTACCACAGCACGTGCAGCATTGGCGCCGTGGTGTTCAGTTCGGCGCACCAGTCGCTGGAAGACCTGCTCAAGCAGGCCGACATTGCCATGTACTACGCAAAGTCGGCCGGCGGCAATGCGCTGCGTTTTTTCGAAACGGCAATGCAGACCGCTATCACTGCCCGCGCAACGCTCGAGAGCGAACTGCACGCGGCGCTGGCGGGCAACCAGTTCGTGCTGCACTACCAGAGCCAGGTAACGTCGGAAGGCCACATTGCCGGCGCGGAAGTGCTGATTCGCTGGCACCATCCGGAGCGTGGCATGGTGCCGCCCGGCGGCTTCATCGAGCTGGCCGAAGAAACCGGGCTGATCGTGCCCATTGGCATGTGGGTGCTAGAGACGGCCTGCGTGCAGCTGGAGCGCTGGAGCCACGACCCGAGGCGCCGGCACCTGCAGCTGGCCGTCAACGTCAGCGCGCGCCAGTTCCGTACGGCCGACTTCGCGGAACGCGTTCGCGATGTGCTGCGCAGGACCGGCGCAGACCCGACAAAGCTGAAGCTCGAGCTGACCGAGAGCCTGCTGCAGGACAAGATGACCGAAACGGTCAGCAAGATGCAGTTGCTCGCGTCGATGGGCATCCGTTTTTCGATGGACGACTTCGGCACCGGCTATTCGTCGCTCTCATACATGACGCAATTGCCGCTGGACCAGATCAAGGTCGACAAGTTCTTCGTGCAGAGCATCGGCACCGATCCGAAGGTCGAACTGATCATCCAGGCCATCATCGGCATGGCGCGCAACCTCGAACTCGAAATCGTGGCGGAGGGTGTTGAAACGCAGCAGCAGTTCGAGTTTCTGCAAATGCACGGAAAGATGCTGTGCCAGGGCTACCTGTTCAGCAGGCCAGTGCCGCTCGAAGAGTTCGAAGCGCAGCTGGACGTTGCCATGGCGGACTGAGCGCACGCCACGCCCCGCCGGAGTCCACATACGATGCGTCTCCAGATTTCCGACCTGACGCAATTCAGCCTGCGAGCCCGGCTCTCGGCAGGCGTGGTGGCCATTGTTTTCCTGACGACGGCAGGCATTGCCGGCGTTGCGCTCTACTTCATCAAGCGCAACATGCAGGCGACCATCGCCGAAGAGCAGTTCGAGCGGATCTCTGCCATTGCCGATGCGGTGGACCAGAAGTTCCTGAGCCGCCGCACCCTGCTCAAGACCTTCGGCGACAGCGTGGAAAGCCGCAATTTCACTGGCGCCGAGGGGCTGCAAGACCTTGTCATGCAGCACAAGTCGCTCAAGGAGGCGTTCGACAACCTGGCCTTCATTGACGCGCAGGGCGAGATCGTTGCCAACCTGAACGGTGCGCAGCAGATCGGCAAGATCAACGTCAAGGACCGCGATTATTTCAAGGGAACCATCTCGACCGGGGCGGGAGTGGTCTCCCAGCCTTTCAGGAACCGCATCAGCGGGCTCGCGCAGGTTGCCATGACGGAGCCCGTGCTCGACCGGGAAGGCAAGGTTGCGTATGTCATTGCGGCGTTCATCACGCTGAGCGAACAAAACTTCCTGGGCGAGCTTGCCAACGTGAGGTTCGGCAAGAGCGGGTACATGTTCATCGTGAACACCGCCGGCATCATCGTCGACCATCCCGACAAGTCCCGGCTCCTGCAGCACATCGATGCCGACGGCGTACCCAACCCTGCCGTCGATCGCGCCATTGCCGGCGTGGAAGGCGCAGCCGAAGGGGTGAACCGCAGGGGCGTGCATGCCCTCTACGCGTTCAAGCGCCTGCAGCAGACCAACTGGGTGCTCGGTGCGATGTATCCGCGCCAGGAAGCCTTTGCCAAGACGGAGCAGATCGAACGCTTTGCGTGGACGGCCGCACTCTTGCTGACGCTCCTGGCCGGCGGGCTCACCTTTGCGACCGTTCGCTCGCAGCTCGCGCCGTTGTCGCGCCTGCGCGAGCACATGCAGGTGTCGCGTGCCAATTCGGGCTATACGCCGCTCGAGGAGGAGCCTGGCTACGACGAGGTGGGCGATCTTTCGTACACCTTCAATTCGCTCATGCGGGAGCGCAGGGCGGCGCAGCAGCGCTTGCAGTCGAGCGAACGATTCTTGCGCGACGTTACCGACAACCTGCCCGCCGTGGTCGCCTACTTCGACAGCAAGCAGCGCTGCCTCTTTGCAAACAAGCCGGGGCTGCGGATGCGCGGCAGAACGCAGGCGGACATCGGCCGCATGACCATGCAGGAATCGCTGCCCGACGCGGTCTACCGGCAACTCGCGCCGCAGGTTGCCAAGGCGCTCGAAGGAACGCCCACGCGCACCGAGGGCACCTATGAGCGCAAGGGCAAGGAGGGCTTCTTCGAATGCCACCTGCTGCCCGACATGCGCGATGAAGGCGTGGTGGGCTACTACGTCATGACCTTCGACATCACCGAGCGCAAGCAAGCCGAGATGCGAAGCGCCAGCAGCGAGCGGCGCCTGCGCGGGCTCACCGACAACGTGCCGGCGCTGCTGACCGAACTCGATCTTGAAGAGCGTGTGGTTTTCTGCAATGGCCGGTATCTCACCTGGCTCGGCATCGAACCGGCCTCGATGATGAACCGGCACATCCGGGAGATCATCGGCGAGGCGAACTACGAGGTGCGCAAGCCGCTTTTGGCGCGCGCCTTTGCGGGCGAGGTGCTGTCGTTCGAACAGACGGCCGAGCTGCTGATCGGCGAGCGGACCCTGCAGACGACTTACCTGCCGCAGAGGAACGCCGACGGCGCCGTGGTCGGCTTGTACGTGGTTGCGCACGACGTTACGGACCTCAAGCAGAAGCAGCGGCAACTGGACACCCTTGCGCGTGAAGACGCGCTCACGGGCCTGCCGAATCGCCGTTCTTTCGAGGAACATGTCCGAGAGGCGATGGCCAGGTCGCGGCGCTCGGGCAAGCCGGTGTGCCTGCTGTTTCTGGACATCGACTACTTCAAGTCGATCAACGATTCGCTGGGCCATGCGGCAGGCGACGCGGTGCTCAGGGAGTTTGGCCGTCGTCTCAAGGAGAGCGTGCGCGAGACGGACATGGCGGCGCGCTACGCCGGCGACGAATTCGTGATTCTTCTCGAAAATGCCGGCGGTGCGTCCGAAGCGGGCACGGTCGCGCAGAAGGTGCTTGCCGCCATGCGGCCGGCGTTCCACCTGTCGAGCCGCACCTTGCAGGCGACCGCCAGCATCGGCGTTGCGATCTCGGAGGGGGACGAGGATTTCCCGTCCTTGTTCATGCGCGCCGACGCCGCGCTCTACGCCGCCAAGAAAGAGGGAAAGAACCGGTTCATGATGGCTGCGCCAAGAACCGAGCCGCCGGACAGCAACCCATGGCCGCGCCAGGAGCCTTCGAGCGCCTGAAGCCTTGAAGCCTCCCGGTGCAATCTGGCGAATCTGCTCAATCTGGGTTTTGTCCTACGCGGAAAGTACCTGCCGCTGTCCTAAATTGGCGGCACCTGCCGCACAAGCAGGAAGCGCATGCCGTGCACGGATGAACGGCCACTGGAGGAAAAAGAGCAATGGCAGATCACGGCGGTGGGAGTGCACCTCTGAATCAACGCACTCTGACCGACGCCGATTTCCGGCAGATGGTCGAAACGGTTTCGGACTATTCCATCATCCTGCTGGACCCCGGCGGCATCGTCATCAGCTGGAACGGCGGCGCACGAAAGCTCAAGGGGTACGACGCGCCGGAGGCCGTGGGGCGGCACTTTTCTCTTTTCTACCCGAGCGAGCTGCTGGAGCAGGGCCAGCCCGAGCTCGCCCTCGAAGCGGTACGCAAGACCGGCCACATGGAAGAAGAAGGCTGGCGCCTGCGAAAGGACGGCACGCGCTTCTGGGCCAGCGTGGTCATTACGCTGATGACCGCGCCGGGCGGAGAGGTGCGCGGCTTCTCGATGATCACAAGAGACCTCAGCGAGCGCCGCCGCCAGGACGAGATGCTGCGCATGAGCGAAGAGCGCTTCCGGCTGTTGGTGGAAGGCGTGAAGGACTATGCGATCTTCATGCTCGACCCCGGCGGGCATATCGTGAGCTGGAACCTCGGCGCGCAAAAGAACAAGGGCTACGAGGCCTCGGAGATCATCGGGCAGCACTTCTCGGTGTTCTATCCGCCGGAGGTTGCCGCGGTCGGCTGGCCCGAGGAGGAACTGCGCAACGCGCTGCGCGACGGGCGCTTCGAGGACGAGGGCTGGCGCATACGCAAGGACGGCAGCCGCTTCTGGGCCAGCGTGGTCATTACCGCGCTGCACGACGCCACCGGGCGGCACCGGGGCTTTGCCAAGGTGACGCGCGACCTGACGGAGCGGCGCCGCGTGACGGCGCTGGAAGACGAAGGGCGCCGGGTCACCAACTTTCTCGCAATGCTCGGGCACGAGCTGCGCAATCCGCTTGCGCCGATTTCGAATGCACTGGAGCTCCTCAAGCGCGAAAAAACCGAATCGGCCGTCATTGCCCATAGCCGCGACATCATCGGCCGTCAGCTCAGGCAGATGACAAGGCTGGTGGACGACCTGCTCGACGTAGGCCGCATCACGAGCGGCAAGATCCACCTGGAGAGCAAGCCGGTTCGCTTGCGCGAAGCCATTGCCGAGGCGGCCGAGGCGGTCCGCCCGCTCATCGACAGCAAGTCGCAGGCCTTGCACCTGCACTGCGAGCGGGACGACCCCTGGATCTCGGGCGACCGCGCGCGAATCATCCAGATCGTCAGCAACCTGATTCACAACGCCGCAAAGTTCACCCACAACGGCGGCAACATCCATGTCTCGCTCTCGCAGCCTGGAGAAGATGCAGACATCAGCGTGCGCGACGACGGGCCCGGCATACCGCCCAAGGACTTGCAGCGCATTTTCGACCTGTTCGTGCAGGGCGAGCAGAACATGGCCAGAACGCAGGGCGGCCTCGGCCTGGGGCTCAGCCTTGTGCAGCAACTGACGACGCTGCACGATGGCCGGGTGAGTGCATTCAGCACCGGAAGGCCGGGAGAGGGCAGCGAGTTCGTGGTGCAGTTCCGCACCACCCAGCCGCCGGTGACCACGCTCGAGGCGCAGCCGCGGCCTGTGGGCGAGCAGTGCGTGCTAGTGGTGGACGACAACGTGGACGCGGCCGAAACCATGGCGCTGCTTCTGGATGCGCTGGGCTACAAGTCCAGCGTGGCGCACGGCGGCCTGTCGGCCATCGAGGCGGTCAAGGCGCAAGACCCCGACGTGGTGCTGCTGGACATAGGCCTGCCGGACCTGAGCGGATATGAAGTCGCCAGGCGCCTGCGGGCCGAAATGATCAACCCCCCGCCGCTGATTGCCATTACCGGCTACGGCCAGGCCAGCGACCGCGAGACCAGCCTCGAGGCGGGCTTTCGTGCCCATCTCACAAAGCCCGTGGACATCGACAAGCTGACCGCGCTGCTCGAGCAACTGCTCGAATCTTCGCGGCCCTGAGGCGCTAGGCCGGGTGCGGCGGCTCCACGGGCAGCGCCCGCTTGTGGGCGCTCTTGCGGTGCGTTGCAAGAATGATCTCGCGTGCCGCGGCCGACACCGGCTTGCCTTCGAGAAAGTCGTCGATCTGCTCGTAGCTGACGCCGAATGCGTCTTCGTCGGGCTTTTGCGGCACGAGCGATTCGAGATCGGCAGTCGGCACCTTGAACACCAGCGCCTCGGGTGCACCCAGTTGCTGCGCTAGCGCACGCACGCGGCGCTTGTTGAGCCCGGTGAGGGGCGTGATGTCGGCCGCGCCATCGCCGAACTTGGTGAAGAAGCCCATCAGTGCCTCGGCCGCATGGTCGGTGCCGATGACGATGCCATCGTGCGCGCCGGCCACCGCAAACTGCGCAATCATGCGTTGGCGAGCCTTGATGTTGCCGAGCACGAAGTCTTCATGCGCCGCATCGCGGAACGCGAGCTCGCCGCCTTTCAATGCCGCGAGCATGCCGTCCGCGGCGGGCCGTATGTCGACGGTCAGGGTGCGGTCGGGCTTGATCACGGTGAGCGAGCGTTGCGCTTCGGCTTCGTCCTTCTGCACGCCGTAGGGCAGGCGCATGGCAATGAAGGTGGCGTCGCGGCCTTCGGCGCGAAGCCGCTCCACCGCGCGCTGCGCAAGGCAGCCGGCCACCAGCGAATCGACACCGCCGCTGATGCCCAGCACCAGCGTCTTCAGGCCGGTGGTGCGCAGGTAGCCGGCCAGAAAGTCGATTCGCCGCTCGACCTCTTGCGCGGCATCGAACACCGGCGCCACGTGCAGTGCGGCAATGATCTCGCGCTGCACGGCGTCGACGGGGGCAAGTTCACCAGCATTCATGAGACGGCCTTTCTGCGTTCATTCATTGGAGCGAATTAAAAATCGACCAGGCTGAGGCCGATGCTCAGCACGGTGCGCTTCCGGTTGTAGTCCACCAGCGTATCGCCGTAGCCGTGGAACAGCTGCGTGTGGAAGCGCAGGTTGCTCGTGGTCGGATCGCCGATGGCCTTCAGCCACTCGAGCCGGATCGAACCGCGCCCGCTGTCGCGCAGGTTGTTGCGCACCGTGAGGCCCAGGGTGTTGTCGCGGTTGAAGTTCCAGCGGCCGGTAACTTCGGCACGGCCGATGTAGCTGGAGATGTCGGGGTTGTCGTCCTTGGCCACGTCTTCCGACAGCCGCTGCCAGACCCGCCCGGTAATGCTGAAGCGGTCGTCCAGCTCGGCCCCGCCCATCAGGTACACGCGGTTCCAGCTGCGGGACAGCGGCAGGCTCTGGCCGTTGGACTGGTGCACGAGGCCCACGCCCGCATAGCGCCAGCGCCAGCCGCCGGGCAGCTTGAAGTCGAGCGGGTAGACATACATCATCTCGGGCTCGTGGTCGGTCGTGCGGAACGGCCGCGAGATCGAGCCGTTGAACAGCTGCCAGGTCGACTGCTGCGAATACGCGAACCAGAGCGAGTCTTTCTTGATCGGGTCGTCCTGCGTGAGCAGGCCCTGCGCGATCTTGGTACGCACCGAGAGGCCAATGCGCATTTCGTTCGCCTGGTAGTTCACGGGGGAGGCGGTGTGGCCTTCGGAGGGCGAGGTGGGCGTGTCCGGCTTGCTGGTGGCAGCCGAGGCCGACACATTCAACGGCCGGTAGCCGCGGAAGCCGAAGGTGCCGCAGTCGGTGCCGTTCTCCAGCTCCCAGAAACGGGAAAGCGCCGAATACTGCCGGTCGCGGCAGCCCTCGCTGGTAGCGACCGACACCACGCGGGTGGCCGGAATGGAGCCGTCCACCGGCGGTGCGGGCTGCGTGCTTGCCAGCACCGGCGGCGCGGCCGGCACCGACACCGAGGGCAGTGTCTGCTGCTGCGCCCAGCGGTCGAAGCAGGCCAGCCGGGCTTCGTTGCTGTTGCCCAGTGCGGCGCATTGCTGCCACGTGAGCTGGGCATCGGCCAGCGGGCTGGAAGGCTTTTCGACAGCTTGTGCGTTGGCCAGCGACGACGCAAAGAGGCCGGGCGCCAGCAGGCTCGCGGCAAGAGTGGTTCGTAGGTGGATTGCGTTCATTTGTCTGCGGTCCGTTCCGTCTTTTTCAGAGTGAAGGGATGTGTGGTTTCGTCGGCTGCATTGCGCCAGGTGCCCCTGAACTCGCGTCCGCAGGAGTCCGGCTGCAGCGTGCCCGACCACACGCCGCTGATGCTGCGCCCGTCGAGCGACTCGTCGATGGCGAGCTCGCCCTCGTCGTCCACGTCGCCCGCCAGTTGCGCAACCGATGGGCTTGCCGAAGGAGCCGCCGCCGCACGCGTGATGGTGCCGCGCACGCCCACGTATTCAGGGTGCTTGCCGAGCACCACCGTTGCGGTGCCCGGAAGGCCGTCGAAGCGCGCCTGCCAGCTGCCATACAGCGCCTCGACCGGCAGTTCACGCGCGGTGGCGGGGCATCCGGGCGCGGCCGTGCTGCGGCCGGCCAGGCCCCCGGGGCCGGCGCATGCGGTGCACAGCGCCGCCAGCGAAAGCAATAGAACCCGCGCCTTCATGACGCGGAAGCGGCAGCCGCTGCAGCTGCCGCGCTGTCTTGCGCCTTGCGCGCGAACTCGGCGCGCAGCGCCTTGAGCTTCTCGCGCGGGTCTTCGCGGGTGGTGGCCTTGTCCAGGCCCATTTCGGCAATGAAGCGGCTCGGCACGCAAGGCACCATTTCGCGTCCTTGCTTGCGCTTCTTGGTCCAGCTCACCGCAAGGCTGCGCTGCGCGCGCGTAATGCCCACGTACATCAGGCGGCGCTCTTCCTGCAGGCGCTGCAGCGTTTCGTCGCTCACCTTGAGCTGGCGGCCGTTGTCGTCTTCGAGCTTGAACGGCAGCAGGCCTTCGGTGACCCCGATGAGCATCACGTGCGGCCATTCGAGGCCCTTGGAGGCATGCAGCGTCGACAGCGTGACCACGTTCTGGTCCTGCTCGCGCTCGCTGATGGTCGAGAGCAGCGAGATGGTCTGCGCCACCTCGAGCAGGCTCTTGCGTTCGCTCTCGATGTTGTTGTCGGCGCCCGAGGCGTCGTCGATGGTGCCGCCTGCGCGCTGCGACATCCAGTCGACGAATTCCAGCACGTTGGTCCAGCGTGCGGCCGCGGCCTGCTCGCTGTCCTCGCCGTCGTAGAGGTGCTTTTCGTAGTCGATCTCTTTCAGCCAGTCGAGCATGAAGGTGCGCGAATCTTCGGCGCCCATGGTGCGGCGCGCGCGGTATTCCAGGTCGTTGATGTAGCGGCCGAACTCGTGAATGCCCTCGAGCGTGCGCTTGGGCATCACGCTTGGCAGCGACGGGCTGAAGAGCGCTTCGAACAGGCTCAGCTTGTACTGGCTGGCAAAGGTGCCGAGGCTCGCGAGCGTGGTGTGGCCGATGCCGCGCTTGGGCGTGGTGATGGCGCGCAGGAACGCCGGGTCGTCGTCGTTGTTGACCCACAGGCGAAACCAGCCGCACAGGTCCTTGATTTCGGCGCGGTCGAAGAAGCTCTGGCCGCCCGAGACCTTGTACGGAATCTGCGCCTTGCGCAGTGCCTGTTCGAACACGCGCGCCTGGTGGTTGGCGCGGTAAAGAATGGCGAAGTCGCGAAACTCCTTGTACTGCTTGCCCTGCGCCGTGGCGTCGCCCGCACGCAGGCTGATGATGCGCGCCACTGCGCGCTCGGCCTCGTGCGCCTCGGAGTCGGCATCGACAATGCGCACCGGCTCGCCTTCGCCCAGTTCCGAGAACAGCGTCTTCGGAAACAGCTTCGGGTTGGGACCGATCACGTTGTTGGCCGCCCGCAGGATGGCGCTGGTGGAGCGGTAGTTCTGCTCCAGCTTGATGACCTTCAGGTTGGGGTAGTCGACCGGCAGCTTGCGCAGGTTGTCCAGCGTGGCGCCGCGCCAGCCGTAGATCGACTGGTCGTCGTCGCCCACCGCCGTAAAGCGCCCACGCTCGCCGGCCAGCGCCTTCAGCACTTCATACTGGGTGGCGTTGGTGTCCTGGTATTCGTCCACCAGGATGTGGCCCAGCGTGTTCTGCCACTTGGTGCGCACTTCGTCGTAGTCGCGCAGCAGCTTGAGCGGCATGCCGATGAGGTCGTCGAAGTCGACGCTCTGGTAGGCCGTGAGCCGCTCTTCGTAGCGCGCCATGATGCGCGCGGTGATGCGCTCGTTGTCGTCCACCGCGGCGGCCTCAGCCTGCGCCGCGTTCAGGCCCATGTTCTTCCACTTGCTGATGGTCCACTGCCAGATGCGCGCGGTGGCGGTGTCGGTGGTGCCGCCGGCGTCCTTCAGGATCTTGGTCACGTCGTCGCTGTCCAGGATGCTGAAGGCCGGCTTCAGGCCCAGCACGGCGCCGTCTTCGCGCATCATGCGCACGCCCAGTGCGTGAAAGGTGCAGATCACCACATGCTTCGCGTCGCGTCCGATCAGCCCCTTGGCGCGTTCGCGCATTTCGCTCGCGGCCTTGTTGGTGAAGGTAATGGCCGCAATGCGCTTGGGCTCCAGGCCAGCCTGGATGAGCCGGCCGATCTTGTGCGTAATGACGCGCGTCTTGCCCGAGCCCGCACCCGCGAGCACGAGGCAGGGGCCATGCAGGTAATTGACAGCTTCTTGTTGCGCGAGATTGAGACCGGAAGACATGAGGAGTGGGAACGGAAGGCCGCGAGGGAACGGGCAGGCGCAAAGCGGGCAATGATACGGGGCGCAGCTCTCGCACAACCCCTTCGAAGTTCACGATGCGGGATGCAACGACAATCACACCGTGCTGCCCGTATTTCTCGTTACCTTTCCTTTCTTTGCGTTGATTGCCGCAGGCTATGGCGCCGCCCGGTCGCGCGTCCTTCCGCTGGACGCGATTCCCGGCCTCAACACCTTCGTGCTTTATTTCGCGCTGCCTTGCATGCTGCTGCGCTTTGGCGCCGACACGCCCATTGGGCAGTTGCTCGACGGCAGCGTCGCACTGGTGTGGGGCCTGTGCGCGCTGGCTGTGGTGGCGGGCACGGTCGCTTTCACCCGCAACCGGCGCATCGGCTGGAACGACGGTGCCTTCGGCGCCCTGGTGGCGGCGTTTCCGAACACCGGCTTCATGGGCGTGCCGCTGTTGGTGGCGCTGCTGGGTGCGCAGGCGGCGGGGCCGATGATCATCACCATTGCATTCGACCTGGTGGTGACTTCGTCGCTGTGCATTGCGCTCTCGCGGCTCGACAGTGCCGGTGGCGCGGGCGGTGCCGGCGCAGGCGGGGGGCATCACGGCCCGCGGCAGGCGGCGCGCCAGGCGCTGCGCGGCGTTCTGGTCAACCCGATGCCTTGGTCCATTCTGTTGGGCGTGCTGTTGTCGGCCGCGCGCTGGCGCCTGCCGGGGCCGGTGGAGCGCACCGTGGCCATGCTGGCCGATGCAGCCTCGCCGGTGGCGCTCTTCACCATTGGTGCGGTGCTGGCCCGGTCGGCATTGCTCGCCCGCGAGCATGCCGCAAGCGCGGAGGTTGCCGCTGCAATGGGCGTCAAGTCGGCGCTTGCGCGCAAGGCACCGCTGGCCGACGTGCTGCCGGTCGTGGGCATCAAGCTGCTGGTGCATCCCGTGCTGGTGTGGGTGGTGGGGCAGGGCGCCATTGCGCTCGGGCTGCCGCTTTCTTCTTCGGCGCTGATGGTGATCGTGCTGGTGGCGGCGCTGCCGAGCGCCAGCAACGTGGCCATGCTCGCCGAGCGCTTTGGCGCCGACAACGGCCGCATCGCGCGAATCATCTTGTGGACGACCGTGGCGACGTTCTTCAGCTTTCCATTGGCGGTGGGCCTGCTGCGCTGAGCCGGCGCGCCGCAAGGCGCTTTCGTCGAATCAGGGCGTCAGCACGCCGAGCTTGAACGGATCGGCGTCCGAAAGGCGCTCGCACTTGGTGAAGTCACGGCCCTGGGTGCCGTCGCAATAGAAGGCGTTGTAGATGCGGCCGAAGAGCGTCGGGCTCGCCGTAAAAAGCACCCCATGGTCGGGTTGCCAGTTGTCCTTGACAGGCCCGGCAGTGAGCTCCGCAGTGCTGGCTGCGTCAGGCGAGGTCACGGCAGAGGTGGTGCTGGAGGGCGAGAATTCGGCAAGCGTCTTGTGGACCTCGCCGCCCCGCCAGCGCATTGCCAGTTCTGATGCCGAGGGCCTGGCGGCCACGGGCAGCAGTACGCCGTTCACCTGGAAGCCGGCGCCAAAGCGATGCGTCTTGCCGGCAAGAAAAGCGTAGGCGCAGGCGGCCATGCACTGGCCGCGAACCTCGGTTTCGACGCCGCTCGAGCGGATTGCGTCGGCAAAAGCGCCGGCTGCTTCGGCGGTGCCGCCGAAAGAATCTTCGAACACCACGGTGCGCACCGTGCCTTTGTCGAGGTACTCGGTAAACGTCTTGATGGCCGTGCCGTCGAGCATGCCCGACACCACCAGCCGGCTACCCTTCAAGTCGAGTTCGGCCGCGGAACATGCGAGGCATGCGAAAAAGAGAGCCAAAACCAGAGATGAAGGCAGTTTCACGGCAACCCCAGGCGAGCAGCGTTCTTGCTTGACGCGCGACGCCGGAATGGGCTCGCGCCATCACAGCTTGATTAGCGGACGGGTATGCAGTCAACCGTTTTTTCAGATTATTTCCGATTGGCGTGTAGGCCATAAGCCATAGCTATCGTTACCACTACAGATGAGTGCTTGTGTTTTCAAAACACTGCTAAAGTGTTTGCAAATCAAAGTATGTATGGGGGCACTATGGCAATACTTGTTCGTATTCTGCTGTGGCTGGCCTGGGTCGCCAGCGTAGGCTGGTTGTGGCACGCCGAGACGCTCGGCACAGCCACCTCGCTTGCGCTTGGCGCCTTGAGCCTTGTGGTGTTCGCATGGCCCGGAAGCATTGCGCGGCGACGCAGCAGCGAGCTGCGCTACGTCGACATGGGCAAGGAGCCGGCGGGCCTGCACCACTGACCACAGAGCCTGGCCTCGCTGCGAGGCCGGCTCAAATGCTGTGCGGGTCTACGTCGACCAGCCAGCGGATCACGCCCTTGCCTTCAGGCGTGCGACGCAGCGCGTGAAGCAGTGGCTGCCAGGCTGCGAGCAGGCGCTGCAGCGCGGCGCGCGACGGGCTTTCGATCAGCATCTGCGCCCGCTCCACATTGGCCACGCGCTGAATGGCAAGCGGCACTGCGGGGTAGCGCAGCACACGGTCGGCGCCTTCGAGTGCGTCGGCCGCCGCATTTGCCGCATTCAGAAACGCCTGGGCCGCCTCTTGCGTGCGCGCGTCGGCGCGCAGCAATGCCTGGAACGCAAAAGGCGGCATGCCGGCCGCGGCGCGCTCTTCGAGTTGCTGCCGCGCGAAGGCCGCGTAATCGTGCCTTCGCAGCGCGGCGAAGAGCGGATGCTGCGAATGATGCGTCTGGATCCACATCTCGGCCGTGGCGCCTTGCGCCGCCAGGTACGCGGCGTCGCGGCCTGCGCGTCCTGCCGATTGCATCAGCAGGCTGAAAAGCCGCTCGGGTGCGCGAAAGTCGCTGGAGAACAGCGCGCCGTCGGGGTTTACGGCCGCCACCAGCGTGATGCGCCGGAAGTCATGCCCCTTGGCGATCATCTGCGTGCCGACCAGCACATCGACCTCGCCCGAATGCACGGAGGCGAGCTGCGATTCGAGCGCGCCCTGCTTCTTGGTGCTGTCTGCGTCGATGCGGGCAATGCGCACCGCGTTGCCGTCGGGCCTTTTTACGCTGGCGAACAGTTCGGCCAGGTGCTCTTCGAGCCGCTCCGTGCCCCGGCCGACGGGCGCAATGTCGGGGTTGCCGCAGGCGGGGCAGGCGCGCGGCACGCGCTCGGTAAAGCCGCAGTGGTGGCAGCGCAGCGTACGGTCGATCTTGTGGAACACGCGAAAGGCGCTGCAGTGCGGGCACTCGCTCTTCCAGCCGCAATCGGCGCACGCCAGCACCGGTGCGTAGCCGCGGCGGTTCAGGAACACCATGCTCTGTTCGCCGCGCGCAATGCGCTGGCCGATGGCGTCGAGCAGCGCGGCCGAGAGCACGGTCTTGGGCGGCTGCAGGTTCATGTCGACCAGCCGCACTGCCGGCAGCTCGCCGGCGCCGATGCGCGAGGGCATGGCAAGCCGCACGTAGCGGCCGCCCGGGTCTTTGCCCTCGGCTGGGCGGCTTTGGTGCCAGCTTTCGAGCGAGGGCGTGGCCGAGCCGAGGATGACTTTTGCGCTCTCGCGCTGGCCGCGCCAAACGGCGAGGTCGCGCGCCGAATACCGGGCGCCTTCCTGCTGCTTGTAGCTGGGGTCGTGTTCTTCGTCGACCACGATGAGCTTCAGCCCCGGCATCGAGGAGAACACCGCCATGCGCGTGCCCAGCACGATGCGCGCGGCGCCGCTGTGCGCCGCAAGCCAGCTTGCGAGCCGCTGCGGATTGGTCATGCCGCTGTGCAGCGACACCACGGCGTCGTCGCCGAAGCGCGCCTTGAAGCGGGCTTCGAGCTGCGGCGTGAGGTTGATCTCGGGCACCATCACCAACGCCTGCGCGCCGGCATCGTGTGCGAGCAGGTCGGCCACGCAGCGCAGGTACACCTCGGTCTTGCCGCTGCCGGTGCTGCCGACCAGCAGGAAGGTGCCCGTTTCGGCCTCGATGCGTGCAAGGGCGGCGGTTTGCTCCGGGCTGAGCGCGATCAGGTTGGCGGCTTCGGCCGTTTCGGCGACCGGTCCCGTCGTGGTCTTGCGCTTGAGGCGGCGGGCCAGTTGCGTGCCGGTCAGGTCGCGCAGCTGCGGCGGCAAGGCTGCGAGTGCGATTTCACCGATCGAGCGCTGGTAATAGCGTGCGGCAAAGGCCACCAGGTCTCGCCACGCGTCGCCCAGGGGGGCGAGCGCATCGAGCGCGGCGCCCACTGGCTTGAGCGCCATGTCCGGCTCGGCGCCGTCCAGCGAAGCGGGGTCGTTCCAGACCACGCCCAGCACTTCGCGCCGACCCAGCGGCACCCGCACCAGCGTTCCGGGCACAAGCGGCACCGCGCTGGCGTAGCTCAGCAGGTCGCCAAGCGCGGCATGCGCGGGGGTTTGCACGGCGATGTCGAGCCGCCAGGCCATCGCGGCGGGCGTGCTCGCCGGCGTTGCCGCCGTTTCCGGGTCTGGGCTGCTGGCGGTGGAAATGGGCGTCCCTGTTGGCAATGTTTGTTAATGCGACTTTGAGCAAAATCACTTAAGTCGTTGATTTTTCAGTGCTTTGAAGCTCATCCAGAGATTCTGTGGATAACTTTGTTGACAACAGGGCTCGACACGCTGGGGAGCCTTGAAAATCAAGCGTCTGACTGGATTGCCCTTAAAAAATGCAAAGTTCAAATCCTATATAAATCAACCACTTACGAGCGCTACTTGTTTAGGAGCAAAGAGGGCCTCGCCTCAGATAATCTTGCGCAGTGCAGCACGTGTTTTGTGCATAAGTCGCCCCTCCTACACCGTTTTTGCGCTTGACAAACGCCGGCAAACTGCTTTTCAGAGAAAACCAGTTCACCGTCACGGGCAGCCCGGCGTGTAACAGTTTCAACTACGCGAGGCGCGCAACGAGCGGGACTGCGCATGCACCGCCTGCACCAGTGCCGCCACGTGGTCGGGCGGCGTAAATTGGCTGATGCCGTGGCCCAGGTTGAAGATGTGGGTCGGCCCTTTGTCAGCCCCGGCGTGCGGCTTGCCGAATGCCTGCAGCACTTTGGCCACCTCGGCCTCGATCTGCGCTGCGGGCGCGAATAGCACGTTGGGGTCGATGTTGCCTTGCAGGGCCTTCGCCTTGCCATCGCTGCCTTCGCCGACCAGTCGGCGCGCGGCGGCGAGGTTCACGGTCCAGTCGACGCCGAGCACTTCGCAATCGAGTTCGCGCATGGTTTCGAGCCACAGGCCGCCGCCCTTTGTAAACACGATGCGCGGCACGGCCTGGCCGTCGGGGCCGGTGCGCTTCAGGCCAGCCAGCACGCGAGCGGTGTAGGCAAGGCTGAATTCCTGGAAGGCGCCGTCGGCAAGAACGCCGCCCCAGCTGTCGAAGATCATCACGGCTTGGGCGCCGGCGTCGATCTGCGCATTGAGGTAGGCGGCGACCGCGTCGGCGTTGACCGCGAGCACGCGGTGCATGAGGTCGGGGCGGCTGTAGAGCATGCTCTTTACGAGCCGGTAGTCGCTGGAGCCCGCGCCTTCGACCATGTAGCAGGCGAGCGTCCACGGGCTGCCCGAAAAACCGATGAGGGGCACGCGGCCGTTGAGCGCCTTGCGGATGGATGCCACGGCATCGAACACATAGCGCAGCTTGGCCATGTCGGGCACTTCGAGCGCCGCAACGGCCGCTTCGTCGCGCACGGGGCGCGCAAAGCGGGGGCCTTCGCCGGCTTCGAACGACAGGCCCAGGCCCATGGCGTCGGGCACGGTGAGGATGTCGGAGAAAAGAATGGCGGCATCGAGCGGGTAGCGCTCAAGCGGCTGCAGGGTGACTTCGGTGGCGTAATCTGTGTTGGTCGCCAGCCCCATGAAGCTGCCGGCCTTGGCGCGGGTGGCCACGTACTCGGGCAGGTAGCGTCCGGCCTGGCGCATGAGCCAGACGGGGGTGTGGTCTGTGGCCTGGCGCCAGCAGGCCCGCAGGAAAGTGTCGTTTTGCAATGGGGCGAAAGGCATGTCCCGATTGTCGCAGGGGGACTGGGTTTCTTTTCTGGGCGCTGTTGTTTGGGGCGCCGCTGTTCAGGGAGGGTGCCCAGGCCACCGGGTACTCCCCTCCGCGAATGTCCCCCGGCCTTCGGCCTCCTCCTTTATTTCGCTGCGCGGAGCACCCGATGCCCTGTGCCCTTGGGCAAGCTGCTCCTGGGTCAAAAATCAGACTACCGGCACCCGCACCGAATCCGCAGGATTCACCTGGCGCCGGTACAGCAACAACGTGGCCACCAACCCGCAAATGGCTGCGGCAGTCATCCACAAACCTGGCGCGCCCTTGTCGCCGGTCATCTCGATCAGGCCGGTTGCAATGGCCGGTGTGAAGCCGCCGAACAGCGCCGTGGCCAGGCTGTAGGCCAGTGAGAAACCGGCGGTGCGCACGTTGACTGGCATCACCTCGGTGAGCGCCACTACCATCGCGCCGTTGTAGCTCGCGTAGAGGAAAGACAGCCACAGCTCCACTTCGAGCATGCGCGCAAAGCTGGGCGCGCCCACCAGCCACTTGAGCGACGGGTATGCCGTGAGGATGGTCAGTGCCGTGAACAAGACCAGAAGCGGCTTGCGGCCGACGCGGTCGGAAAGCGCGCCCATGATCGGCAGCCAGATGAAGTTGGAAATGGCCACGCACAGCGTCACGATGAGCGCATCGGTCGTGCTCAGGTGCAGCACCGACTTGCCGAAGGTGGGCGTGTAGACCGTGATCAGGTAGAACGACACGGTCGTCATCGACACCAGCATCATTCCTGCGACCACCAGGCCCCAGTTAGCCATCATCGACTGGAAGATTTCGCGCGCATCGGGGCGGTGCTTGCGCGCCATGAACTCCTCGGTTTCTTGCAGCGAGCGGCGAATCATGAACAGCACCGGCACGATCAGGCAACCGACGAAGAACGGAATGCGCCAGTAGAAGTCGCCGATTTCCTGCGAAGTGAAGGTCACGTTCAGCCAGTAGCCGAGCGCCGCCGCCACGATGATTGCCACCTGCTGGCTCGCGGATTGCCAGCTTACGTAAAAGCCCTTGCGCCCCGGCGTGGCCATTTCGGACAGGTAGACCGAGACACCGCCCAGTTCCACGCCGGCCGAGAAGCCCTGCAGCAGCCGTCCGACCAGCACCAGCAGCGGCGCGGCAAAGCCGATGGTGGCGTAGGCCGGCACGCAGGCGATGAGCAGCGTGCCCAGCGCCATCAGCGCGAGCGTAACGATCAGGCCCTTGCGGCGGCCCACGCGGTCGACATACGCGCCCAGAAAAATCGCGCCCAGCGGCCGCATCAGGAAGCCCGCGCCGAAGGTCATGAAGGTCAGCATCAGCGAGGCGAACTCGTCGCCCGCCGGGAAGAAGGCCTTCGAGATCTGCGTGGCGTAGAAGCCGAACAGGAAGAAGTCGAACATCTCCATGAAATTGCCGCCCGTCACGCGCAGGACGGTGGCGAATTTCGAGGAAGAGGAAGAAGGGGAAGACGAGGAGGGCGACGAAGCCGCAACTGGAGCGGCATTGTCTGAAGAAGCACGGGCGGCCGGACCCGGTTGCGCGGCGGTGTGCGCAGTGTTCATTTCGTTGTCCCCTTGGGCGAAGTAGTTCGTCCGAGGGTAGGCCGGGGTTCCCGACCGCCGCCTGACCACCGCGGTCAGGTACCTGTCATTGCCGGTTCTTGCTTCAGGTCTTGTATTTGACCGAGCAGCCGTACGGCCGCGTGGAGGCTGCTGAAACCGGCTTGCCGCCGAAGGCTTCACCGAGCGCCTGGTTCACGTAGTTGGTCGCGCTCTTGATGTCGTCGGGCCGGGCCGAGGCAATGCTGTCGATGCCGCCCGCGTAGACCAGCATGCCCTTGGGGTCGATGATGAAGATGTGCGGCGTGGTGCGCGCGCCGTAGGCCTGGCCGATGACACCGTCTTCGTCCATCAGCACCGCGGTGGGCGAGGCCTTTTGCGACTTCATCCATGCGTCGAGTGCGGCGGGCTGCAGGTAGTCGCTGGCTGCGCGCTCGGTGGAGTTGACCGACAGCCACACCACGCCCTGGGCCGTGGCGGATTTTTGCGTGGCGGGCATGTTGCCGCTGTTGTAGTGCTTGCGCACGAACGGGCAGCCCGGGTTGGTCCACTCGAGCACCACGAACTTGCCGGCAAAGTCGGAGAGCTTGTGCTTGGCGCCGCTGGTGTCCACGGCAACGAAGTCGGGCGCCTGCTGGCCCACGGCGGGCGCTGCAAAGGCGTTGTTGCCCATCAGGAAGCTGGCGCCGAGCGCCACGGCTGCCGCCACGACGGCGCGTCGCGAGGCACGGGAGAGGGCGGCGCGGGCGTGGCGCGCGGCACGGATGGAACGCGAGTCGGACGATGGCGAAAGTGACATGGCCAGCTTGAACTCCAGAATAAAAAAACAAACAACGGCGACAGCTTAGGCCGCTTTTCTAAAGTGCATGTGACAACCCATGTCACGCTGGTGGTCAAAGCGCCGACAGCGCCGCGCGAACCTCGTCCTTGCCCAGAATCTCGGTCAGGACGATCGGCGCCTTGCCGGGCGCCTGCAGCACATAGAGCGGCACGCCGCTGCGTCCGAGCGAAGTCAGCGCGGCGGTAATGGCAGGGTCGCGGCGCGTCCAGTCGGCGCGCAGCATCGCGACCTTCTTGCTGTCGAAATCGGCCAGCACCTCGGCGTCTGCAAGGGTGGCCTTCTTGTTGTATTGGCAGGTCACGCACCATGCGGCCGTAAAGTCGATGAACACCGGCTGCCCCGCACCCGTGAGCTCGGCCACGCGCTCGGCAGACCAGGGCTGCCAGCGCTGCCCCGCGCTCGATGCCAGCCTGGCCGGCTCTACCGTTTGCAGCACGTTGCGACCAATGGCCGCGGTGAGCACCGCAGTAAAGGCGACCAGCACCGTGGCAATGACCAGCCGCGTGCGGCCGCGCAGCGTCAGCGCCCAGACGATGGCGGCCATGCACACCAGCAGCGCGAGCAGCGTGCCTGCGCCGTCGATGCCGCTTTGCTGCCCCAGCACCCAGACCAGCCAGGCCACCGTCGCGAACATCGGAAACGCCAGCAGCCGGCGCAGTGTGTTCATCCAGGGGCCGGGCTTGGGCAGCAGCCGGGCAATGGCCGGAACGAAGCCCGCCACCAGGTAGGGCAGCGCCAGGCCCAGGCCCAGCGCCGCGAACAGCAGCAGGGCCTGCGCGGCGGGGAGGCCGATGGCAAAGCCGAGCGAAACGCCCATGAACGGCGCGGTGCACGGCGAAGCGATGACCACGGCCAGCACGCCCGAGAGAAAGTCGTTGGCAATCGGGTGCTTGGCCTGGGCGGAACACACCGACACCGGTGCCGCGCGGCCGAATTCGAAAAGCCCCACCAGGTTGAGACCGATGAGCGTGAACAGCGCCGCCAGGGCGGCCACCACGGCAGGCGATTGCAGCTGAAAGCCCCAGCCGAGTTGGGCCCCTGCCGCACGCAGGGCGAGCATCGCGCCGCCCAGCGCGAGAAACGAGAGCATCACCCCCCCCGTGTAGGCCAACCCCGCCGCGCGCTGCGCGCTGCGGTTGCCCGCCTGGCGCGCGAAGCCCAGCACCTTGATGGCCAGGATCGGGAACACGCAGGGCATGAGGTTGAGCAGCAGGCCGCCGAGCACGGCGCCAAGCAGCGCGACGATGAAAGCGCCCGCGGGCTGGGGCGGCAGGTCCGTGGGCGGGGCCGAGGCAGCCGCGTTTGCAACGTTTGCGGCGTTGGCCGCGAGCGCGGCTTGCAGCGCGGGCGAAACCTCGGCGCGCGGCGCGGCGGTCGGCCAGGTGCCGCTCACCGGCGCCTCGGTACGCCAGGCCACCGGCTGGCCCGGCTGCCGGTCGGCCTCTGCCAGGGCGACCACCAGCGGCAATGCCGTAGGGCTGGCGCTGCGCTGGTCTGCCAGCGGCAGCGTGGCGGTCCAGGTACTGCCTTGCCAGCTTTGCGTCCAGTCCTTGCCCGACACGGCCGCGGTGCGGATCACTTCGGGTGTTTCGGGAAAGAAGCCGAGGGTCTTGCCCTGAACCGCTGCGGGCAGGCCTTCGAGCCGCACCTGCAGGTTGTTGCCGCTGACTTCAACGACGCCGGGCTTTTCGAGCGGCTGCGGCTGTGCGGCCTGGGCGGCATCGAAGTCTGCCTTGTGCAGCGCGGTCGAGCCCTGCAGCGGCAGGGCCAGTGTGAACTCGCCTTCTTCGGGAATGCATTCCTTGCGGCACACCAGCCAGGTGGCCTTGAGCCGTATGTCCAGCCCCGAAGCGCCCGTGCCCAGCGCCAGCGGAGGCTTGAAATTGCTCGACACCTCGAGCGGCACCGGCAGCAGCACCGTGTTCTCGTAGCCGTAGTTGGCGAGGTTGCCGATGGGGATCTTCTTCGGCACGGGCCATGCAATCTCGCCGGCGGCCACGCCCGGCGGGAGCGTCCAGTTCAGCTCCGTCGGCAAGCCGGAATCGCCGGCGTTCTTCCAGTAGGTGTGCCACTCGGGCTGGTGGGTGATCTGCAGACCGACCCAGACCGGGGCGCCGGGCGCAACGCCGTTGGGCGCATGCGCGACCAGTTCGGCGCGCACGTGGGGGGTGGTGACGACAGCACCTGGCTTGGATGCCAATTGCGCGGCAGCCGGCATGCAGGCTGCGGCGGTTGCTACCAGAAACGTAGCTAAATGAATGCGGGAGAGGATCATGCCGATCAGTCGGAGCAGGCGGGCGGTGCGAAGTTCCGGGCGTTTCGGGGGCTCAAGCAGCCCAGCCCAGCACCACGCGGCGGCTGTTGGCGCTCTTTTTCTCGATCTTGGTGACCATCACCGCGCCAATCTCGGCAGTATTTGCAACATGTGTGCCGCCGCAGGGCTGAAAGTCGATCTGTGCCTCGCCTTCGCCGCCGATGCGAATGGTGCGCACCGTACCCGTGCCGCGCGGCGGCTGCACGCTCATGCTTTTCACCAGCGCCGGGTTGGCGTCGAGCTCTTCGTCGGTAATGGCGCCCACGGTCAGCGGATGGGCCGCTTCCACCAGCCGGGCGAGGCCGGCGGTCAGCGCTTCCTTGTCGAGCGGGTCGGTCATGTGGAAGTCGATGCGCGCGTAGTCGGGCGTGATCGAGCAGCCGTTCACCGGCACGGGCACCAGGTGGCACAGCAGATGGCTCGCCGTGTGAAAGCGCATCAGCCGGTGGCGGCGCTCCCAGTCGAGGCGTGCCGTTACGGTGTCGCCCGGCTTCAGCGTGGCCAGCAATTCGGCCTGCTCGGGGGCGGGCACGTGAACGAATTCGCTCGTCGGCTGGCCGTCTTCATTCTTGGCCTTTCGGGTGTCGGCAATGACCACCTCGCGTCCGTCCGCCAGCGCCAGCACGCCCGTGTCGCCGGCCTGCCCGCCGCCAAGCGGATAGAACACGGTGCGGTCCAGCACGATGCCGGAGTCGTCGATGCGCAGGATGCGGGCTTCGCAGGCGCGCAGGTACGCGTCGGCGCGGAACAGGTCGTCGGTCATGCGGCGATGGTAGCGGCGATGCGTGAATGAGGTGCGCTCACGCCAAAAAGCGCCCATGACCGACAGTCCATGCGGGCGCCGTCCGCATGATTTGCGAGATGCGGCCCGCTTGCCGCGACAACCAAGGAGAGCGAATGAAGGTTCCTCGCATCAACGTTTCCTCGCTGGCCTCCGTTGCCACCGTCACCGCCGCGGTAGCCGCCGCGCTGGCGCTGGCCGGGTGCGGCGAAGCCGCAAAGATCGCGCCCGAAGCAACGACCGGGCCTCGCCCGCAGCTGGCCGAGCCCAACAAGACGCTGGTTCCCACCGTGAACGTGGCCACCGCGGTCGGCTGGGCCGACGCCGCCGCTCCCAAGCCCGCCGGGGGCTTGCGCGTGCAGGCGCTGGCGCGTGGGCTCGACCATCCGCGCTGGGTGTACACCCTGCCCAATGGCGACGTGCTGGTGGCCGAGAGCAACAAGCCGCCCAAGCCCGAAGGCAGCACCGACGGCGGCAGCGGCCCGGTGGCCAAGGTCCGCAAATGGGTCATGGAGAAGGTCATGAGCCGCGCCGGTGCCGGCGTGCCGAGCCCCAACCGCATCACGCTGCTGCGCGATGCTGACGGCGACGGCACGGCCGAAGTGAAGCAGGTGTTCCTGTCGAACCTGAGTTCGCCGTTCGGCATGGCGCTGGTGGGCAACGAGCTTTTCATCGCCAATGCGGATGCGCTCGTCAAGGTGCCCTACACCGAGGGCCAGACCTCGGCCAGCGCCGCGCCCACGGTGGTAACGCCGCTGCCCGCGGGCATCAACCACCACTGGACCAAGAACGTGATTGCAAATGCCGAGGGCACCAAGCTCTACGTCACAGTCGGCTCCAACAGCAATATCGGCGAGAACGGGCTCGCGGCCGAAGAAGGGCGCGCCGCCATCTGGGAAGTGGACGTGAAAAGCGGCGAGAAGCGCCTGTTTGCGAGCGGCCTGCGCAACCCCAACGGCCTGGCCTGGCACCCCGAAACCAAAGCGCTCTGGACCGTGGTCAACGAGCGCGACGAGATCGGCAGCGACCTGGTGCCCGACTACCTGACCTCGGTAAAGGACGGCGCCTTTTACGGCTGGCCCTGGAGCTACTACGGCGGCCACGTGGATGCGCGCGTGACGCCGCCGAACCCCGAAATGGTCGCCAAGTCAGTGGCACCCGACTACGCGCTGGGCTCGCATGTGGCGCCGCTCGGCCTGGTCTTTTCGGACGGGCGGGGAATGCCGCCCCAGTTTGCAAGCGGCGCCTTCATCGGCGAGCACGGTTCATGGAACCGCAAGCCGAAGTCGGGCTACAAGGTGGTGTTCGTGCCCTTCACCGGCGGCAAGCCGAGCGGGCCTCCGGTCGATGTACTTACCGGGTTTCTTTCTGCCGACGAGAAGGCGCAAGGCCGGCCTGTGGGCGTGGCGCTCGACAAGAGCGGCGCGCTGCTGGTGGCCGACGACGTGGGCAACGTGGTCTGGCGCGTGTCGGCTGCGAAGTAGCTAGCCGCGGGTGCCGTTCGTGCTCACCGTGGTTGCGAAGCGCGGCCGATTCGGTAGAGCCGATGCCGTCGCAGCGGGTGTCCCTCGGGCACCGCAGGGTGGTCGAATGCGCCGGCCGCGTCTTCCTGCATGCCGATCCGTTCCATCACGGCCGCCGAACGAAGGTTGCCGACGGCGGTGAACGCCACGATCTCGTCGAAACCGAGCCTTTCGAAACCGACTTGAAGTGCGCCGCTCGCAGCCTCGCTCGCCAGACCCTGGCCCCACCACTTTCTGGCGAAGCGCCACCCGATTTCCACGCAGGGTGAAAAGGGCAGGGTGGCCAGGGGCACGTTCAGGCCCGTGAAGCCTGCAAATTCACCAGAGTCCTTGTGCTCGACCGCCCAGAAGCCCCAGCCGTTCTCGTCGATGCGAGCCTTCAGGCGCCCGGCCAGCGCATCGCTCGCGGCACGTGTGGGTAGCGGCAGAAGAAACGCCATGACTTCCGGGTCGGCTGCGAGCGCAGCAAAGGGCGCGAGATCGCTCTCGCGCCACTGCCGCAACCGAAGGCGCGGGGTTTCGAACTCGATCAGGGGCTGGGTGATTTTGTCGGCCATACGGCCGATTTTGCGCAAAAGCCGAAAGGGCTCAGAAGCCCGCGAGCACCACCTTGCCCTGCGCGGTGCCGCTTTCGATCAGCGCATGCGCCTTGCGGAGATTGGCCGCATTGATGGTGCCAAAACTTGCATTCGCCGTGGTGCGAATGCGGCCCTCGTCGACCAGCGCAGCCACTTCGGCCAGCAGCGCGCCCTGCTCGGCGATGTCCGGCGTTTCGAAGCGCGAGCGTGCAAACATCATTTCCCAGTGCAGCGAGATGCACTTGGTCTTGAGCGGCATCGCGTCGAGCGTCGGCAGGTCGTCGATCACCGCCAGTTGGCCCTGGGGCTTGAGGCTTTCGATGATCTGCGTGTAGTGCTGGCCCGTCTGCGTGAGGCTTGCGACCATGTCGACCTCGCCGATACCCGCTGCCTTGAGCTCGGCCGCGAGCGGCTTCGAATGGTCGATGACCGCATGCGCGCCCAGCGTCAGGCACCAGGCCCGCGTTTCGGCGCGCGAAGCGGTGGCTACCACGCGCAGCTGCGTGAGCTGGCGCGCCAGCTGAATGAGGATGGAGCCCACGCCGCCGGCACCGCCGGTAATCAGCAAGGTCTGTCCCGCGCCGCCGCCTTTCGGCACCTTGAGGCGGTCGAACAGCAACTCGTACGCGGTGATGGTGGTCAGCGGCAACGCGGCAGCCTGCGCGTCGTCGAGGCTCTTGGGTGCGAGGGCTGCAATGCGCTCGTCGACCGCGTGCATTTCCGAATTGGCACCGGGCCGGATGATCGAACCGGCGTAGTACACGCGGTCGCCGACCTTGAAGTTCTGCACGCCGGCGCCGACCGCCTCGACCGTGCCCGCGGCGTCCCAGCCCAGCACTTTGGCTTGGCCGGCTTCGGGCGCCATGTTCTTGCGCACCTTGGTGTCGACCGGATTGACCGAGACGGCCTTGACGCGCACCAGCAGGTCGCGCGGGCCGACCGCAGGCGCGGGCAATTCGATGTCCTGCAACGACTCGGGGTTGTCGATGGGGAGGGACTGGTAGTAACCGATGGCTTTCATGTCGAAGGACCTTTCTTGAACGATGGCTCGACTGTAGGATGGCAAATGAAAATTGATAAGACCGGCGTTCGAAGCAACACCTTCAAATGAAAATTGAAAATCTGTCAGACCTGCAAGTGCTGGTGCAGACTGCGCGCGGCGGCACGTTGACGGCGGCGGCCCATGCACTGGGCATGACTCCCGCCGCCGCCAGCGCAACGCTCAAGCGGCTGGAAACGCAGCTCGGCGCGCGGCTGTTCGAACGGTCGACCCGCGCCATGCGCCTGACGTCGCAGGGCCAGACGCTGCTCGACTACGCCGTTCGCGCCTTCGAGCTGCTGGACGAAGGCGAATCGCTGGTCACGGCCGATCGAGGCGAACTGGTCGGCACCTTGCGCGTGGCCGCCCCGTCGGACCTCACGCGCAGCACGCTGCTGCCCTGGTTCGACGAGTTCCTGGCGCTGCACCCGGGCGTGCAGTTGTCGCTTTCGGTCGGCGACCGGTTGCTCGACGTGACCCGCGACGAGGTCGACCTGGCACTGCGCTACGGTGCGCTGGCCGATTCACGCCTGGTGGCACGGCCCTTTGCGCTGACCAACCCACTGCTCACCGCATCGCCCGGCTACCTGCGGCGCCATGCTGCGCCCAAGACCCCGCAAGACCTGGTGCACCACAACTGCCTCACGTTCGATCGCGGCGGGCGCCGCCACCGCACCTGGCGTTTTGCGCAGAACGGGCAATGGACCGAGGTGCGCGTAAAGGGCGACCGCAGCGTGGACGACGCATCGCTCGCGCGCGAGTGGGCCGTTGCGGGGCGGGGCATCGTGTTGAAGTCGGCACTCGACGTGCGCGATGACCTGCGCAAGGGCACGCTGGTGCGCCTGCTGCCCCAGTGGGACACCGAGCCCTATCCCCTGCACGCTCTGCTGCCGAGCGGGCGCTTCGTGCCGGCCCGTGTGCGGGCGCTGGTGGATTTTCTTGCCGCCAAGTTCGACGCGCTGGCGCCGCTGCCCTAGATCATCGGCGTGACGGCGCCGTCCATCGCCACGATGGCGCCGGTGATGTAGCTCGCCCTAGGCGATGCGAGAAACACCACGGCGTTGGCAATTTCTTCAGGCGCCGCAATGCGCCCGAGCGGCAGCCTTGCCTTGGCGCGCTGCAGCGCTTCGTCGCTGCCGATTCCTTGCAGCTTTGCATCCGCCTTCAGCCCTTCCTGCAGCCGCTCGGTGAGCGTGAGGCCGGGGTTCACCGCGTTCACCCGCACGCCCTTGGCCGCATAGGCCGAAGCCATGCCGGCACTCACCAGCATGAGCGCCGCATTGGCCGCGCCGCCGGCCATATGGACGGGGCTTGCCACCTTGCCGCCCTGGCCGATCACATTGACGATCGCGCCTTGGCCGCGCTGGCCCATTCGCTTGACCACCGGATCGATCATGTGGATGTAGGTGAAGTACTTGGCGTCCATGGCGTCGTGCCAAGCGGCCGCGTTCAACTCGTCGGGTGGCGTGCGGCGCGCGGCGCCCGCGGAGTTGACCAGCACGTCGACGGGCCCGAAGGCCTGTTCCGCGGCGTCGAGTGCGGCCACGGCCCCGGCCGGATCCTTGAGGTCGGCGGCATGCACCGACACACGGCCTTCGGCTTCTGCAAACGCCTCGACGAGCGTCTTGCGTCCTTGCTCCAGGTTCTTCAGGTCGCGCGAGACCAGGCTCACGCGAGCACCTTCGCGCAAGAAGCCGAGCGCGCAGGCCAGGCCAATGCCCTTGCTGCCGCCCGTGATGAGAACGTGCCGGTCCTGGAGCTGGAGATCCATGTGAGAGTCCTTGACGTGAGTCGTTGAAAAAGAGGCCGCGCGGCGCGGGGTCGCGTGGATTGAATCACCGCTCTAAGATCGGCGGATGAACGCTCCCTCGGTATCCCTGCCCCGCTACTGGTCTCAACTGACGACGCGCGACTTTGCTGCGCTCGATGTGGCAGCCACCGTGGCGGTGCTGCCGCTTGGAGCGACCGAACAGCACGGGCCGCACCTGCCGCTGGGTGTGGACACCGTGTTGGCCGAAGGCATCGTTGCCGCGGCGCTCCCGCTGCTGCCCGCCAACCTGCCGGTGCTGTTCTTGCCCACGCAGCAGATCGGCCTGAGCCCCGAGCACGCGCGCTTTGCGGGCACGCTCACGCTCTCGGCCGAAACAGTGATTCGCATGTGGAAAGAAATTGGCGCCGGCGTGGCGCGGGCCGGCGTGAAGAAGCTGGTGCTCTTCAACGCGCACGGCGGGCACGTGGGCGCAATGGACATCGTGGCGCGCGAACTGCGCGCGGAGCACGGGCTCATCGTGTACAGCGTGAGCTGGTTCAATCTTCCGCTGGGCAACGCGGGCGCGCAGTTCGACGCCGGCGAGCATCGCTTTGGCGTGCATGCGGGCGACATCGAAACATCGATGATGCTGGCGCTTGCGCCAGAGCGTGTGCGCATGGGCGAAGCGAAGAACTTTCGCTCCACCTCCGAGCAGCGCGCGGCGGACTACGCGATTCTCGGCAACGGCAAGAGCGCAAAGCTGGGCTGGGCGATGGAGGACTACAACCCGCAAGGCGCGGCGGGCAATGCGGCCGCGGCAACTGCTGCGCGTGGGCAGGCTGTTGTCGATGCTGCTGCGGAACAGCTGGCGTTGTTGTTGGCTGAGGTGTCTCGGCTGCCGTTGGATACGGCTAATACTGGGCCGTTGCCTTAGTCGTCATTGGTTCGGTTGGTTGGCTGCCTTGTTCAGGGGGGCGCACCCGCCGACGGGGTACCTTGCTCCGCGAATGTCCCCCGGCCCGCCTCTAGGTCCGCACGCCACTGCGTCCCAGCACCCCTGCGAACATCTCCGAGTCGACATTGCCGCCGCTCACGCAAATGCCGACCGTCTTGCCACGCCAGCGCTCCTGCTGTTGCAACGCCCCCGCGAGCGCCGCAGCGCCCGCGCCTTCGGCGACGTTGTGCGTGTCGCTGAAGAGAATGCGCATGGCCTCGGCAACCTCGTCGTCGGTGACGGTAATGACGTCATCGGCCTCGCGCAGGATCACCTCCACCGACTCGGGCACCGGCGTGCGGCAGGCCATGCCGTCGGCCAGCCGCGTGCTGACGGGAGACTCGACAGGCCGCCCCTCGCGAAAGGAATCGCGATAAGCCGTGGCATGCGCCGACACCACGCCAATGAGCCTGGTCGACACGCCGCAATGCGCCCGCGCCGCGGCCGCCGCGGCAAAGCCCGAGCCGAGGCCGATCGGCACGAAGAGCACATCGGGCGGGTTGCTTTTCAGTGCGCTGAAGAATTCGACATACGCGGTCGACACGCCGCGCACCAGCTCTCGGTGAAACGATGGAACCCGATGCATGCCGTCGCGCTCGGCGAGCATGGCGGCATGCTCCGCGGCGGCCTGAAAGTCTTCGCCATGCTCGACCAGCTGCACGCCCAGCGCGCGCATTGCGGCGTTCTTCTCGAGCGAGTTGCCGTGCGGCACCACGATGGTGGCCGCGAGCCCGTGGCGCCGCGCCGCAAAGCCCACCGACTGGCCGTGGTTCCCGCGCGTGGCGCTGATGGCATGGCGCACCTCGGGCCGCTCGCGCGCCAGGGTCTCGAAATAGGTGAGCCCGCCGCGAATCTTGAAGGCGCCGGCCGGCGTGTGGTTTTCATGCTTGGCCCATACCGTGGCACCCAGGCGTTGCGTCAGCAGCGGCCATGCGTACTGCGGGGTGGGCGGCATGGCGGCGCCCACGGTGCGCTGGGCGGATTCGATTTCTTCGCGGGTGAATCTCACGACAGGCCTTTTTTTCTTGTGCTTACTTGCGTTCCGTGAGCGCGACGCGAACCGCCAGCGCCGCCAGAACGCTGCCCATGATGTAGCGCTGCGCGCGCAGCCAGCCCGCGCTTTGCGACAGCACGGCCGTGATGCTCGCCGCACCCAGGATCATGACGGTGTTGACCGCCGCGCTGCTGGCGATTTGTGCGGCGCCCAGTTGCATGCTTTGCAGCAGCACCGAGCCGCGCTCTGGGTGGATGAACTGCGGAAAGAACGACAGATAAAACATCGCGACCTTGGGGTTCAGCAGGTTGGTGAGAAAACCCATGCGGAACAACTTGCCGGGCCGGTCGGCCGGCAGTGCGCGTGCCTCGAACGGCGCATTGCCGCCGGGCTTGACCGCCTGCCATGCAAGCCACAGCAGATAGGCGGCGCCGGCCAGGCGAATGGCGTCGAACGCGAGCGGCACGGCCAAAAGCAGCGCGGTGAGCCCGAGCGCGGCGGCAAACAGGTGCACCAGAAAAGCCATGAGCACCCCGCCGAGCGAAATGAGCCCGGCGCGGCGGCCCTGGATGAGCGTGCGCGACACGCAATAAATCATGTTCGGCCCTGGCGTGAGCGCGAGCAGGATGGAGGCGAGCGCAAACCAGGCGATTTCGGTCAAGGTCAGCATGTCGGTCAGAGTCCTTCGGATCGAAGAGTGACGGGGCCGCGCGGCGTGTCGAGCACGGCCACGAGGTTGGGTGCGCCGGGCTGCACGGCCATGCCGGCCATGCCAATGGTGGAAAGCGCCGCGGCCAGGTCGGCCGCACGCGGGTGCGTGGCGTGCAGCGATTGCAACGCGAGGCCCGAAGCGGGCATGGCATCGGTGGGATGCACGGCGCCCCACTGGATCAACGTGGGCAGCGCGCCATAGAAGAGCCGCTGGCCGTCGTCGCGCACCGTAATCTGCCATTCGAGCCGGCCGGCAGGCGTGTCGCGCGAGGCCTCCAGCAGATGGCCGCGATCGATGTGCGCATGCTCTTCGTGCGCCAGCGCCTGCAGGGTCGCGTTTGCATTGGGCACGCGCGCAACGAAGTGAATCAGCCGCGGCCCACGCCTCACGAGGCCTGCCTGCAGCACGGCATCGTCCAGGTCGAACCAACGGCGCGTGCCGGGACGCGATGGACGCTTGCCCGGTTCGATGGCGATGATTTCCAGATACGCCTGGGGAAACGCGTCGCTCGCTATGTTGAGCAGCCGGTTGTGCGTGCCCATCAGCGGATGCGCGCCGCCGGGGCCGGGCGTCACGCCCAGGGTGGCTTCGCACCACGCCACGCCTTCGGCCAGCGAAGCGGCGGCGATCACCAGGTGGTCGAGTTGCGCGGACATGGTGTCTTGCTCCTACAGCGTGACCTGGCCGTCGATGCAGGTCACGGCGTCGCCGCCGACCCACACCCTGCCGTCGCTGTCGCGCTCGATGTATACGCGCCCCGCACGGCCGAGGCACTGGCCCTGCGCGGCCACGTAGCGTGCAGGCATATGGCCGTCGGCAATCAGCCATTCGGCAAGGCCGGCGTTGAGGCTGCCCGTAACCGGGTCTTCTTCGACGCCGATGGGCGCGGCGAAGGCGCGCACCTCCAGGTCGATCTTCTGGCCGTCGTTCTCTGCGGCCGCGGCCTTGCCGCCGAAGGCGCGCGCCTCGCGGTTCGACCGGCCGATGAGCATCGATGAGCCCTCGGCCGCAGGCACGCCGGCCACCCCGGCCTTGACGCCGAGCTCCTTCAGCATGCGGTGGTCGGGCACGAGGCGCAGCACGGTGTCTGCATCGCTGAGCAGCAGGCCGAACCACATGGGGCCGTTGTCCAGCACCTGGGCCGCAACAATCTGCTGCGCCTTCAGGCCCAGTGCGCCCGCCACCTTGGCCAGCAGCGTGGGGCTGGGCGCGCTGCGCTTGAGCGGCGGGGCCGAGAAAGCCAGGCGTTCGCCTTCCAGCCGCAGCGGCACCAGGCCTGCTGCGCATTGCTGCACCACACGGCCCGCGGCCTTGGGCTTGCCACCGGCCTGCAGCCAGGCATGGCAGCTGCCGATGGTCGGGTGGCCCGCGAACGGCAGCTCGCCGCCCGGCGTGAAGATGCGCACGCGGTAGTCGGCCGTGGGCTCGGTCGGCGGCAGCAGGAAGGTGGTTTCAGAAAGGTTGGTCCACTGCGCAAAGCGCTGCATGGCGGCGTCGTCGAGACCGGAACCGTCGAGCACCACGGCGAGCGGATTGCCGAGGTAGGGCGTTGCGGTGAAGACGTCGACTTGTTTGAACGGGCGGGGTTTCATGCGTGTCATTCGAGCGGAAGGTCGAGCACGCCGCGCGTGCCCGGACGGGAGAGGAGTTCGCCGTACCAGCGTTCGAGGTTCGGCCAGCTGGGGCGCTGGTATTCGGCCGGCGGCAGGCCGAACCAGCGGTGCGCCTCGCAGCCGATGGGAATGTCGGCCATGGTGAAGCGATCGCCCGCCATGAAGGGCTGCCGCGCAAGATGCGCGTCGAGCATTGCAAACAGGGCTTCGCTCGCGCGCACCGATGCCGCGATGAGCGCGGGTTCGCGTTCGGCCGGCACTGTGCGCACCCATTGCACGAAGGCGTCGCGGCTTGCGCGGTTGAGCGTGGTCTGCTGCCAGTCCATCCAGCGCTCGGCGTCGAAACGCGCGGCCAGTTCGCTCGGGTAGAACTTGCCGTGCGAATGCTTGGCGCACAGATAGCGCACGATCACGTTCGATTCCCAGAGCGTGACGCGCTCGCTGCCTTCGCCGTCGTCGATGGTGGGCACCATCGCATTCGGATTGAGCGCCAGGTATTCGGGCGTTTGCACCACGCCGAAACGGCCGCCGGCTTCGGTGCGTTGAAAGTCGAGCCCGAGTTCTTGCGCGCACCAGACGACTTTGCGCACGTTGATCGAACTGATGCGGCCCCAGATATTGAGCATGGTGTTCAGCTTCCTTGGACAGGTGTGGCGGACAGGGCGGAAGGCATGGAAGGACGATCGAGCAGCAGCAGGCGAATCGCCAGGCCGACCATTACCAGTGCCAGCAGGCCGCGCTGGAACTTTTCGGCGCCGGGCCGGCGCTGCAGCCATCGGCCGACCTGGCCGCTGCATGCGCCAAGCAGCGTGTTGAATGCGAGCGCGGCTGCCGAGAGCATGACGCCGAGCTGCACCAGTTGCAAGGGCACGCTGCCGCGCGCCGGGTCGACGAACTGCGGCAGGAACACCATGAAGAACAGCAGCGCCTTCGGATTGACCAGGTTGTTCAAGAATGCCATGCGCACGATGCGTCCGAAGGCGGAAGGCCGCGCGCGCGTGCCGCCGGGCAATGCGCTGCTGCGGCGCAAGGACTGCACTGCGAGCCAAAGCAGGTACAGCGCGCCCGCGTAGCGCAGCACGTCGAAGGAAGGCGGCCATGCCGCTATCAGCGCGGTTACGCCCGTTGCGGCAAAGAGCGTGTGCACCAGGTCGGCCGACGAAATGCCGAGCGCCGCCGCAAATCCGCCGCGCGGCCCGTGCGCCACGCCGTGCGAGAGCACGAAGGCCATGTTCGGCCCGGGCGACAGGAACAGCGCGAGCACGGCCAGAAGGAAAAGCGCGAGCGTGGCGAGGCTGATCATGGTGTTGTGGCTTGCTGCTTTCTGTTTTTCAGGCGGCCATGGTTGCCGCAACTTGCGGAAGATAAGGCTCGATGTTGCGCATGGCCCGTGCCACGTAGTCTTCCTTCTCGCCGACCGGTGCGACATAGTGCAGGGCACTCTTCGCTGCCTCGACGCCTTCGCTGCGCGCGATGAGCCACGCCGCGAGATAGGGCGCCGACAGGCATCCGCCCGCAGTGGCCACGTTGCCGCTTGCGAAGAAAGGCTGGTTGAGCACTTCGACGCCGGCCTCCTGCACCCACGGCTTGGTCGTGAGGTCGGTGCAAGCGGGCACCGCACCCAGAAGGCCTAGCTTGGCGAGCAGCAAGGTGCCCGAGCATTGCGCGCCGATCAGCTGCCGCTTGGCGTCGAGCCGGCGCAGCACGCCCATGACGGCGGGATCGCCTGCGATCTCTCGCGTGCGAATGCCGCTGCCGAAGAGCACCGCCTCGGCCTCGGTGGCGGCTTCGAGCGTGGAGCTCGAATGCACGGTAACGCCGTTCATCGAAGTGACGGTCGCGCTGGGCGCGGAAAGCGTCACGCGCCAGCCCGGCTTCTTGACGCGGTTGAGCACGCCAAGTGCAACCAGCGAATCGAGTTCGTTGAAGCCGTCGAAGGTGAGTATGGCGATGTGCATCGTGAGTGCCTTCTTGCGTTGGCTCAGACCGGTTCGGGTGCGAGCTTGCGTTCGCCCAGCAGCGCGAGTTCTTCGCGCAGTGTCAGGGCCAACGCAGCGATGGCAACGTCGATCTCCTCGACGCTGGCCGTGACGAACGACAGGCGCAGCGTGCGCGGATCGCCCTGGCCTGCGTAGAACGGCGCACCCGGAACAAAGGCCACGTTGCGCTCCACGGCCTTGGGCAGCAGTGCCACCGTGTCGATGCCCTCGGGCATGCGCGCCCACAGGAACATGCCGCCCTTCGGCGCGTTGAACTTCACGTCGAGACCGGCCATCTCGCGCGTGAGCGCGGCGATCATCGCATCGCGTTGGCGCTTGTAGAGCGCGCGGATGGTAGGCACGTGGCTCTCGAGAAAGTTGTCTTTCATTACCGCCGAAACCATGCGCTGCGTGAAGATGGGCGTGTGCAGGTCGACCGCCTGCTTGGCCTGCAGCAGCTTGGGATAGACGGCCTTGGGCGCAACCAGGAAGCCCAGGCGCAGGCCGGGAGCCAGCACCTTGGAGAAAGAGCCCAGGTAGATGCAGCCTTCAGGGTTGCGTGCGGTCAGCGGCAGCGGCGGCGCTTCGTCGAACCACAGTTCGCCGTAGGGGTTGTCCTCGACGATGGGCAGGCCCGCAGCGGCGGCCGCGGCCGAGACCGCCGCGCGGCGCTCTTCGGTCATGGTGCGGCCCGTGGGGTTCTGGAAATTGGGAAGCAGGTAGATGAAGCGTGCATCCTTTGCCTTGGCCACCAGGTCTTCGACGATCACGCCGTCGTCGTCGCTTGCCACGCTCACGGGCCGCGGCTCCATCGGGCCGAAGGCCTGCAGCGCGCCAAGGTAGGTGGGCGTTTCGACCAGCACCTTGCTGCCCGGGTCGAGCAGCACTTTGGCGACGAGATCCAGCCCCTGCTGCGAGCCTGTGGTGATGAGCACCTGTGCGGGGTCCACGTTCCACGGCAGCATGTCGGCCACGGCCTGGCGCAGGGGTCCATAGCCTTCGCTTGCGGCGTATTGCAGGGCCGCCTGGCCGTCCTTGTGCAGCAGCTCGGCGCAGGCGTCGGCAAAGGCCTGGATGGGGAAGGTCTTGGGCGAGGGCAGTCCGCCGGCCAGGCTGATGATGCCGGGCCGCTCGGTGACCTTGAGGATTTCACGCAGCACCGACGGGTTCATCTTGGCGGCGCGGGCGGCGAGTTTCCAGTTCATGGGATCTTCTTTCAGTCGGGTGGGGTGAGAGGCGAATTTTCAGGATTGTTCCGCGCGTGCCGAGCGCGGCGAAACGGCAGGAGCGGCCTGCGATTGCGAAAGGCGCTTGCCAAGCACCACGGTGCAGACCACTGCGGCGGCAAAGCCGAGGGTAACCACATCGAGCGGTTCGCCCAGCAGCGGAATGGAAGCAAGTATCGAGAGAAAGGGCTGCAGCAGCTGCGTTTGGCTCACACGCAATGCACCGCCCATTGCAAGGCCGCGGTACCAGGCAAAGAAACCGATCCACATGGAGAACACGCCGACATAGACAAAACCCGCCCAGGCCGTGGTTGCAATGGGCTGTTGCGGCCAGAGGACCAGCGTGGCCGGCAACGTGATGGGCAGCGCCATCACGCACACCCAGCAGATCACGCGTTCAGCGCCGAGCGCCGGTGTGACCTGCGCCCCGTAGATGTAGCCAAACGAAGCCGCGATGACCGCACCGACCAGCAGCAGGTCGGCCCATTCGAAACCGAAACCGTGTCCGTTCTGGCTTGCACGCAGCACGGAGAACAGCACCACCAGCACGCTGCCTGCAACGGCGCAGAGCCAGAAGCCGAGCCGCGCACGCTGGTGCAGCACCAGGGCTGCGACCGCGGCGGTTACCAGCGGCAGCAGTGCGGTAACCACGGCTGCATGGCTGGCTGTAACCACGCGCAGGGCATAGCCGAGCAGCAGCGGATAGCCGATCACGTTGCCGAGCACCGCCATGCCCAATGGCTTCCACTGGTGCGGCGCGGGCCGTGGCGAACGGGTCGCGGCCAGGAAGATCGTCGAGAGAATGCCAGCCAGCGCGGCGCGACCGAGCGTGACGAACCATGGCGAAAGCTGCGGCGCGTCTTGCGTGCCGGTAGCGAGCCGTGTCATCGGCAGGGTGACTGCGAACAGCGCCACGCCGATCACGCCCAGCCACATGCCCAGGGTCTCGTCCTTGATCGCGAGTCGTTTGGTCATACGCTGAGCATCCACCAGGCCGTGAGCACCAGCACCAGCCCCATCGCGCGGTTGAACCACAGCAGGCGCTTGCCTTTGGCCAGCCATTCGCGCAGCAGCGCGCCGACCAGCGCGTAAGTGAAGTTGCTGATGAAGGCGTAGACCAGCATTACCGGCGCGACGATGGCGAACCGGCCCAGCTGGTCGGGCTGCCCCGCAATCCAGCCGGCAACCAGCGTGAGGGCGAGCAGCCAGGCCTTGATGTTGACGAACTGCAGCATCACGCCCTGTCCGAAGCCGATATCGAGGTTGGCGCCGTCCGCGCGGCCGAGCGTTCCGCTGCCGCTCAGCTTGTAGGCGAGCCACAGCAGGTAGCCCACGCCGAGCGCTTTGATGGCCAGGCGCAGCGGCGGCACTGCCACCACCAGTGCACCGATACCCGCCGCGCACAGCACCAGCAGCAGCGTCCAGCCCACGGGCACCGCCACGACAAAACGCATGGCGCGCGGCAGGCCGCCATTTGCGGCCAGGGCAGTGGAGAGCGTGGTGTTGGGCCCGGGCGAGAAGCTCATCGCCGTGGCCAGCACCAGCAGCGCGGTGAATTCTTGCCAGTTCATTGCATACACTCTAAACTTCGCGACCATTACAGTTCCAATACAGTTGATCGAACATATTCGAAATCTGTATTGGTCTGCCACTCGACACAGAAGCGCAACGCCGATGCTGACACGAACCTCCACCCAGTCGCTCACAGGGCAATTGGCCGACCGCCTGGCAGAGCGCATCCGCACGCGGCTGTTGCCGCCCGGCGCGCGCCTGCCCTCGGTGCGCGAATGCGCCCGCCAGCAGGGTGTGAGCCCGTACACGGTGGTAGCGGCTTATGACCAGTTGCTGGCGCAAGGCCTGGTCGAGGCGCGCCGGCAGCGGGGTTTCTACGTGCGCGATGCCGCGCCCCCGCCGGAGGGGCGTCCGGCCAATGCGGCGCCCATGGTCGCGCAGATGATGGCGTCGCGTGTACCGGCCGACGCGAGTTCGCTCATCCGCAGCATGTTCCACAGGCCGAGCGACAAGCCGCAGCCCGGCATGGGCGTGTTTCCGCCGGACTGGATGTCTTCGACCTTCATGCCGACGGCGGTGCGCCGCATGACCAATACAGCCGCGCTGCAGGAGTTGTCGCTCCAGTACGGTGAACCCTCCGGCGACGCCGCGTTGCGCCGCAGCCTGTCGAACAAGCTCGTGGGCATCAACGTGCCGGCCGCGCCCGACCAGATCGTGACGACAGTCGGCGCAACGCACGCGCTGGACATCGTGAGCCGCACGCTGCTGCGCGCGGGCGATCCGGTCATGGTGGAAGAGCCGGGCTGGGCGCTCGAATTCGCGCGGCTCGAGGCACTGGGCATGCGCATCCTGCCGGTGCCGCGCCGCGCCGACGGGCCCGACCTGGAAGTGATGGCGCAGTACTGCGCGCTGCACAGCCCCAAGCTGTTCGTGAGCGTGAGCGTGCTGCACAACCCGACGGGCTACAGCCTGACGCCGGGCAGTGCGCACCGTGTGCTCAAGCTGGCCAACGAACACGACTTTCACATTGTCGAAGACGACACCTACAGCCACCTTGCGCCCGAGCACGCCACGCGGCTGAGTGCGCTCGACGGCCTGCAGCGCACCATCTACGTGAGCGGCTTCGCGAAGATCCTGGCGCCCAACTGGCGCATCGGCTTTTTGGCCGCGTCGCCCGAACTGAAGGAGCGGTTGCTCGAAACCAAGCTGCTGGCGACCCTGACCACCCCCACGCTTTTTGAGCGGGCGCTGTCGTGGTGCATCGACCAGGGGCAATTGCGCCGGCATGCCGATCGCATACGCATCCGGCTCGACGGTGCACGCAGCCGCGCAGTCAAGCTGGCCATGGCGCACGGCTGCAGCTTTGCCTCGGAGCCTGCGGGCCTGTTCGGCTGGGTCGATACCGGTGTGGACACCGATGCACTCACGCAGCGCATGCTCGACCAGGGCTACCTGCTCGCGCCGGGCTCGCTCTTTCATGCGCGAAGGCCGCCGAGCACGATGATGCGCATCAACTTCGCAACTTCGCAGGACGCCGCTTTCTGGAAGGTGTTCAGCAAGGTCCGTGCGGAACTCTGAGCGCTCTTGACAGCTGAACGGGAAGGGGCGCAAGCCCAAAAGGCGATGCCTTGGAGTAAGCTGGCATCACAAGAAAACCCAACCCGGAGACTCCTGCATGAGCAACGCCAGCCAGCCTTTCGACTTCAGCCAGTTTGTCCCCGGATTCGACTTTCTGAAGAACCTCGCAGGCGGTGCCGCTGGAGCGGGGGCTGCCACGAGTGCGGTGCCGGGTTTGCCGAGCCTTGCGAGTTGGGTTGCGCCCACGCTCAGCGTGGAAGAGGTCGACAAGCGCATCCAGGAGCTCAAGACCGTGCAGTACTGGCTGGAGCAGAACGGCCATGCGCTCAAGGCCACCATCCAGGCGCTCGAGGTGCAGAAGATGACACTTTCGACCTTGCGCGGCATGAACGTGCGCATGGAAGATATCGCAAGCGCTTTCACCAAGCAGACGGCTGCGGCAGCACCTGCGGCCGCGCCAGTTGGTGCCGCGCAGGCCGAGCCCGAACCTGAAGCCGAGGCGGAAGAAGAGGCGCCGGCGCCTGCCAAAAAGGCGCGCAGCAAGCCCGGCTCGGCAACTGCCGCATCGGGTGGCGACAGCGGCGTGGTCGATCCCATGCAATGGTGGGGCTCCCTCACCGAGCAGTTTCAGCAGATCGCCACCTCGGCGCTGCACGACGCGGCGCAGCTCAAGGTGCCCGCACCAGCCGCTGCTCCCGCGGCTTCAAAGCCGGCGGCCAGGAAAGCGACAACAGCAACCGCCGCCAAAAAGAAGGCGCCGACGGCCGCGCGAAAGCGAACGACCGGCCGCCGCTGACGTCATACGTACACACACATCTTGAAGAGAACGGGTCGGCACGCATCATGAAGTTGTTTCCCTCCGGTCACGCCACCCACCCGCAATGGCGCATGGCGGCCGGCCTCGTGCTGGCCCAGTTGCGCGCCCAGATGGCGCTGCCCGACTACGCCTCGGCACCGACCCTCGGCCTGCTCTACATCACCGATCACTACGCTTCGGATGCGCAAGACATCCTCGACCACCTGAGCGCCGAGCTTCCGGAGGTTACCGACTGGTCGGGCACGGTGGGCATCGGCGTTGCGGCCAACAACGCCGAGTACTTCGACGAGCCTGGCCTGAGCCTGATGCTCTGCGCGTTGCCGAGCGATCAGTACCGCGTGTTCTCCGGCGTTGCGCCGCTGGGCAACTCGGAGATGAGTGGCTTCGAGGCTCATACCGCGCTGGTGCATGCGGACCCGGCTACTCCTGACCTGCCCGAGCTGATCGGCGAGATGGCGGGCCGCACCGACACGGGCTATCTGTTCGGTGGGCTCTCGTCGGGCCGTGCGGGCGCGCTGCAGTTTGCGGTGGGTGGCAATGGCAACATCCGCGGGCACGGCGCGGCGGGCGGTGTGTTCTCGGGTGGCTTGTCGGGCGTGGTGTTCGGCGAAGGCGTGCGGCTGGTGTCGCGCGTCACGCAAGGCTGCCAGCCCCTGCGCTCCGGCGCCGGACGCGAACGCGAGATCACCGAAGCCGACGGCAACCTGTTGCTCAAGCTCGACGGCGAACCCGCGCTCGACGTGCTGCTGGCCGACCTGCAGGTGTCGCTGGAGCGCCCGCAGGAAGCCATCGACGCGGTGCGCGCCACCCTGGTGGGCTTGGCCGATGCGGGCAGCGACGGAATTCGCCGCACCGGCGACCTCGGCGCGGACGTGCTGGTGCGCCACATCATCGGACTGGACCCGACCCGCCGCGGCATCGCCATTGCCGACGTGGCAGAGGCCGGCATGCGCCTGACCTTCTGCCGCCGCAATGCACAGGCCGCGCGTGCCGATCTGATGCGCATCTGCGCGGAAATTCGCGAAGAGCTTGAGCCCGAAGAGCAGACGCTGGCCACCGCGCGTGCCGTGGCGGCCGGCGAGGCCGAAGCAGCGCCGCACCCGGCGCGCCGCATTGCCGGCGCCGTGTACGTGAGTTGCTCGGGGCGCGGCGGGGCGCACTTCGGCGCACCGGGCGCCGAACTGCAGATCGTGCGGCATGCGCTGGGCGACGTGCCGCTGGTGGGGTTCTTTGCGGCGGGTGAAATTGCGCGGCATCACCTGTATGGGTATACGGGTGTTTTGACGGTGTTTACCGGCAACGACTGATCCCGTCGCGCCGGCGGACCAATCAGGCCGGCTGCAGCATGCGCGGGGCTGTCGCAGGCATGCCGGCAAACGCAAAATCGACCTCGGGCGCCAGCCCGCTCACGATCCGCGCCACCGACTTTCCCGACCCGCACGCATGCGTCCAGCCAAGCGTGCCGTGTCCGGTGTTCAGGTACAGGTTCGGCAGCTTCGTCTTTCCGATCAATGGCACGTTGCTCGGCGTCGCGGGGCGAAGGCCGGTCCAGAATTGCGCCTGCGTGGTGTCGCCTGCCCCGGGAAAGAGTTGCTCAACGCGCCGGACGATCGCTTCGCATCGCACGCGGTTCAAGTCGCGATCGTAACCATTGAGCTCGGCTGTGCCGGCAATGCGCAGGCGGTCACCCGACTCCGACGTATAGCGCGAGAACACGAGCTTGAACTCGTCGTCGGTCAGCGAAACCTGGTGCGCCTTGGTGGCGTCTTTGACAGGCAGCGTGACCGAATAGCCTTTGGCCGGATAGATCGGCAGGCGAATGCCCAGCGGTGCGGCATACAGGGGGCTCAACGAACCCATTGCAAGCACGAAGGCATCGCCGCGAATGCGTTGGAAGCGGCCTTCGCTGTCGGTGGCCTCCACGTGGTCGATGCTGCCGCCAGTTTCGCGCAACGCAGTCACCGTGTGGCTCATGAGGAACTTCACGCCGGCTGCTGTCGCAAGGCGTGCCATTTCGCGTGCGAAGAGATTGGCGTCGCCGGATTCGTCTTCTGCCGTGTAAGTGGCGCCGGCCAGTTGTGGACGGATGTGGGCAAGGGCGGGTTCGATCTTCACCGCCTCGTCCGCGGAGATGATTTGCCGTTCGCAGCCGAGCGCGCGCATCTGCTCGGCAGGTTCCAGGGCGCTGTCGAATTCCTTCTGCGTCGTATAGAAGTGCAGGATGCCTTGCGTGCGCTGGTCGTACGCGATGCCGGTGTCGCGACGCAGTTGCTGCAGCACTTCGCGGCTGTAGGTGCCCAGGCGCACGATCTGCTCGATGTTGTGCTTCGTGCGGCCAGGGGTGCATTCGCGCAGGAACTGCAAGCCCCAGAGCCATTGGCGCATGTCCGCGCGAATGCGAAAGAGCAGCGGGGCGTCTTCCTTGCCCAGCCACTGCAGCACCTTGAGCGGTGCGCTCGGATTGGCCCAGGGTTCGGCATGGCTGACGGAGATCTGCCCGCCGTTGGCAAAACTGGTTTCGGCGGCGGGGGTGGCCTGCCGGTCGACGACGGTCACTTCGTGGCCGAGTTGCTGGAGGTAGTAAGCCGAGGTAACACCGAGCAAGCCGGCGCCAAGAACGATCACGCGCATTTCAAATACCTTTGAGGTTGAAGCGCTTGAACTGCGGGCGAGGTTTGCTATTGAATAAATAGCAAGCAACCGGACGACCGCCGTCCAAGTTGCCGCTCCCCCTGTCCTCGGTACCTGAGAGATTCACCCGCTGCGCCCGCAACGGGTTTGCTCCTTCGGTGCATCACGCGAAGTGATGGCTCTCCAGACGGCGTGTCAGTTGGTGCAGTACGGGCCCCTTGCCGAAATTTCGAGAACTTCGTCGGGCCGACCTGAGCGTTTATGGGAGTTTGCGCCTTCGGTAGGGCAACCGGGGTTGCCCGCTCTCCTGCAGTGGGGCGATTGTAGGCGGGGCTCGTGGGGATGCCAACCGTTGTCGTGGCACTGTGCGCCAATGGGATAATCTTCAGTCCATTCGCCAGAGGGCGATCGTTCGACAACAACAGGGGACTCCATGATCCTGGTAACCGGCGGCGCAGGCTTCATTGGCGCCAATTTCGTACTCGACTGGATCGCGCAGAGCGATGAGCCCGTCGTCAACCTCGACAAGCTGACCTACGCGGGCAACCTCGAGACGCTCGCGTCGCTCAAGGGCAACCCGAAGCACATCTTCGTTCAGGGCGACATCGGCGACAGCGCCTTGGTCGATCGCCTCCTGGCCGAGCACAAGCCGCGTGCCGTCGTGAACTTTGCCGCGGAATCGCACGTTGATCGCTCCATTCACGGCCCCGAGGACTTCGTGCAGACCAATGTGCTCGGCACCTTTCGCCTGCTCGAATCGGTGCGCGGCCACTGGAGCGCGCTGCCGGCCGAGCAAAAGTCCGCCTTTCGTTTCCTTCACGTGTCGACCGACGAGGTCTACGGGTCGCTATCCAAGACCGACCCTGCGTTTACCGAAGAGAACAAGTACGAGCCCAACAGCCCGTACTCGGCCAGCAAGGCCGCAAGCGACCATCTCGTACGCGCCTGGCACCACACTTATGGTCTGCCGGTGGTCACCACCAACTGCTCCAACAACTACGGGCCGTTCCACTTTCCCGAAAAGCTCATCCCGCTGATGATCGTCAACGCGCTGGCCGGCAAGCCCCTGCCCGTTTACGGCGATGGCATGCAGGTGCGCGACTGGCTCTACGTGAAGGACCATTGCAGCGCCATTCGCCGTGTGCTCGAGGCAGGCAAGCTCGGCGAGACGTACAACGTCGGCGGGTGGAACGAGAAGCCCAACATCGAGATCGTGAACACCGTGTGCGCTCTGCTCGACGAACTGCGCCCGCGCGCCGACGGCAAGCCGTACAAGGAACAGATCAGCTACGTTACCGACCGACCCGGCCACGACAGGCGCTACGCCATCGATGCGCGCAAGCTCGAGCGCGAGTTGGGCTGGAAGCCGGCTGAAACCTTCGACACCGGCATCCGCAAGACCGTCGAGTGGTATCTGGCGAATGGCGATTGGGTGCGCAACGTGCAAAGCGGCGCGTACCGCGAGTGGGTCGAGAAGCAATACGACACGACGAAGGCGATCGCATGAAGTTGCTGCTGCTGGGCAAGGGCGGACAGGTCGGCTGGGAACTGCAGCGCAGCCTTGCGCCATTGGGCGAACTGGTGGCGCTCGATTTTGACAGCACTGAGTTCAATGCCGACTTCAGCCGTCCCGAGCAGCTTGCCGAGACCGTGCTGAAGGTGCGTCCTGACGTGATCGTCAATGCCGCAGCTCACACCGCTGTCGACAAGGCCGAGAGCGAGCCCGACTTTGCGCGCAAGCTCAACGCCACCTCGCCCGGCGTGGTGGCCGAAGCCGCCGGGCAGATTGGCGCACTCATGGTGCATTACTCGACTGACTACGTGTTTGATGGCAGCGGCAGCAAGCCCTGGCAGGAAGACGATGCCACCGGCCCTCTCAGCGTGTATGGCCAGACCAAGCTCGAAGGCGAGCAACTGGTGGCCAAGCACTGCGCCAAGCACCTGATCTTTCGCACAAGCTGGGTGTTCGCTGCGCGCGGGGGCAACTTCGCCAAGACGATGCTGCGCCTGGCCAAAGAGCGGGACCGCCTGACCGTCATCGACGACCAGTTCGGAGCCCCGACGGGCGCCGAGTTGCTCGCGGACATAACCGCACATGCAATTCGCGCCACCTTGCAAGACCCTGCCAAGGCGGGCCTGTATCACGCGGTGGCTGGTGGCGAAACCAGTTGGCACGGGTATGCGCGCTTCGTGATCGAACAGGCCAGGGCGGCCGGCGTTGAGCTCAAGGCCGGACCCGAGGCCGTCGACCCCGTGCCCACCAGCGCCTTCCCAACTCCCGCGAAACGCCCCGCCAACTCGCGATTGGACACGCGCAAGCTGCAGTCCACCTTTGGGTTGGTGCTGCCGCACTGGCAGCAGGGGGTTGCCAGAATGCTGCGCGAGACCCTTTGATAGATACAGCGCAAGAGAAGCACACAAGCAAGCAGCAAAAAGCGGAGAACACAACACAATGACCATGAAGACCACGCAACGCAAGGGCATCATCCTGGCTGGCGGCTCCGGTACCCGGCTGCATCCCGCCACGCTCGCGCTCAGCAAGCAGCTGCTGCCGGTGTACGACAAGCCGATGATCTACTACCCGCTCAGCACGCTGATGCTCGGCGGCATGCGCGACATCCTTATCATCAGCACGCCGCAGGACACCCCGCGCTTCCAGCAACTGCTGGGCGATGGCAGCCAGTGGGGCATCAACCTGCAGTACGCTGTGCAGCCCAGCCCCGATGGCCTCGCGCAGGCTTTCATCATCGGCGAAAAGTTCGTAGGTAATTCGTCCAGCGCGCTGGTGCTTGGCGACAACATCTTCTACGGCCATGACTTCGCGCAACTGCTGGCCGATGCCGACTCCAAGCCTTCCGGCGCCACTGTATTCGCCTACCACGTCCACGACCCCGAGCGCTATGGCGTGGTGGCTTTCGATGCGAAGGGCAAGGCCAGCAGCATCGAGGAAAAGCCGCTGAAGCCGAAGAGTAGCTATGCGGTTACGGGCCTGTACTTCTACGACAACCAAGTGGTCGAGATTGCCAAGGCCGTAAAGCCGAGTGCGCGCGGCGAACTGGAGATTACGGCGGTCAATCAGGCCTATCTCGACCGTGATCAGTTGAATGTGCAGATCATGCAGCGTGGCTATGCCTGGCTGGATACCGGCACGCATGAGAGCCTGCTGGAGGCTGCGCAATTCATTCAGACCCTGGAGCATCGGCAAGGGCTCAAGATTGCGTGTCCTGAAGAGATTGCGTGGCGCAATGGATTCATCGATCGCGAGCAACTGGCAAGGCTCGCTTTGCCGCTTCAAAAGAACGGCTACGGCAAGTATCTGAATCATCTACTGGCTGACGAGGTCCGCTCGTGAAGGCAACACCCGCCGCAATTCCTGAAGTGCTGATCATCGAGCCGAGGGTCTTCGGCGATGCGCGCGGTTTCTTCTACGAGAGCTTCAACAGCAAGGCGTTTGACGACGCTGTTGGTCGCCACGTCGAGTTTGTTCAGGATAACCATTCGCGTTCAGCCAAGGGCGTGCTGCGAGGCTTGCACTATCAGATTCAGCAGCCGCAAGGCAAGCTGGTGCGGGTGGTGCAGGGCGCTGTGTTCGACGTGGCCGTGGACATCCGCAAGTCTTCGCCGAGCTTCGGGCAATGGGTGGGTGTTGAATTGACTGCGGACAATCACAAGCAGCTGTGGATACCCGCGGGGTTCGCACATGCCTTTCTTGTGCTCAGTGCGACGGCGGATTTCCTCTATAAAACCACGGACTACTATGCGCCGGCGCACGAGCGCTGCATAGCGTGGAACGACCCGGCAATCGGCATTGCGTGGCCAGACATCGAGATGGCGCCTCTCCTGTCTGCAAAAGACCAAGCTGGCGTTTCGCTGAATCAAGCCGAAACATTCGACTGAAAAGCAGCAAAAAATTGGTTGCGATGCAGTCGATCCTGCAACTATGTCACGCCTTGCATAAATACTGGATTTGCAAAAGCGCCGACGGTGCACTTAATCTCCCGACACTCCTTGGAAGATAAGTTGACGCGAGCAGGTATTCAATGCACTTTTCATCAAGTTGGCCGTATTTCCTGTGACGGGCCGATGCGGGTGTCACCAGGCCGAATGGCACAATCTTCATCATTCGCTATCAAGAGGGAAGCATATGTATAGTCACACGACGCCCGCGAGCAGACCGTTTGAACAAAATTCTTGAATTAAGGGCGCCATGAAAAGCGGTGAGAAGTTCCGTATTGCACATTTGAGTCCAGCGTATTTTTCTCCAGACTCGTATGTGGGCGGCGGAGAGAGATATGTTGACTATCTCGCGCAATCGTTGCAAACGGTCCCGGGTTTCGATCAGGCCATATTCTCGATCGGACCAGATGATCAGTTATTTTTGAGAAACGGTATTCTGGTCCGTGTCCTGAAAAATGAGTCGTCACATCCGGGAATGACGAACGCGTTGTCGACGCGACTATGGCGCGAGCTTGAGGGATTCGATCTCGTTCACATACACCAGTGCTTGACGTTATTTGGCGCATTCAGCACGTCGATAGTTCGCTCGCTAAAAATCCCAGCTATTGGTACTGATCTCGGCGGTGGCGAAGATCCGCAAATGTTGCGTGGCCGAGGGATCGAGCTTTTGGATGGTCTGATATCTATTTCGAAATATGCCCGCAATCTTGTGGGGTCACATTTCAAAGGGCCCCACGACGTTCTTATCGGGCCTGTGGATACTGATCGATTCATACCGGCTCCGGGGGAGCCGTCTGGCAATGCAGGTCGAATGTTGTGCGTCAGCCGCATATTGCCGCACAAGGGGATCGACCGCGTGATTGCAGCGCTGCCTCCCTCTCTGAGCTTGACGATCGTCGGCCGCCCTTATCACCAGCCGTATTACGAATTGCTTGTAAAAATGGCAGAGGGGAAAAACGTCAATTTCGTTCTAGAAGCGGACGACGACGCACTTCTTGATATCTACAACAACAGTGCAGTGTTCGTGCAAGCATCCACGGCGCATGACATTTATGGAAACAACGTTGCGAAGCCCGAATTGATGGGCTTGACTACGCTGGAGGCTATGTCATGCGGGCTACCCGTTATCGTGTCGGATGCCGGGTCGCTGCCGGAACTGGTGACCGATGCTCGATTCGGTCAAGTATTTTCTTCGCACAACGATTTGGTGGCGATCTTCGAAAAAGTGGCCGCCGGAACCTGGCCGCCACGTGATGCTGGAGAACTCGCGCGCGCACACGTCATTTCTACTCACGGCCTCAAGGCAATTGGAGCTCGTTTGGCTGAGTTTTACAGGCACACGATAGCGAGCCGGAAAAACTGAGGGTATAGCATTGCGAATTCTCTTTCTTACCAATCTTTATCCGCCGCTCATAATAGGCGGCTATGAAATTGCATGCGCACAAACTGCAGAAGCGATGCGCAGCCGCGGGCACGAAGTCCAGGTTCTCACTACCTGGAGCCACGTCCCTCAGACAACGAAGACGCCAGATTGGATTCAGAGGCGCCTGGATCTGCACTGGTATGTTCCACATACTCCAAACCAGACGCTGGAAGTTCGCGATCTCCACAGCGCGGTATGCTCGTCCTACTCCAACACACTTCACCTCCTGGATGCGTTGAAAAATTTCCGCCCGGATGTTGTATCTGCGTGGAATCTGACAGGAATCGGTGGATTGGCCATGATGGATTTGTTAAATCATGTGGGTGTGCCTTGGACGCTATATCTGGGAGATCGGGTGCCGGTTGATATTGCCGCCAACGTGCCGGCTGATGTCAGAGGAATATTTAATGCTCGCGGAGGCGAGGTCTACGAGCAAGCCCGTATTTTCTCGGTGAGTCAAAATCTACTTGATGAGATCGAAACGGAATCAAACATATCGTTTCCTCAGGGCGCCGACATCGTGGCCGGGTGGGCCGATCTTTCTCAATCATTGCCACACCAGCCATACTTGCAGAACGGAAAGGCGCGGTTCGTGGCGGCAAGTTCCTTGGGGCCGCACAAAGGCACTGAGTTAATTGTCGAGGCCAGTGCACAGTTACAGGCGAGCGGAGTTGATTTCTCTGTCGACATTTTTGGCGAAGGCGATTTGCCGCGCTATGTAGATATGGCAAAACGGCTGCGTGTGGGAGAACGTGTCCGGTTTCTTGGGTCGCTGCCCTATATGGATCTCCTGAAGGCGTATTCGGGGTACGACGCGTTTCTTTGTCCAACTTGGGAGCGGGACCCATTCCCCTTCGCGCCTCTAGGGGCTGCGGGTTGTTATACCCCGCCGATATTGACCAGGAATTGCGGAACCAGCGAGCGACTTGTCGACGGCGTTCACTGCTTAAAGATCGAACGGACAGCAGAAGATCTTGCAAGAGCAATGGCCGAGGTTGCAACTGGGCAGGTGGACTTGGGAAAGATGGGCCGTGCCGGTCGACGTTTGGTCGAGGGAGATCTCTCTTTCGAGCGTCATCTGGACAAGATGGAACGCGCGTTCGAGGAGTCGGCGCGCCCTTGGGAGATGCCTCACGATCCGAAGCTTCCACTGCTTCTATTCCTGAAGCACAACTTGTCCGTGAGGTTGCGTTTTGGGTGAAATTAAGCAACGCACGCAGGCACAGCGCCACCTGATTCTGGGTGGAGACGGTTTCATCGGCCGTCATGTGGCGTTATTGTTGGCCCGCAAAGGCTTCAGCGTGACGATTGCCACGCGGCTGCCCCCAAGTTTTGCTTTCCCTGAGGCCGAAGCTGGTCGCATCTCAAGAAAATCCTTCGAATTGGCGTCTGCCGATTGGGACGAGCTTGTAAAAGATGTCGATGTGGTTCATCACTACGCCTGGAGTTCCATACCTGCCAGCGCAAACGCCAATCCTGCCGGCGATTTGCTTTTGAACGTCTCCGCCACCATTGGATTGCTAGATGCATTAAGGCGAAAAGGCCAAGGACGCGTTGTATTTACGTCGTCGGGCGGAACTGTGTACGGAAAGGTAAACAGAACCCCCATCGATGAGGATGTCGTCCTTAGACCGATTACTGCCTACGGGGCAGGAAAAGTGTCCGCGGAAATATATTTGAGTTTATTCCGTTCCATGCACGGCATTGACTGCAGGATCGCTCGAATCTCTAACCCCTACGGTGCCGGTCAAAATGTTGCGCGAGGTCTTGGAGTAATCACAACATTCTTGCAACGCTCGTTGACCGGCGAGGACATAGTCATTTGGGGCGATGGAAACGTAACGCGCGACTTCATTCACATTGCTGACTTGGCTGCTTGCTTGGCCAATCTGGCCGTGGCGCCACCTTCGGATCAGTTCATTTTCAATGTCGGCACTGGCCTTGGGGCAAGTTTGAATCAGGCCATCGCGGAAATAGAGAAAGTTTTAGGCCGACAACTTACCGTCAGACGCTCTCCATCCCGGCTCATTGACGTGCCGGTGAATGTTCTCGCTATTGATCGGGTATGTAGAGCGCTGAGCTGGGAGCCGCAGGTTTCGTTGTCGGCGGGAATTGAGAACACCATTGGAGACTTGAAGACTGGTTGCTCATTTTCCAGTCTGGTCTGATGTGAAAATTTATTTAATTGTTAGTATAAGCTGGAGAAATTGATGGAGCTTGGAAATCTATCGGAATTTGGACGATCAAGGTCTTCAACCCGCTGGGCAACGAATCCGGTGCGAAGATTCGTTTGGTGGTTAATTGCCCCATACTTTCGTGGCGCTGAAGGACGGATTGCTGCCAGGATCGACGCGGTTGATGCAGGCATTCGGAACAAAATTCCGGAAATCTCGGCTGAACTTGAAAGGGTTGCAACTGAAGCGGAAAAGAGGGCTTCTGCAAAGGTTGCCTCTCTGACGGGTGGCCTGCGAAAGGACGCCTTGGCCGTAGCAAATCGTATTGCGGGACTGGAGGAGGAAGCCGGCGTCCTGAGTGGCAATGTCTCTGCGTTAGGCCAAAAAATCGAGTCAATTGCTCATGGCGTGGAGGAGCGCATTGGCAAGCTCGAGGCTTCACTCCAAAAATACGAAAAGCTGAGTGCCAATTTGCCGCAGGAAAAAAACCCGAACGGTCTGGTCATCGCCAATGGGCAGGCGGGCGAGCGATTGCTCGTGCGGCAAAATGATCATATCGGGAAGCGGATTATTGCGGGCGAAGAGTGGGAGCCGCACGTCAGAAAAGCGATAGAAGAGGCCGCCAGACCCGATGGAATCGCGATTGATGCAGGTGCGTATATCGGCATACACACACTCACAATGTCACGCTGCTTCTCCACCGTTCATGCGTTTGAACCCCAACTTGGGGTTTTCCAGGTTCTCTGTGGCAATTTAGCCTTGAATGAGCGTTTGAACGTCGTTACCCATAACGGCGCCCTGTACGATCGCAGCATCGCCATGCGGCTCGCCCCACAAGACCATCAAGAAGTTGGCGTTCCGATGGTCGGCGGTGATATCGATTACAAGCTAATTGAAAACGCCGCGGCCTTGTCATTCGAAGTTGCAGCGCCCGGTGATCCGCACGTTGATGCAATCGCGCTCGACGACTTGGCGCTTGAAAATATTTCGTTGATTAAAATAGATACCCAAGGCTCGGATCTCCGAGTGCTGGTCGGCGCGGAACGCACAATTGCTAGATCAAAGCCGGTCGTTCTCTTCGAATGGGAACGAGATTTGGCAGCCCTCCACGGGGCTACGCTTGAAGGGTTTTTCGGATTTTTCGAGAAGCTCAACTATGACGTCGAGATTTTGCACGAAACTTCTCCGGGGCGCCAAGCGGACTATATTGCCAGGCCTCGAAGCACATGAGATCTTCAATGTTTAATGATTTTCTCAAACTTCGACGAGCGTGATGCGGATATTGATCCTGGCTCCTTGGCTGTATCTCAATCCTCGCAATGGCGGACAGCTTCGCGCGGCGTCTATAACAAAGGCCTATGAGGACGCGGGTCACGAAGTGCGGGCGGCGGGCCTATACATTCCTAGTGAAAGCCGGTTGAATGACATAAGGCCGACGGACATTGCGCTACGAGGCGACGCGGGGGAATTCCATGGCAAGCTCCCGGGCGAGACGCGACGCTCGGAGATGTCTTGGTGGGAGGCTGTGGCGGCAGCGCCAGAGAGCTTTGCCGCTTTTGCCCAAGTCGTGCGCGAATTCCGACCAGATCTCCTGCAGTTTGAAGAAATTGCGCTTTGGCCCGTCGTGAGGCGCCTGAGGCGCGAAAATTATCTGGATGGTGTCACGATCGTACACTCGTCATATAACTTCGAAACCATTGCGTGGGGTCACAGGAGCGTTGCTGCAGGCGACGTAACACCAGAGACTATTCGCGATATCGCGCAAATCGAGAAAGAGATTGCGTCGGAAGTAGATCTCATCCTCACTGTGTCAGAGGGTGACGCTCAGGAATTCGTCAAGCTTAATGATGCAGCGAAGGTGTGCGTTGCACCAAATGGCGTCAACTGCGATCAAAGCGCCAGTGCCAACAATATCGGGGCAGTTTCGTCATACCTGCCTGCGAGCTTGCCTTATGCGCTATTCGTTAGCAGTGCGCATCCGCCGAATGCACGAGGCATTGTCGATTTTGCAGCGGATGCCTCCGGGCATCCGCTGCGCCACGGCGAAATTATGGTTTGCGGTAAAGTTGGCGCGCTGATGAAGGCTGCTCCGCAGTTTGGAAAGGCAACGAAGATTCTAGGAAGATGCCGCTTCCTGGGCTGGGTTGACGATACTGCGCTAAGCGCGCTCTACGGTAATGCAAGAGTGGTGATTCTCCCGAAGATGTATTCGGGAGGATCGAATTTGAAGACAGCGGAAGCTATTATCAGTGGCCGTCCCATAGTGGCAACGAGGCTTGCCTTTGAGGGTTTTGAGCAGTGGATTGGCTTGCCTGGTGTTGCGATAGCCGATGACCCGGACGAGTTTTGGCGACTTGTCGACGGTTACTTGATGAACGGGCATGTCGAACAATCCCGTCCCCAGGAGAGCGTCGAGGGGTTGCTATGGAAAAATTGTCTTAGACCGATGATCCACGAAGCCGAATTGACCCGCGCTCACGCGGCGGCACGTGTCGATCCGGTGGACGGAGCAATGAGCGCTGATGCACGTGGTGCCTAAGCGCATTGTCCCGCCCGCCCGCCCGCGACTATCGGCATGGGTGCTTCGCCCGAGGGCCTACGCGCTCGCATGGCTCTTGTCGAGCGCCGGTAACATGCGGCGGAGCGTTTCCTCCAAAGTCGGGACTTCAAGTTTGGCACCATGTCTTGAAAGCAATGCATTCAACTTTGCCGGACTGCCGCAAAGCCGATGTACCTCATTGCCTCGGACAAAAGCTGGATTGACGGTAACTTCTATTTGGTGACCCGTTATTTGAGTGAAAGAGTCAATTACGTGCTGGAGCTCGTAAGGTTGACCTGAACACACGTTGTAGATTCCACCGGGCTCACCATACGCGAGCAACAACAGGTACGCGCTGCACACCATTCGAACGTCATTGAACTCCCGCTCCACATGGAGGTTGCCGAGCGCAATAGAGGATGCTCGGGCGGCAAAGTGCATGGCCAGCTTCGGAATCAGGAAGTTCACGTCCTGGCCTGGCCCCGTATAGTTGAAAGGGCGAGTGATTATCAGATTCAGTCGATCCCCATATATTCGGGCCATGCATTCCATGGCGAGCTTGCTCGTGGCGTAATGATTGACCGGCGCAGGCGGCTGCGTTTCACTGATCGGCGACTGCGCTGTGTTGCCGTAGATGTTCGCGCTGCTCGCCAGAAGCACACGTTGGGGTGGCGTGGGTAGCTTGGTGAGCGCGTCGAGCAGGTTTGTAGTGCCCACCACGTTCACCTCGTAGAACGCCTTTTCGTCGGCATGCCCTACGAAGCTGATTGCTGCCAGATGAACCACCGCGTCAGGTAATGCCTCGAGCACCTCTTGGCAAAGCGCGTCGCTGTCTGTCAGATCGGACTGCAGGGCAATGACCGAGTGTCCCTCGGCCAATGCACGTTCGGTGAAATGCCGACCGGTAAAACCCTTGGCGCCAGTTAGCAGGATCCTCAAAACGAGAAGCCCTGGCGATTGCGTCGAAGATCCGCCTCGACCATCATCTGGCAGAGTTCCTCGAGCGTGGTCTTTGGCTCCCAGCCGAGTTGGGCCTTGGCCTTGGCCGGATTCCCGATCAGCAGTTCGACTTCCGCGGGCCTATAGAACTTCGGGTTGATGCGCATGACGGTCCTTCCGGTGGCTGTGTCCACAGCCGATTCGCCTTCGCCGCTGCCCTTGAAGTCCACTGTGATTCCCGCGCCCTTGAATGCCATGCTCACGAAGTCGCGCACAGTTTCGGTGCGGTTGGTCGCCAGGACGTATGTGTCGGGCGTGTCGATCTGGAGCATCCGCCACATGCCCTCGACGTATTCCTTTGCAAAGCCCCAATCGCGTTTGGCATCTAGATTGCCGAGTTCGAGGACGTCGAGTTGGCCGAGCTTGATCTTGGCAACGCTATCCGTGATCTTGCGCGTCACGAATTCGCGGCCACGCAAAGGGCTTTCGTGATTGAACAGAATGCCGCTGCAGCCGAAGATGTCGTAGCTCTCGCGGTAATTGATCGTCATCCAGTGGGCATAGAGCTTGGCGACGCCGTAAGGACTGCGCGGATAGAACGGCGTGTCTTCCACTTGGGGGATGGCCTGGACCTTGCCGAACATCTCGGAGGTGGACGCTTGATAGAAGCGGATCTTGGGATTGACGAGGCGGATGGCCTCCAGCAGATGCAATGCGCCAACGCCGGTTATCTGGGCGGTCGCTGCAGGCTGGTTGAAGCTCACGCCCACAAAGCTCTGAGCCGCAAGGTTATAGACCTCGACCGGCTCTGCCTGACGGATCAATTCAATCGAGCTTCCCAGGTCGGTCAGGTCGTACTCGACAAGATGCAGGTCGGGGTTGCTCTGAATGCCAAGTTCCTCAATGCGCCAGAAGTTGACGGAACTGGTGCGGCGATAGGTGCCGTAGACGACATATCCCTTGGCGAGCAGCAATTCAGCCAAGTAAGCGCCGTCTTGGCCCGTGATGCCCGTTACAACGGCATGTTTCTTCATGAGGACTTTCTCTGTAGTGTCTAAAAATCGCATGACGCGTCGGCTTGTGCCATTCATGGGAAGGCAACGCGAACGGGCTGGCGCAGAACCCTTGATTTTGCCAAATCGGAGAAGCTGGATTCGCCATATTTAGTTACGTAACTTGCCTGTAGCCGGGTATCCATGGGGTGGCGCGATCAACCGGGGTCTTTTTGACTTGGAGCAGCTGCGCGAAACGCTCGCCACAACCTCGCAACTGCAACATAGATCACGGCATGCGTGGGTGAAACCCAACAGTCAACGGGGATAATAAATGCGACGCAAGCCGGACACATGCGCCAAGGCGTGCCCCGGCGCAGGGAGCAAGGGCGGCATCGGGCGGGGCAGGTACGCCAAACTCCAGACATAAAAGCGAATATGAGTGACACACCACGAGACGCAGAAAAACTCGCCGAAGCGGAGCGGCAGATTGCCGCACTCAAACTGCGGCTGGAGCTCCAGGAGCGACTCGTAGTAAGCAGCGAAGACTCCTTTGAGGCCCAGATCGAATCGGCAAATCAACGCGTGGCGCTCGCGTTGCATCAGCGGAACGAGTTGCTCCAATCGGCGTCCTGGCGCCTCACCGCTCCGTTGCGGAGGGTGTCGGCGGCGATTCCTTTGTCCTGGCGCGGATATCTGCGCCGCGCAGCCAAGGCAACGTGGTGGGTCGCGACGCCCTGGCGCACGCCGCAGCGACTGCAGTTTCTCAAGGAGCGTCGCCGAAATGTTGGCGCGAATGTCTCGAGAGTTGCGCCGGCAGTCGGGACTGATATCGGCTACGACAGCTCGGACGGTTATCGCCAATGGATCGTCGAAAACGAGCATCGCTCGACCGCGCTTGTGGAGGGGGCGGGTAGCCCGCGGCTGAGTTTCCTGTTGTGTGCAAGTGCCGCGCAGCTTGAGATGCTGATGAGAACGGTAATGTCGATTCGTGCGCAAGACTTGCCCCAGTGGCAACTCCTCGTTGCCGACACGAGCGAATTTGCTGGCGCGCTTGATGAATACCTTCGAGCGTTGCAGGATGAAGAGCCGCGCGTCATCGCTTTGCCTGCGCGCGGCAGGAGCCGCGCCGAAGCGCTGGCTGCCTGTCTGCCGCATGCCGACGGCGACTTTATTGCGGTGCTCGACGCCGGGGATGTCGTTGCACCGGGCGCCGCAATCGAAATTGCAAATGCGCTGTCCGTGGCGCCAGCCAGCGATATTATTTATTGCGATGAGGACGAATTGTCGGCGGAAGGCGCGCGAATTCGGCCTTACTTCAAGCCGAGTTGGTCTCCGGAACTGCTCTATGCCTTCAACTACTTCGGGCGCTTGACGCTGCTGCGTCGGCACCTCGTCGAGGCTGCAGGTGGTATCGACCCTGAATGTGGTGCAGGTCTCGAATGGGACCTGAATCTGCGCGCGAGCGACATTGCGCAAACCATTACCCGCATTCCTAAGGTTCTTTGCCACCGGTCAGTCAATGGCCATCGAGACAGGCCAGCCGCCGGTTCAGCGGAGGCTGCGGCGCAGCGCGAAGCATTGCGCAAGTTCTGGGCGCGAAAGGGCATTGACGCCTCCGTTCAGACGCAGCCCGATGGCACCCAGCACGCCACTTGGACGATCGACCGCCCCCCCCTCGTCTCGATCGTGATTCCTTCCAAGAACAAGGACCACTTGCTGCGCATGTCTGTCGGCGGACTGTTGCGCGGAACGTCATACCCGAACAAGGAAATCATCATTGTGGACACCGGCTCTACCGAGCCGGAAACGCTGGCGTACTACGCCGAGCTCGCATCGGAGCCAGGCGTTCGCATCGTTCATTTCAACAAGACCTTCAACTATTCCGCGGCGTGCAACTACGGCGCGACGTTCTCGCACGGCGAGATCTTGCTGTTCCTGAACAATGACATCGAGGTCACCTCTCCCGATTGGCTGCATGAAATGGTGCGGGTCGCGATGCGCCCTGGCGTCGGAGTGGTCGGCGCCAAGCTGGTGTATCCCTCGGGCGAACTGCAGCATGGCGGCGTGGGCGTCGGCATTCATCTGTGCGGCCTGATGTATCGCAGCGCCGAAGAGCGCGGCTGGGGCGTGTTCGGCTCGCCGGATCACGCCCGCAACTGGCTCGCGATCATGGGCGCGTGCCAAATGGTGCGGCGGGACGCATTCGAACGCGTCGGCGGGTTCGACGAGTCGTACTTGATTGCGATGAGCGACGTCGCACTCTGCCTGCATATTTGGCGTGCCGGCTACCGGACTGCCTATGTACCGCAGGCCCGTCTCGTGCATCACGAGGGCGCGACGCGAGGCCACAGCAACCCCGGGGTCGACATTGGCCGGGTGGCTGACGACATTCGTGCGCTGGGTATCGATGACGACCCTTACCTTCATCCCGAACTGGATGCGGACCACGCGATTCCGTCGCTTCGAGCAGCCACGGCGCCGACGATCCGCGAGAAGCTCAAGGCCGGCCTTCGCGAATTCGGCTCGCTGAGGCCGCAGATGCGGACTCTTGATCTGTCGAATGACGGCGCATGCCTGGCTATCGCCATGCTGCCGCGCGACAGCGTGATCTGGGCGCCCCAGCCCGCGCATGGCGTGCGCGATGTCTGGTCTGCGGCCAGGTGGTGCCTGGACCTCTTGCGCACGCGCGCTGATGTCCGCCTGCGATTTCCCGCTGCGCTATCCGAAGGTCCTGATGGCGCGTTTTGCCGTTGGCTCGAAGCTGAAGGCGCGGAGCATTTCGGGCTAGACGGAGACGCAGTGGCCTCGATCCGCATGCTGTGGTCTGAAGACCTTGCAGCTCGTGCGCGCCAAGCGTTTCTCTTTCATTCGGAAGTCAGGGCCGTGTTGCCTCACGGCTTGCTGCCCATTGGCATGCCCGAACTGTTCTACTGGTTCATGCAGCATGGCCGGCGCAATGCAGGCCTGAGGCTGGAGGAAGTCTGGTGGCTGTTCTGGACAGCTGCGGAAACTCCAGAGGCCGAACTGGTCAGGGCCTACGAATTTACACCCGACTGGCAAAGGCTCTATCCCGACGGGCTGACGGTCTTCGGCCGCCGTGCGTTTGCCTCTTGGTTCTGCGCAAATTACCGCGTGGCCGAGCTGTGGGCCGACCCGGTGCGTTGGCCGGTCGACATCGCGCCTGCCCGCCAAGTTCGGTCGGCCTACCGCGCGCGCGACCAATGGCAGCGTGCACATCCCGAAGCGCTCGACAAGATCGAGGCAGCCAAGGCACTGATCGAATGGCTCCAGTCGCCCGAATCCATGCAGCCCGAAGCTGTAAGGGCATGGTGCGCCGGTCTCGACAAGGAAAGCGTGGCGGCTGAAATGACGAGGCTCGGCGTGAACGTCATCGGTCATTTCTCGTATCCGTCGGGTCTTCGGGTCTCTGTGGAGGCACTGGTCAAAGGCTTGGGGGAGGTAGGCGTGCAAACCGCGCTGCGCGATCTTCGGACCGACAAGAAAGATGATCCGGTTCACGCACAGTTCCGCGATTTCGAGGATTTCGAAACGACCATCATCCACACGCAACCGGAGCCCTTCTTCGACGAGGCCTATAGCCGCAGCGATCTGAGCGAGCACTTGCCGCGCACTTATCGCATCGCCTACTGGTACTGGGAATTCGACTCGATTCCGGACTCGTGGCTCGATGCGGCAACCAAGGTCGACGAAGTCTGGACGGCCACTGAATTCGTTGCCAAGGGCTTGCGCGAACGGCTCTCGATTCCAGTGCGGACGATATTCCCTGGCGTCGCTCTCGGCACCTATCAGCAACGAGAGCGCAAGTACTTTGGCCTGAAGGACGGGAGCTTCACGTTTCTGTTCACATTCCACATGATGAGCGTGATGGAGCGCAAGAATCCGCTTGGGCTTATCCAGGCATTCAAGACGGCGTTCTCGGCGCAGGACGATGCGACACTGGTGCTGAAGACGTCGTTCGGTGACCGCCATCCGGCGCAATTGCAGGAACTGCGCGCTGCCGCAGAGGGCCACAACATCGTGGTGATCGATCAGGTTTACAGCCCCGACGAAGTGCTGTCGCTGATGGACGCGTGTGACGCTTATGTGTCCCTGCATCGCAGCGAAGGATTGGGCCTCACGATGGCCGAGGCCATGCTGATGGGAAAGCCGGTCATCGCGACCAACTACTCCGGCAATGTCGACTTCATGGGCGAGGAAGACAGCCTGTTGGTGCCCTACAAGTTGGTGAAGCTCGGTCGTCCGATCCCGCCCTACGACGAGAAGCTCGAGTGGGCGGAACCGTCGACAGAGCACGCCGCGCAGCTCATGCGACGGCTTTACGAAGACCGTGAATGGGCAAAGCAGATCGGAGCGCGGGGCAAGGCTCGGGCGGCAATCGATTTGTCGCTGCAAACCGCTGGCCACAGGGCCGCTGCGCGACTCGCCGAAATCCGTGCATCGATGCGGACGATCCCCAAGGACTGAATTCGTCGACGGAGTCGGGGAAACGGCCCAAGGCAGAGCGCCTGGGCCCCTGAATGTCAGAAATCAGGCGGCCAGCTTCGCACGCTCGGCCTGTAATTCAGCCATGTATGCGTCCATGTCGACTTGCTCCAGTCGGCCATGGTTAAGCTTCACGACCTTGTTGCATTCCTTGGCGATCAACTCGGGCGAGTGCGAAGCAAGCACCAAAATGCCGGACTTGGATACAACGTCGCGCATGCGCTTCTCGGCTTTTTCGGTGAATTCTGCGTCACCCACCGAGAGCCATTCGTCCATAAGAAGAATGTCGGCCTCAACGCTGGTTGAGATCGAGAAAGCGAGCCGCATCATCATCCCTGTGGAATAGGTGCGCACAGGCATGTCCACATATTGGCCGAGCCCGCTGAATTCGCAGATGTCGGGCGTGCGCTCGTCGATTTCCTTCTTGCTCATGCCCATTACCAGGCCACGCAACATGATGTTCTCTACGCCGGTCGCATCCATCTCGATGCCCAACGATGGATCGATAAGGCTTGATACGCTTCCTTCACGCCGGAACTCACCGGCCGACGGCTCGTAAACGCCGGCTAGGGTGCGTAGCAAGGTCGATTTGCCGGCACCGTTGTGGCCTATGAGCCCCAGCCGATCACCGCTGCGCAGTTCGAGGTTGATGTCGCTCAGTGCCTGAACAACAGTGACGCCGGTTTCCTTGCCAAAACGTCCCCCAGTGACAGATGCAGCAAGCGTTTTCTTCAGCGAGGCCGCGCCTGCGCCATAGATGGGAAAGTTGACGGCGACGTTCTTGAGTGAGATGGATGCCATATTCAGAGCCAATAAACGACGCGCCGACGGTACTTGATGAAGAGCAGCATGGACGCGACAACGCTGACGACTGTCCAGGCCAGGATGCCCAGCCAGCTATGCATTTCGGCCACGCCGCCCATCAGCGGAGTGCGCAGCAGGTCGAGCATCTGTGCAAAGGGATTCCACAGGATGTACTGAGCACGCCCCGGGAGGCTTTCCGGAAGCCAGAAAACAGGCGTCAGAAACATCAGCATTTGCATGATGCTGGTCACGATCTGGGTTACGTCGCGATAGCGCGTGCAGATCAGGCCGAGCAGCAGGCCCAGAGCATGCGCGTTGATGACCAGTATGGCGAGGGCCGGCAGCACGAGCAGTACCGACCAAGACAGTGAAATACCGGCCCAGAGCGCTACCGGGATATACAGCACGATCTGATGCGCAAACTGAATGAGGTTGCGGGCAATGCTGCGCCAGACAAACAGGCTGATTGGAAAGTAGCCCTGCTTCAGGTAATTGGACGAGCCCACGAACGCGTTGCACGACTCGGATACCACGCTGGAAAAGAAGCCCCAGAAAATGATACCGAGTGCGAGGTGCGGGAAGAACTTGGACAGTTCCGTGCCAAAAAGCGAGCTGTACAGCGGTCCCATGCCTCCGATCATTGCGCCCATGCTCAGCGTGAGCCAGAGCGGTCCGAGCATCGAACGCCGATAACGAAGAACGATATCGAACCAGGCCAGGGTCCACCAGATGTCGGTGCGACGTGTTCCTTCCCACCAGTCGGATAGGGCGCTGCGGTGGAGGTTGGAGTGGATTTTTTCGGTCATGCGCGTCCGTAGGTGTCTGCGAGCCTGACGATGTCGTCTTCGCCAAGGTAAACACCGCACTGGACTTCAATGAGCACCAATAGCTCTTCGCCGATATTGGTCAAACGATGTTTCTCCTTCAATGGAATATGGCGGTATTCGCCTGGGCCGGTGACATGTTCGATGTCGCCGATCTGGACGATGCCCCGCCCTTGCACCACTACCCAGTGCTCAGAGCGCTGGTGGTGATACTGCAAAGACAGCGATTCTCCGGTTTTGACCGTGATTCGCTTGACCTTGTAGCCGTCTTCTTCCTTGAGCGTTGCGTAGGTGCCCCATGGGCGGTGCACCACGGAGGGCAGATGAACCGCCTCGTGCTTGCGCGCTTTCAGCGTATCGACAACCTTTTTGACTTCCTGCGCACTGTCCTTGTGGGCGACCAGTAGCGCATCGGGAGTGTCGACGATGACAAGGTCGTGAACGCCCAGCGTCGCCACCAACTTCGGAATGTGACTGTCTATCTGGACGTGGGTGCCGGTGGTATCGATGGCCACCACATCAGACGGCATGGTGTTGCCGCTGGCATCCGGCGGCTGCGCCTTTGCCACAGCGGGCCAGGAGCCGACATCGCTCCAATGGAACTTGGCCGGCACAACGTGAACGTTGTCGGCAGGCTCCATCACCGCATAGTCGACACTGATGTCCGGCTGGAGCCCGAACGCGTGCAGGTCGAACTGGATGATGTTGCCCTCGTGTTTGGAGGTTTGGAGTGCCTTGCGGGCTGCGGCCAGCAGTTCGGGCGCATACTTTTCGAACGCGCCGACAATGGCGTCTGCTGTAAAGCAGAACATTCCGCTGTTCCAGTAATAACGGCCCGTGGCCAAGTATTCCTGCGCAGTCTGCAGATCTGGCTTCTCTACAAAGCGCTTGGCCGGTTGACTCGCCCTCGAGACCTGAGCCACTTCGATGTAGCCGAAGCCGGTGTCGGGACTCGTCGGGCTGATGCCAAAGACCACCAACGCGCCGTTCGTAGCCAGCTTGAAGGCTTGGCTGGCACTGGCGACGAAGGCTTCGACGTCGGGCACGAGATGGTCTGCGGACAACACCAGCATCACGGTTTCGCCGCCGAATTTTTCGATGCATTGCAGCGCAGCGAGTGCAATAGCCGGGCCTGTGTTGCGGCCCTTCGGCTCAAGAAGGAGTGTGGCGTCAGGGGGGTCGACCATTTGCCCCAGCACGTCCTTGGTGAGAAAAAGATGATCCTTGTTCGTGACGATCATCAGATCGCCTGTGCCGCAGGCTTGACCACGTTCGATGGCCTGCTGCAATAACGTCGAGCCCCCGAGCTTCATGAATGGTTTGGGAAATGCCTGCCGCGATGCCGGCCAGAGCCGGGAGCCCGCACCGCCGGAGAGCACAACTGAGAGGACACGCATTTTTTTCCTATTGCTCTTATAACGCGCCAATTTTACGTCCAGCGTCCACAGCCAAATTTGCGCGCCCCAAACGCCTTTCGCGACGTCGATCACGTTTCGGTTGCGAAGATAATCGCGCCCGGGGCGCCGCGTATAACCGCCGTACTGCGGTATGGCTCCATTTTTCACGCACCACCAAAAAGTCGCCGCGTCCGTTTCGCGGATGCGCAATCTATGAAATCTGCTTATCAATTCATCCTCGGCTTGGCCGCGCTTTGGCGGGGGCCTGGTCTACTGGGGCGCGTACAGCGGGCATGGCGAATGTTCAAGAAGTCGGGTTGGCCCGGCATTCGCTGGGAGCTCGGACGGCGGATAGGCGGTTACAACAACTATTCGACATGGGTGCGGCGCTACGACACGCTCACCCCCGAACTGCACGAGAAGATTGCACAGCGCGTAGCGGCCATGAAAGACCGGCCGCTGATCTCCGTGCTGATGCCCACCTACAACCCCAACCCGGCCTGGCTGCGCGAAGCCATCGAGTCGGTGCGCGGGCAGATCTATCCCCACTGGGAACTTTGCATCGCCGACGACGCATCGCCTTCGGCCGAGGTGCGCGAAATCCTCAAGTCGTACAGCGAGACAGACCCGCGCATCAAGGTGGTGTTCCGTCCTGAAAACGGCCATATCTCGGCGGCGTCGAACAGCGCTCTGGAGTTGGCCGCGGGCCCGTGGGTGGCGCTCATGGACCATGACGACCTGCTGCCTGCGCACGCGTTGTTCTGGGTGGCCGATTGCATTGCCGAGCACCCCGGTGTGCAACTGATCTATTCGGACGAAGACAAGGTCGATGAAGGCGGTCATCGCTTCGGGCCTTATTTCAAGTCCGACTGGAACGTCGATCTGTTTCGTTCGCAGAACATGTTCAGCCACCTCGGCGTGCTGTCCACCGAGCTCATGCGTTCGGTTGGCGGTTTTCGGGTGGGCCTCGAGGGCTCCCAGGACTGGGACCTGGTGCTGCGATGTATGGAACGCGTGGAGCCTGGGCAGATTCAACACATTCCGCGCGTGCTTTATCACTGGCGGGTGCATGCCGAAAGCACGGCCCGGTCGATGACAGCCAAGCCTTATGCGGCGATTGCGGGCGAGCGGGCACTGAACGAACATTTTGTACGCACTGGGGTGCGTGCCACGGCTGAACATCTCGATTTTGGCTACCGCGTGCATTACGCCTTGCCCGATGTCTTACCGTTGGTTTCGTTGATCATTCCCACGCGCAATGCGTTGCAACTGACTCGCCAGTGCATCGAATCCATCTTGCAGAAGACGAGTTATTCGCGCTACGAAATCATCATCGTCGACAACGGCTCCGACGATCCCGCCGCACTGGCCTGGTTCAAGAGCGCTGCCGCGGAAAACCCCAATATTCGCGTGCTGCGCGACGACCGGGACTTCAACTATTCGGCGCTCAACAATGGTGCGGCTGCCATCGCGCAAGGCGAGGTGCTCGCGCTCGTCAACAACGACATCGAAGTCATTTCGCCCGACTGGCTGAGCGAAATGGTCAGTCTCGCGCTGCAGCCCGGCGTCGGTGCTGTGGGCGCGCGGCTCTGGTATCCGGGCAAGACACTCCAGCACGCGGGCGTGATCCTGGGCGTGGGAGGCATCGCCGCGCATTCGCATCGCGGCATGCCGGCGGGAAGAGAAGGCTATGCGGGACGCGCGGCGCTTATCCAGTCGCTCTCGGCCGTTACGGCGGCCTGCCTGGTCATCCAGAAAAGCCACTACCTGAAAGTTGGCGGGCTTGACGAAGTGCACCTCAAGGAGTCGTTCAACGACATCGATTTTTGCCTGCGGCTGCGCGAGGCGGGTCTGCGCAACGTATGGACACCGTACGCTGAACTGTTCCACCACGAGTCTGCGACCCGTTCCAAGAATGTCTCGCAGAAGAGAAAAGAGCAGTTCGAGGAAGAGGCAGCCTACATGCAGCAACGATGGGGCGAGCTGTTGAAGAATGACCCTGCCTACAGCCCGAACCTGATGCTCGCGCGCGAAGACTTCAGCTACGCCTGGCCGCCGCGCCTGGCGCCGGTCTGAAGATGCTGGGAATTTCGGTCGCGCTTTGCACGCGCAACGGCGCCCGCTATGTGGCGGCGCAAGTGCGAAGCATCTGTACGCAGGACAGGCTGCCGCGCCAGATTGTGCTTTCGGACGATGGCTCTACGGACGAGACCATCGCCACCGTGCGCAGCACCCTGGCAGATTGCGGCGTTGCCGATCGCGTCGAACTGGTCGTTTTTCAGAATTCCCCGGCGCTGGGCGTCACCCGCAATTTCGAACAGGCCGTGCGGGCGTGCACCCATGAGCTCATTGCGCTCTGCGACCAGGACGACGTGTGGCACGCAGGCCGGCTGGCTCGCATGGCTGCGCGCTTCGAAGCGGAGCCCGAGTTGCTGCTGCTGCACACCGATGCCCGCCTGGTCGATGCCGAACTCGCACCGCTCGGCACTTTGCTTTTTCATGCGCTCGAAGTGCGCCCGGCTGAACTGGCGGCCATTGCCAATGGCAATGCCTTCGGCGTATTGCTGCGGCGAAACCTGGTGACCGGTGCCACGACCCTGTTTCGCAAGGATTTGCTCGCATCCGCGTTGCCGTTCCCGGAAGGCTGGGTGCACGATGAATGGCTCGGCGCCGTGGCGGCGGCCACAGGCCGTGTCGACGTGATCGCGGAGCCGCTCATCGACTACCGCCAGCATGCAAGCAACCAGATAGGCGCACGCCGGCCAACCCTCTCCGAAAAGATCGGCAAGGCCTTTGTCGAGCGCGGCGACAAGCATTGGGCGCGGTTGCGCAGGGCGGAGGCGCTTCTTGACCGCTTGAGCTCCCTCGGCGCGAAGGTGCAACCGAAGTACCTCGAGGCCCAGCGCGCCAAGGTGGCGCACCAGCGTTTCAGGGCCGAGTTGCCGCGCTCGAGACTTGCGCGCGCGGTCCCCGTTTTGTTCGAGGCCGCCCGGGGCCGCTACGACCGCTTCGGGCGCGGCTGGCACGCTGTGGCGCAAGATCTGCTGGAGCGCGGATAGCGCCAGCCCCTTGCCCAACTTGGCTATCGGGCGTTCGCGCTCGCCTTCAGCCGCCTGTAGCGCCAGAAGGCACCCGAAGTCCACACCTTCAGCAAGCTGGTCACGTGCCAGTAAAGGTGCTTCTTGCTGGTGCGGCTGGCACGCTGGGCCTCGTGGCGCGCCAGCAGGGCTTCTCCCACCTGCAGCTTCCAGCCCGCCAGCCGGGTCCGGGCGCAAATGTCGAAATCTTCGCCGTACATGAAGAAGCGCTCGTCGAAGCCGCCGATCTGGCGGTATGCCTCGCTGCGAAACAGCATGAACAGCCCCGGAATCCACGCCGGCACCGCCGGGCGCTCATAGCCCGGCTTTCGGCGGGTCACGATTTCCAGCGGCGTGATGATCTCGCGATGCTGCTCCGGTGTGCTCTTGCCCGGTTCCAGAATGCGCGGCGTCAGCAGTCCGGCGTCGGGTGCGGCCTGTGCAACCAGCGGCGCCAGCACGTCGGCGTCAAAACGGATGTCCGGATTGAGCACCAGGAACCACGGCGTGTCGCAGTGCTGGAACGCCTGGTTGTGATTGGCGCCAAAGCCCTTGGGCTGGGCGTTCTCGATGCGCTCGACCGGAAAGCGCCATTCCTCGCCCGCCAGCACGTCGTCTTCGGGGATGTTCAACGTGAGCACGACTTTGGCAACCGACGCACCGCTGAAGCGGCCGAGTTGCTCGAGCAGCGGCCTTATCAGCGCGAGCTGACCGTGGCTGACGATCGAAACGGTAATGGGAGGAAGGGAGGGGGAGGGCGCTGGCATGGTCTAATTTCGCTCGGGAATTCTAGAGTTCCCCAACACCCACACATGATTGCTCTGATCGTCATCAGTTTTTTTGCCTCTGCCTTCGCCGTGCAGCTGTTCATGCGCCGTGCGCGCAGGCATGCGCGGCTCTATGGCACGGACATGCCCCAGCGCTTCCACAAGGGGCACGTGCCGCGGCTCGGCGGCGCCGGGATCATGTTTGGAATGGGCGTGGCCTGGCTGGCCGCCGGCATCACGGGAACCGATCCGTTCAACGTGTCGTGGCCAGTCAAGGCGTCGATGCTCACGCTGCTGTGCATTGCACCGGCCGTCATCGCCGGCATCGTGGAGGACGTGACGCAGAACGTCAGGGTGCGCTACCGGCTGGGGCTCACCATCGGCTCCGCCTTGCTGGCGTGCTGGCTGCTCGGGCTCGGCTTGTCGCGCACCGGCATCGAGACGGTCGATGGCTGGCTGGCGCTGGTTCCCTATGGCGCCGTGGTCTTCGCGGCACTTGCCATCGGCGGATTGCCTCATGCCTTCAATATCATCGATGGCTACAACGGGCTGGCCGGCACCGTGGCCGTGCTGGTCTGCCTTGCCATTTCTCACGTGGCGCTGCAGGTAGGCGACCGCCAACTCGCGGCAATGATGGTCTGCCTGGTGGGCGCTACCGTCGGCTTTTTGATCTGGAACTATCCGCGCGGCAAGATCTTTGCCGGCGACGGCGGGGCCTATGTATGGGGCATGGTCATCGCCGTGGCCTGTGTCACGCTGGTTCAGCGGCATCGCGTGGTCTCGCCGTGGTTTCCGATGCTGCTGCTGATCTATCCCGTCTGGGAGACGCTGTTTTCCATCTATCGCAAGCTCGCGCGCGGGCAGTCGCCCGGCACGGCGGACGCGCTGCATTTTCACCAGCTCATTTTTCGCCGCATTGTGCGGGTGGCCTTTGCAGACGACGAGGCTCGCCAATTGCTGGCCCGCAACAACCGGACATCTCCCTACCTGTGGATGTTCGCGGCGCTGTCGGTCGTGCCGGCCGTGCTGTTCTGGAACAACACCGTCGTGCTGATGCTCTTTTGCCTGCTCTTCGTCACGACCTACGTCGGCGCGTACCTGATGATCGTGCGATTCAAGGTGCCGCGCTGGCTGCGCCCGTGACGGCACCCAAGACTGCGCGCTTGTTGCGACAATTTCATCTATCTATCGTCCTCACCGTTTTGGAGCCTGCCCGCCCATGACCGACCCCGTCCTGAACATTCCCCCGCGCGACAAGGCCGAGATATTGGCCCAGGCGCTGCCGTACATCCGCAAGTTCCACGGCAAGACCATCGTCATCAAGTACGGCGGCAATGCCATGACCGATCCGGCCCTGCAGGCCGACTTTGCCGAAGACGTGGTGCTGCTCAAGCTGGTCGGCATGAACCCCGTGGTGGTGCACGGCGGCGGCCCGCAGATCGAGGCGGCGCTCAACCGCCTGGGCAAGAAGGGCAGCTTTATCCAGGGCATGCGCGTGACCGATGCCGAGACCATGGAAGTGGTCGAATGGGTGCTGGCCGGTGAGGTTCAACAGGACATCGTGGGCCTGATCAACCAGGCCGGTGGCAAGGCCGTGGGCCTCACCGGCCGCGACGGCGGCATGATCCGGGCGCAAAAGCTCAAGATGGCCGACCGCGCCGACCCCAACCTGCACCATGACGTGGGCCAGGTCGGCGACATCGTCTCCATCGACCCCAGCGTGGTCAAGGCGCTGCAGGACGACGCTTTCATTCCGGTGGTCAGCCCCATCGGCTTCGGCGAGGAGAACGAGAGCTACAACATCAATGCCGACGTCGTCGCCGGCAAGCTCGCCACCGTGCTCAAGGCCGAGAAGCTCATGCTCCTGACCAACACGCCCGGCGTGCTCGACAAGGACGGCAAGCTGCTCACCAACCTGAGCGCGCGAGAAATCGACGACCTGTTCGCCGACGGCACCATCTCCGGCGGCATGCTGCCCAAGATCGAAGGCGCGCTCGATGCCGCCAAGAGCGGCGTGAACGCGGTGCACATCATCGACGGGCGCGTGCCGCACGCCATGCTCCTCGAAATCCTGACCGACCAGGCCTACGGCACGATGATTCGCGCGCGCTGAGCGCAGTTTCCACAGGGCGGGCTCAGCCCTCGTATCCGTTCGGATTGCCTTGCTGCCAACGCCAGCTGTCCGCACACATCTGGTCGAGGCCGCGATGCGCACGCCACCCCAGCGTTGCCTGCGCAAGCGAAGGATCGCCCCAATACGCAGGCACATCGCCAGCTCGGCGCGGGCCGATCTCGCAAGCAATCGTTCGCCCGCTCGCGCGCTCGAACGCATGCACGACTTCCAGCACCGAGGCGCCGCGGCCGGTGCCCAGGTTGAGCTTGACCAGCCCCGGACGGGCCTCTGCGTGCTGCAGGGCCGCCACGTGTCCTTCGGCCAGGTCCATCACGTGCACGTAGTCGCGCACCCCGGTGCCGTCGGGTGTCGGATAGTCGTTGCCGTGAATCACCAGCCTGTCTCTTTGCCCCACCGCCACCTGGCAAACGAACGGCATCAGGTTGTTCGGCTTGCCTTGCGGATGCTCTCCGATGAGGCCGCTTTCATGGGCCCCGACGGGGTTGAAGTAGCGCAGCAGCGCAATGCGCCATTCCGGTTCGGCGCGATGCAGGTCGGTGAGAGCTTCTTCCACCATGTGCTTCGAGCGGCCATAGGGGCTCGCCGGCCTGCAAGGCGCGTCTTCCGGAATGGGGGAGTGGTCGGGTTCGCCGTACACCGTGGCCGATGACGAAAAGATCAGGGTCCGCACGCCTGCCTGCTGCATTGCCGAGGCGAGCACGAAGCTTCCGTGCACGTTGTTGTCGTAGTAGGCGAGCGGGTCGGCCACCGAGTCGCCAACGGCCTTGAGGCCGGCAAAGTGGATCACGGCCGAGAATCGTTCGGTGGCCAGCACGCGGTCGAGCAGGGCCCTGTCGCGCACGTCGCCTTCGATCAGCCGGGGCGCGCTGCCCGTGATCTGGCGCAAGCGTTCCAGCACCCGCACGTCGCTGTTGCCCAGGTTGTCCAGGATTACCGGCACATAGCCAGCCGCGGCCAACGCCACACAAGTGTGGCTGCCAATGAATCCAGCCCCACCGGTCACCAGTACGCTGTTGGCCATGAAAAACTCTTTACTTTGTAAGGTTGGTTGATTCTGTACGAGCTTTCCCGCCCCCGTTTGCGCGCGCTCACTGCGCGACCCTGTGCGAGAATCAATTGATTACATCTTTGCACGCGCTCCCATGCAGAACGAAGAGACAAGCTATCCCGGCGTAGAAACTCCTACAGAAACGCTGGCAGCCGCCGCCCCCGTGCGAAAGCGCCCCAAGCCGGGGGAGAGGCGCGTGCAGATTTTGCAGGCGCTGGCCGCCATGCTGGAACAGCCAGGCTCGGAGCGGGTAACCACCGCGGCACTGGCCGCCCGGCTGGACGTTAGCGAGGCCGCGCTTTATCGCCACTTCGCAAGCAAGGCCCAGATGTTCGAAGGCCTCATCGACTTCATCGAGCAGAGCGTCTTCACCCTGGTCAACCAGATTCTGGAGCGCGAAGGTGCCACCGGTGCGCAGCAGGCCGCAAGAATCCTCACGCTGCTGGTGCAGTTTGCCGAGCGCAACCCGGGCATGACCCGCGTCATGGTGGGTGATGCGCTGGTGTTTGAGAACGAGCGGCTCCAGCAGCGCATGAACCAGTTCTTCGACAAGATCGAGGCCACGTTGCGCCAGGTGCTGCGCGGCACCGCCGCTGCCGATGGTTCTGCAACCCCCACGGTCGACGCACAGGTGCGCGCCGCCGCGCTCACGGCCTTTGTCGTTGGCCAGCTGCAGCGCTTTACGCGCTCGGGCTTCCGCCGCGCGCCTTCGGAGCACCTCGAAGCCACGATCGCGCTGATCGTCTGAGCCGCGGCACGGGCGACCCTAGCCCCCTCTGGCTACCCACGGCAACAGCCAGGCAGGGTTTGCCGCTCGACTTGCGCGATGCCCGGGCGTACGATCAGCGCCCCCTTGCCGCTGATGAGTCGCGGCGACAAGCCGAGTTCGTGAAGCTTCTGAACGGAGGTTCGTATGAGCTATCACCTGGAAGGTCGCCTGCTTGAAGTTTGCAACTGCAATGTGCTGTGTCCCTGCTGGATCGGCGAGGACCCTGACAACGGCACCTGCGACACCATCGTCGCCTGGCGCATCGACAAGGGAACCATCGACGGTATCGACGTCGGCGGCAACACCATCGCGGCCGTGGCGCATGTGCCCGGAAACATCCTCCAGGGCAACTGGACGGCGGCAATCTTCGTCGACGACAACGCCTCCAAGGAGCAGGAAGAAGCGCTGCTCAAGGTCTACACCGGGCAAGCCGGCGGACCGATTGCCGACCTGGCCAAGCTCATCGGCGAGGTCGTGTCGGTGGAGCGCGCGCCCATTCGATTCACGGTGAGCGAAGGCAAGGGCGAGCTGGAGATCGGCACCGACTACTACGCCGAACTGGAGCCCTACCGAGGGGCAACCGGCGGGCAGACCACGCTTTCCGATACCGTGTTTTCCACCGTGCCGGGCGCGCCGGTATTCGTCGGGAAAGCGCCCACCTACCGGTCGAAGAACCCCGCCCTGGGCATCGACCTGAACCTGAAGAACCACAACGCGTTGCAAAGCACTTTCGTGTTCGACTCATGAACGCCGCGCTGCCGCGCAGCGCCGTCCGGCACCGCCGCGTGTTCGTGCCGGTTCTTGCCGCGCTGGTCGCGCTGGCATGGCTGGCGTTGTGGGCTTGGGCGCGCAGCCCCTACGGGCGCTATCTCGAACACGGCAATTGGACCGCTTCGGGCCCGGCTGCTTTCCTTTGCCAGGTCGTTCCCGCGGGCGACGTGGTCGTGCCTGCCGTGCTCTACGCCGCGGCGTGGATCCTCATGACAGCCGCCATGATGCTGCCGACCACGCTGCCGCTGTTCAACGCCTTCGACCGCCTGACCGCCGGGCGCCCCGACCATGCACGCCTGCTCGCAATGCTGGGCCTCGGCTACATGGCGGTGTGGGGCGCCTTCGGCTTGCTGGCGCATGGGCTGCACAGCGCAGTGCTGGCGCTGCTCGCCAGCGCCCCCACGCTGGCCTGGCATGGCTGGGTGCTCGGCGCTGCGACCATTGCGCTGGCCGGCGCGTTCCAGTTCAGCCGCCTCAAGCACCAATGCCTCGAAAAATGCCGCACGCCTTTGAGCTTTGTCATCGAGCACTGGCGCGGCCATGCGCAAGCACGCCATGCGTTTGCGTTGGGCACCCACCACGGGCTCTTCTGCGTGGGCTGCTGCTGGGCGCTCATGCTGTTGATGTTCGCGCTCGGCACAGGCAGCCTTGGCTGGATGCTGCTGCTGGCCGCGGCCATGGCATTGGAGAAGAACGTTGCGTGGGGCCACAGGCTGAGCGCACCGCTGGGTTTCGCGTTGTTGGGGTGGGCCGTCTTCGTGGTGGCGAGCCATGTCTGAAGCCGTGTCGGAGCTGCGCCGCGGCCCTTCCATCCTGCGGACCATTGCGCTGACGGCGGTGGCCATGCTCGCGTTCGCGGCCAATTCGCTGTTGTGCAGGCTCGCGCTGCAGCGGCAAGGCATCGATCCGGCCAGCTTCGGCAGCATTCGGCTTGTTTCCGGCGCAATCACGCTTGCGCTCGTGGTTCAGCTGAGGGCGCGGCCCCCTTCGGCCGCCCGAGCCGATTGGCTTGCCGCCGTCATGCTGTTCGCCTATGTCGCCTTCTTTTCTTTTGCTTACCTCAGCCTTTCTGCGGGCACGGGCGCGCTGATCTTGTTCGGCGCGGTGCAGCTCACGATGCTGGGCGCGGGCCTGGGCTCCGGCGAGCGCTTCGGGCCGGTTGCATGGCTTGGTTTCGTGCTGGCGGCAGGCGGGCTCGTCTACCTGGTGTTGCCTGGCGTCGCCGCGCCACCGCTCGCCGGCGCTGTGCTGATGGCCGTTGCCGGCGTTGCATGGGGCGTGTATTCGCTTCGCGGCCGTGGCGTGGCCGATCCGCTCGCCGCCACGTCGCGCAACTTTTTGCGTGCCGTGCCGTTGGCGTTGGCCCTCAGCGTGGTTTTTGTGGCGCGCGCCCATGCGGACGCGACCGGCATTGCCCTGGCGGTGGCCTCCGGCGCGTTGACCTCGGGCATCGGCTATGTCGTCTGGTATGCGGCGCTGGCTCGCCTTTCTGCCATGCAGGCGGCCACCGTTCAGCTGTCGGTGCCGCTCCTGGCTGCGTTCGGCGGCGTGCTGCTGCTCTCGGAAGCAATCACGCCGCGGCTGGCCGCGGCATCAGTTGCAATCCTGGGTGGGATTGCCATCGTGCTGAGCCAGAAGTCGCGCAATGCGCGCCGCCAGGTAGAACGAGGCGGAACGAGGTAGAGCCAGGTAGAAGCCGTGGCCCCGGGCTTTCAGGCGATTGCCACGCCCACCTTCGAACCGGCAGCGACTATTTCTCCCCAAGTCGCATCGTCCAGCCAGATGCCTTCGCGCTCGCGCGCAACGCGTGCGGCGCGCTCGGGTTCGCCCGCGATCTGCACCTGGTCGAAGCCGGCGCCCGGCGGGCTCTGGCGCAGCCAGTCGACAAAGGCCGTGGCCTCCTGTGCAAAGCTGGCCTGGGTTCCCAGCTTTGCCGGGTCGATGAGGATGGTCAGCATGCCGTTGAGCACCGTGCGGGCGGTGTCGGCCGGGCGGTGCCACGTGCCGCCGCCGGTGAGCGCGCCGCCCAGCAGCTCGCAAGCCATGGCCATGCCATAGCCCTTGTGCTCGCCGAAGGTCATGAGCGCGCCGAAAAGTCCGTTCGATTGCGGCACCACCACCACGCCCGGGTCGTTGGTCGGCGCGCCGCGCTCGTCGATCAGGTAGCCGTCGGGCACCTTCTCGCCCTTGTTGTGCGCAACGCGCATCTTTCCTTGTGCCACGCGGCTGGTTGCAAAGTCGAGCAGAAAAGGTTCGGCCCCAGCCAGCGGAATGCCGATGCAGCAAGGGTTGGTGCCAAAACGTCCGTCGCCGCCGCCCCATGGCGCCACAACGGGCCGCGACAGCACATTGACGAAGTGCATCGACACCAGGCCTTCGGCCGTTGCCATTTCGGCAAAGTGCCCGATGCGGCCCAGGTGGTGCGCGTTTGCGAGCGTGAAGATGCAACTGCCGTGCTGCCTGGCACGTGCAATGCCAAGCTCCATCGCCTGCACGCCGACGACCTGCCCGTAGCCATGCTGGCCGTCTAGCGCGAGCAGCGTGCCGATGTCTGCGTTGACCTTGACCGATGCATTGGGCACCAGGCCGCCTTCGGCCACTGCGTCGACATAGCGGGGCAGCATGCCCACGCCGTGAGAATCATGGCCGCTCAGGTTGGCGAGCACAAGGTTGGCGGCCACCTGCGCGGCTTCGGCAGGCGTGCTGCCCGCGGCTTCGAGAATGCGGGCGCAGTGCGAACGCAGATCGGAGGCTGGAAGTGTTTGGGGCATAGGTTCCTTACATCACTGCGCCGACTTGCCACGGCACGAATTCGTTTTGGCCGTAGCCATGCTTTTCACTTTTCGACGGTTCGCCGGACGCGGTGGCCAGCACCAGTTCGAAGATACGCTGGCCCATCTCCTGGATCGAACTGCTGCCGTCGACGATCTCGCCGCAGTTGATGTCCATGTCCTCTTCCTGCCGCTGCCACAGCGCCGAGTTGGTCGCGAGCTTGAGCGAAGGAGAGGGCGCGCAGCCGTACGCCGAGCCGCGCCCGGTGGTAAAGCAGATGATGTTTGCGCCGCCCGCCACCTGCCCGGTGGCGCTCACGGGGTCGTAGCCCGGCGTGTCCATGTAGACGAAGCCGTGCGCCGTTACGGGCTCTGCGTATTCGTACACCGCCTCGAGGTTGCTGGTGCCGCCCTTGGCGACTGCGCCGAGCGACTTCTCGAGAATCGTCGTGAGGCCGCCGGCCTTGTTGCCCGGTGAGGGGTTGTTGTTCATCTCGCCCTGGTTGATCTCGGTGTAGTGCTCCCACCACTTGATGCGGTCCACCAGCTTCTGGCCCACCTCGCGCCGCACCGCCCGCCGCGTGAGCAGGTGCTCGGCGCCATAGACCTCGGGCGTTTCGCTCAAGATGGCCGTGCCGCCATGCGCCACCAGCAGGTCGACCGCCGCACCCAGCGCCGGGTTGGCGCTGATGCCCGAGTAGCCGTCGGAGCCGCCGCACTGCAGGCCGATGGTGATGTGCGACGCACTGCAAGGCTCACGCTTTGCCGCATTGGCGCGCGGCAGCATCTCGTTGATGAGTGCAATGCCTTTCTCGACCGTCTTGCGGGTGCCGCCCGTGTCCTGGATGTTGAAGGTGCGAAAGTTCTCGCCCTCTGCCAGGTGGCCCGTTGCCAGCCAGGCGTTGATCTGGTTCGCCTCGCAGCCCAGCCCCACCACCAGCACGCCCGCAAAGTTCGGGTGCGTGGCATAGCCCGTGAGCGTGCGCTCCAGGATCTGCATGCCCATGCCCTGCGTGTCCATGCCGCAGCCCGTGCCGTGCGTGAGCGCCACGATGCCGTCGACGTTGGGGTAGTCCGCCAGCGCAGCCGGATTGGTCTTGCGCGAAAAGTGGTCGGCTATGGCGCGCGCCGCCGTGGCCGAGCAGTTCACGCTCGTGAGCACGCCGATGTAGTTGCGCGTGGCCACGCGGCCGTCCGCCCGCTTGATGCCCATGAATGTGGCCTCTCGCTTGGCGGGCGCCGGCTTCACGTCGGCGCCGAAGGCGTAGTCGCGCTCGAAGTCGCCCTTGTCGGGCCCCATGTCGAGGTTATGCGTGTGCACGTGCTCGCCGGCCGCGATCGGCTTGCTCGCAAAACCGATGATCTGGTTGTAGCGGCGCACCGGCTCACCCGCAGCAATGGCGTGTGTCGCCACCTTGTGGCCGGCGGGAATGAGGCCGCGCACGGCAAAGTCTTCGACCTTGGCGCCGCCGACCAGCTGGCTGCGCGCGATCACGACATCGTCGGCGGGATGCAGGCGAATGAAGGGATTCATCGTGGAACTCGTGTTGTGTGGGTCAAAAGAACATTTTCGGGAGCCACAGTACCAATGCAGGCACATAGGTAATCGCGGCCAAGGCCAGCAGCAGCGGAATGAGCCACGGCAGGATCGCCATGGTCGTGCGCTCGAAGCTCAGCCCCGCCACGCGCGCCAGCACGAACAGCACCATGCCCATCGGCGGATGCAGCAGGCCGATCATCAGGTTCAGCACCATCACCAGGCCGAAGTGAATCGGATCGACGCCCAGCTGCGTGGCAATCGGCAGCAGGATGGGCACCAGAATGGTGATGGCAGCGGTGGGCTCCAGGAAGCAGCCAACGAACAGCATCAACAGGTTGGCCAGCAGCAGGAACACCCAGGCTTCCTTGGTGAAGCCCAGCACCCAGCTTGCTATGTCGGTGGTCACGCCGGTGGCGGTAAGCATCCATCCGAAAATCGAGGCCGCCGCCACGATGAACAGCACGGTCGAGGTGGTCTCGATGGTGTCGAGGCAAACGTTGACAAACATCTTCCACGAGAGCGTCTTGTACCAGGCAAAGCCGAGAATCATGGCCCACACGCAGGCGGCAATCGCGCCTTCAGTCGGGGTGAAGAGGCCCGTGCTCATGCCGCCGATCAGCAGCACCGGCGTCATGATGGGCAGCAGCGCCTCGAACTTGAAGATCTTGTCGAGCACGAAGAGCGATGCCAGGCCTGCAAACACCGTGAGCTGCGGCGGCGTGCCCAGCTTTGCCACCAGCAGCCAGATCAGAAGCGGCCAGGCGATCACCACGGCCAGTTCGCACATGGCCTTGAAGAAACGCGTGCTCGAAAACTTGACGTCGCCGCCCCAGCCATTGCGATGGGCAAAGTAGGCCACCGTCAGCATCATCAAGATGGCCAGCAGCGCGCCGGGCAAGATGCCTGCAAGGAACAGCGCCCCCACCGACACGTTGGCCATCATTCCGTAGATCACGAACGGAAGGCTCGGCGGAATGATCGGGCCCAGCGTGGCCGAGGCGGCAGTCACGCCGACCGCGAACTCGGTCGAGTAGCCGTGCTCCTTCATGGCCTTGATCTCGATGGTGCCCAGGCCCGCCGCATCGGCAATGGCCGTGCCGCTCATGCCCGCGAAGATCACCGAACCGAGCACGTTCACATGGCCCAGGCCCCCCTTGAGCCAACCGACCAGCGCAAGAGCGAAGTTGTAGATACGGGTTGTAATGCCCGCGTTGTTCATCAGGTTGCCCGCCAGGATGAAGAAGGGCACCGCCAGCAGCGGAAAGCTGTCGATTCCGCTCACCATGCGGTGGATGACGACGAACGGCGGGAGGCTGCCGCTCACCAGGATGTACGCCAGCGATGCGCCGGCCATGGCCACGGCCACCGGAATGCCGCCCGCCATGAAGATCAGGAAGAATATTTTGAGCATGCAGTGTTCTCGTCGGGCTCAGTGGTCGGCCAGGGTGGATTCGGGGCGTTCGAGCACGCTGTAGCCGCGCTTCCAGTGAATGCGCGCTACCTGGATCGAACGCCAGGTCATCGCGATGAAGCCGAACAGGCACAGCGCATAGACGATGTTCATGGGCGCATCGACGATGGTCATGCGTGTGTTGTTGCCGATCTTCAGCATCATCTGCACCGTCATGATCACGGCCGCAACGAAGAACGCGGTGCGCAGCACATCGACCGCGCGCGACACCCATCGGCCCATTGCAGGGGGCATGTGACGGTAGAAAAAGTCGACCTGAATCTGGTTGTTCTTTGCGACCCCGACGGCCGCGCCGATGAAGACCACGGCAATCAGCATGTAGCGCGCCACTTCTTCGGTCCATGCGGCCGAGTCGTTCATCACGTAGCGCGTAACGAACTGGTAGAACACCGTGAGCCCGAGCAGCCAGAAGATCGCAAGCGAGATCCAGCCTTCGGCAATGGTGGTGGAAAGGTCGACGGCCTCGTCTTCCGCATGGAAGTTGCCCTCGTCATCAATGATTTTTTGTTCGGTCATGCCAAGTCTCGTGAAAGGGTGCGGGCCCATTCCAGGAACACCGCGGAACCGGCTTTGCCGGGCCGCTGGTGTTGCCCCCTGCAGGGGGGTGGGCGAAGCGACACGAAGTGCGCGCAGACTGGGGGTTTACTTAATTGCCGTGATGCGGTCGTAGTCTTGCTGGCGGTAGCCGTGGTCCGTGGGCTTGGTGTTCTTCAGCACGGCTTCGCGGAACGCGGCCTTGTCCACCGTGATCACGTTGTTGCCCTTCTTCTTGAACTCCTCTACCAGGCGGGCTTCCGAGGCAATGATGTCGCGGCCCGTCTTTTCAGCCGCTTCCTGCATCACTTCGGTGAAGATCTTCTTCTCGTCCGCCGAGAGCTTGCCCCACAGCTGGCCGGAGGTCACCGTCAGCAGCGAGTCGACGATGTGGCCCGTGAGCGAGATGTTCTTCTGCACCTCGAAGAACTTCTTGGCCTCGATGGTGGGCAGCGGGTTTTCCTGCGCATCGACCGTGTTGTTCTGCAGTGCCAGGTAAACCTCGGCAAAGGCAATGGGCGTGGCATTGGCGCCCAGCGCCTTCGGGAAGGCCAGGTACGCAGGTGCATCGGGCACGCGGATCTTCAGGCCCTTCATGTCCTCCGGCTTGGTCACCGGCTTGGCTGCGCTCGACGTCACGTGGCGCGCGCCGTAGTAGTTGAGCGCCGTGATGTGGTTGCCGCTCTTTTCGTCGTAGCCCTTGGCAAGCTCCTGGAACACGTCGCTCTTGGCGTACTTCAGCAGATGCTCCGCGTCGCGGAAGATGAACGGAAAGTAGGTAACGGCCAGCGGCTTGTACGTGTTGCCTGCAAAGCTCGCGCCCGTCAGCACAATGTCGACCGTGCCGAGCGTCATGCCCTGGTTGATGTCCGCTTCCTTGCCAAGGCTCGATGCGGGAAACACCTGGATGTCGTACTTGCCGTTGGTGCGCTTCTTGATCTCTTCGGCCGCCCACACGGAATACTTGTGGAACGGCTCCGAGGTTTCGTACACGTGAGCCCACTTGAGCTTGGTCTGCGCACCGGCAATGCCGGCGGTGCCCAGCGCGGTGGCTGCCAGGGCGCAGGCGGCGATGGCTTTCAGGGCGTTTCGTTTGCTGTTCATCGGTTTGTCTCCGTTTTAGTGGCTGAAAGAAAAATGCTGCTGGCGATTCAGGAAGTTTTTGCGCGGCGCCAGCTCGCGCTGAATCTCTGGTGCGAGTTGTCCATGTGGATGTGCATTGCGGCGCGCGCGCCCTCGGCGTCGTGCGCGGCCACTGCGTCGCGAATGGCCTCGTGCTCGGCAATGGCCGAGCGCCACGAAGGCACCGTTTCGAAGTAGCCGCCCAGGCGCGTAAAGATGGGCCCGTTGCGCGAATCCCAGAAGCTCTGCACTGTTTCCACCAGCACCGCGTTGCCGCTGGCCGAAACAATGGCTACGTGGAATGCGCGGTCCCCGTCCAGCGGCAGCACGTCGCGGTCTGCAAGCTCGCGCATCAGTTCGATGGCGCGGCTCATCGCGTCGATGTCCTTGCGCTTGCCGATGGTGGCTGCAATGGCTGCGGTTTCGCCCTCGATCACCCGGCGCGCGCGAATCAGCTCGAGCGGTCCCCATTCGGTGGGTGCCACCGGCTTGCTTGCGCGATGGGAGCGGTCGAGCACATACACGCCCGAGCCGGTTCGAACCTCGACCCAGCCCTCGACCTCGAGCGCAATCAGCGCCTCGCGCACCGAAGGCCGGCTCACGCCGAGCTGCTTGGCCAAATCGCGTTCGGCCGGCAGCCGCGCGCCGACCGCGAATTCGCCCTGGCCGATCAGCCCACGGAGCTGGTCGGCAATCTGGCGGTACAAGCGCTGCGGTTCAACGGTTTGGAGCGGCACGGATGTCTGTTAAGGGTTGTCCTGAATTGGACAAGTGGTAAGGCCAATTCAGAATACGATCCGCACCGCGCCATTGCCATCAGGCCAAACCCTGAACGGCCGGTTCCATCTTTCAAGGAGACATGCATGAGACTCAAGGGCAAGACCGTGCTCGTGACGGCGGCCGGACAAGGCATTGGCTACGCGAGCGTGCTCGCCATGGCCGCCGAAGGCGCACAGGTCTGGGCGACCGACGTGAACGAGAAGCTGCTCGAACGCTACGCCGGCGTGGCCAACGTTCGCACCGCCAGGCTCGACGTGCTCGACAAGGAAGCCATCGGCGCCTTCTTCAAAAGCCTTCCCGCGCTCGACGTGCTGTTCAACTGCGCGGGCGTGGTGCACAACGGCACCGCGCTCGACGCCTCCGACAAGGACCTGGAGTTCGCGTTCAACCTGAACGTGCGCGCGCAGTTCTGGACCATCCAGGCAGCCCTGCCCGGCATGCTGGCCGCGGGGCGCGGCAGCATCATCAACATGGCGAGCGTGTGCTCGAGCATGAAGGGGCTGCCCAACCGCTTTGTCTATGGCACCACCAAGGCGGCGGTGCTCGGGCTCACCAAGAGCGTGGCGGCCGACTTTGTGGCGCGCGGCATCCGCTGCAACGCCGTGTGCCCAGGCACGGTCGACACACCCTCGCTCGGCGAGCGCATCAACGCCAACGAAGATCCGGACGCCGCGCGAAAGGCCTTCATCGCCCGCCAGCCCATGGGACGGCTCGCCCAGGCCGAAGAGATCGCGCCCGTGGTGGTGTTCCTGGCCAGCGACGAATCGGTGTTTGCAACAGGCCAGGCCTTCACGGTAGACGGCGGCATCACCATATGAACCAGCTCGACTTCGCCGGGCGCCATGCCGTGGTGACCGGCGGTGCGGCGGGGCTGGGCTACGGCATTGCCGAGCGGCTGATCGCATCGGGCGGCAGCGTCACCCTGTGGGACCGCGACGAAGCCGCGGCAGGCAAGGCCGCCGCAGCGTTGGGTCCGAAGGCCTTTGCGGTCAAGGTCGATGTGGCGCAGCAGCCTTCGGTTGTGGCGGCCGTCGCGCAAACGCTGGCGCATTCGCAGCGCATCGACGCGCTGGTCAACAGCGCCGGCATCACGGGCCCCAACACCAAGCTCTGGGACTACCCCGCGGACGACTGGCGGCAGGTGATGGACGTCAACATCAACGGCGTCTTCCTGTGCTGCCGCGAAGTGGTGGCGCAAATGCGCAAGCAGGGCTACGGCCGCATCGTCAACATTGCCTCCGTGGCGGGCAAGGAGGGCAACCCCAACGCCAGCGCCTACAGTGCGAGCAAGGCCGCCGTGATTGCGCTCACCAAGTCGCTGGGCAAGGAGCTGGCCGACACCGGCATACGCGTCAACTGCGTAACGCCCGCTGCAGTAAAGACCGCCATCTTCGACCAGATGACACCGGAGCACATCGCGTTCATGCTCTCGAAAATTCCGATGGGCCGCTTCGGCACGGTGCAAGAGGTGGCTGCGATGGTCGGCTGGCTTTGCACCGAAGATTGCTCGTTTTCCACCGGCGCCGTGTTCGACCTCTCCGGCGGCCGATCCACTTACTAGTCAGACAACCGTCTTCCCCAAGATCCCCCAAGAAAGGACAACATGAAACTCGTTCGCTATGGCAACCCCGGCAAGGAAAAGCCCGGCCTCATCGACGACGAAGGCCGCCTGCGCGACCTGAGCGCGGTGGTCAAGGACATCGGGCCCGAGCAACTCGGCGATGCCGCCATTGCCAAGCTGCGCAAGCAGAAGATCGACAAGCTGCCGCTGGTCAAGGGCAAGCCTCGCTTCGGCAGCCCCGTGGCCAACGTCGGCAAGTTCATTGCCATTGGCCTCAACTACGCCGACCACGCCGCCGAATCGGGCCTGCCTATTCCTGCCGAGCCGGTGGTCTTCATGAAGGCGACCAGCTGCATCCAGGGCCCGAACGATCCTGTCATGCTGCCCAAGAACTCGGTCAAGAGCGACTGGGAAGTGGAGCTTGGCGTGGTCATCGGCACGCGCGCGCGCTATGTCTCGCAAAAGGACGCGCTCAACTTCGTGGCCGGCTACTGCACCATCAACGACGTGAGCGAGCGCGAGTTCCAGATCGAGCGCGGCGGCACCTGGGACAAGGGCAAGGGCTGCGACACCTTCGGCCCCATCGGCCCTTGGCTGGTAACCCGCGACGAAGTGCCCAATCCGCAAAAGCTGTCGATGTGGCTCGACCTCAACGGCAAGCGCATGCAGACCGGCAGCACCAAGACCATGATCTTCAGTATTGCCAAGATCGTGAGCTACCTGAGCCAGTTCATGACGCTCCTGCCCGGTGACGTCATCACCACCGGCACGCCGCCCGGCGTTGGCCTCGGCATGAAGCCGCCGCTCTACCTGAAGAAGGGCGACGTGATGACGCTGGGCATCGAAGGGCTCGGCGAGCAGCGCCAGGAAGTGATTCCGTTCAAGCTGTAAGCGGCAAGCGAACAGCCACAAACGGCGCGGCGGGCAATGTCCCGGCGCGCCGTTTCTCTTTGTGCAGTCGTCGCTTTAAATGTCCCATTGACAGAACATTGAAACTGCAAAAACATCAAAGGCATGTCGCAAATGCCTTTGCCGAAGTACCACCAGATCTATCTGGTCCTGCGTGAGCAGTTGCACGAAGGGCGTTTTGCGGAGGGCCTGCCCGGTGAACTCGCGCTCATGGCTCAGTTCGGCGTGGCACGCGTCACGGTGCGCCGCGCGCTCGAGCAGCTCTCGTCCGAAGGGCTGATCGCACGCAACCCCGGCCGCCGCACACGCGCGCTGCCGCCGCCGGGGGCGGGCGAGTCGTCCGGCGCAACGAGCCTGGAGCGCGCCAACCTGCGCGGCCTGCTCGAGAACCTCGTCACCATGGGCCTGCACACCTCCGTGAAGGTGATCGAGGTCGCGACCATCACAGCCTCCACCCAGGTGGCCGAGGCGCTGCAGCTGCAGCTGGGCGATGCCGTGCAAAAGGCGGTGCGCGTGCGCTCCACCAAGGAGGGGCCGCTCTCCCACATCACCACATACGTGCCCGACACCATCGCGCGCCGCTTCGGCCGCCGCGAGCTGTCGAAGAAGCCGATCCTCGTGCTGCTGGAGGAGTCGGGCGTGAAGGTGGGCCGCGCGCACCAGACCATCTCGGCGCGCCTGGCAGATAACGTGCTTGCGCAGCACCTGGACGTGTCGGTCGGCTCGGCGCTGCTCGCGGTGCGCCGCCTCATCTACGACGAAGACGAGCGGCCCGTGCAGTGGCTGCACGGCCTCTACCGCCCCGACCGCTACACCTACGAAATGCAGCTCTCCCGCGTGGGCAGCATCGACGCGAAGGTGTGGGTCAGCAAAGACGTGTCAGCCAAGTTCAACTGAAGAGAAAAAGGAAAGCCCACCATGCAGAACCGCCGCAGTTTCGTGTCGCAGTCCGCCGCCCTGGCAACTGCCGTTGCCTTCCCGCTCGTGGCCGGCGCGCAGCCCAAGGCCGTCAAGGTCGGCGTGCTGCATCCGGTCACCGGTGCGCTCGCCTATTCGGGCCAGCAGTGCCGCCTGGGTGCGCTCATGGCCATCGAGGACATCAACGCAGCGGGCGGCATCAAGTCGCTTGGCGGCGCAAAGCTCGAGGCCCTGCTCGGCGATGCGCAGTCGCAGCCGCAGGCGGGTGCCGCCGAGGTCGAGAAGATGAACGAGGCCGGCGTCTCGGCCATCGTGGGCGCGTATGCCTCGGCCATTTGCCTGGCAACCACGCAGGCCGCGGCCAAGTACAACCTGCCGCACGTGGTGGACGTGGGCGTGGCCGACCAGATCGTGGAGCGCGGCCTGAAGAACACCTTCCGCTTCGGCCCGGGCTACAAGAAGTCGACCGAGGTGGCCATGGCCAACCTGCTGGTGCTCAACAAGGCGGCGGGCAACCCCGCCAAGACGGTGATGATCATCCACGAGGAGTCGCTCTTCGGCGCCGGCACCGCGCAGCTGCTCTCGCGCGAGTTGCCGGGCTACGGCTTCGAGGTGAAGGAAGTGGTCAAGCACGCCAACCCCACGCGCGACTTCAACAACATCGTGCTGCGCATGAAGTCGATCAATCCCGACATCGTGATTCCGGCCAACTACTACAACGAGTACGCGCTGCTCGTGCGCACCATGCAACAGCAGAAGGTGGTGCCCAAGGCGATCTTCTCGGTGCTGGGCGGCGCGGCGTCGAGCTACAAGTTCGTGAAGGAATTTCCGGATGCGGCCAACGGCATCATCGACTGCAACCACTGGTTCAATCCCAAGGACAAGCGCGCGCAGGAGCTGCGCAAGCGCGTGGAGGCCAAGGGCCAGTTCTTCAGCTACGAGGTCTTCATGACCTACGCGTCGATGTGGCTCCTGGCCGATGCGCTGGAGCGCGCCAAATCCGCAGAGCGCGCGGCCATCGTCGATGCGCTGGAGAAGAGCACCTTCTCGAACCACTTCATGCCCTACGGCCCGACCAAGTTCGTCAACGGCCAGAACGAAGGCGCGCAACCGCTCATGACGCAGGTGGTGAAGAACGACATCAAGGTCATCATTCCGCGCGACTACCGCGAAGTGGACCCGGTGTTCCCGCTGCGCACGGCCTGAAGCGGAAGGCGGGATGTTCGATTTCGGCATTCTTTTCCCGTCGGTCCTGAACGGGCTGACGACGGGCGCGGTGTACGCACTGATCGCGCTGGGGCTCACGCTGATCTACGGCGTCCTGCACATCATCAACTTCGCGCATGGCGCCAGCCTCATGCTGGCGCTGTACGCGGTGTACTTCCTGAAGGAGCGGCTGGGAATCGATCCCTATCTTGCGCTGCCCATCGTCGTGACCGGCATGTTCGCGCTCGGCTATGCGCTGCAGCGCGTGGTCATCAACCGCGCGGGCCACGGCAAGGACGAGAACATCCTGCTGGCAACGCTGGGCATCGCCATCGTCATGGAGAACCTCGCGCTGCTGTTCTTCAAGTCGGACACCCGCAACATCGACACCGCCTATTCGCTCAGCACCGTCGCCATCGGCCCCGCGATGATCGCGGTGCCCAAGCTCGTGGCCTTCGCGGGCGCGCTCGTGGTCTCGGGCGTCCTGTTCTGGATCATGGGGCGCACCGACCTGGGCCGCGCCATCCGCGCCGTTGCCAAGGAGAAGGAGGGCGCCAAGCTCATGGGCATCGACGTGGACCATGTCTACGCAATGAGCTTCGGCATCGGCCTGGCGTGCCTGGGCGCGGCGGCGTGCTTCCTGTTGCCGGCGTACTACGTCAATCCGCAGGTGGGCGGCGGCTTTGTGCTCGTGGCCTTCACCATCGTGGTGCTCGGAGGCATGGGCAGCTTCGTGGGCGCGCTGGTCGGCGGCTTCCTTGTCGGCATCGTCGAGTCGCTCGGCGGCCTTTACCTCGGTGAGTCGCTTGGGCAGATCGGCATCTTCGCGATCTTCATCGGCGTGGTGCTCTTCAGGCCGCAGGGCATGTTCGGGGCCAAGGCATGAACGGCGCACACAGGCAACTCGCGGGCATCGCGCTTTTTGCGGTGCTGGTCGGCTGCGTGCCGCTCGTCACAAAGTCGGGCGTCACGCTGAACTTCGTGATGATGGCGCTCTACGCCACGCTCATCGCACAGGCCTGGAACATCCTGGGCGGCTTCGGCGGGCAGTTCTCGTTCGGGCATGCGCTGTTCTTCGGCACCGGGGCCTACATCCAGGCCATCGCGCAACTGCAAGGCGGCATCAACGCCTGGGTCGCACTGCCGCTGGCCATCATCGGCGGTGCGCTTGTCGGGCTTTTCGTCGGCGCGCTCAGCTTCCGCTATGGCCTCAAGGGGTCTTACTTCGCGCTCGTCACGCTGGCCTTCGCCGAGGTGTTCCGCATCCTCGCGCTGTCGGTTGACTTCACGGGCGGCGGCGTGGGCCTGATGGTGCCGTTGCGCGAATCGGTAGCCAACCTGCAGTTCTCGTCGCGCGCGGGTTACCTGTGGGTCGTGCTGGCAATGGTCGTCGCGGCGCTGCTGGTCACCTGGTGGCTGCGCAACGGACGCTTCGGCGCATACCTGCAAGCGGTGCGCGACAACGAAGATGCGGCCCGCGCCGTCGGCGTCGACCCGTTCCGCGTGAAGCTCGGGGCCATCGGCCTTTCGGCGGCGTTCATGGGCGCTGCGGGCGCGTTCTACGTGCAGGTGTTCCAGTACATCGACGCGGGCATTGCCTATGGCCCGGCCGTGTCGATCGAGGCACTGGTCGCGGCCATCGTAGGCGGCATGGGAACGATGTGGGGCCCGGTGCTCGGCGCCGTCGTGCTGCATGTGCTGTCGGACCTCACGCGCAACCTCTTCGGCGAACTGCCCGGCATCAACATGGTGATCTACGGCACGGTGCTCGTGCTCATCGTCATCTTCGTGCCGCGCGGCATCGCGGGCATCGGGCTGTCGGTGCGGCAGCTGTGGCAGTCGAAAGGAGGTCGCCATGACTGATGCCCTGCTGGCCATCGACGGCCTCTCGCGCTCTTTCGGCGGCCTGAAGGCCGTGCAGAACGTGAGCCTCTCGGTGCGCGAGGGCAGCCTGAGCGCGCTGATCGGACCGAACGGCGCGGGCAAGACCACGCTGTTCGCGCTGATGTCCGGCTTCCTGAAGCCCGACACCGGCACCGTGCGCTTCGCGGGCGAGGACATCACCGGCCGCGAGCCGCACCGCAATGCCGCGCTCGGCATGACCCGCACCTTCCAGATCGTGAAGCCCTTTGCGGCGCAGACGGTGCGCGAGAACATCGCCGTGGGTGCGCACCTGCATGTGCGCGGCCGCGCCGAGGCGCTGCAGAACGCGGAGGCCGTCGCGCTGCGCGTGGGCCTTGCGCCGCAGCTCGACAAGCCCGCATCGGACCTTACCGTGGCCGGCCGCAAGCGCCTCGAACTGGCCCGCGCGCTCGCCACGAAGCCGCGCCTTCTGCTGCTGGACGAAGTGCTCGCCGGCCTCAACCCCCAGGAGATTGCCGAGATGATGCCGGTGGTGCGCGGCATTGCCGACAGCGGCGTCACGGTGCTGATGATCGAGCACGTCATGCAGGCCGTGATGAACCTCGCCGAGCACGTGTGGGTGCTCGCGCAGGGCCAGCTCATCGCCGAGGGCAGCCCGGCGCAAGTGACCTCCGACGACAAGGTCGTCGAAGCCTACCTGGGCCATGGCACCGCGGCGCGGCTGCGCAAGGCTGCATCGGGAGTCGAGGCATGAGCGCGCTTTTGGAGATCCAAGGCCTGCGCGGCGGCTACGGCCGCGTCGAGGTGCTGCGCGGCGTCGACCTGCAGGTGAACGCGGGCGAGATGGTCGCGCTGCTCGGCAGCAACGGCGCGGGCAAGTCCACGCTCAACAAGATGGTCTGCGGCCTGTGCCCCGCCTGGGGCGGCACGGTGCGTTTCGACGGCAAGGACCTGAGCGGTGCGCACTACCGCGACGTGGTCAAGGCCGGCCTCATCCAGGTGCCTGAGGGCCGCAAGGTGTTTCCCAACCTGAGCGTGCTGGAGAACCTGGAACTCGGCTCCTTCACCCGCGCTCGCGAGCGGCGCGCGGCCAACGTCGAGAAGATGTTCCACATCTTCCCGCGGCTGCGCGAGCGCATGGCGCAGCACGCCGGCACGATGAGCGGCGGCGAGCAGCAGATGCTGGCCATTGCGCGTGGCCTCATGGCCGAGCCGGTGCTGCTGATCCTCGACGAGCCCTCGCTCGGGCTTTCGCCGCTCCTGGTCGAAGAGATGTTCTCGCTGATCCGTGAACTGCGCGACGGCGGCCTCGCGGTGATGCTGGTCGAGCAGAACGTGGGCCAGTCGCTCGAAATTGCCGACCGCGCCTACGTGCTGGAGAACGGCAGCGTGCGCTTCTCGGGCCTGCCCGGCGAATTGCTTGGCAGCGACGAACTGCGGCGCGCCTACCTGGGGCTCTAAGCCCGAATAAAACACCCCCGATTTCCTCGGAGACACAACACATGAAAAGACGCGACATCCTCCTCTCGTCGCTGGCCGCTGCATGGACCGGCAGTGCCTTTGCGCAGATCGGCAGCGCGCCGGTACGCATTCTCGTGGGCGCGCCCGCGGGCGGCTCGACCGACACGCTTGCGCGCTCGCTCGCCGTGAGCATGGGGCCGGCACTCGGCCGCACGGTCATCGTCGAGAACCGGCCCGGCGCGGGCGGCAACATTGCCGCCGATGCGGTGGCCAAGGCCGCGCCCGACGGCAACACGCTGCTGATGAGTTTCACCAGCCACGCGATCAACGCCACGCTCTACCCGACGCTGCCTTTCGATCCGGTAAAGGACTTCACTGCGCTCACCTGTGTGGCCACTTCACCCTCGATCCTCGTGGCGCACCCGTCGGTGCCCGCCAAGGACGTGCGCGAGCTCATCGCGCTTGCCAAGTCGAAGCCCGGCCAACTTAACTTCGCGATCGGCGCGGTGGGCTCGTCGCTCCACATGGCAGGCGAGGCGTTCAAGATGCAGTCGGGCGTGGACATCGTGAACATTCCCTACAAGGGCACCTCGCCCGCGGTGCAGGACGTGCTCGCGGGCCAGGTGCAGCTGATGTTCGCGGCCGTGGGCAACGTCAAGGCGCACATCCAGGCCGGCAAGCTCAAGGCGCTGGGCGTCACCACGTCCAAGCGGCTGCCGGCGTTTCCCAGCGTGCCGGCGATTGCCGAGGCACTGCCGGGCTATGAGTCGAGCGCATGGTTCGGGCTCTTCGGGCCGGCCCACATGCCTGCCGAGCGGGTCAGGCAGATCGGCGATGCCGCGCGCAACGCGCTGCAGCAGGCCGACATGCGACAGCGCCTGGAAACCGAAGGCGCGATTCCCGTCGGCAATTCGACCGAGCAGTTCTCAGCCTTCGTGCAGAGCGAAATCACGCGCTGGGCCCAGGTGGTCAAGTTCTCGGGAGCCAAGCCGGAATGACGTTGAAGGCTCCAACCCGCGCGCCGGCCCAGACGCTGGCGCAGAAGCTCATCGCACGCGCGAGCGGACGCGAGCGGGTGTCGGTGGGCGAGATCGTCACCTGCGGCGTCGACCTGGCGATGTTCCACGACTCATCGGGCCCGCGGCGCCTCAAACCCATGCTCGAGGAACTGGGCGCGCAGATCTGGGACCGCTCGCGCGTGGTTCTGGTCATGGACCACTACGTGCCCGAGCGCGACGACGACTCGCGCCGCATCGTGCGCATCGCGCGCGATTGGGCGCGCGACCAGCAGCTGCCGCATGTGTACGACAGCCAGGGCATCTGCCACGTGGTGGTGCCGCAGCACGGCCACATCCGCCCCGGCATGCTGTGCGTGGGCGGCGATTCGCACTCGCCCACCGGAGGCGCGTTTGGCGCCTACATGTTCGGCATCGGCAGCACCGAGATGCTGGGCGTGATGGTGACCGGCGAGATCTGGCTGCGCGTGCCCGAGACCATCCGCATGTGGTGGGACGGCGCATTGCCCGCAGGCGTGACCGCCAAGGACATGATGCTGCACATGATCGGCCGCTTCGGCATGAACGGCGGGCGCTACCAGGCGGTCGAGTTCGCGGGGCCGGCGGTTACCGCGCTGTCGATGCAGGAGCGCATGACGCTCTCGAACATGAGCGCCGAGCTGGGGGCGCAGGCCGGGTTGATCGCGCCCGACGCGACCACGGCCAAGTTCTTGGCCGGCGCAGGCGCACCGCCCGTCGACATGGCGCCGTGGTTTACCGACGAAGACGCCGCACTTACCGACCATCGCTTCGATGCCTCCACGCTCGAGCCCTACGTTGCCGCGCCGCACAGCCCGGCCAACGCGCACGGCGTGAGCCGTTACGCGGGAACGCCGGTCGATGTGGCCTACATCGGCGCCTGCACCGGCGCCAAGCTCGACGACCTGCGCGCCGCTGCGCAGGTGCTGCGCGGGCACAAGGTGGCGAGCGGCATTCGCCTGATCGTGGCGCCCGCGAGCATTCGCGACCAGGAACAGGCGCGTGAAGAGGGCGTGCTGCAGGTGCTGATGGACGCGGGCGCCGAGCTGTTCCCCACCGCGTGCGGCGCATGCTCCGGCTACGGCGACCCGATGGGCGACGACGTCACCGTCATCTCCACCACCGCGCGCAACTTCAAGGGTCGCATGGGCTCGCCGACCGCGCAGGTCTACCTGGGCTCGCCCTATACGGTGGCGGCGGCCGCATTGCGCGGCTTCGTGACCGACCCGCGCGAGGTACTCGCATGAAAGACCAGACCCTGCACCGGGTGTGGCGCCTGGGCGCCGACATCGACACCGACGCGCTCGCGCCCGGCCACGCGATGAAGCACGGCATCGACATCATCGCCAGGCATTGCCTGGAGGCCATCCGCCCCGATTTCGCAAGCCAGGTGCAACCGGGCGACGTGATCGTGGCCGGCCCCAACTTCGGCATCGGCTCCTCGCGCGAGCAGGCTGCGGCCGTGCTCGTGCAACTGGGCGTCGGCGCGGTGATCGCACCGTCATACAGCGGGCTCTACTTTCGCAATGCTTTCAACGTCGGCCTGCTGCTGTTGACCTGTGCCGAAGCCGAATCGCTGGTCGATGGAGAACGCGTCGCGCTCGACATCGCGGCTCCCGCGGTCGTTTCGTCCCAGGGTACGCGGCTGGCATGCGAGCCCGTGCCGGATTTCCTCATGGACATGGTCCGCGCCGGCGGACTGATGAATCAACTGCGCCAGCGCGCCGGCGCCACGCTTATCCAGAAAGCAAGCAATGCCTGAACCTTCTTCCCCCACGGGCACCCTCGACCCGGTCACGCTCGCCGTACTGCGCGGCCGCCTCGAGCAGGTGGCCGACGAGATGGACGCCACGCTCTACCGCAGCGCGTTCAACCCCATCATTGCCGAGGCGCACGACGCCTGCCACGGGCTGTACGACGCGGCAAGCGGCGACACGCTGGTGCAGGGCAAGTCGGGCCTGCCGGTGTTCGTGGGCGCCATGGCCTTTGCGGTGCGCGCCACCATGAAGGCGGCCGAGCCGCGCGGAGGCATGAAGGACGGCGACATCTGGATCAGCAACGACGCGTACGACGGCGGCACGCATGCCAACGACTTCAAGCTGGTCAAGCCGTTCTTTCGCAACGGCAAGCTCTACTGCCACATGGCCTCGGCCGCGCACTGGCACGACGTGGGCGGCGCAGTGCCCGGCAACTACAACCCTGCGGCCACCGAGTGCTGGCAGGAGGCGGTGCAGATTCCGCCGGTGCGCATCGTGCGCGGCGGCGTGCTCGATGCCGACGTGCTCGCCATATTGCAGGCCAACACGCGCCTGCCCGATAGCCTCTGGGGCGACCTGAACGGCCAGCTCGCCGCGCTGGAGCTCGGCGAGAAGCGCCTGCACGGCCTGCTGGACGAATACGGCGACGACCTGGTGCTGAGCGCATTGGGCGAGCTGCGCGGCCGCGCGCTGCGCCTCATGCGCTCGCACATCGCTTCGCTGCCCGACGGGCGCTACAGCTTCGAAGACGTGCTGGACAACGACGGCATTACCAACGAGCCGCTCACCATCGCGCTCGACATGACGGTGGCTGGCGACCGGCTGCTGCTCGACTTTTCACGCACCTCGCCGCAATGCGCGGGGCCGGTGAACATCTCGCGCGCCACTGCGGTGGCCGCCTGCTACGTCGCGCTGAAGCACCTGTTTCCCGACGTGCCCGCCAATGCCGGCGTGCTCGACGCGGTGGACTTCGACATTCCCGACAAGCTGGTGATCAGCTGCGAGCGCCCGCGCCCGGTCGGCGGCTACACAGAAACCATCCTGCGCATGATCGACGTGATCTTCAGCGCCGCGGCGCAGGCCGACCCGACGCGCGCGGTGGCGCAGGCCTACGGAACGATCAACGCGCTGTCGATAGCCGGCCACCGCAGCGACAAGGGGCGCGAAGGCCAGCGCTGGGTAATGTTCAGCTTCTTCGGCGGCGGCCATGGGGGCCACTCGGGCGGCGACGGGCTCTCGCACGGCAACGCGCCAATCTCCACCGCGACGATTCCGCCGCTCGAGATTCTCGAAGCCGCGTACCCGGTGCGCTTTACCGAATGGTCGCTGCGCGCCGATTCGGGCGGCGACGGCCGGCACCGCGGCGGCCTGGGCGCCGTGTACGAAATTGAACTGCTGGAGAAAGACGCCGAGGTGTTCGTCTTCGGCGAGCGCGGCACTTCTCCGCCCAAGGGCATTGCTGGCGGAGGCGAGGGTGCGGTCAACAGGTTCAGCTACGAAAACGCCGGCGAGTGGCATACGCCGCCCATGGTGTCGAAGATGCGCGGCATCCAGCTTGCGCGCGGCGAGCGCGTGCGGCTCGAAACGCCGGGCGGCGGCGGCTGGGGCCATGCGGCCGGGCGGACCGCGCCGGAGCGCCAGGCTGACAGCGCGATGGGCTATGTGACCACCGGCACCCATGCTGGAACCAATGCCGGCAGCAGCGACAAGAAAGCGTCCGAATGACTTCCACCGGTAAATCCCTTGTCGTCGGCGTCGATGTCGGCGGCACCTTCACCGACCTCTTCGTGCTCGACGAGGCCAACGGCACGGCGCGCATCGTCAAGGTGCCCTCCACGCGCGGCGAGGAAGCGCGCGGCTTCATGAACGGCGTGGCGCGCGTGACCGATTCGGCCGCGGCCATTGCCACCATCGTGCACGGCACCACGGTCGGCACCAATGCGCTGCTCGAACGCAAGGTGGCGCGCACCGGCATCATCACCACGCGCGGTTTTCGCGACGTACTGGAGATGCGCCGCCGCGACCGCCCCGAGACCTGGGGCCTTCGCGGCAGCTTCACGCCCGTGGTGCCGCGCGACCTGCGCCGCGAGGTGGACGAGCGCGTGCTGGCCGACGGTACGCTGCACACCGCGGTCGACCTCGAACAGGTGCGTGCCCAGGCGCGTTCGCTGCTCGAGGCCGGCTGCGAAGCCGTGTGCGTGTTCTTCATCAACACCTACGCCAACCCCGAGAACGAGCGCCTTGCCGTCGCAGCAGTGCGCGAGCTGTGGCCCAACCCGCACGTCACTTCGGCCTGCGAAGTGCTGCCCGAGATCCGCGAGTTCGAGCGCTGCTCGACCGCCACGCTCAACGCGGCGCTGCAGCCGGTGGTGGGCAGCTACCTGGGACGGCTCGAGTCCGACCTGCGCAGCCAGGGCTTCGCGGGTGAATTGCTGGTGGTGCAGAGCAACGGCGGCGTGATGTCGCGCCAGACTGCAAGCGACCTGCCGGTGCGCACGGCGCTCTCCGGCCCGGCGGCCGGCGTGATTGCCTGCGCGGCCATTGCGCGCGCGGCGGGCTTTCCGAACGCGATCACCGGCGACATGGGCGGCACCTCGTTCGACGTGTCTCTGGTCGCAAACGGCGAGGCCGCGCTGGCTGCGCAGACCGCCATCGAGTTCGGCATGGTGATCCGCTCGCCGATGATCCAGATCGAGACCATCGGCGCGGGCGGCGGCTCCATTGCCTCTGTCGATGCGAGCGGCATGCTGCAGGTGGGGCCCGAGTCGGCCGGCAGCGTGCCCGGGCCGGCATGCTACGGACGCGGCAACACGCGCCCCACGGTGACAGATGCCAACGTGCTGCTGGGGCGCATCGCGGCGGACCGTCCGCTCGGCGGCGGTTTGCTTGCGGCACTGGATGCGGAGAAGTCGCGCCAGGCCATCGAAGAGCATGTCGCGCGGCCGCTGGGCCTGGACGTGCATGCCGCGGCCGAGGCGATTCTCACCGTGGCCAATGCGCGCATGGCGGGGGCCATCCGTCTCGTTTCCATCGAACGCGGCCACGACCCGCGCCGCTTCGCCTACATGCCCTTCGGCGGTGGCGGCGCGCTGCATGTGTGTGCCATGATGCGCGAGGTGGGCGTGGCAACGGGCATCGTTCCGCGCTACCCCGGCGTGACCTCGGCGCTGGGCTGCGTGATGGCCGACATGCGCCATGACGCGGTGCAGACGCTCAACAAGCCGCTGACCGAACTCGACGTGGGCGATGTGCAGCGCCGCATCGACGAACTGGCGGCAGGCTGCCAGCAACGCCTCGATTCCTCGGGCGTGCGCTTCGACGAAGTGCGCGAGGTGATCGCGCTCGACATGCTCTACGCAGGCCAGACGCACACGCTGCCCGTGGTGCTCGCCGATGCGGGCAAGGCGCCGCTCACGGCAGCATCCATCCGCGCCGCATTCGAGGCCAGCTACACCGCCGCATTCGGCCGTGTGCTCCAAGGCATCCCTGTGCGCGTGATGAACCTGCGCTATGCGCGCATCGGCGTGCGCCCCAAGTTCGACCTGAAGGTGCTCGCTCCCGAAGGGGAGGGCAGCACCGCGCCGCTGGGCACGCAGCGCGTGTTCCACCACGGTCAGTGGCACGAGGCCGTGCGCTATGCGCGGCTCGATCTGCCGGTAGCCGCGCGCATCGAAGGGCCCGCAATCCTCGAACAGGCCGACACCACCGTGTGGCTCGAGCCCGGCTTCCACGCCGAGGTGGATGCGCACGGCAACCTGCTGGTGAGGTTGTCATGAGCGAAAGGGCGAAACCTGACGCGTCGAAGACGGCGCTGGTCATCATCGACCTGCAGAACGACTTTCTGGATGCCAAGGGCGCCTATGCGCGCGGCGGCGACACCAACCCGCCGGCGCTGCTGTTGCCTGCGCGCGTGGCCGCAGTGGCGCGTGCGCTCAAGGCGGCGGGCGGCCTTGTCGTCGCGAGCCAGTTCACGCTGTGGCCCGATGCCAACGGCGAGCCCATGGTCTCGCCGCACCTGAAGGCACTGCGCCCATACCTGAAGAAGGGCGACTTCGCACCCGGCAGCTGGGGCCAGGCGAACGTCGATGCGCTGGCCGGGCTCATCGACGCGACGGTCAGCAAGGTGGCGTACTCGGCCTTTTTCAACACGCAGCTCGACTGGGTGCTGCGCCGCGCGGGCATCGACACCGTGGCGGTCTGCGGCGTCGTCACCAATGGCGGCGTCGCGAGCACGGTGCGCGATGCGCACATGCGCGACTACCGCACGCTGGTGCTCGCCGACGGCTGCGCGGCCTTCGGCGAAGAGCGCCACCAGACCTCGCTGGCCGACATGCGCAATGTGGCCGAGGTAACGGACTGCGCGGCCTTCACCGCATCGCTCGCATGAGTGCAGGCCCCACGCGCCTCATCCGCCGCGCGGCACGGTTGGAGGCTGATGCGCACGTGTCGGTCGCCATAGTCGGTGGCGGCGCCTGCGGACTCACGGCCGCGCTGATGCTGGCCGATGCGGGCGTGGAGTGCGTGGTGCTGGAGCGCGATGTGCTGCCTAGCGGATCGACCGCGCTGTCCTCGGGTTTCATTCCCGCGCCCGGCACCCGAACGCAACTTGCGCACGGCGTGCAGGGCGACAGTGCCGGGCGCTTTGCCGCCGATATCCAGGCCAAGGCGCACGGACGCGCGGCGCCTGCCTTGGTCGACGCCTATGCGAGGTCCATCGGTCCGGCGCTCGACGCACTGCAGGAGCGGCACGGGCTGCAGTGGATGCTGCTGGACGGCTTTCTCTATCCGGGGCACAGCGTGCATCGCATGCACGCGCTGCCGCAGAAGACCGGTGCCGCGCTGATGGCCGCGTTGCAGTCGGCGGTAGAGGCAGCAGGCGTTCCCGTGCTGACGCGGGCGCTGGTCGATACGCTGGTGCTCGATGCCGAAGACCGCGTGATCGGCATCGACTACACGAGGCCCGACGGCAGTCGTGAAACGCTGGCCTGCGACGCGCTGCTGCTCGCCTGCAACGGCTTCGGCGGCAATGCGCAGATGGTGAGCGCGCTGCTGCCCGAGATGGCCGAAGCCACCTTCGGCGGGCACGCCGGCAACGACGGCAGCGCGATCCTCTGGGGCGAGTCGCTCGGCGCGCGGCTGCGCGATCTCGGCGGATACCAAGGCCATGGCTCGTGGGTCACGCCGCAAGGGGCGCTGATGTCATGGGCCGTGATGATGGAAGGCGGCGTGCAGGTCAATTGCGAAGGCCGGCGCTTCCATGACGAGACGCAGGGCTACTCGGAGGCCGCGGTGCATGTGCTCGCGCAGCCGGGCGGCATTGCGTGGAACGTGTTCGATATGCCGCTGCTCGCATTGGCGCGCGGCTTTCCCGACTTCTGCGATGCGGAAGCTGCAGGTGCGCTGCGCCGCTGCGAATCGGTCGCGGCGCTGGCGGACTGCATCGGCTGCGAGCAAACCGTTCTGCAGGCCACGCTCGATGCGATGCACGGCAACGACCTCTCGTCCGACGGCCGCGTGTTCGCACGCGCACTTCAAGCACCGTACTTCGCGGTGAAGGTCACGGGCGCGCTCTTCCACACCCAAGGCGGCCTCGACACCGCGCCCGACATGCGCGTGCTGCGCCAGGACGGCGCGCCCTTCGCCAACCTGCTTGCGGCCGGTGGCGCGGCGGGCGGGGTGTCGGGTGACGCGGTGTGGGGCTATCTCTCCGGCAACGGCCTCTTGAGCGCCGTGGCCGGCGGCTACATCGCGGCGCGCACCGCCGCCGCATTGATCCATTCGACGAAAGCGTCCAGATGACGAACCTCTCCTTCAAGACCCGGCTCGCGCGCAACGACATCGTGCTCGCACCCGGCGTGTATGACGCGCTCAGCGCATTGGTGGCCGAGCAGGCCGGCTTCGAGGCGCTGTACCTCTCGGGCGCCTCCATCGCCTACACACGGCTGGGCCGCTCCGACGTGGGCCTGACCACCTTCACCGAAGTGGCCGACACGCTCGCTCGCATCACCGAGCGAGTGAACCTGCCGGTGATCGTCGATGCCGACACCGGCTTTGGCAACGCGCTCAACACGCAGCGCACGGTGCGCGGCTTCGAGCGCGCGGGCGCGGCGATGGTGCAGATCGAGGACCAGACCTTTCCCAAGCGCTGCGGCCATCTCGACGGCAAGGCCGTGGTGCCCGAGCGCGAGATGGTCGGCAAGCTCAAGGCCGCACTCGACGCGCGCACCTCGAGCGACACGCTGATCCTCGCTCGCACCGATGCGGTGGCTGTCGAAGGGCTGGAGGCTGCGCTCGACCGCGCCGAGGCGTACCTCGCCTGCGGCGTGGACGCACTCTTCATCGAGGCGCTGCGCTCGCCCGAGCAGATGGATGCGGCCTGCCGGCGCTTCGCAGGCCGCGTGCCGCTCCTGGCCAACATGGTCGAAGGCGGCAAGACGCCGATCCAGGACGCGGACGCGCTGCAGAAGCACGGCTTTCGCATCGCGATCTTTCCGGGCGGCACGGCGCGCGCGGTGGCGCACACGCTGCAGGGCTACTACGCCAGCCTGCACCGGCACCGCACCACGCAGCCGTGGCGGCCGCAGATGCTGGACTTCGACGCGCTCAACGACGTGATCGGCACGCCGGAGCTGATGCGCATCGGCCAGAAATACGACTGACGTGCCGCGGGTGCTGCGCCCTCAGCGCAGCACCCGGATCAGCTCGTCGTACACCAGCCGCACGCGCGCCGGCACCGGAGCGCGCTGCGGGCGGTAGACGTTGATCGGCCAGGGCTCCGGTGCATCGGCCTCCAGCACGGCCACCAGCGCACCCGTTTGCAGCCATGGTTCCGCCAGCGGCGCGATGAGCTGGCCGAAGCCCACGCCGGCCAGCACGGCGGCACATTCGGCATCGATGTCGTCGGTCACGAAGGCCGGCGACGTCACGGTAACGACCCGCCGTTTGCTGAAGGCCCACGGCCAGGGGCGGCCCGAGCTCATGTCGATCAGCGCGGTGAGCGGCAGCGCCGAAAGCGCATCGAGGCTCTGCGGCGTGCCGACCCTTTCGACGAGTGCCGGCGCGCCCACCACATGCAGCGGCATTTTTCCGACGGTGCGCGCGACAAAGCGCGCGTCGCGCATCGGCCCTACGCGGATGCCGATGTCGATCTGCTCGTCGACCACGTCGGCATGCTGCTCGGACAGGCGCAGGTCGAGCACCAGCCCCGGGTGAGCCGCGAGCAGCGGCGCGAGCGCCTGCGGAATGAGCCGTGCATACATGTGCGGCGCCGTGACCCGCACCGTGCCGGCGTGGCGGGACAGCGTGCGCCGGTCGATCTGGTGAAACAGCTCGTCCACGCCGCCCACAGCCGCACGGGCGCGCTCGGCAAGCTGCCGGCCGAAATCGGTGAGCTGCACACCCCGCGTGCTGCGGTGGAACAGCGGCTCGCCCAGTTCTTCTTCAAGCTCGCGCACGGCGCGCGTCACGACCTGGGGCGATACCGACAGGCGCACGGCCGCCTCGCGAAAGTTGGCGGCATCTGCGGCGGTGCAGAACACGCGCAGGGCTTCAAGGCGGTTGGCCATGGTGGTGCTCTCCGGAGGGTCAAGAGAAAGAGTATTCCATTTTCAGGAATTCTGAAGTCGCAAGAGTTTCATTTACGGGAACGCGTGGATTTTTCACACTGCGTGCACTTCCTGTTTTTCTTCATTACTCCGAAAGGAACTTCCATGACATCCGTTCAAGACAACATCCGCGGCAAGGTTGCCATCGTCACCGGCGCGAGCAGCGGGCTCGGCGAATCGACTGCCCGCCACCTGGCCGCACGCGGCGCCAGGGTGGTGCTTGCGGCGCGTCGCACCGACCGCCTCGACAAGGTGGTCGCCGAAATCCGCGAGGCTGGCGGCGAAGCGATTGCCGTTGCCACCGACGTGGCCCGGCGCGCCGACCTGGAAAAGCTCGCGGCCGCGACCGTTGAGACCTTTGGCCGCATCGACGTGCTGGTCAACAACGCGGGCGTGATGCCGCTTTCACCCATCGACAAGCTCAAGGTCGACGAATGGGACCGCACCATCGACGTCAACATCAAGGGCGTGCTCTACGGCATTGCCGCGGTGCTCCCGCGCATGCAGGCCCAGGGAAGCGGCCACATCGTCAACGTTGCATCCATTGCGGGGCTGAAGGTGTTCACGCCCATCGGCACCGTGTACAGCGCAACCAAGCACGCGGTGCGCGCCATCTCCGAGGGGCTGCGCGTGGAAATGGGCAACAGCGGCGTGCGCGTGACCATCGTGTCGCCCGGTGCGGTGGATTCGGAACTCAAGTTCGGCAGCAGCGACGCCGAGAGCGCCGCCGGCGTGCAGGCCTTCTACGAAGCCAACCAGATTCCGGCCGATTCCGTGGCCCGCGCCGTGGTCTATGCGGTGGAGCAGCCCGCGGACGTGGACATCAACGAAGTGGTGCTGCGGCCGGTTGCGCAGGAGTTCTGATCGGGAAGGGGCCGGTGACGGCCCCGAGTGCATCGATTAACCTTCAACCGCGGAAGGGCATTGACATCGAAAAGCGGAAAGCCCCTGCAAAATAGAACGACCGTTCGTTTTATTCGGAGCTCCCACGATGTCTGTCAATGCCGTTCCCGCCAAGCCGGTCCGTGCCGCCCAGAAGGGCCAGCAGACCAAGGCCGTCATTGTTGACGCGGCGCTGGCGCTGGCAGCGCAGATCGGGCTCGAGGGCCTGTCGATCGGCGCGGTGGCCGAGATCACCAAAATGAGCAAGTCGGGCGTTTTCGCCCACTTCGGTTCGCGCGAGGAACTGCAGATCTCGGTGGTGCGCGAGTATCACGCACGTTTCGAGCAAGAGGTGTTTTTTCCGGCGCTCGAGTCGCCTCGCGGTCTGCCTCGCCTGCGCGCCATGTTTGCCAACTGGATGAAGCGCACCTCGGCCGAGATCGACTCGGGCTGCATCTACATCAGCGGCGCCTCCGAGTTCGACGACCGCCCCGGCCCGGTGCGCGATGCGCTCGTGGAGTCGGTCAGCATCTGGCAGGCGGCCGTTTTGCGCGCCATCGTTCAGTCGAAGAGCGAAGGCCACCTGCGCGCCGACGCCGACGAGCGGCAGGTTGCCTTCGAAATCCACGGCCTGATCCTCGCGCTGCACTACGAAGCACGCTTTCTGCAGGTGCCCGGCTCGATCGGCCGGGCGAACACCGGCTTCGACAACATCCTTGCGCGCAGCGCCACGCCCGATGCGCCGCCTGCTGCCCAGCCGGCAGCCGCAAAACCTGCTGCCCGCCGGCTCAAGCCCGTGCGCTGAGCAGTCCCGTTTTTTTTCGTTTTCCTTTTTCCTTTTTATCCAAGTTTCGACCAGGAGAGTCCCGGATGCCTACCTACAACCCGCCCGTACGCGACATGCAGTTCGTGCTGCACGAAATGCTCAACGTCGCTGATGAACTCAAGGCGCTTCCGGCCCATGCCGAGACCGATGCCGACACCATCAACGCGGTGATCGAAGAGGCTGGAAAGTTCGCGGCCGAAGTCACCTTCCCGCTCAACATCAGCGGCGACGAAGAGGGCTGCACGCTCGACAAGACCACGCATGAAGTCAAGACCCCCAAGGGCTTCAAGGACGCCTACGCCAAGTACGTCGAAGGCGGCTGGCCTGCGCTGTCGTGCGACCCGGCCTTCGGCGGCCAGGGCTTGCCGTTCGTGGTGAACCAGTGCCTGTTCGAAATGCTCAATAGCGCGAACCAGGCCTGGACCATGTACCCCGGCCTTTCGCACGGCGCCTACGAGGCGCTGGTGGCCCACGGCACCGAAGAGCAGAAGAAGACCTACCTCCCCAAGCTCACGAGCGGCGAGTGGACCGGCACCATGTGCCTGACCGAGCCGCACTGCGGCACCGACCTGGGCCTGCTCCGCACCAAGGCCGAGCCGCAGCCCGATGGCAGCTACCGCATCACCGGCAGCAAGATCTTCATCTCGGCCGGCGAGCATGACATGGCCGACAACATCATCCACCTGGTGCTGGCCCGCCTGCCCGATGCGCCCAAGGGCAGCAAGGGCATCAGCCTGTTCGTGGTGCCCAAGTACAAGGTCAAGGCCGATGGTTCGCTCGGCGAGCGCAATCCGATCTTCTGCGCCGGCCTGGAGCACAAGATGGGCATTCACGGCAACGCCACCGCGCAGATCGTGATCGAAGGCGCCACCGGTTCGCTGGTGGGCGAGCCCAACAAGGGCCTGCAGGCCATGTTCGTGATGATGAACGCCGCCCGCCTGGGCGTGGGCAACCAGTCGCTGGGCCTTACCGAAGTGGCTTACCAGAACGCACTGGCCTACGCAAAAGACCGCACGCAGATGCGCTCGCTCTCGGGCGTAAAGGCCAAGGACAAGGAAGCCGACCCGATCATCGTGCACCCCGACGTGCGCAAGATGCTGCTCACTGCCAAGGCGTATGCCGAAGGCGGCCGCGCGCTGCAGATCTTCTGCACGCTGCTGCTCGACAAGGCGCACAACCATCCCGACGAAAAGGTGCGCAAGGACTCGGACGAACTGGTTGCGCTGCTCACGCCCATCGTCAAGGCCTTCATTACCGACAACGGCCACATTGCAACCAACGCCTGCATGCAGGTGTTCGGCGGCCACGGCTTCATCAAGGAATGGGGCATGGAGCAGTTCGTGCGGGACAACCGCATCAACATGATCTACGAAGGCACCAACACCATCCAGTCGCTCGACCTGCTGGGCCGCAAGGTGCTGGGCAACAACGGCGCGTCGCTCAAGAAGTTCGGCAAGCTCGTTGCGAAGCTGGTCGAAGAAGAAGGCGTGAACGAGAAGATGGCCGAGTTCATCAACCCGATTGCGGGCCTGGGCGACCAGCTCACCAAGTTCACGACCGAGATCGGCTTCAAGGGCTTCCAGAACCCCGACGAAGTGGGCGCCGCCGCTGTGGACTACCTGCGCGTGGCCGGCCACTTCGTGTTCGGCTACCTGTTCGCACGCATGGCACAGGTGGCACTGCGCGAAATTGCCGCCGGCAACACCGATCCCTTCTACGTCGCAAAGCTGCAGACGGCTCGCTTCTACTTTGCCAAGCTGTTCCCGGAGACGGCAACGCTGATGCGCACGGCGCGCGCCGGCAGCAAGGTGCTGATGGACACGGAAGCCGCGCTGGCCTGAGGCCGCCCATCTACGTTGAGATCGTTCAATCGGAGCCGCTCATGAAAACGACGCTTGCAGCCATCGTCCTTGCTGCCATTTCTGCCACGGCCATGGCGCAGAGCACTCCGGTGGGCCTGTGGCGCAACGTCGACGACAAGACCGGCGAGGTCAAGGCCGAGATCCGCATTGGCGAGGCCGGCGGCGCGCTCATCGGCCGCATCGAGAAGACGCTGAAGAAGGACACCAAGCCCGACGCGATCTGCGAGGAATGCACCGACGACCGCAAGGGCAAGCCCATTGCGGGCCTCGAAATCATCCGCGGCGGCAAGAAGGCCGAGGGGAAAGACGTCTGGGAAGGCGGAAAGATCCTCGATCCCGAGAACGGCAAGGAATACCGCGCGAGCTTTACGCCCATCGACGGCGGCAAGAAGCTCGAGGTGCGCGGATACCTCGGCCCCTTCTGGCGTACCCAAACCTGGACCCGCATTCCTTGACCCACCCCCGTAGCTGCTCACTTCTTGTGGCAGCCTCCCCCTTGAGGGGGCAACACCGGTGGCCCGGCAAAGCCGGTTCCACGGTGTTCCCCGAATTGATTCAAAACTTTAAAGCCCAGCTATGTCCCGATTTCAAGTGAAGAAGGTCGCCGTGCTCGGCGCCGGCGTGATGGGCGCGCAGATTGCGGCCCACCTCGTCAACGTGCGCGTTCCGGTCGTACTGTTCGATCTGGCCGCCAAAGAAGGCCCCAAGAACGGCATCGTCACGCGCGCCATCGACAACCTCAAGAAGCTCAAGCCCGCGCCGCTCGGCGACGTGGCCGATGCGGTGCTCATCGAGCAGGCCAACTACGAAGATGACCTGGCCAGGCTCGGCGAGTGCGACCTCATCATCGAGGCCATTGCCGAGCGCATGGACTGGAAGCTCGACCTGTACAAGAAGATCGCGCCGCACGTCGCCAAGCATTCGATCCTGGCCTCGAACACCTCGGGCCTCTCGATCACAAAGCTGAGCGAAGCGCTCCCTGAAGCGCTGAAGCCGCGCTTCTGCGGCATTCACTTTTTCAACCCGCCGCGCTACATGTTCCTGGTGGAACTGATCAACACGCCCACCACCGAACCGAAAGTGCTCGACGACCTCGAGGCTTTCGTTACCAGCACGCTCGGCAAGGGCGTGGTGCGCGCGCACGACACGCCCAACTTCATTGCCAACCGCGTCGGCATTGCCGGCATGCTGGCCACGCTGAAAGAGGTCGAGAAGTTCGGTCTTACGCCCGACGTGGTGGACGACCTCACCGGCAAGAAGCTGGGCCGCGCAAGCTCGGGCACCTTCCGCACGGCCGATGTCGTGGGCCTGGACACCATGGCCCACGTCGTCAAGACGCTGCAGGACAACCTCGACGAGAAGAGCGATCCGTTCTACGCCAACTTCTCGACGCCGCCAGTGCTCGCCAAGCTGCTCGAACTGGGCAACCTGGGCCAGAAGACCAAGGCCGGTTTCTTCAAGAAGGCAGGCCGCGACATCCTGCGCTTCGACCTGAAGAGTGGCGAGTATGTGCCCGCAGGCGCCAAGGCCGACGAGGTGTATGGCCGCATGCTCAAAAAGCCCGCGGGCGAGCGCCTGAAGCTCTTGCGCGAGAGCGAAGGGCCGGAGGGCCAATTCCTGTGGGCCATTCTGCGCGACAGCTTTCACTATGCGGCCGTGCACCTGGAGACCATTGCCGAGAGCGCACGCGACATCGACTTTGCGATGCGCTGGGGCTTCGGCATGAAGCAGGGCCCGTTCGAGCTCTGGCAAGAGGCTGGCTGGGCGCAAGTCGCCAGGTGGGTGCAGGAAGACATCGATGCCGGCAAGGCGCTGAGCACCGCACCACTGCCCAAGTGGGTGTTCGAAGGCGCGGTGGCCGAGGCCGGCGGCGTTCATACGCCGGAGGGTTCGTGGAGCGCGTCGCAAGGCAAGTTCGTTCCGCAGCGCAAACTGCCTGTGCACGACCGCCAGCTGTTCCCCGAAAGCGTGCTTGGCGCCAACGCGGCCGATGCCAGCACAACCGGCACCACCATCAGCGACGAAGGCGATGTGCGCGTGTGGACGCTCGACGGTGAAGTGCTCATTGCCAGCATCCATTCGAAGATGCACGCCATCAGCCCCGATGTGGCCGAGGCGCTGGGCGCCGCTGTAGACCTGGCCGAAGCCGAATACAAGGGCCTGGTCATCTGGTCGCCCGACGAGATGTTCTCGGTCGGCGCCGACCTGCAGGCAATGCTGCCGGCCTTCGTGGTCGCAGGCATCGGCGCGGTCGAAGGCGCTGAGGAAGAGCTGCAGAACGTGATGCTCAAGATCCGCTACGCCAACGTGCCGGTGGTTTCCGCCGTGCGCGGCATGGCGCTGGGCGGCGGCTGCGAGCTGGCCGTGTATTCGTCCAGGCGCGTGGCGGCGATGGAAAGCTACATCGGCCTGGTCGAAGTGGGCGTGGGCCTGATCCCCGGCGCGGGCGGCCTGACCTACATTGCTCGCCGCGCGGCCGAGAACGCAGCGGCATCGACGGGCACCGACCTGCTGCCCTTCCTTACCGAAGGCTTCACCGCCGCGGCCATGGCCAAGGTGGGCACCGGCGCTCTCGATTCGAAGAAGCTCGGCTACCTGCTCGAGAGCGACGTGATCGTGCCGAACAAGGACGAGCTGCTGTACGTGGCGCTGCAGCAGGCCAAGGCCATGGCCGACGCCGGCTACCGCCCGCCGCTGCGCCGCACCTTCCGCGTGGCCGGCCGCAGCGGTGCCGCGACGATCAAGGGCCAACTGGTGAACATGCGCGACGGCGGCTTCATCAGCGCGCACGACTTTCACATTGCCAGCCTGATCGCCAATGTGGTGACCGGCGGCGACGTGGACGCCGGCTCGTTGGTGACCGAGGAATACCTGATGACGCTGGAACGCAAGGCGTTCTGCTCACTCATCGTGCATCCGAAGACGCAGGAGCGGATCATGGGGATGTTGAGCACGGGGAAGCCGGTGCGGAACTGACCTGCATTTCTCCTTCCCCTCCGGGGGAAGGCAGGGATGGGGGCTCTCCAACCAAACACGATGCGAAACCAGTCCACGCCCAACGCACGCGCAAACGCGCAAGCGCTTCGCCGCGAGATGACGGACTCCGAGCGCAAGCTCTGGGCCGGGCTGCGCGCGGAACAACTGGGTGTGAAATTTCGACGTCAGCACCCGCTGGGCAACTACATTGCCGATTTCGCATGTTTGGCACCGAAGCTGATCGTCGAGCTCGACGGATCGCAGCATCAGGTGCAACAAGGCTACGACGAGCGGCGCGACGACTTCTTCCATGCACAGGGTTTCGATGTGTTGCGCTTTGCATCGAACGATCCATTCACCAATCTTGATGGGGTTCGCCAGGCCATCGCCAACAGGCTTGTCGAATTGACGCCGTCGGCCCCCATCCCAGCCTTCCCCCGGAGGGGGAAGGAGCAAGAAAATCCAGGAGCCTCTTCATGAGCAGCAAACAAATCCAAGACGCCTACATCGTCTCCGCCACCCGCACCCCCATCGGCAAGTCGCATCGCGGCTACTTCCGCAACTACCGCCCTGACGACCTGCTTGCAACAACGCTCAAGGCCGCGCTCGCTGCCGTGCCGGGCCTCGATTCAAAGGCCATCGAAGACATCATCTGCGGCTGCGCAATCCCCGAATCGCAGCAGGGCTTGAATGTCGCGCGCATCGGCGCCGTGCTGGCGGGCCTTCCCACCAGCATCGGCGGCATTACCGTGAACCGCTTCTGCGCTTCGGGGCTCTCTGCAGTGCAGATGGCCGCGGACCGCATCCGCGTGGGCGAGGCCGACGTGATGATTGCGGCCGGCGTCGAGAGCATGAGCATGGTGCCGATGATGGGCAACTCGCCGTCGCTCTCGCCCTCCATCTTCGAGCGCGAAGGCGACGTGGGCATTGCCTACGGCATGGGTCTTACGGCCGAGAAGGTTGCGCAGCAATGGAAGGTGAGCCGCGAGGCGCAGGACGAGTTCGCGCTCGCCTCGCACCAGAAGGCGCTGGCCGCGCAGAAGGCGGGCAAGTTCACGGATGAGATCACGCCCATCGAGGTGACCGACCGCACGCCCAATCTCGAGACCGGCGAATCGATTGCGAAGACCCGCACCGTGAATCTCGACGAAGGCGCCCGCCCCGACACCAGCCTGGAGGGCCTGGCCAAGCTGCGCACGGTGTTTGCCGCACGCGGCACCGTGACGGCAGGCAACAGCTCGCAGACGTCGGACGGCGCGGGCGCGCTCATCCTTGCGAGCGAGAAGGCGGTCAAGCAATACGGCCTTACGCCGCTCGCGCGTTTCGTGAGCTTTGCAAGCAAGGGCGTGCCGCCGCACATCATGGGCATCGGCCCGATCGAGGCGATTCCTGCTGCACTGCGCTACGCAGGCCTCAGGCACGAGGACATCGACTGGTTCGAACTCAATGAAGCTTTTGCCGCGCAATCGCTCGCAGTCATCAACACGCTGGGGCTCGATCCGGCCAAGGTCAACCCGATGGGCGGCGCGATTGCGCTCGGCCACCCGCTTGGCGCGACCGGCGCAATCCGCGCGGCCACAGTGGTGCATGCGCTGCGCCGCGAGAATCTGAAGTACGGCATGGTCACGATGTGCGTAGGCATGGGACAGGGCGCCGCCGGCATCTTCGAGCGCGTGTAGGCGGCTACTGCGCAGGCGATCTGCGGCGTTGCGGGGCCCGTCGGGAAATCCTCACGACCCTGAAGGTCGCTCCGGTTTCCCGCCACCCGCGGCTTGCATCTCATCCCGCTCACTACGCCGGAAAGGTTGCGGTCGTGGTTCAAAAAACGAAGGAGACAAACGATGCAGGCACAACAACTCTCGGTCGACAACGGCGTGCAAGTGGCCGTACGCCGCTACGAGCCGGCGGGTGAACCGCATGCCAGCATCGTCATCGGCGGTGCCATGGGCGTGCGGCAGTCTTTCTACGAACCCTTCGCGCAATGGCTTGCGCAGCAGGGCCTGCAGGTGTGGACCTTCGATTACCGCGGTTCGGGCGACTCGCGCAACGGCGCCTCGCTGCGCGGCTTCGAGGCTGATCTGTTCGACTGGGCGCGCGACTACGAGGCCGTCATCGACGCTGCAAAGACTGCAATGCCGGAGCAGCCGCTGTACCTGCTAGGCCACAGCCTCGGCGCGCAGCTGCCGGGCTTCCTGCAGCGGCCGGAGCAGGTCGACGGCTTGGTCAGCATTGCTGCGGGCAGCGGCTACTGGCGCGAGAACGCGCCCAAGCTCAAGCGCAGCATTCTTTATTTCTGGTTTGTGCTGGTGCCGCTGGTCACGCGGCTGTGCGGCTACTTTCCGGGCCGCAAGCTCAAGAAGGTGGGCGACCTGCCGCGCGGGGTCATCATGCAATGGCGCCGCTGGTGCCTTCATCCGCGCTACAGCGTGGGTGCCGAAGGCGAAAGCGCGGTGCAGAGCTACGGGCGCGTGCGTTTTCCGGTGCTCGCACTGTCGATGACGGACGACGAACTCATGACGCTTGCCGGCACCGAAAGCCTGGTGAGCTTCTATGCGGGCGCGCCGCGTGCCGTGGAGCGCATTGCGCCCGCCGACGTACAGGTGCGGCGCATCGGCCACTTCGGCTTTTTCCGCGAACAGTTCAAGAGCAGCCTATGGCCGAGCACCATCGACAAGCTGCACCGGCTGGCCGCGATTACCGCGGTGCAGCAACCCGGCGTCCCGCACACGACTGCATGACGCCACGCATCGGAGGCACACTGCAAATCACCATGAGTACGCATCCCTTCGACAAAGCCCTGGCGCTGCAGCACAGCGACATCCGTGCCGGTCATTTCACCGGCGCCACCAGCCCCGACTACTGGAACATGGTCGGGCCCTTCGGCGGCGCCACGGCGGCCATTGCGCTGCAGTCGGTGCTGCGGCACCCCGACCTGCTGGGCACGCCGCTCGCGCTGACCGTCAACTTTGCGGCCGCGCTCGAAGCCGGCCCATTCGACGTGCAGGCCACGCCTGTGCGCACCAACCGGTCGACGCAACACTGGACAGTGCAGATCACCCAGCCGGGAGCGAACGGCGCGCCGAACATGACGACCACTGCCACGGTGGTCACGGCGGCGCGCCGTGAAACGTGGGGCGAAAGCGACATGCCGATGCCCGAGGTGCCGCCGCCCGAGGCGGTCAAGCGCTTCAGCATCGGCCCGGCCGGCGTGGCCTGGCTGGACCGCTACGAGATGCGTCCAATCAGCGGCGGCATTCCCGCGAAGTGGGACGGCAACCTGCAGCACAGCGAAAGCCGGCTCTGGCTGCGCGATGCGGAGCAACGGCCGCTCGACTTCTGCTCGCTCGCGGCGATGAGCGACATGTTCTACCCGCGCGTGTGGCTGCGCCGCGCCAAGCATGTGCCGGCGGGCACGGTGTCGATCACCACCTACTTCCATGCCGGGCCGGACCAACTGGCCGAGGTCGGCACCGGCTACCTCTTGGGCCGTGCGGTGGGGCAGCAGTTCTTCAACGGCTTCTTCGACCAGGCGGCCCACCTCTGGAGTGAGAAGGGCGTGCTGCTCGCGACGTCGAACCAGATCGTCTACTACAAGGAATAGCGAGAGAACGCCCATGCAAAAAACCGCACTCATCATCGGCGCCGGAGATGCCACCGGCGGTGCCATTGCCCGCCGTTTCGCTCGCGAAGGCTATGCCGCCTGCGTGACGCGGCGAAGCCTGGACAAACTGCAGCCCCTGGTTGCGCAGATCGAAGCCGACGGCGGCCGCGCCCATGCGTTCGGCTGCGATGCCCGCAAGGAAGAAGAAGTGGTTGCGCTGGTCGAACAGATCGAATCGACCATCGGCCCCATCGAGGTGATGGTGTTCAACATTGGCGCGAACGTGCCCGAGAGCATCCTGACCGAAACGGCGCGCAAGTATTTCAAAGTGTGGGAGATGGCCTGCTTCTCGGGCTTTCTGAACGGGCGCGAGGTTGCCAAGCGCATGGTGGCGCGCGAACTCCCCAAAGGCGGGCACCGCGGCACGATCATCTTCACGGGCGCCACGGCATCGCTGCGCGGCGCTGCGAACTTCGGAGCCTTCTCGGGCGCAAAAATGGCGTTGCGGGCACTGGCCCAGTCGATGGCCCGCGAGCTCGGCCCGCAGGGCATTCACGTCGCACATGTGGTGGTCGATGGTGCCATCGACACCGAGTTCATCCGCACCAATTTTCCAGAGCGCTATGCGCTGAAGGAAAGCGATGGCATCTTGAACCCGGAGCACATTGCGGACAGCTATTGGATGCTGCATTCGCAGCCGCGCGATGCGTGGACGCATGAGCTTGATCTGCGGCCGTGGTCGGAGAAGTTCTGAGATGACTTCTTCGATTGTGCGCACTGAGCGTTGTTCAGGGCGCGCACCCGCCGACGGGGTACCTTTCTCCGCGAATGTCCCCCGGCCTGCGGGCTTCCGCCCCTCCTCCTTTGTTTCGCTGCGCAAGGCACCCCATCGACGGGAGCGTTGCAAAGAGCAGTGGTTGATCAGCGGTACACCAGCCGCGTGCCCCGGTGCACAGGGCATCGGGTGCTCCCCGCAGCGAAATAAAGGAGGAGGGGCGCAGCCCCGGGGGACATTCGCGGAGGGGAGTACCCGGTGGCCTTTGCACACGCCCTGAACAAAACGCCCCGAACAACAGCCTAAGAACAAAAGCCCCGAACAAGCGCCCCCAAAGGAGACCTCAATGAATAAGTCCGTAGATTTCTATTTCGACTTCGGCAGCCCCGCCGCCTACCTGGCCGCCACCCAGCTGCCGCACGTCTGCGCCGACACCGGCGCCGAACTCGTCTGGAAGCCCATGCTCCTGGGCGGCGTGTTCCAGGCCACCGGCAATCGGTCTCCTGCCGAAGTGGTGCCGAAGGCGCCCTACATGACCATCGACCTGCAGCGCTTTGCCAGGCGCTACGGCGTCCCCTTTGTGCACAACCCGCACTTTCCCATCAACACGCTGCTGCTCATGCGCGGCGCCACCGGCATCCAGATGAAAGAGCCGGCCCGCTTCGGTGCGTATGTCGACGCCATCTTCCACGCCATGTGGATCGAGCCCAAAAACATGAATGACCCGGCCGTCGTCGGCGCCGTGCTTCAGAATGCGGGCTTCGACGCCACTGCCTTGCTCGCGCTGGCCGGTTCGCAGGAGGTGAAAGGTCGCCTGAAAGCCGTTACGCAAGAAGCCGTGGAGCGCGGCGTGTTCGGCGCGCCCACCATGTTTGTCGGCGACCAGATGTTCTGGGGCCAGGACCGCCTGGATTTTGTGCGAGAAGCCCTCGACGCCTGAGCGTTGCGTCACCCGTTTTTATTCAAGGACCATTCCCATGAGCGACATCCTCGTTCACACCGAAGCCGGTGTGATGACCATTACCTTCAACCGCGTCGACAAGAAAAACTCCATTACCAGCAGCATGTACGCCGAGCTGGCCGATGCGCTGGCAACGGCCGAAAGCGATGCAGCCGTGCGCTGCGTGCTGATTCAGGGCGACCCGACGATTTTCAGCGCCGGCAACGACATCGGCGACTTCCTGAATGCCCCGCCCGCGGGCAAGGAGTCGCCCGTGTTCCGCTTCTTGCGCGGCATCGCCACCTTTCCCAAGCCCGTTGTCGCGGCCGTCTGCGGCCCGGCCGTGGGCATTGGCACCACCATGCTGTTCCACTGCGACCTGGTCTACGCGGGCGACAACGCGGCCTTCTCGATGCCTTTCGTGAACCTGGGTCTCTGCCCCGAGGCCGCCTCCAGCCTGCTGGTGCCGCAGATGCTGGGCTACCACCGCGCGGCCGAGGCACTGCTGCTGGGCGAGCCCTTCATGGCCGAGGCCGCGCTCGAAGTGGGCCTGGTCAACCGCATCGTGCCGCCGACCGAGGCCAACGCCATTGCCCAGGTGCAGGCTCGCAAGCTCGCGGCCAAGCCGCTGAGTGCGCTGGTCGAAACCAAGCGGCTGCTGAAAAAAGCACAAATGCCCGCCGTGCTCGAACGCATGGACGAAGAGGGCGCGAGCTTTGGCCGCATGCTGCGCGAGCCGGCCGCGCGCGAGGCCTTCGGCGCGTTCATGGAAAAGCGCAAGCCCGATTTTTCGAAGGTCTGAGGGACTTTTTCCCCCGGGCTCCGATTACTTTTCGATCGGACGGGGGCGACCGTTGTCGTCGATGGCCACGTAGGTAAAGGTGGCCTGCGTCACCTTGATGTACTCGCCCTGCGCCCGAAAGCGCTCGGCAAATACCTCGACGGTTACCGTGACCGAGGTGCGCCCGACGCGCACCAGCTTCGAATAGAACGAGAGAATGTCGCCTAGCCGCACCGGCTGCTTGAAGATGAACTCGTTTACGGCCACCGTGGCCTGGCGGCCCTTGGCGTAGCGTGCCGGAATGACCGAACCGGCCAGGTCGCACTGCGCCATCACCCAGCCGCCGAAGATGTCGCCATTGGCGTTGCAGTCCGCCGGCATGGGAATCACCTTGAGCACCAGCTCCATGTCTGTGGGCAGGCTTTTCAGGGTTGCGGCGGCGGCGGTGCTGGAAGTATCGGACATGGGCACAATCTGAGGCAGAACAAAGCAACCACGATTGTCCCTCATGCGCCGCAGCGGCGAAGCCCTACCCCCACCCTCCCGTCCCGTTGCCGGGCACCCGCCCGCGCGCAGCGACCGCTCCGACTGGGCCACGCTGCGCCGGCTTTTTCCGTACCTTTGGCAATACAAGTGGCGGGTGATCGCCGCGCTTGCCTTCATGGTCGGGGCCAAGGTGGCCAACGTGGGCGTGCCGGTTCTGCTGAAGAACCTCATCGACACGATGACGCCCAAGCCGGACATGGCGCAGGCGCTTCTGATCGTGCCCATCGGGCTTTTGCTGGCCTACGGGCTGCTGCGCTTTTCGACCGCGCTCTTCGGCGAGCTGCGCGAGCTGATCTTTGCCAAGGCCACCGAGGGCACGGCCCGGCAGATTGCGCTGGAGGTGTTCGGCCACCTGCATTCGCTGAGCCTGCGCTTTCACCTGGAGCGCCAGACCGGCGGCATGACGCGCGACATCGAGCGCGGCACGCGCGGCGTGCACTCGCTGATTTCGATGTCGCTCTACAGCATCGTGCCGACCATCATCGAACTGGTGCTGGTGCTCACCATTTTGGGCGTGAAGTTCGACTCGCTCTTTGTGTGGATTACCGGCGCGGCGCTGGTGCTGTACATCACCTTCACGGTCACCGTAACGGAGTGGCGCACCCAGTTTCGCAAGACCATGAACGAGCTCGACTCCATGGCCCAGAGCCGTGCGGTCGATTCGCTGCTGAACTACGAAACCGTCAAGTATTTCAACAACGAAGAGTTCGAGGCCAGGCGCTACGACGCCAGCCTCGACCGCTACCGCAAGGCCGCCATCAAGAGCCAGCGCACGCTCAGCATGCTCAACACCGGCCAGCAGCTGATCATTGCGACCAGCCTGGTGCTGATGCTGTGGCGCGCGACCTCTGGCGTGGTCGAGGGGCGCATGACGCTGGGCGACCTGGTCATGGTCAATGCCTTCATGATCCAGCTCTACATTCCGCTCAACTTTCTGGGCGTGATCTACCGCGAGATCAAGCAGAGCCTGACCGACCTGGACAAGATGTTCGTGCTGATGGAAAAAGAGCGCGAGGTGCGCGATGCGCCCGGCGCGCAGCCTTTGTCTTTGCTCCCTCTGCCTCTGGGAGAGGGCAGGGGTGAGGGCAGCGGCGTCGACTCCACCATACGCTTCGAAGACGTGAGCTTTGCCTACGAGCCCGCGCGCCCCATCCTGAAGAACGTGAGCTTCGAGATTCCCGCCGGCAAGACCGTAGCGGTGGTCGGCCCGTCGGGCTCCGGCAAATCCACGTTGGCACGGCTGCTCTACCGCTTCTACGACGTGCAGCAGGGCCGCATCACCATTGGCGGGCAAGACATCCGCGAAGTGCAGCAGTCGAGCGTGCGCCGAGCCATCGGCATCGTGCCGCAGGACACGGTGCTGTTCAACGACACGGTCGAATACAACATCGCCTACGGCCGCCCCGGCGCCACGCGCGAAGAAGTGGAAAACGCCGCGCGCGCGGCGCGCATCCACGACTTCATTTCGGCCACGCCCTTGGGCTACGAAACCACCGTAGGCGAGCGCGGCCTGAAGCTTTCGGGCGGAGAAAAGCAGCGCGTGGCCATTGCCCGCACGCTGCTCAAGAACCCGCCGATCGTGATTTTCGACGAGGCCACCTCGGCGCTCGATTCCGCCAACGAGCGCGCCATACAGTCCGAGCTGAAGAGCGCCGCGCAAGACAAGACAACGCTGGTCATTGCGCACCGGCTCTCGACGGTGGTCGATGCGCACGAAATCCTGGTGCTCGAAGCGGGCGTGATCGTCGAGCGCGGCACGCATGCAGAGTTGCTGGCCAGGCAGGGCCGCTATGCGCAGATGTGGGCTTTGCAGAAGAGCGAAGCGGCGCCTCTGTTGTAGCCCGATCATTCATTCATCCTTACTTTCATCGATCCAGGAGTTCAGACGTGCCGACCAAGATTCCCCTGCTGGTGCTCAACAGCCTCTCGAGCGCCCACCAGGCCCAGATTGCCGAGGTCTACGACGTGACCTACGCCTTCGATTCCGCCGCGCGTGCCGCAGCCGTTGCCGAACATGGCAAGAAATTTCGCGCGGTGCTGACCATCGGCGTGATCGGCATCACGCCTGAGGAAATTGCGGCCATGCCGGCGCTGGAACTCGTCTGCTGCATGGGCGCGGGCTACGAAGGCGTGCCGCTCGAAGTGACTCGCGCGCGCGGCATCGTTACCGCAAACGGCGCAGGCACCAACGACGACTGCGTGGCCGACCATGCCTTCGGCCTGCTGATCAGCATCGTTCGCGGGTTTCGCCAGCTCGACCGGCTGTGCCGCGAGGGCGTGTGGCGCGAGTCCATACCGCAGCCGCCGAACGTGTCGGGCAAGAAGCTCGGCATCCTCGGCCTTGGCACCATCGGCCAGAAGATCGCCAAGCGCGCCGCCGCGTTCGACATGGAAGTGGGCTATCACAACCGCAAGCCGCGCGAAGGCGCAACGCAGCGCTACTTCGACGACCTGAAGTCGCTCGCCACGTGGGCCGACTTTCTGGTGCTCGCCGCGCCAGGCGGGCCGGCTACGCGCCACCTGGTGAATGCCGAGGTGCTCGATGCACTGGGGCCGCAAGGCTTCCTGGTCAGCATCGGGCGTGGCAGCGTGGTCGACACGGAGGCAATGGCTGCGGCGCTGCGCGAGAACCGCATTGCAGGTGCGGGGCTCGATGTGTACGAAAGCGAACCCAAGCGGCCCGAGCCGCTGATTGGACTGGACAACGTGCTGCTGACGCCGCACATGGCGGGCTGGTCGCCGGAGGCGACGCAGAAATCGGTCGACCATTTTCTAGCGAATGCCGAAGGGCATTTCGCGGGGCGCGGTGTCTTGACCCCGGTCTGAAGGTCTTGCTCCTTCCCCCTCTGGGGGAAGGTTGGGTTGGGGGCGGGCAGGGCGCCCATTGGATGCGCGCCGCGTGCCCCCACCCCCGCCCTCCCCCGGAAGGGGAGGGAGTCAGTCCAAAGCCGCGGGGCGTCGGGCGCCCCAGCCGCAGGCCTGGTCGTACGCATGCCCAAGCCGCAGCACGTCGAGGTCCGCATGAATGGGCCCGGCCAGCTGCAGGCCCATCGGCAATCCTCCCTCTCCGAATCCGGCGCGCACATTCAGCGTCGGCAACCCAGCCAGGGTGAACGGCGTCACGATTTCCATCCAGCGGTGGTACGTGTCGCTCGGCACGCCGGCCACTTCGGCGGGCCAATGTAGCTCGGCTTCGAATGGAAACACCTGCGCCGATGGCGCCAGCACGAAGTCGAAGCGCTCGAAGAGCTTGAGGAACGCGCGGTACACGTTCGAGCGATAGACCGAAGCCTGGTACAGCGACGCCGCATCCAGGTGGCGGCTTTGCTCTATTTCCCACTGCGCCTCGGGCTTGAGCTGGGCAAAAAGCTTCGGATCGCTCAGGTACGCACCGAGCTTGCCGCCCACCAGCAGCTGCCGCAGGCGCAGCCAGGCGCTCCAGTTGTGCTCGCGCGGCACGTCCAGCGTGCAGGGCTCCACTTCGCAGCCGATGGCGCGAAAGGTGTCGAGCGCGCGTTCGCCCAGTTCGCGGATGCCCGCCGCCAGCGGCAGATCGGGCCAGATGCTGCCTAGCCAGCCGATGCGCAAGCCTTCGACCTTGCTGTCGAGCCGCAGCGCATCGGGCGCAGGCAGGGCGTGCTGAGACGACAAGGGCACGCGCGTGTCGAAGCCCGCCTGCACTGCGAGCAGCCGAGCGGTGTCTTCCACGGTGCGGCCCATCGGCCCTTCGGTGCCCAGTTGCTGAAAGAACAGCTCCTGCTCGGGATCGCCGGGCACGCGGCCGCGCGAGGGACGCATGCCGATCACGTTGTTGAAGGCGGCCGGGTTGCGCAGCGAGCCCATCATGTCGCTGCCGTCGGCCACCGGCAGCATGCCCAGGGCCAGCGCCACGGCAGCGCCGCCGCTGCTGCCGCCGGCGCTGCGGTCGGGCGCATGGGCGTTGCGCGTAACGCCGAACACCGTGTTGTAGGTGTTCGAGCCCAGGCCGAACTCGGGCGTGTTGGTCTTGCCGATAACGATGGCGCCCGATTCGCGCATGCGCGCCACGTGCAGGCTGTCGGTGCGCGCCGGGGAGCGCGGCGAAAGCGGTGAGCCCATCGAAGTCGGCAAGCCCGCGGCGTGGCTCAAATCCTTTACCGCCAATGGAAAGCCGTGCATCCAGCCGCGCCGCTCACCGCGTGCGAGCTCGGCATCGCGCTCGCTTGCCTCGGCCAGCAGGGCCTCGGGTTCGCGCAGCGAAACAATGGCGTTGAAGCGGGGGTTGAGTGCCTCGATGCGGGCCAGCGAAGCTTGCATTGCCTCTCGGCAAGACACCTTGCGCGCTGCAATCAGCTGCGACAGTTCGGTGGCGGTCAGTTCGGGCAGGTCGGCAAGAGACATGGCGAGTGCGGGAAATGGAGGGGCGCCCAGTATGGCGCGGCGCTCGCATAATCGCCGCGTATGGAAACAAAGTGGCTAGAAGACTTCATCAGCCTGGCGGAAACGCGCAGCTTCAGCCGCTCCGCCCAATTGAGGCACGTCACGCAGCCGGCTTTTTCGCGGCGCATCCAGGCGCTGGAGGGCTGGGCCGGTACCGACCTGGTCGACCGCAGTTCGTACCCCACGCGCCTCACGCCCGCGGGCCAGACGCTCTACAGCCAGGCCATCGAGATGCTGCAATCGCTGCAGAGCACCCGCGCCATGCTGCGCGGCCATTCGGCGGCCGGCCAGGACGTGATTGAAATTGCGGTGCCGCACACGCTGGCCTTCACCTTCTTTCCCTCGTGGGTGACCAGCCTGCGCGAGCACTTCGGGCCGATCAAGAGCCGGCTCATCGCGCTCAACGTGCACGACGCCGTGCTGCGCCTGGTCGAAGGCAGCTGCGACCTGCTCATTGCCTATCACCATCCTTCGCAGCCGCTGCAGCTGGACGCCAACAAGTACGAGATGGTCAGCCTCGGCGAAGAAACCGTGGCCCCCTGGGTCAAGGCCGACGCCGAGGGAGCGCCGCGCTTTCGCCTGCCCGGCAGGCCCGGCCAGCCGTTGCCGTACCTGGGCTATGCGCCCGGCGCCTACCTGGGGCGGGTGGTCGACCAGCTGCTGAAGGAATCGGGCACCGCCATTCACCTCGATCGGGTCTACGAAACCGACATGGCCGAGGGCCTGAAGGTGATGGCGCTCGAAGGCCACGGCATCGCCTTCCTGCCGCAAAGCGCGGTGCGCAACGAGATCAAGGCGCGCAAGCTGGTGAGCGCGCTGCCGCCCGAAATCGACAGCCTGGAAGCGACGATGGAAATTCGCGCCTACCGCGAACGGCCCAGCGCGCCGATGCCCGTCAAGGCCGGCACGGGCCGCTCCGCGAAACCGGCGGCGGCTACGGAAGGCGGCTTGCAGCCCAAGCGCACGGCGGATGCACTGTGGTCTTACCTCGTCGGCGCCCAGCCGACCCGTTGAAGCCGGAACCCGCCACATGTTGACGCCTTGAATTTGTGCGCTGCACAATCTATAAATGCTGCGCATGAGGCCCCCCGCAAAAGGCATTGGCGTCGCGGGCTGGCGGCCACTACAGTCGCGGCAGTTTTCAGATCGCTGTCACAGCAAGTCTTACGGCACGCGCCACCCGCGTGCTTTTTTTTAGCCGAGGAACCTGTATGAGCCCCAATTTCAGGACCGAACACGATTTTCTCGGCGAAAAGCAGATTCCTGCGTCCGCCTACTGGGGTGTGCACACGGCGCGCGCGGTCGAGAACTTTGCAATTTCAGGCACCCGCGTGTCGGCCATGCCAGACCTGGTGCGGGCGCTGGCGCTGGTAAAGAAGGCCGCCACCCGGGCCAATGCCGACCTGGGCGCCATCGACCGCGAACGCGCCGCGGCCATCATCCTGGCGTGCGACGACCTTGTCGAAGGCAAGCTGCTCGACGAGTTCGTGGTCGACGTGATCCAGGGCGGCGCCGGCACTTCGACCAACATGAACGCCAACGAGGTGATCTGCAACCTCGCGCTCGAGAAGCTCGGCCACGAAAAGGGCCGCTACGACGTGCTGCACCCCAACGACCACGTCAACGCCTCGCAGAGCACCAACGACGTGTATCCCACGGCGGTGCGGCTGGCGCTGTGGTTTGCCATCGGCAAGCTGCTCGAATCCATGGCGGCGCTGCGCAAGAGTTTCGAGGCCAAGGCACTCGAGTTCAAGGACATCCTCAAGATCGGCCGCACCCAGCTGCAGGACGCCGTGCCCATGACGCTCGGCCAGGAGTTCCTGACCTACGCCATCATGATCGGCGAAGACGAGGCGCGGCTCGGCGAGGCGCGTGCGCTCATCGAAGAAATCAACCTCGGCGCCACTGCCATCGGCACCGGCATCAACGCCCCGCACGGCTATGCCAACCTGGCCTGCCAGTACCTGGCCGAGCAAAGCGGCGTGCCGCTGAAGCAGGCCGCCAACCTTATCGAGGCCACGCAGGACACCGGTGCCTTCGTGCAGCTTTCGGGCGTGCTCAAGCGCGTGGCCACCAAGCTCAGCAAGACCTGCAACGACTTGCGCCTGCTTTCCAGCGGCCCGCAGGCCGGCTTCGGCGAAATCAGGCTGCCCCCGCGGCAGGCCGGCTCGTCGATCATGCCGGGCAAGGTCAACCCGGTGATCCCCGAGGTGATGAACCAGGTGGCCTTCGAGGTCATCGGCAACGACATCACGGTCACCATGGCGTCGGAGGCCGGCCAACTGCAGCTCAACGCCTTCGAGCCCATCATGGGGTGGAGCCTGTTCAAGAGCATCCGGCACCTGAGCAATGCCTGCGTCACGCTGCGGCAGAACTGCGTCGACGGCATCGAGGCAAACCGCGAGTTCCTGGCCAAGCGCGTGCGGGAATCGGTCACGCTGGTTACCGCGCTCAATCCGCTCATCGGCTACGAAAAGGCGGCGCTCATCGCCAAGACGGCGCTCGCCACCGGCGGGCCGATCGACCTGGTGGCCGAATCGCTGGGCATCATGACGCGCGCCGAGATGGACGCGCTGCTCGTGCCTGAAAACCTGACCCAGCCCGTTCGCCTGTCCGCACCGGTGCCGCCGGCTGCCGAGCCCTCGGGCACAAAGGCTGCTTAGTGAAAGTCGGACAATGCCGATGGGTAGCCTTGCACCACGACGGCGCCGCGATGCGCGGGGCCGGTGCAAACGTCATCGAGAATGCACCGGGTTGGCCCGGGTATTCCCCATGACCTGAATGTCTAAAATTTAGTTGTATCTGTATCTTCCAGTCACCTCAGGAGTTTTCCGTATGAAAAAGCAAGTATTGGCATTGGCAATCGCAGCCGTGGCTGCCGGCAGCGCATTTGCTCAAGCCAATGACACCCTGGCCAAGATCAAGGCCTCGGGCACCATCACCGAAGGCGTGCGGGAATCTTCCGGCCTTTCTTACACGCTGGGCAACGGCCAGTACACCGGTTTTCACTACGACGTCTGCGCCAACATCATTCGCGACATCCAGAAGCACCTCGGCCTGGCCAAGCTTGAAACCAAGTTCCAGCCCGTGACCTCGCAAAACCGCGTGCCCCTGGTGCAAAACGGCACCGTCGACCTGGAGTGCGGCTCCACCACCAACAACGCCACGCGCCAGAAGGACGTTTCGTTCGCTGTCACCACCTACGTCGAGGAAGTGCGCATTGCAGTCAAGGCCAACTCGGGCATCACCAGCATCAAGGACCTGAACGGCAAGACCGTGGCCACCACCACCGGCACCACGTCGGTGCAAACGCTGCGCAAGAACGAGCGCGCCGGCGGGATCGACTTCAAGGAACTGTATGGCAAGGACCACTCCGACAGCTTCCTGCTGCTCGAATCGGGCCGCGCCGACGCCTTCGTGATGGACGGTTCCATCCTGGCTTCGAACATTGCCAAGTCCAAGTCGCCCGCCGACTACAAGATCGTGGGCGAAGTGCTCAGCGTCGAGCCCATCGCCATCATGATCCGCAAGGACGACGCCGCCTTCAAGAAGGTGGTGGATGACAGCATCAAGGCACAGATCAAGAACGGCGAACTCGCCAAGCTCTGGGACAAGTGGTTCCTGAAGCCGATTCCCCCGGCAAACGTCACCGTGAACCTGCCGCTGTCGGAAGCCACCAAGTCGGCCTGGGCCAACCCCAACGACAAGCCGATGGAAGAGTACGCCGTCAAGAAGTAATCGCCACGAAGGTCATCCGCGAACGCCCGCCGCCCCCGGCGGGCGTTTGTTTTCGCAGGCAACGCAACGCGGCGCGCGGGCATGGCCTCTGCAAGCTGGCAGTCTGGAAATCTGAAAGAAGGAGAGTCCCCGATGGGATCAAACTGGGATTGGCAGGTCTTCTTGCAAGACCCGGGCGGGAAGTACCCGACCTACTGGGAGTGGATGCTGTCCGCATGGGGCTGGACCGTGTCGGTGGCGCTGCTGGCGCTCATCGTCGCGCTGGTGCTGGGTTCGCTCGTCGGCATCATCCGCACCTTGCCCAACAGCCCCTGGCTCGTGCGCCTGGGCAATGCCTGGGTCGAGCTGTTCCGCAACATTCCGCTCTTGGTGCAGATCTTCCTCTGGTATCACGTCATTCCGGCGCTGATCCCGGTCATGAAGGGCGTGCCGAGCTTTGTGCTGGTGGTGCTGGCGCTGGGCTTTTTTACCTCGGCGCGTATTGCCGAGCAGGTGCGCTCTGGCATTCAGGCACTGCCCAAGGGCCAGCGCTACGCGGGCATGGCAGTGGGCTTTACCACCACGCAGTACTACCGCTACGTGATCTTGCCAATGGCCTACCGCATCATCATTCCGCCGCTCACGAGCGAAACGATGAACATCTTCAAGAACTCGTCGGTGGCGTTTGCCGTTTCGGTGACCGAACTCACGATGTTCGCCATGCAGGCGCAGGAAGAAACCTCGCGCGGCATCGAGGTGTACCTTGCAGTGACCGGGCTCTACGTGATCTCGGCCTTTGCAATCAACCGCATCATGGCTTTCATCGAGAAGAAGACGCGCGTGCCGGGCTTCATCGTCTCGGCCAGCGGCGGCGGGGGACACTGACATGACGTACCCCCACGTTCGCGGCTACGCCGTTTCACTGCCCCCCGAGGGGGCGCGTGCCCCCTTTGGGGCGGCCCGGCAGGAGGCACAATGAATCTCGACCTGTCGTTCTACAACTGGGACGTCATCAGCAACTTCGTCGTCAAGGGCTTCTACTTCAGCATCATGCTGACGATCGTGGCCACCATTGGCGGCGTGCTCTTTGGCACCGTGCTGGCGCTCATGCGCCTCTCGGGCAAGAAGTGGCTCGATGCGCCCGCTGCCATCTACGTCAACGGCATGCGAAGCATTCCGCTGGTGATGGTCATTTTGTGGTTCTTCCTGCTGGTGCCGGCCTCGTTCTACGCGGCGTTCGGCTCCATCGGCTCGAACTACCGCTCGGAAATCTCGGCCGTGATCACCTTCATCGCGTTCGAGGCTGCCTACTTCAGCGAGATCATGCGAGCGGGTATCCAGTCGATCCCGCGCGGCCAGGTGTATGCGGGCCAGGCGGTCGGCATGACCTACGGCCAGAACATGCGCCTGGTGGTGTTGCCGCAGGCCTTCCGCAACATGCTGCCGGTGCTGCTCACGCAAACCATCATCCTGTTCCAGGACACCTCGCTGGTGTACGCCATCGGCGCCTACGACATGCTCAAGGGCTTCGAGACCGCGGGCAAGAACTTCGGCCGCCCGATCGAGGCCTACCTGCTCGCGGCTGTCGTTTACTTCATCATGTGCTATGCCTTGTCGTGGCTCGTCAAGCGCCTCCACAAGAAGATTGCCATCATTCGCTGAGTGGCTGAACCGGAGAAAGAAATGTCCGAAAAAATGATTGAAATCAAGAACGTCTCCAAGTGGTATGGCCCGGTGCAGGTGCTCAACGATTGTTCGGTGAGCATCTCCAAGGGCGACGTGGTGGTGGTGTGCGGGCCTTCGGGCTCGGGCAAGTCCACCCTCATCAAGACCGTGAACGCGCTCGAGCCTTTCCAGAAGGGCGAGATCACGGTCAACGGCATTCCGCTGCACGACCCCAAGACCAACCTGCCCAAGCTGCGCTCCAAGGTCGGCATGGTGTTTCAGCACTTCGAGCTGTTTCCGCACCTCTCGGTGACCGAGAACCTCACGATCGCCCAGATCAAGGTGCTCGGCCGCAGCCCCGAAGAAGCCAAGACCCGCGGCCTCAAGATGCTCGACCGCGTGGGCCTGATGGCGCACAAGGACAAGTTCCCGGGCCAGCTCTCGGGCGGCCAGCAGCAGCGCGTGGCCATTGCCCGTGCGCTCAGCATGGACCCGATCGTGATGCTGTTCGACGAACCCACTTCGGCACTCGACCCCGAAATGGTCGGCGAAGTGCTCGACGTGATGGTGAGCCTGGCCAGGGACGGCATGACCATGATGGTGGTGACGCACGAAATGGCGTTTGCCCGCAAGGTGGCAAGCCGCGTGATCTTCATCGACGTGGGCGGCAAGATTCTTGAAGACTGCCCGAAGGACGAGTTCTTCAGCCACCCGGAAAACCGCCAGCCGCGCACCAAGGATTTCCTCAACAAGATCCTGCAGCACTGATCGATTCGATTCGCTGCGGCACAAAAAGCAAAAGCCACGCTGCGAACAGCGTGGCTTTTTTATTGCCCCGGTTCTCAGGGCAGCCGTGCGATGTGTTCGGTCAGCAGGTCGAAGAAACCCTGCGCATCGCCACCGACGATCCAGTTCGCGTTGGCGGGGCGGTTCAGGCTGCCGTACCAGTCGGCCGCCGTCTGGCCAAAACCCATGCCTTCTCGGCTGTCGATTTCAACGTAGACCGGCCTGCCCCTGAAGAGTGAAGGCTGCAGCAGGTAGGCGATGACGGTGGCGTCGTGCACCGGTCCGCCGGGCATGTCGTAGTGCCGCATTTCCTGCGGTGCGTAGGCGTCCAGAATGTCGGCGACGATGGTGCCGGCCCGGTTGCCGATGCCGCGCAGCCGCGCAATGCGGTCGTCGCTCGTGAGAATCTTGTGCGTCACGTCCAGCGGCAGCATCGTCGTCGGCACGCCGCTTTTCAGCACGGCCTCGGCCGCATGCGGATCGGCGAACACGTTGAACTCCGCTGTGGGCGTGATGTTGCCGCCGTTGAAGTGCGCGCCGGCCATGAGCACCAGTTCGCGCAAGCCGCGCACGATGTCCGGGGCTCGCCCGAGCGCCAGCGCAAGGTTGGTTTGCGGGCCGAGCATGGCAAGCGTCACGCTTTTCTCTGGCGCCGCGCGCAGCGTGCGAATGAGGCAATCGACCGCGTGCCCTTCAGCCAGCGGCACGGCCGGTTCATGAACCTCGACGCCGGTGATGCCCTCTTGGCCGTGGATGTTGGCCGCGTAGATCGGCGTGCGCTGCAGGGGGCGTTCCGCGCCGGCATGAACCGGAACATCTGGCCGCCCGGCCCATTCGCAGGCAAGGCGCGCGTTGCGCGAGGTCTTGGCCAGCGGAACATTGCCGGCCACCGTGGTCAGCGCTTGGAGCTTCAGCGCTTCAGGCGCCGCCATGGCGAACAGCAGCGCAATCACGTCGTCCGCGCCGGGGTCCGTGTCGATGATCAGGGTGTGCATCGCGACATTGTCGCGGCGCCGCCCTGAATCGATGCCTGCGCTGTCTTTTGCTGAATTACTTCTTGCGTGCTGCGATGGCCTTCTCGGCCTTCGCCACGAGGTCTGCGCCCACGGTGCCCTTCCACTTTTCGTACACGGGCCGCGTGGCCTTCACAAAGGCTTCGCGCTCGGCGGGCGAGAGCTGGGTCACGGTCACGCCCATGGCGGCAATGTCCTTCAGCACGGGCTTGTCGGCTTCGACAAGGCCCTTGCGCGCAATGGCAATCTCTTGTTGGCCGGCATCGATGGCGGCCTGGCGAACGATGGCCTGGTCGGCCGGGGTCCACGAAGCCCAGATTTCCTTGTTGACGACGAAGACCAGCGGGTCGGCAACGTAGCCCCAGGTGGTGACGAACTTCTGGCCCACGTTCTGCATCTTGAGCACGGTGAACAGGAAGAGCGGGTTCTCCTGCCCGTCGACCGCGCCGCTGGCAAGCGCGGGCTGCGCATCGGCCCAGCTCATCTGCGTGGGGTTGGCGCCGAGCGCGGTGAACATGTCGGAGTAGATCGGCGAGCCGACGACGCGGATCTTCATGCCCTTCAGATCTTCAGGCGACTTGATCGGCTTCTTGGAGTTGGTGATTTCGCGGTAGCCGTTTTCACCCCAGGCAAGGGGCACCACACCGGCCTTGTCGAGGGTCTTGAACATGTCCTTGCCGACTTCGCCCTGCGTGAGCGCATCGATGGCCGCGTAGTCGGGCATCAGGAAGGGCATGGAGAAGAGGTTGAGCTGCTTGACTTGCGGCGACCAGTTGATGGTCGAGCCCACGGCCATGTCGATGACGCCCTGGCGCAGCGCGCTGAACTCGCGGGTCTGGTCGCCCTGGATGAGCGAAACACCGGGGTAGAGCTTGATGTTGATGCGGCCCTGGGTACGCTCCTTCACGAGGTCGGCCCAGATCTTTCCGGCCTGGCCCCAAGGCGTGGGCGGGCCGAGCACGAGGGACATCTTGTATTCGGGCTTGTAGGCGGCCTGCGCCATGGCGCCGGTCGAGAACATGCCCAGGGCGGTGGCTACGGCGGCAAGGCCCAAGAGGGTGCGGCGGAATTTCATGAGAGGTCTCCTTGTTTTCTGAACACAACTAAGTGGTGGATGTTTTATGGGAACGTTTGCTGATGTTTTGGCGCTGTTGTTCAGGGCTGGTGCAAAGGCCACCGGGTACTCCCCTCCGCGAATGTCCCCCGGGGCTGCGCCCCTCGAACTGACCGCGCGAGGAACGAGCACTACTGCCTCAGCACGCGGCCCCATCTCAGTACCCCAGCTTCCGAGGCAACCACAACGCAAGTTCCGGGAAAGCGATCACCAGCACCATCACGACGAACATCGAGAACAGCATCCAGCCGACCCACCGCACGGTTTCTTCCATGCGCACCTTGGCAATACGGCACGACACCATCAGGTTGACCGCGAGCGGCGGCGTGAACTGGCCCAATGCAACCTTCAGGGTGAGGATCACGCCGAACCACACCGGATCCCACTTGTAGTACTGCACGATGGGCAGCAGCAGCGGCACGAATATGAGGAAGATCGACACGCCGTCCAGGAACATGCCGACCGTGATCAAGAGCAGGATCAGCAACGCCAGGATGCCGTATTCGCCCAGGCCCGAATTGACGATGGCGCGCGTCACCGGGTCGATGATGCCCAGCGTCGAAAGCGAATACGCGAAGATGCCCGCAAGCGACACCACCAACAGGATCACAGCCGACAGCTCACCCGATTCGCGCAAGATCACGAACAGGTCGCGCACCTTGATCGTCCGGTGAATGCACATGCCCACGAACAGCCCGTAGAACACCGCCACCACCGCTGCTTCGGTGGGCGTGAACCAGCCCGCGCGCATGCCACCCAGAATGAGCACCGGCGCTGCCAGGCCCCAGACCGCTTCGCGAAAACTCTTCCAGAACGGTGGGCGCGGCAACGTCGATTCGAGTGCGCCCATCTTGTGCTGGCGGGCCAGCAGCACGGCCGGAATCATCAGCGCCAGGCCGGCCATCACACCCGGGATCATGCCGGCTGCAAACAGCGCCGGCACCGAGGCGCCAGGCACCAGCACCGAGTACACGATGAACGCGACCGAGGGCGGAATCAGGATGTCGGTGGCCGCAGCGGCACCCACCACGCTGGCCGAGAAGGCTGCCGGGTAGCCCGCGCGAGACATGGCCGCGATCATCACGGCGCCCACGGCGGCGGCGTTGGCGGGGCCGGAGCCCGAGATGCCGCCGAGGAACATGGCCACTGCAATGGCCACCAGCGGCAGCATGCCCGGGCCGCGGCCGACGATGGCGACCGCAAAGTTGACGAGCCGCAGCGCCACGCCCGAGCGGTCGAAGATGGAGCCCACCAGCACGAACATCGGAATGGCCAGCAGCGGATATTTGCCAAGGCCGGCATAGAAGTTTTGCGGCACGGCCAGCAAACCGAACCACTGGGCGTCGCTGTTGGCCAGCGCAATGCAGGCGGCGCCGGCCAGGCCCAGCGCGGCACCGATGGGCACGCCCACCAGCATCATCGCGACGAAGGCGACGAAGAGCAGGGTGGCGATCACGATGCGTCGCCTTTTTTGCGGTCTTGCTCGGGGGCGTAGTCCTTGCGGCCGCGGCGGATCATCAGGCCCACCGCGCGCAGCGCAATGCCAAATGACACGATGGGAAGCCACATCGAATACCACCAGGCCGGCAGGCCAATGCCCGGCGTGGTTTCGTCGAACCGGTAGTCGTCCCACACCATGCGGATGCTGAGGGCGCCGATCAGCGTGAACAGAATGGCGATCATGAGCGCGCCGAACTGCGCAAGGCGCTTGCGCCGCGCCATGGAGCCGCTCTCCGAGAAATATTCGATGCGGATATGCCGGTCGCGCGCCACCGCGGCCGAGCCGGCCACCAGCGCCAGCATGATCATGAGAAAGACCGAGAACTCCTCCGTCCAGGCAAACGAAGAGTCGGTGAAGTAGCGCACCAGCACGTTGGCGAAGGTAATGAGCGCCAGCGCGCCCATGATGATGACGGTGAGCCAGTCTTCGATGGCGAGCGGCACCTTGGTGGGCTCGTCGGCGGCTTCGATGTCTGGGGGGAGGGGGCTGGCGGCGTCCAGCAAAGGGCCGGACTCGTTGGGAGTGGTCATCGAAAGGGAGGGGGAAAGCAGCTATGGATGGTAACGATCCATGTCCATCCGTTCATTGGGGTTTTCCTAAGCTGCGGCCCCCTGTTCCGCCCCCTCTGGCCCTCTCGAGAAGGGCTATTCGAGCTTGGCGCCCGAATCCTTGATCAGGCGCTCCCAGATCGGGCTTTCCTTCTTGTACACGGCGGTAAAGGCCTCCGGCGAGCTCTCCTTCAGGTCGAAGCCCATGGCCGCCACGCGCGCCTGCACGTCGGGCTGGCGCGTGGCCTTGCCCACTTCTTCGGCAATGCGCTGCACGATGGGCTTGGGCGTGCCGGCCGGCATGGCAATGGCAAGCCAGCCCGCCACGCGGTAGGCCTCGTCGCCCAGCCCTTGCTCGGCCAGCGTCGGCACGTCGGGCAGCGTGGCCATGCGGCGCTCGCCGCTCACGCCCACGGCCCTGAGCTTGCCCGCCTCGATGTGCGGCTTGGCCACCAGCGCGCTGGCAAAGGCCATCTGGATCTGGCCGCCAATCAGGTCTTGCAGCATCGGCGCCTCGCCCTTGTAGGCCACGTGGTTCATTTCGGCCTTCTGCGTGAGGCTCATGTGCGCGCCGGCCAGGTGCGGATACGCGCCCACGCCGTACGAGCCGTAGGCCACCTTGCCCTTGTTGGCCGCCACGTACTTCAGGAGCTCGGGCCCGTTCTTCACCGGCACGCTCGGGTGCACCACCAGCACCAGCGGGGCGGTGGCAATCTGGTAGACCAGCGTGAGGTCGCGCTGCGTGTCGTAGGGCAGCTTCTGGTAGAGAAACTGGTTGGTCAGCAGCGAGTTGCTCAGCGCCAGCACCAGCGTGTAGCCGTCGGGCGGCGCCTTGGCCACGGCGTCGGTGCCGATGATGCCGGCGGCCCCGGGCTTGTTGTCGATGATGACGGGCTGGCCCAGCCCGGCAGCCATCTTCTCGCCCACCAGGCGGGCCAGCACGTCGGTTGCGCCGCCCGGGGCAAAGGGCACCACCATGCGGATCGGCTTGCTCGGATAGGTCTGCGCCCAGCCGGCGGTGGTGGCCGTGAGCGCCAGCGACGCAAGGGCAAGGCCGTGCAGGGCACGGCGGGTGGTGAATGTGGCGTTGTTCATGTTCTCGATGTCTCCGGTGGTTGATTTGTTTTTTATGTGCGTGCCGCCAGCCAGATGGATGCAGGGCTATTCGGTGAGCACCTGGGTCTTGAACGGCAGCGGCGCCAGCGCTGCTTCGATCCGCTCCCGCAGCGGCGCTGCAAGCGCACCTGCGGCAGCGGCCTCGATGCGCACCTGCACCAGGCGCTCTCCCTCATGGGCGACGCGCGGCATGGCTCCTGCGTCGACGCCAAGCTCGCTGCACACCTGTTCGACGGCCGCAGCCACCACGCGGCTCGCCGCCATTGCGCGCAACTCGGGCTTGTAGATCTTGCCGACGTTGGTCATCGGCATGTTCTCGATGACGATCACCGACTTGGGCTTGGCGGGCGCTTCGTCGACGCGCGCGGCGGTAAAGGCCAGCAGTTCTTCGTCGGTGGCCGATGCCCCCGGCACCAGCGTTGCAAACACCACCGGCAGCTCGCCCGCGTACGCATCGGGTGCACCCACTGCCGCGCACAGCTGCACCGCCGGATGCGCGCCCAGTGCGTCTTCGATCACCTTGGGGTCGATGTTGTGGCCGCTGCGGATGATCAGGTCCTTCGAACGGCCGCTCAGGTTGAGCCGCCCTTCGCCGTCGATCCAGCCCAGGTCGCCCGTCGCAAGCCAGCCGTCTGCGGTAAAGGCCTTGGCGTTGTCCGCCGGGTCGACAAAGCCCGAGAACAGGTTGGGCGCCTTGAACAGCACCATGCCCTGCTCGCCCGGCGGCAGGTCGCGGTCGCTGGCGTTGCCGCTTTCGTCGAGCGCCACGATGCGCATCTGCATGTAGGGCAGCGGAAAACCGACGCAGCCGGCAGGCCCGTTCACGCCCGGCGGGGTGATGGTCGAAATGCCGGCCATCTCCGTCATGCCCAGGCTCTCATGCACATGCAGGCCGAACAGCCGTTCGAAGCGCGCGGCCAGTTCCGGCGAGAGCACGGCAGCGCCCGTGCGGCAGTAGCCGATCGATGAAATATCGGCGCCGTCCAGCGGCACATTCGCCAATGCGGCCAGCACCGTGGGCACGGCCGAGAGCGAGGTCGGCCGGTATTTTTCAACCAGCTTCCAGTAGTTGGCAAGCACCTCCTTGTTGCGCAGCAGCGAGGTGGTCGGAATGATCACTTCCACCCCGGCCGAGAGCGACGCCAGCGAAGCCGGCAGCACGCCCGCCACATGGAACAGCGGATAGCCGTTGATCGAAATGCCCTGGTCGTTCATGCCCGCGACCTGAACGCTGGCCCAGGCGGTGAACACCTGCGCGCCGTGGCTGTGGCGCGCAAGCTTGGGTGCGCCGGTGGTACCGCCGGTGTGAAAGTAGGCGGCAATGTCGGTGGGCGCAATGTCGCGGCCGCTCACAAGGCGGTCCGGAGGCTGCGCGGCGCGCAGCGCGTTGAAATCTGCGACGCCGTCGGGCAATGCGCCCGCGGCGCCCGGCGCCTCGTCGTGCGGCGCCACGCGCAGCACCGTGGTGAGTGTGGGCACCTGGCTGCGCAGCCGCATGGCCTTCGACCACATGCCCGATTCGCTGTCCGAGCCATAGGCGATCAGCACCCTGGCGCGGCCTGCGGTCATCAGCGCTACCAGCTTCTCGTCGGTGAGCAGCGGGTTGAGCGGCTGCACGATGCCCGCAGCCTCGCCGCCCCAGAGCGCCAGGTGATATTCAAGGCACCCTGGCAGCAGCACCGCCACCGCGTCCTGCGGACCCACCCCCAGCGCATGCAGCATGTTCGCGGTCTGGTGGATGCCCGCGAGCAAGTCGGCGTACGACCAGCGGATCGGCTCGTCGGCCGGGTTGCCGGTGCGAAGAAAGGTGAGCGCCGTCTTGCCGCCGAAGGCCGCGCCCGCGTTGCGAAAGATCTCGTAGGTGCTGCGCACCGTCAGCGCCTGCTCCAGCGGCGTTTCCTCCAACCGCCGGATATCCGCGAGGCTGCGCACCGGAAACTGGGGGCGGAACGGCTCGCCGGCCACCTTCATCTTGTTGCTGTCTGCCATGCGTGTCTCCTGATGTTGTCTCTTGCCGGCCGCTTGCGAAGCGCTGTTTTACTGGTTCGTGATCTTGTTGTCGCGAATGACCTTGCCCCAGCGCTCGAAATCCTGGTGCATGCGCGTGCCCGTCTGCCCGGGCGTGCCGTAGGCCGCAAAGGAGCCGACGCTTTCGAGCTTGTCCTGCACTTCCTTGTCGGCCAGTGCTGCCTTCAGTTCGGCGCTCATGCGGTCGACCACGTCCTTGGGCGTGCCCGCCGGCGCCAGGAGGCCGCCCCACGAGGTTGCGTCGAAGCCCGGAAAGCCCTGCTCGGCCACCGTCTTCACGTCGGGCAGCAGGCTCACGCGCTTGCCCGAACCGACCGCAATGGCGCGCAGCGTGCCGGCGCGGATGTGCGGCATTACCGCCACCAGGTCCGAGAACATGGCCGGCACCTGCCCGCCGATCAGGTCCGTCACGGCCGGCGCGCTGCCGCGGTAGGGCACGTGCTGCATGTCGAACTTGCCGATGTTCTTGAGCTGCTCGGTCGTCAGGTGGCCGAAGCTGCCGGCGCCCGCCGTCGTGTAGTTGAGCTTGCCGCCTTCGGCCTTGGCCTTGGCAATCAGGCCTTGCAGGCCGGTGACTTCGGGCAGCGACTTCGGATTGACCACCATCACGATCGGCAGGTCATACACCGTGCCCACGGGCGTGAAGCTCTTGAAGATGTCGTAGGGCGTCTGGCCGTACAGGTGCGCCGCCAGCAGCGTGGGCGTGGCCAGCATCACGAAGGTGTAGCCGTCGGGTGCAGCCTTGGCGGCAGCAGCCGCGCCGATGGTGCCCGATGCGCCGCTGCGGTTGTCGATGAGGATGTTCTGCTTCAGGCCCTGCGACATCTTCTGCGCCACGATGCGCGTGGCCACGTCGGTCGGCCCGCCGGGCGGAAAGGGCACGACCACCGTGATCGGCTTGGCCGGCCAGGCTTGCGCGAAGGCGGCGCCTGCCACCAGTGGAAGGGCCAGCGCGATGAGCACGCGGCGCGCGGGATTGCGAAGGGAACGAGAGAAAGGAAATGCCATGACTTCTTCAGGGAATCGGAGAGAGAGAGGGAAAAGGAAAGAGCGTCTTCAGAGAACGCCGTTCGATTTAAGTTGCGCGAGCTTGTCGTCCGAAAGGCCGAGCAGCGACTGCAGCACCTCGTGCGTGGCTTCGCCCAGTTGCGGCGGCGCGCTGCGCACCGGCAGGCGCTCGCCGTCGAAGCGGTAGGGCGGTGCAAGCACGTTGACCTTGCCGGCCACCGGATGCGGCTGCTCGGTGACAAGGCCCGCGTCGGTCGCGCGTTTGGAGTTGAGCGCCTCGAGCAGGCCCAGCACCTCGCCGCACGGAATGCCCGACTGCGTGAGCTTTTCGAGCAGGTCGGCGCGCTGGCGCTTGGCCAGTTCGGCGTGCAGTTCGGGCAGCAGCACCGCGCGGTTTGCCGAACGCAGGATGTTGGTCTTGAAGCGTTCGTCCGCCGCCAGGTCGGGCCGCTCGAGCACGTCGGTGCAAAAGCGCGAGAACTGGGCGTTGTTGCCCACGGTAATCACCAGCGGACCATCGGCCGCGTCGAATACGCCGTAGGGCACGATGGACGGATGCGAGTTGCCATAGCGCGGCGGGTCTTCGCCCATCAGCAGAGCTTCGAGGCCGTAGTAGGCGGTGATCATCAGGCCGCAGTCGAACAGCGCCATTTCCACGTGGCGGCCCTTGCCGGTTTTTTCGCGCTGGTACAGCGCAGCCAGCACGGCTTGTGCCGAGTACATGCCGGTGAACAGGTCGACCACCGCCACGCCAAACTTCAGCGGCGGCTGGTTGGCTTCGCCGTTCAGCGCCATCAGGCCCGCCTCGCCCTGCACCACCAGGTCGTAGCCCGGTCGTGCGGCCTCGGGGCCGGTGCGGTCGTAGCCCGAGATCGAGCAGTAGATGAGCCCGGGGTTTTCCTTGCTGAGCTGTTCGTAGCCGAGGCCCAGCTTGTCGATGCCGCCGAACTTGAAGTTCTGGATCACCACATCGCACTGCCTGGCAAGGTCGCGCGCAATCTGCTGGCCTTCGGGCGTTTGCAGGTCGAGCGTGACCGAACGCTTGTTGCGGTTCACGCTGTTGAAGTAGGCCGTCTCGGTGTTGCCGACACGCAGGCCCCAGTCGCGCGTGTCGTCGCCGCGGCCCGGGTGCTCGACCTTGATGACTTCGGCGCCCATGTCGGCCAGCACCATGCCGCACCAGGGGCCCGCAAGAATGCGGGACAGATCGAGAACGCGCACGCCGGCAAGCGGCAGCGAGGAATTCAGCATTGGCATGAGAGCAACTCCCTTGAAACGAGAAAGCCCCGCAGCGAGTGCGAGGCGTGATGTGGGGTGAATGCGGCTGGCGGCGTCAGGAAGGGTTGGGCTTCTTTCGGCGCAGCGCCGTGAAATCTGCCGTGCGCTTGCCAAGAAAGGCGCCAATGCCTTCAGCCGCTTCGGCGTCGGCTTGCGACTCGACCATGTACACGGCCTCGGCGTCGAGCTGTTCTTCGAGCGTGGCCCGGTGAGCCTGGCGGCACAGCGTCTTGATGCGTGCGCTCGCGCGCTGCGGGCCGTTGGCCACCTTGGCAGCCAGCGCAACGGCCTCGGCCAGCGCGGCGCCCTTGTCGGTGAGGCGGTTGACGGCACCCAGCGCATGCAGGCGCTCGGCCGTCATGCGGTCGCCGGTCAGGCACATTTCGGTGAGCACCTGGCGCGAGACGAACTCCGACAGGAAAGCCGTGGCGCCGCCGTCGGGCGTGAGACCCACCTTGACGTAGGCGACCGTGTAGAACGCATCGCGCGCCGACACCAGCATGTCGCAGGCCAGCGCCATCGAGAGGCCCGCGCCCGCTGCACCGCCTTCGACGGCAGCAATGACGGGCTTGCCGCAATCGCGGATGGCGCGGATCAGGTCGTGCAGGCCCTCGAGCTTTTCGCGGCGTTCCGAGGCGGGCAGTTCGCGGCGCTTGGCCAGCAGGTTGAGGTCGCCGCCCGAGCAGAAAAAATCGCCCGCGCCGGTGAAGACGATGGCGCCGACTTCCGGGTCGCCTTGCGCGTCGTCGAGCGCGGCGCTCAGCTCCGCATACAGCGTTGGCGTGATCGCGTTGCGCGCACCGGGGTTGCTGTTGGTCAGGATGCGAACGGCGCCCTGCTGGCTGATGAGAACGGTCTTGTCGCTCATTGCGCGGTCTCCTTGCCAAGCGCGATGTAGCGCTGCAGATGATGGTCTTCGTCGCCGAGCTGGTGGTCGATCATCACGAGCCGCTTGGCATAGTGCGGCAGCGGCAGCTCCCACGTCATGCCGATGCCGCCGTGCATCTGGATGCTTTCTTCAGCCACCAGCGCGCCGATGCGGCCGATGCTGAACTTGGCGGCCGAGAGCGCACGTTCGCGTGCCACGCGGTCGACGCCGTCGATGGCCGCCGCTGCATTGATGACTGCCGAGCGCGCCTGTTCGATCTCGAGCAGCAGGTCGGCCATGCGGTGCTGCAGCGCCTGAAAGCTGCCGATCAGCGTGCCGAACTGCTTGCGCGTGCGCAGGTAGTCGAGCGTGGCGGTCTTGGCGGCCTCCATGGCGCCGACAGCCTCGGCGCACAGCGCGAGCACCCCGCGGCCGATGGCACGCTCCAGCGTGGCATGGCCCTGGCCTTCGCTACCCAGCAGTGCATCGGCATCGAGCTTCACGCCGTCGAATGCAAGTTCGGCCACGCGGCCGCCGTCGATGGCGGGGCAGCCGCGCACCGCAAGGCCCGTGGTCTTCGCGGGCACCAGGAACAGCGAGATGCCGGCCTCGTCGTTCACGCCGCCGGATGTGCGGGCGGAAACCAGGAACACGTCGGCCTGCTCGCCGTGCGGCACGGCAGCCTTGGCGCCGCTCAGCACCCAGCCGTCGCCGCTGCGCTCGGCGCGCGTGGCGACATGCGTGCGCTCGTAGTGCGCGCCGGCTTCGTCGTGTGCAAAGGCGGCAACGATGGCGCCGTTGATGATGTCGCCGAGCTTTTCTTTCTGTGCGGCATTGCCGGCGGCGCTGAGCGCCTCGCCGACCATGACCGCGCCCAGCAGCGGCTCGACAACCAGGCCGCGGCCCAGTGCCTCGAAGACCACGGCAATGTCGAAGCCGCCGCCGCCGAAGCCGCCGTCGGCCTCGCTGAACAGCGCGCCGATCACGCCCAGTTCTGCGAACTGCTGAAAGATTTCCTTGCTCAACCCGTGCGCCGACTTCGCGATGCGGTCACGCGCATCGAAGGCGTACTGCTCGGCGATGAAGCGGTTCAGGCTGTCGGCGAGCATGCGCCGGTCTTCGGTGTGTTCGAAGTTCATGTGCGTGTCTCCTTTACAGCCCGAGGATCATCTTGCTGATGATGTTCTTCTGGATTTCATTCGAGCCGCCGAAGATCGACAGCTTGCGGTTGTTGAAGTAGCGCGCCGCCGCGGCCGATGCGTAGGCAGGGCCGAAGGTTTCGCCGTCGAAGCCGTCGTGCAGCGCCTCTTCGATGAAGGGCCGGCCGTACACGCCCATCGCACGGCGCGCGAGCGACGAAATTTCCTGCCGGATCTCGGTGCCGCGAATCTTCAGCATCGAGCTTTCCGCACCCGGCACCCCGCCGCCGGCCACTGCCGCGATCACGCGCAGGTTGGTCGTCTTCATGTTCTCCAGGTCGATTTCGACACGTGCCATGCGCGCCGCAAAGGCCGGGTCTTCCGCCAGCGGCTTGCCGTTTTTCGTTTGCGTGGCCGCAATGCCCTTGAGCTGTTCGAGCGCGGCCACCGAGAAGCCCACGCCTGCGATGTTGGTGCGCTCGTAGGTCAGCAGGTACTTGGCGCAGGTCCAGCCCTTGTTCTCTTCGCCGACCAGGTTCTCGGCCGGCACACGCACGTCGGAGAAGAACACCTCGTTCACCTCGTGCTCGCCGTCCAGCGTGATGATCGGGCGCACTTCCACGCCGGGCGATGTCATGTCGATCAGCAGAAAGCTGATGCCTTCCTGCTTCTTCGCCTCGCGGTTGGTGCGCACCAGGCAGAAGATCATGTTGGCGTGCTGGCCGAGCGTGGTCCAGGTCTTCTGGCCGTTCACGATGTAGTGGTCGCCCTGGGCATCGATGCCGCGCACGGCTGATGTCTTTACCGCCGCCAGGTCGGAGCCTGCGCCGGGCTCCGAATAGCCCTGGCACCACCAGTCGGAGCCGTCGAGGATGCGCGGCAGCCAATGGCGCTTTTGCGCCTCGTTGCCGTACTTGATGAGCACCGGCCCGAGCATGTTCACGCCGAAGGGCACGATGCGCGGTGCAAAGGCCAGCGCGCATTCGTGCTCGAAGATGAACTTTTCGACCGCCGTCCAGCCCGGGCCACCGTACTGTTCGGGCCAGTGGTTGGCGAGCCAGCCGCGCTCGTTGAGGATGGCGTGCCATTCCTCCATGTCGGCCTTGGTGAGGATCTTGCCGCCGCTCACCTTGGCCGAGAGGCGCGCGGGCAGCTTGTCGGCCAGAAAGGCGCGCACTTCCGTGCGGAAGGCTTCTTCTTCGGGGGTGAAGTTCAGGTCCATGGCGTCGCTTCTTTAAAAGAAAGGGGTCAGGCGTGGTTGAGGCTGTCGAAGTTCGCGCCGCGTGCGACCAGTTCCACCAGCAGCGGCGAGGGCTGCCAGAACAACGGGTCTTCCTTCGCAAATTCGCGAATGTCGGCCAGCACCTTGGGCAGGCCCACGGTGTCGGCGTACTTCATGGGGCCGCCGCGGTGGCGCGGAAAGCCGTAGCCGTAGAGAAAGGTCACGTCCACGTCGAGCGGGCGCAGCGCAATGCGCTGGTGCACCACGTTCGCGCCCTCGTTGATCATTGCGGCCATGTAGCGGCGCATGATTTCTTCTTCTGTGAAGGCGCGCGGCTTGATGCCCGCGCGCTCGCGCTCGGCGTCGATGATGGCCAGTACCTCGGGGTCGGGCACGCCGGTGCGCGCGCCTTCGGGGTACAGGTAATAACCGCGCTGCGTCTTCTGGCCGAACCAGCCGCGCTCGCAGATGCGGTCGGCAATCTGCACGTAGCGCGCCTTGGGGTCGCGCGTGGCGGCCTTGCGCTTGCGCGTGGCCCAGCCGATGTCGCCGCCCGCCAGGTCGGACACCTGGAACGGCCCCATCGGGTAGCCGAAGTTGCGCACCGCCTCGTCGATCCGATAGGGCGAGGCGCCGTCTTCCATCATGTGGTCGGCGGCCTGGCGGTACACCGCCAGGATGCGGTTGCCGATGAAGCCGTCGCACACGCCGGCGCGCACGGGCACTTTCTTGAGCTTCTTCGCAAGCTCGAAGCCGGTGGCCACCACGTCGGCGCTCACCTTGGCGGGCACCACGATCTCGAGCAGCTTCATGATGTTGGCCGGCGAGAAGAAATGCAGGCCCACAACGTCCTGCGGGCGCGAGATGCTGGCCGCAATCTCGTCGATGTCGAGGTACGAGGTGTTGGTGGCCAGCACCGCGCCGGGCTTGCACACGCGGTCGAGCTCGGCGAACACGGCTTTCTTCACGCCCATGTCTTCGAACACGGCTTCAACCACGATGTCGGCCTGCGCAAGCGCGTCGTAGCTCGTGGAGCCCGAAAAGCGCGCCATCACGGCCGCCTTGGCCTCGGGCGTCATGCGGCCCTTGCCGATCAGGCCGTCGTACACCTTTTCGACGTGCTGGCGGCCGCGCGCAAGACTGGGCTCATCACGCTCGATCATGGTCACCGGCAGGCCCGCATCGAGCATGGCCACCGCAATGCCTGCGCCCATGGTGCCGCCGCCGATGATGCCGGCCGATTCGATGGCACGCGGCTTCGCGGCCTTGGTTTCAGGTGCCTTCAGCACTTCGCGCTCGGCGAAGAAGGCGTGGATCAGGCCGGCGCGCTGCGGGCTGTCGATGCACTGCAGGAACAGCTTGCGTTCGAGCGCCATGCCTTCGTCGAAGGGCAGCGTGAGCGCGGCTTCGACGGCTTCGATGATCTTCATCGGCGAGAAAAGCCCGCGGCTCTTCCTGGCGGTGTCGGCGCGCGCCGCTTCAAGCGCGGCGCGGCTGGCCTCTGCGTCGGCCAGGCCGGCGGCCTCGCGCGTGCGGCGCACCGGGGCCTTGGCCGCGGCCAGTTCTTCTGCGTAGGCCAGGCCTTCGGCGCGCGCATCGGCCTGGGTGCCCAGGCGGTCGACCAGCCCGAGCGACAGCGCTTCCTTCGCCCCTGTGTGGCGGCCGCTGAGCATGAGCTCGAGCGCTGGCTTTACGCCGATCAGGCGCGGCGCGCGCTGCGTGCCGCCGGAACCGGGCAAGAGGCCGAGCTGCACTTCGGGCAGTCCCAGCTTGGCCGACGGAGCGGCAAGGCGGTAGTGCGCCGACAGCGCCACTTCAAGCCCGCCGCCCAGCGCTGCGCCGTGGATGGCGGCAATCACAGGCTTCGTGCAGTTTTCGATCTTCAGGCACACCTCGGGCAGCGAAGGCGGCTGCGGCGTCTTGCCGAACTCGCGGATGTCCGCACCCGCGATGAAGTTGCGGCCCGCGCCCACGATCAGCACCGCGGCGGCCGCGCTGTCGGCCTCTGCCGCCTCGATGGCGGCCACCAGGCCTCGGCGCACGTCTACGCCCAGGGCATTGACGGGCGGGTTGTCGATGGTCACCACGAACACGCCGCCCGGTTGGGGAGAACGCTCGAAGCTGACGGGGTTGGAAGAAGACGCGGGAAGGCTGGAATCGGTAGTGGCCATGTCTTGTCTCTCTCTCTCTCTTGTCTCTGCGGGGCTCTAGGGTGAACCCAGCATTCTTTGCCCGATGCGCGGCTTTGACAATTGCATAGGCGGTTGACAGACTGTCAAAGGATTTTTGACACAATCCGGTGCATGGACCTCCAATCGCTGACTTTGCTGGTGGAAATCCTTGACGCGGGCAACCTGAGCGCGGCGGCGCGCCGCCTCAAGATGAGCCGCGCCAACGTCAGCTACCACCTGAACCAGCTGGAGCGCTCGGTCGGCGCCCAGCTGGTGCGGCGCACCACGCGCCGCGCCGAGCCCACGGAGATCGGCCTGCGCCTTTACCAGCACGGCGTTGCCATCCAGGCCGAACTGCTGGCCGCAAAAGAATCTGTCACCACGCTGGGCCAAGGCCTGCAGGGCCGCGTGCGGTTGAGCGTGCCAAGCGGCTACGGCCAGCTGGTCATGGCCGACTGGCTGATCGACTTCAAGCGCCAATACCCCGGCATCGTGCTGGACGTGGTGTTCGAAAACCGCATCGAAGACCTGCTGCGCGACGAAGTCGACATTGCGATTCGCGTGGTGCCCGAGCCTCCGCAGAACCTGGTGGCGCGGGAGCTGGGGCCGGTGCGCTACGTGGCCTGCGCCTCGCGCGACTACGCGCAGAAGCATGCGCTGCCGGTGCAGCTGGACGAGCTGCAGGGTGCGCCGGTGGTCACCGCCGCGGTCATTGGCCGGGAGCTGCGCGTGTCGGCCTACCAGGGCGAGACCCGGCGCGAGGTGATTCTGGAACCGACGCTCATTTCAGAAAACTTTTTGTTCCTGCGGCAGGCCATTCTTGCGGGCCTCGGCATCGGCCTGGTGCCCGACTACGTGGTGCAGGACGACGTGCGCAGGGGCGAGGTGATAACCACGCTGGACGACTGGCGCCTGAGTATTTTCGGCACGCAGATGTTCATGCTGTACATGCCCAACCGCCAGCACACGCGGGCAATCCGCACGTTTATCGACTTCATCCTCGAGCGTGTGAGGGCGCCGGGTGCGGCAGAGCCGCTCGAACGGCCGCAGGAATAGCGGCTTCGGATTCAGGCGCTGCGCAATGCGCGCCGCGCGCCCGCGTCGTCCACCGGCGCATCGAGCGGGCCGAGGCGCCGCATCTTGTCGTACAGCGTCTTGCGCGGCACGCCCAGCCGTTCGGCCGCGGCAGCCGCGCTGCCGCCGCTGGCTTCGAGCGCCTCATGGATCAGGTAGCGCTCGAACTGCGCCATCTGCTCGTCGAGCGTGCGCGAGCCCTGGGCGGTGCTGAGGTTGCCTCCATCCCCATCCCAGAGCCCAAGCACGAACCGGTCGGCAATGTTGCGCAACTCGCGTACGTTGCCCGGCCACGCATGCGCCATCAGTTCCTGCAGGTGGCGCGGGGTGACCACCGGCAGCTCCCGCTCGTGGCGCAGCGCCGCCTGCATCGCGAAGTGGGTAAAAAGCAGCGGGATGTCCTCGCGGCGCTCGCGCAGCGGCGGCAGCTGCAGCACCACCACGCTCAGGCGGTAGTAAAGGTCGTCGCGGAAGGTCTTGGCGCGCGCGGCCTCCAGCAGGTCGGCCTTGGTGGCGGCGACCACGCGGCTGTCCATCGGCCGCAACTCATTGGAGCCCAGGCGCTCGTACTGGCGTTCCTGCAGCGTGCGCAGCATCTTCACCTGCAGGTTCATCGGCATGGTCTCGATCTCGTCCAGAAAAAGCGTGCCGCCGCGCGCATGCTCGATCTTGCCGATGCGCCGCTTGGCCGCGCCGGTGAAGGCGCCGGCCTCGTGGCCGAACATCTCGCTCTCGAAGAGCGCCTCGGGCATGCCGCCGCAGTTGATGGCCGCAAAATGGCCCTCGCGTCGGCGCCCGTGGTCATGCAGGCAGCGCGCCACCAGCTCCTTGCCCGTGCCGGTCTCCCCGAGAATCAGCACGTCGGCATCGGTCGTGGCCACGTCCAGCACCAGCCGGCGCAGGCGCTGCATGGCCGAAGAGCGGCCGATGAGCTTGGCCTCGATCGCCTCGTAGCTCGCGAGCTTGCGGCGCAAGAGGTCCACCTCCAGGCTCAGCGCGCGTTTTTCGAGCGCCCGCTCGACCACCTCGGTGAGCTGTTCGGGCGAGAAGGGTTTCTCGATGAAGTCGTAGGCGCCCAGGCGCATCGCCTGTACCGCCATCGTGATGTCGCCGTGCCCGGTTACCAGGATCACGGGCAGCGTCGGGTCGATCTTCAGCGCGTGCGACAGGAGCGCCACGCCGTCCATGCCCGGCAGCTTCACATCGGTTACCAGCACGCCGCCAAAGCCGGGCACCACGCGCGGCATGACCTGCTCGGCCGAGCCGAAGCCCGACACGCGCAGGCCCGCCAGCTGCAGCGCCTGGGTGCTGCCCATGCGCACCGCGGGGTCGTCCTCGACGAACAGCACTTCGAGTTCTTCTTCAGCCATGGGGGGGTGCTCCGCGCGGTCCGTTGCGCAATGTGACGATGAATGCCGCGCCGCCGAGCTCGCTCTCGCCGGCGCGCAGGAGCCCGCCGAAGTCGCGCACGATGCCCGCGGAAATGGCCAGGCCCAGACCAAGCCCGAGGCCCTGCTCCTTGGTGGTGAAGAAGGGCTCGAACAGGCGCGGCATTACCTCCATGGCGATGCCGTTGCCGTTGTCGTGCACTTCCACGGTCGCGCCCTCGGGCGAGCTGCGCGCGACGATGCGCACGCGCCGCAGGCTCGCTCCGCCGGCCGCGGCGGCGTCGAATGCGTTGGCCAGCAGATTGACCAGCACCTGCTCCAGCCGGTTGCCCTCGCATAGCGCGTACAGGTGCGGCTCGATGGCCTGCTCCAGCTGGATGTGTTCCTGGCGGACGCGCTGGTCCAGCAGGAAGAGCGCATCGGCGATCACGTCGGCCAGCGCCACCGAGCGCATCGCCACTGCCGAGCGCCGCGCAAACTTCTTCAGCTGCGCGGTGATCTGCCCCATGCGGTCGGTCAGCTGGCAGATGGTGCGCAGGTTCAGGTCCACCTGCGAGGCCTCGCCCCGCTCCAGGTACACCACCGCATTGGCCGAGAGCGTGCGCAGCGCCGCCAGCGGCTGGTTGAGCTCGTGCGTGATGCCCGCGGACATCTGGCCCAGCACGGCCATCTTGCCTGTCTGCACGAGATCGTCCAGCGTGGTCTTCAGGATCTCCTCGGCGCGCTTGCGCTCGGCGATCTCGGTCTGCAGGTGCAGGTTGGCCTCGCTCAGCGCCTCGGTGCGCAGCTGCACCTTGTGCTCCAGTTCGTCGTAGGCGCCCTGCAGCGCCTCGCGCGCGGCCAGCCGCTGGTGCACGATGCGGCGGCGCTGCTGGAAGTACAGCACCAGCAGCGTAAGGAAGACGAGCGCGAACACCGTGGCCACCGCGCTCGTGCGCGCAAGCGCATGCACCGGCTTCATGTCCGACAGCATGATGAGCTTCCAGTCGGTGCCGTCCACCGGGCGGCTGTCCAGCAGGTAGTCGGGCCCGAAGGCGTCGCGGCCGGGCGCTCGGCCGGCCTCGGCGGGGCTCAGCTGCACCACCATGCCGGCGCCGCCCGACAGCGGCCGGTGCTCGCGCATGTCGATGGGCGTGAGCGAGCCGGCCTCGGTGTACTGGCGCGTCTGCGCGAGCTGCTGCAGCGTCTCGCTGGAAAGCGGGCGCAGCGCGCGAAATTTCCAGCCCGCGTCCGACGAGAGGAACACCACGCCGTTGCCGTCCACGGCGAGTACCTTGTCGGCCGACTGCGACCAGGTGGCGTCGAGCTTGTCCAGGTTCACCTTCACTGTCGCCACGCCAAGCTGCCGCGCGCCGTCGGGAATGCCGAATGAGAAGTAGTAGCCCGGTTCGCGGCTCACCGTGCCGATGCCGTAGAAGCGCCCCGGCACGCCGCGCACCGCATCCTGGAAGTAGGGGCGATACGAGAAGTTCATGTCCACGAAGCTGCCCTGCTGGTTCCAGTTGCTCGCGGCCAGCGTGAGGCCCTTGGCGTCCATCACGTAGAGAGCCGAGGCCTGGGCGTGCGCATTGACGGTCTCCAGGTACACGTTGGCGTTGAACTGCAGGCTGCTGTCGTCGGGGCTGCGCAGCAGGTCGAGCACGTCGGGGCTCAGCGACAGCACCTGCGGCAGGTATTCGTAGCGGCTCAATTCGCTGCGCAGGCTGGTCGAATAGATGTCGAGGCGGTGCAGCGTGCCCTGCTGCAGCGTTCGGATGCCGGCGCGCTCGCCCGCAAGGTATGCGAGCGCTCCGCCTGCGCCGATCAGGCAAAGCCAGACGCCGACGGCCGCCCAGCGGCGCCAGCGCGCGGCCTTGTCGCGCACGTCCCCCGGCGATCCGGCAAAGCCGGGCCGGTACGGCGCGGAGAGCTTCAGCATGGCACGGCCTGCCGCAAGGAGCGTTGACACGGGAACGGTAAGCGGAGGTCCGCCGGTCTGCGATAGAGGGCTCCGATCGTAGTCAGGCCCACCCGCCGCGCGGAGACGGAATAACCCTCGTTGCCAGCCCTGCCTCCACCCCCGTCTTCACCCGTGCGCCGCACCATCGGCGCTTCAGTCCGCGTACACGCCGGCCGCCTTGATGACCGGGCCGAAGCGCGCGACCTCGGCCTGCACGAACTTCTTGTGCTCTGCCGGCTCGACGCGCTTGTCGGCCACGACGACCGCGCCCAGGCCTTCCTCCTTCTTGATGAACTCCGGGTCCTTCAGCGCGGCCTTCAGTGCATCGTTGATCTTCTTGAGCACCGGCGCGGGCGTGCCCTTGGGCGCGTAGAGGCCGTGCCAGATCGTCACCTGGAAATTCTTCAGGCCCGACTCGTCCAGCGTGGGCAGGTCCTTGAGCGCCGGGGTGGACAGGCGCTGGAGCGTGGTCACGGCATAGGACTTGACCTTCTTGGCCTCGATCTGCCCGGTGGTGTTGGTGGTCTGGTCGCACAAGAGGTCGATCTGCCCACCCAGCAGGTCGGCGATGGCGGGTGCGGTGCCCTTGTAGGGCACGGTGGTCATCTCGGCCTTGAGTTCGCTTTGCAGCAGCAGGCCGCACAGGTGCGAAGCCGAGCCGATGCCCGCATTGCCCAGGTTCGTCTTGCCCGCGTTCTTCGTGATCCACTCGCGGAGCTGCTTGAAGTTGTTGGCTTCCAGCTGCGGCTTGCCGATGACAGTCATCGGCACGTCGTTGATCATGCCCAGGTATTCGAAGTCGGTCTCGTAGTTGTAGGGGAGCTTGCGATAGAGCACCGGCGTGGTCGCCATGCCGACATGGGTGAGCAGCAGCGTGTAGCCGTCCGCCTTCGCGCGTGCCACCTTGGCGTTGCCGATGGTGCTGCCGGCGCCGGCAGCGTTGTCGATCACGATGCTGGTGCCGTCCAGGGGTTTGCGCATCGCCTCGGCAAGGTCGCGCGCGACGCGGTCGGTGGGGCCGCCGGCTGCGAAGGGCACGACGATGGTGATCGGCTTGCCCGCGGGAAAGTCCTGCGCGTGCAGGCCGAGTGAGGCGGTGCAAAGGACCGCGGCAATTGCTGCGAGGGCGAGAGGCTTGTTCATGGATGCTTTCAAAGGTTCACTCCGGGAGACAGGGGGAAAAGGCGGGGACTGCGCTTCGTCCCCGCGGAGGGCTTACATGAAGCTGGACACCAGCTTCTTCGTGATGTCGAACAGCAGGTTCACCGGCGAAGGCCCGAACGACAGCCAGGTGCCTGCGAGCGGCTGCTGGCCTACGCCCGGCTTGGTCCAGTCGCAGACACCCCCGGGGAAGGCCGCGCTCAGACGCGCCCACTGCACCGGGTTGAAGGTCACGCTGTAGTCCGAGGGATTGAGCGGCTTCAGCTGGCACTTGGCGATGTCGTCGGTGAGCGGTCCGCCCGCGGCCATGCGCGGCGTGGTGCCCGCGGGGTAGAAGGTGTTGCACGCGCCCGGTCCGAAGGCGGTCTGTTCCTCGGTGTACTTCAGGCCCGCGTTCCAGCACGCGTCCTGCAGATCGGCCGGGCGATTGGCGGCGATCTTCTGCGCCTTGGTCCGGTCGGACGTGTCGGCTTTCGCGGCGGTGAGCCACTTGACCATTTCGTCGTACGCGGCAGCGGTGCCGCCACCCATGGTCCACATCACGTGGTTGTCGATGTTGCCGTTGGCGCGGCGCAGGCGCTCGCGCATCGAGAACGAATGGATCTTGGTGTGGATGTCGCCGCCGGTGTTGCCGTCGTTGTAGTCGCGCAGGTCGATGATGGCCGTGGACGCGAGGCCGCCTCCGCCGCTCACGATGCGGCCCGACTGGTAGGCGCGGCGCAGCGCGTCCGTATCGCCCACGGTGCGCGTGGCCGTGCGCTTCATGTCGCGGTCCACGCCGCCTATGCGCTCGTTCAGGTCGAGGAACTTGTCGATGCCGAGCTTGCCTTCGTTGAGCGCGTTCAGGCCGTACTGGATGCCCACGTTGTCGATCGGGCGCAGCGCGAAGCCCTCGGCCTCGGTCTTGCCGTAGACGTTCACGGTGTGGTCGAACACCGTGGCGCGCGCGCCGGTCGGGTTGGTCAGCGCGTTGTAGCGCTTGTCGGCCGGCACACCCGCGGGGAACGACACGGTGGGGTCGAGGCGGCCCGCACTGTTGCTCATGTTGGGAATGTTGCCGATCTGCAGGTAGCCCGAAATGGCCTGCTTTTCGGCTGCCGTATAGGCGAGCGCCGTGGTGGCCGGATCGTTGAAGTAGTTGTTGAGCACGCGCGAATCGTGCAGCTTGAAGATGGTGGAGGAAGTCACATCGGCGAACACCTGGCTCACCACCACTCCGTCGAACAGGCCCGGGTAGTTGTCGCTCGTCTGGTGGCTCTGGTATGAGCCGCCCGAGCCGCCGGTGCCGATGGTGTGGGCGGGCAGGCCGTAGTTCTCGATGAAGCGCTCCTTCACCATCGCAATGGTCTCCGAGGAGAGCTGATCGTTGCAGTTGGTGCCGAAGACGTTGAGCGTGGAGGTCGTCACCGCGAAGCCGCGGCTTTGGTAGATCGGGTTGATGAGCGTGGCGAAGTCGTTGCCCTGCTGGAACCAGCCGCCCTGGCAGCCGCCGCCCAGCGGGTAGAGCAGCGTGCCGTTCCAGTTGGCCGGGGGCGTGGTGGGAGAGGGCGGTGGCTCATTGAGCACGTCGTGCAGGATCGCCGACTGGTACAGGCCCCGGTTGATGGTGCCGCTCTCCAGCCGCACCACATAGGGCACTTGCTTGCCGTTGATGGTGAGGTAGGCGATGTTGGCCGGGTAGGCAGTGATCGACTCGGGCACAAAGCGGGTGTTGGCGCCGCCTGTGGTGCGGTAGTAGTAGTCCACGCGCGTCTCCACCGAGCACTTGCCGTCGTCCAGCGACTTGAGCACCTGCCCGCCCATGCGCGTGAATGTGGCGTAGCCGCACACGAAGGGCTCCTCGTGCGGGCCGGAGATGACCGGGCCGGTGACCGGGTACGCGGTGAGCGCGAGCTTGGTGCTGTAGCCGCCGTACTTTGCGACCAGTTCGTTAGCACCTTCCTTCAGGCCGGTGACCTTGCCCAGCAGGCGGCCGGTGGCGGCGTTGCGCGCGAAGGCGGCGGTAACGTCGCGGCCGTCCACTGTCACGGCAAGGCTGTCCGCCGGCCGCTCCTTGATCAGTTCGAGCTCGACCAGCGCATCGTCGCCAGTCACTAGCTGCGGCGCGGAAGAGAGCACGCTGACCTTGAGCGTGGCCTCGGGCGGTGTTGGCGGCGTGCCCGGATCTGGATTGCCGGGATTGCCCGGGTCCGGATTGCCCGGTGTGCCGGGGTCACCGGAAACGGGTGGAAAGAAGCTGAAGCCGCCACCTCCGCCGCTACCGCCGCCGCAAGCGGTGAGGATCAGCGCGGCCAGCAGTGCACTGGCGCGGGCCGGCGTCGTGCGAAAGCGTCTTGTGTTCCGGGAAGTCATGGTCAGGTCTCCGTCTTGTTGTGGTTGCGAAAAGAAAACAGGCATGCGGCGGCGCGACCCGGCAGGGCCGGGTCGTCGCGCGATGCGGGGGTCAGTGCGGACTGGAAGGGAAGGCGGGCGTCGGCTGGTCGGTCATGCGTGTCTCCATCCTCTGTCGGGTGTGCAACAGAGATAGCAACCGATGTGCCATGGCCGTCGCCGCGCGTAAGCCATTGAATTCAAAGGAGTTACTTCGAAAAGCTCATGGTTTTCCCGTGCAGCTCGGGCTGGAAAACCAGCCAGTGCCCGCCTGGGTAGTCTGGAAATCCGCACGGGCATTGGCTGACGGCGCTCTGCAATAACTGTATATTTATCCAGTATTCGAGACCAGACCTGACGTGGACCTCCAGCGCAAACTCGCCATCCTTGCGGACGCCGCCAAGTACGACGCCTCGTGTGCGTCCAGCGGCTCGCAGCCGCGCGACTCGCTCGGCGGCCGCGGCATCGGCTCGACGGAGGGCGCCGGCATCTGCCACAGCTTCGCGCCGGACGGGCGCTGCATCTCGCTGCTGAAGGTGCTGCTCACCAACCACTGCCAGTACGACTGCCTCTACTGCGTCAACCGCGCATCGAGCAACGTGCCGCGTGCGCGCTTTCGCGTCGACGAGGTGGTGCAGCTCACGCTCGACTTCTATCGCCGCAACTGCATAGAGGGCCTGTTCCTGTCCAGCGGCATCATCAAGTCGCCGGACCACACGATGGAGCAGGTGGTCGAGGTGGCGCGCACGCTGCGCGAAGAGCACGACTTTCGCGGCTACATCCACCTGAAGACCATCCCCGACGCAAGCGACGAGCTCATCGCGCGTGCCGGCCGCTATGCCGACCGCCTGAGCATCAACGTCGAAATGCCGACCAGCGAGGGCCTGCAGGCGCTCGCCCCCGAGAAGGACGAAAGCGCCATTCGCCGGTCGATGGCGCGGCTGCGCCTGCGCATCGACGACACGCGCGAAGAAGCGCGCCGCGTGGTGCCCATTCGCGCGCTGCCCGGCGCGTCGCCCACTGCCGCAAAGCCGCCGCCCTTTGCGCCCGCGGGCCAGAGCACGCAGATGATCGTGGGCGCCGATGCCACCGACGACCGGCAGATCCTTGCCTCGAGTGCCACGCTCTACGGCGCCTACAAGCTCAAGCGCGTGTACTACTCCGCCTTCAGCCCCATACCCGACGCCGCCCGCGCGCTGCCGCTGGTGGCGCCGCCGCTGATGCGCGAGCACCGGCTCTACCAGGCCGACTGGCTCATGCGCTTCTACGGCTTCGGGCACCAGGAAATCGTGGCCGAGCCCGACGGCCTGCTGCGGCTCGACGTCGATCCCAAGATGGCCTGGGCGCTTGCGCATGCCGACCGTTTTCCGGTCGACCTGAACCATGCGCCGCGCGAAATGCTGTTGCGCGTGCCGGGGCTCGGCGTGAAAGCCGTCGAACGGCTGCTGCAGGCGCGGCGCGTGCGCCGGGTGCGCGCGGACGACCTCCGGCGGCTGCATGTGCCGGCGCGCAAGGTGCTGCCTTTTGTGGTGGCCGACGGACACCGGCCATCGCGCGGGGCGCCCATGCCTTCGCCGGCACCGCAGCTTGCGGCGCAAGCCTCGCTGTTCTGAGCCCAGGGCAATCGCCATGCATGTGCGGCTCGACGACCCGGTCGATCTCGACGCCTTTCGCCGCCATGCGCGGCAGCTGCTCGCAGCTGGCGTGCCGCCGGACCGCGTCGAATGGAACGCAGCGCAGGCCGAAGGCGATGCCGCCGATCTTTTTGGCGCAGCGGGCGATGCCGCGCCGCAAGCAGCGCTTGCCTCCGCCGCACAGCACCAGCCCGTGCCCGCATGGTTCGTCGAACTGTGCGGCGACGTCATCCTGCACCGCGACGCGCAGCGCCTTGCGCTCTTGTACCGGCTGCTGTGGCGCCTTTCGCACGAGCCCGCCTTGCGGCATGACCCGCTCGACGCCGACCTGATGCAGGCCCGGCGGATGGCCAAGGCCGTGCACCGCGACATCCACAAGATGCGCGCCTTCGTGCGCTTTACCCGCGTGACGGGCGACGACGGCCTGGAACGCCACGTGGCGTGGTTCGAGCCCGAGCACCGCATCGTCGAAGCCAATGCACCTTTTTTTGCGCGCCGCTTCGCGCAGATGCGCTGGGCCATCCTCACGCCCGAGCGTTGTGTGGAATGGAACGGCCATGCGCTGGCCTTCCGCGATGGCGCCGACCGGCGCGAGAAGCCGCCGCCCGATGCCGGCGAGCAGCTCTGGCTGACCTACTACGAACACATCTTCAACCCGGCGCGGCTCAAGCTCGCGATGATGCGGCGCGAAATGCCGCGCCGCTACTGGCACAACCTGCCCGAGGCCGCGCTCATCCAGCCGCTGGCCCAGGCCGCTGCCGCGCGCAGCCAATCGATGATCGAGGCGCCGCCCACCGCGCCGCGCCGCATCCGCGCGCCCATTGCGCTGCACCTGCGGCCGGCGGCGGGCGTGGAACCCGCCAACCTTGGTGAATTGCGCGCCGCGGCGCATGCCTGCCGCGACTGCCCCATCGGCGCGCTTGCAACGCAGGCCGTGTGCGGCGAAGGCCCGCTCGGCGCAACGCACATGCTGGTCGGCGAGCAACCGGGCGACCAGGAAGACCTGGCCGGCCGTCCCTTCGTCGGACCCGCGGGCCAACTGCTCGACCGCGCCATGGCGCAACTGGGCTGGGCGCGCGACACCGTGTACCTGGCCAACGCCGTCAAGCACTTCAAGTACGAGCTGCGCGGCAAGCGCCGCATCCACAAGACCGCAGGCCAGCGCGAGGCCGAAGCCTGCGCCCATTGGCTGGACAGCGAGATTTCGCTGGTGCGTCCGCAGGCGCTGGTAGCGCTTGGCGCCACCGCCGCGCGCACCCTGCTGGGCCGCCCGGTGGCGGTGCAGGCCGAGCGCGGTGCGTGGCTGCACGAGCGCGGCGATGGCCGGGCTGTGTTCGTCACCCTGCACCCGTCGGCCCTGCTGCGCCTGCCCGACATGGAGCGCGCCGAAGCCTTCGAGCGCTGGCTTGCCGACCTTGCGATGGCGCGCGGCACGCTTTCTGCTGCAGTCCCGGCATGAAAGAACCAGCATCAGCCTGCGCCCCTTTGAGCGTCGCGCCACTCACGCCGCATGCCTTTGCGCCCTTTGGCACCGTGATCGAGGCACCCGATGCCGGAGGCCGCGCCATTAACGGCGGCAACGCAAGGCGCTTCGACCTGCTCGACAACCTGCAGCTCGATGCTGCGGGCGGCCGCGCGATGCTCGCGCTGTTCCGCGCCGAGGCGCGCAGCTTTCCGCACGGCGTGGCAGAGATGGAACGCCATGCGCTCGGCAGCCAGACCTTCGTGCCGTTGGGCGAGCGGCGCTTTGTGATCGTGGTCGCTCGCGCAGGCGAAGCGCCGGCCTCTGCGGGAGGCCTGGCCGCCTTCGTCACCGACGGCCGGCAGGGCGTGGTGCTCGCGCCCGGCACCTGGCACCACGCGCTGCTGGCGGTGGATGCGGGAGACTTCGTTGTGATCGAGCGCGCCGGAGAAGCGGTCGATTGCGATCTTTGCGCGCTCGCCGCGCCGGCGGTTGTCGACTGGAAGGGCTAGGCGCGTTTGCCTGGCCAGCGCCGCCAACGCCTCGTGGTCTTCGATGATGTCGAGGGGAACCTCGAAATACTTCCGCACCTGCACCCGGCGGGCGTCAGCCGGCGGCAATGCTTTCGGCCAGCCGGATCAATGAACGGTCGGAGCCGGCCGGCCCCAGCAGCGACAGGCCGAGCGGCGCACCATCGCGCCGCGCGAGCGGCATCGAAAGCTGCGGAAAGCCGCTGAGCCCCGCAATGCACAGCATCTGTATCGCGCGGTTGCGGTAGTCCTCCAGCCCGGCCTCGCTCTCGCTGCGAAGCGGCGCAATGTCGGGCATGGTGGGCATCAGCAGCACGCCGTCCGTGCCCAGCAGCGCGGCCAGATGCGCGCGAAAAGCGGTGCGGAAGACACGCGCGGCCGTTACCTGCGCGTCGGTCACTTCACGCGACCACGCAAAGCGCTCGGCCACGCCGGGGCCCAGCGGCGGTGCGTAGCGTTCGATCAGCGGGCCGTCGGTGAGCCAGGCTTCGCGCGACTGCAGGTAGCGAAAGTTCCAGTACATCGCGTCGAACGATTCCATTGCCACTGCCGTGCCCTGCGCCGGTCCGAGCAGGCCCTGCACGCGGTCTACCACGCCTTGCAGCGCCTTCGTGGCGGCGGGCGCGGCCAGGGCCCACACGTCGTCGGGGCCCAGCAGGCGAACGCGTTCGGGCAGGGCCGGCGCGTCGGCGCCCAGCAGCACATCGGCCACGCGCGCAAAGGTGCCGATGTCGCGCGCGAACCAGCCGCAGGTGTCGAAGCTCGGCGCTAGGTCGAGCGCACCTTCCAGGCTTACGCGGCCATGCGTCGGCCGCAGGCCGTACAGGCCGCAGTGGTTGGCCGGCGCGCGCACCGAGCCGCCCGTGTCGGTGCCGAGCGCAAAGTCGCAAAGGCCGGACGACACCGCCGAGGCCGAGCCCGACGACGAGCCGCCCGTGATGCGGTCCTTGGCGGCGCCATTGATGGGCGCACCGAAATGCGCGTTGTTGCCGTTCATCGAGAACGCGAGTTCGTCGGTCACCGTCTTGCCCGTAAAGCGCGCGCCCGCATCGAGCAGCTTTTGCACGGTGGGCGCGGTGCGCGTCTTTATGCCCGACATCGCCAGCACGATCGGGTTGCCGCCCCCGGTGGGGTAGCCGGCCACGTCGAACAGGTCTTTGGCCGCAAAGCTCAGGTCGGCCAGCGGGCCGGTAGGGGCATGCGGCACTGGCGCGTCGGGGTACGGAACGAAGGCGTGGGCGGGATCGTGCAAGGGCATGGTGCGTAGGTCGATATGTGGGTGCGAAGTGCGCAGTCAGGCTGCCAGCGTGGGCGCGAGGGCCGCAGCGGCAGCGGTGTGGAGGCAGCGCGCGCGGTGGCCAGGCGCCAGCTCGACCAGCGGTGGTTGCGCTGCGCGGCAGGCGTCGGTTGCGAGCGCGCAGCGTTCGGCAAAGGCGCAGCCCGGCGGCAGTGCCGAAAGATCGGGCGGCGCGCCGCCAATGGTCTCCAGCCGCGTGCCGCGCGCCAGTGCGCCGTGCGCGCGGCTCTTGAGCAATGCAATGGTGTAGGGATGGCGCGGCGATCGGATCAGTTCGCGCGCGGTGCCTTCCTCGACGATGCGGCCGGCATACATCACGGCGATGCGGTCGGCCACCTCGACAGCGGCGCCGATGTCGTGCGTGACGAAGATCACCGACAGGCCCAGGTCGCGCTGCAGCTCGCGCAGCAGAAGCAGGATCTGGATTTGCACCGTGGCGTCGAGCGCGGTGGTCGGCTCGTCGGCCAGCAGCAGCTGCGGCTTGCAGGCCAGCGCCAGCGCAATCATCGCGCGCTGGCGCATGCCGCCAGACATCTCGTGCGGGTAGGCCGCCAGGCGTCGCTCGGGGCTGGGAATGCGCACGCGCTCGAACAGCGCGAGCGCGCGTTGGTGCGCCTCGGCCGCCGTCACTTTCTTCTCGTGCCGGCGGATCGATTCGACGATTTGCGCGCCGACCGAATACACCGGATCGAGTGCGAGCAGCGGCTCCTGGAAAATCATCGAGGCAACCTTGCCGCGAAAATCGTCGAGCTCGCGCGCGGGCATCGCAAGCACGTCGCGCCCCGCCACCTGCACCTGTCCGCCCATGCGCGTTCGGCGCTCGGGGTGCAGGCGCAGCAGCGTGCGCATCGTCACGCTCTTGCCGGAACCCGATTCGCCGATCAGCGCGACCACTTCGCCGCGCTGCACTTCGAGGCTCACCCCGCTGACCGCATGCACGGGCTTGCGGCCGCCGCTGAAGGTAACGCTCAGGTCGCGCAGGCGGACCATCGGCTCGCCGGCGGGATTGACGTTGCCGTTGTTGCCCCTGTTGTTGCCGCTGCTGCTGCTCATGCTGCCTGCCTCATGGGCGGTTGTGCCATCGGGTGTCCACTGCCAGGCTCGAGAACCAGGCAGCTCGCCGCATGCCGCGACCCCATGGCCACGGGCTCTGGAGCCACCCGGCTGCACACCGGTGCGGCCATCGCGCAGCGCGGATGAAAGCGGCAGCCCGAGGGCGGGTTGATGGGGTTCGGCGGGTCGCCGGCCAGCGCGGCTTCTTCGGTGCGGTTGTCGGGGTCCATCGAAGGCATCGACGAGAGCAGGGCGCGGGTATAGGGGTGCGCGGGCGCATCGTAGAGCGCGTCGGCCGGGCCGATCTCGGCCACCTGGCCAAGGTACATGACCATGACGCGGTCGCTCACGTAGCGCACCACGTTGAGGTCATGGCTGATGAAAAGATAGGTGAGGCCGAACTCGGCCTTGAGGTCGAGCAGCAGGTTGATGACTTGCGCTTCCACCGACTTGTCTAGCGCCGACACGGCCTCGTCCAGAATCACCATGCGCGGCTGCAGCGCAAGCGCACGCGCAATGTTGACGCGCTGGCGCTGTCCGCCCGAAAGCTCATGCGGATACCGTTCGGCAAAGCGCTGCGGCTCCAGGCCCACGCGCGCAAGCAGGTCGCGCGCACGCGCCACAGATTCGCGCCGGCTCACGCCATGCACTTGCGGTCCGAAGGCGACCGAGTCTTCGATGGTGAGGCGCGGGTTGAGCGAGGCATAGCTGTCTTGAAAGACCATCTGCACCTGGCGCCGAAACTCCTTGAGCGGAAGTTCGCGGCCGCCGACTTCACGGCCGTCAAAAATCACCTCGCCCCGGGTCGGTGCAATCAGCTGCATGAGCAGCCGGGCGGTTGTCGACTTGCCGCAGCCCGACTCGCCGACGACGCCGAGCGTTTCACCTTTCAGCACTTCGAAATCGACGCCGTCTACTGCACGCACCACACCGCCGCCACGGCCTAGAGGGTCTTTCTTGAGCGGAAAGTGCTTGACCAGGCCTGTGATAGTGAGCAGCGGTTGTGCGGGGCCGCCTATGTCTTTTAGTGCGTCCATGTTGTCCTTTGTTGCTCTTGTTCTGGGCGATGCTGTTCAGGGCTTGTGCACAGGCCACCGGGTACTCCCCTCCGCGAATGTCCCCCGCCTTCGGCTCCTCCTTTATTTCGCTGCGGGGAGCACCCGATGCCCTGTGCACTGGGGCGCGCTGCTGGTGTTCCGACGATCAACGACCGCTCTGTACAACGCACCCGCTGGCGGGGTGCCTTGCGCAGCGAAATAAAGGAGGAGGCCGCAGGCCGGGGGACATTCGCGGAGAAAGGTACCCCGTCGGCGGGTGAGCACCCCGAACGCTCCCCACCGCGGCGAACAAAAAAAGCGCTCATCTTCATCCCTTGTTGTCCATCGCCGACCGCAATCCATCGGACAGAAGATTGAAAGAGATCGAAGTGATGAAGATCATCGCGCCGGGCAATGCGGCAACCCATGGTTGCACATAGATCGCGGTGCGCAGCGTGTTGAGCATCAGCCCCCACTCCGGCTCCGGCGGCTTTACGCCCAGGCCCAGGAACGACAGGCCCGAGGCCAGGATCATCGACACCGCGATCAGGCTTGTCGCGTACACAAAGATAGGCCCGAGCACGTTGCCCAGCACATGCACCCGCACGATGGTGAACGGGTTGGCGCCCGAGGCGCGCGCGGCCTCCACGTAGTCGCGCGTGCGCACCTGCGTGGTCACGCTTTCGGCCACGCGCGCAATCTGCGGAATGAACACGATGGTGAGCGAGATCAGCGAGTTGACCACGCCCGCACCCAGCGTGCCCGAGAGCGCAATGGCCAGCAGCACCGACGGGAAGGCGTAGAACACGTCGATGGTGCGCATGATCAGCGTGTTGGTAAAGCCGCCTGCGTAACCTGCAACGATGCCGATCACCGTGCCGAGCACGAAGGCGCAGATCACCGGCGTGATGCCGATGAACAGCGACAGCCGCGCGCCGACGATCAGGCGCGACAGCATGTCGCGGCCCAGCTCGTCGCTGCCGAGCGGCAGGCCTTCGGTGCCGATGGGTTTTAGCCGCTTGAGCATCGACGATGCGTAAGGGTCTGCCGGCGCGAGCCAGGGGCCGAATACGGCCAGGCCTATGAGCAGCAGCACCATGAAGGCGGCGCCCATGGCGACCGGATCGCGCGTGAAGCGCAGCAGGGCCGAAGTCCAGTAGCCGCGCGAACGCTGCATCGGCAGCGGTTTTACATCGGCGGCTGTTGCAGCAGCCGGGGAGGGGATGGGGAGTGCGCTCATGGTGGTCAGGCCCGCGCAATCCGCGGGTCGAGCATGGTTTGCAGCACGTCGACCAGCAGGTTCAGCAACACGAAGAACAGCGCCAGCACCAGGATGGTTCCCTGCAGCAGGGGCAAGTCGCGCTGGAAGATGGCGGAGTTCAATAGAAAGCCGGTGCCCGGCCAGGAGAACACCGTTTCGATCAATATCGAGCCGCCGAGCAGGTAGCCCAGCTGCAGGCCCATCACTGCCAGCGCCGTGGGCGCCGCGTTCTTCACCATATGGCGGAACACGCCGAAGTGCGTGAGGCCCTTGGCGCGCAGCCCGACGATGAATTCCTGCTCCAGGATGTCGGCCACCAGCGCGCGCACCGTGCGCGCGATGATGCCCATGGGAATCACCGACATGGTGAGCGCGGGCAGCAGCAGAAACTGCACGTGCTCCCAGTCCCACGCCCAGTCGCTCGAACCGCCCGGGCCCGCGCCCGTGGCGGGCAGCCACATGAGCTGCGACGAGAAAACGATCACCATCACCATGCCCAGCCAGTAGTGCGGCACGCTCACGCCCAGCACCGACAGCATCGAGGCGAAGCGGTCGATCCACGAGTTGCGGAAGTAGCCCGCCACAAAGCCGAACAGGCAGCCCAGCACAAAGCCGATGAACGTTGCCACCACGGCCAGCCGCAGCGTGTTGCCCACGGCAGTGAACACCTCGCCCGCCACCGCCCGGTTGCTCGCAATCGAAACGCCCAAGTCGCCATGCAGCGCGCGCCATATCCACATTGCGAACTGCTCGGGCAGCGAACGGTTGAAGCCGTACAGCTCGCGCAGCTGCGCCTGCAGGTCGGCCGAGGCATCGGGAGGAAGAATCGACACCAGCGGATCGCCGGGCGCGATGTGCACCAGCAGAAAGCACACCAGCGCCACGCCGATCATGATCGGCACGGCGTAGACCACGCGGCGCAGAAGGTAGGCCAGCATCAGTCCATCGTCATGGTTGCGATGTCGATGAACCAGCTCTTGGGCTGCACCACGTTCTTTACCTTGGCCGACAGGGCGCGCGGGCCGACGTCATGCGCAATCCAGACGAAAGGCGCGTCGTCCACGATGTGCGCGTGCAGCTTGGCCAGTGCGGCGTCGCGCGCCTTGTCGTCGAAGCTGGTGCGAGCATCGGCTACGAGCTTGTCGACCTCGGCATTGCCGTAGTAGCCCCAGTTGTTGGACACCGGCGGAAAGGTCTTGGTGCTTACGAAGCGCACCATGGCAAAGAACGGGTCCATGGCCGCGAAGCTCACGTTGGTGGCGTTGGCGCCGTTGGCAGACGGATCTTTCACGCCCTTGCGCCAGTTGGTGAAGAGCGTGTTCCATTCGATCACGTCGAACTCCACGTCGAAGAAGCATTGCTTGAGCGACTGCTGCGCAAACTCGTTCATGGGCAGCGGCTGCATCTGGCCCGAGCCCGAGGCCGAGATCTGCACCTTCACCTTGATCGGCTTGGCCGCCGAGTAGCCGGCCTGCGTCATCAGCGCCTGCGCGGCCTTTACGTCGTACTTGATGTCGAACTTGGGGTTGCCCCACCACGGATGACCGGGCGGCACGGTGCCCTTGGGCTCGGCCATCATGCCGCCGAGCAGCTGCTTCATGCCGCCGCGGTCGATGCACAGGTTGGCGGCCTGGCGCACGCGCTTGTCGAGCCATGGCGACCCTTCGGCGAAAGACAGTTGCCACGGCCACACATGCGGCTGCGCGTTCGAATAGATCTTGAATCCGCGCTGCGTGATCTGCGGCATGGCGTCGGGCGCGGGGGCTTCGATCCAGTCGACCTGGCCGCCCAGCAGCGCGGCGGTGCGCGCGTTGGCTTCGGGCATGGGCAGCATCACCACCTTGTCGATCTTCGGCACGCGCTTGGCATCCCAATAGGCCTTGTTGGCAGCCAGCTCCAGCCGCTCGCGCGCCACGAAGCGCGTGACCTTGAACGGGCCCGAGCCCGCGGGGTCGGCGGCAAAGGCGGTCCATGCGGCCTTGGCCTTGTCCGCGGGCGTGGCGCCGGCCGCGGCGTCGAACTTCTTTTGCCACTGCGCGGGCGAGGCCATGAACAGGTTCGTCAGGTTGATCGGCAGGAATGCATCGGGCTCGCTGGTGGTGAGCTCGACCGTCATGTCGTCGACCTTGCGCGCGGTGCGCAGCGTCGGCATGCGCGATGCGGTCACACCCACCTGGCTCGGGTCGAACTGCGGGGCGTCCTTGTCGAGCACCTTCTGCACGTTCCACACCACGGCGTCGGCATTGAAGGCCGAGCCGTCATGAAACTTGACGCCGGGCCGCAGCTTGAAGACCCACTTGGTCTTGTCCTTGGCGTCGACGGCCCATGAGGTGGCAAGGCCGGCGATCAGCACGCTCGGCGCATCGGCCTTCGACAAGTCCCACTGCGTGAGCGAGTCGTAGATGGGAATGCCTGTGAAGCGGTTGCCCTCGAAGCCCTGGTCGGGCTGGCCCAGCGTGCGCGGAATGTCTGCCGCGGTCATGGCGATGCGCAGCGTTTTTTCCTGGGCCAGGGCCGGCGTTGCCAAGGCCAGGGTGGCCATTGCCGCGCAGGCGGCCAGGGGTTTCAGGATCGAGGCAGGAACAGCACGCTTCACATGGAACTCCTAGGGATGAAAGGCAAAAGGTGTCGAACCGGTGATGAAGCACGACGTGTGCCAGCCATTGGTTTCCACGCTTTCCTCGGGACGGGGCGTGTTCGGCCGCACGCCGTACCGGCTAGGCCATCCGGCGAATGGACGCGGCCGGGCCCGGTTTTCACAATGCATCCGTTCGTACTTCACGTTCCACGTTCGAAAGCAGACGATGACCGTACTCAGACAAGGCTCGATCGGCCCGCAGGTTCGCCAGCTGCAAGAGGCCCTGAACAGCAAACTGCGTCCCAGCCCCGGCCTGGTGCCCGACGGCCAGTTCGGCTCGCGCACGCGCGCCGCCGTGCTCCGGCTGCAGGCCGAGAACTGGCTGGTGGAAGACGGCGAGGCGGGGCCGTGCACGCAGAACGTGGCCTTCGACACCGAAGGCAATGCGCCCATCCTCCACCCGATCAGCCTGATCCCGCAGCCTACGCCCACGCAGTGCTGGGCGGCGAGCACCGCGATGATCACGCGCACCAGCGTGCCCGCGGTGCTGGCGCGCACGCCGCCCGACCTGATAGCGCCCGGCGGCGGGCTGCGCAATTCGTCCGACACCAACGACGCCATGACCAGCGGCCAGCGCTATGCCTCCGCGCACGGGCTCACGGTGCGGCCGCCGATGTCCTGGCCGGTCAGCGCGCTGCGCGATGCACTGCGAAGCGGCGCGCTGATGTTCGACATGCTGTGGAAGTCGGGCGAGTACGCCGAAGGCTTCGGCAGCCCCGGCCACATGATCGTCGTTGCGGGCATTCGCGGCGACAACGACCCGAGCGGCCGCGGCACCACCTTGCGCATCTTCGATCCGTGGCCGCCCAACATCGGCGCGCGCTATTCGGTCGGCTATTTCAAGTGGATCCAGGAAGTGCCCACCCGCACCTACCGCGTGTTCCAGCGCTAGCCCGGCCAGGGGCACCACGCAGGAGGGCGATGCGACAATTGCCCTCCCATGACAGACACCCTCACCATCACCCGCCCGGACGACTGGCATCTGCACGTGCGCGACGGCGCCGCGCTCGAAGCCGTGGTGCCGCACAGTGCCCGCCAGTTCGGCCGCGCGCTGATCATGCCCAACCTGCGCCCGCCCGTAACCACCGCAGCGCAGGCCGCGGCCTACCGCGACCGCATTCGCGCCGCGGTGCCCGAAGACACGGCCTTCGAGCCCGTGATGTCGCTCTACCTGACCGACAAGCTGCCGCCCGAAGAAATTGCCCTGGCGGCCCAGGCTGGCGTGCGCGCGCTCAAGCTCTACCCGGCCGGCGCCACCACCAACAGCGATGCCGGGGTGACCGACATCCGCCACACCTACAAGACGCTCGAAGCCATGCAGAAGCACGGCCTGCTGCTGCTCGTGCACGGCGAAGTGACCGACCCCGCCATCGACCTGTTCGACCGCGAAGCCGTCTTCATCGACCGCGTGATGATTCCGCTGCGCCGTGACTTTCCGGAGCTCAAGGTGGTGTTCGAGCACCTCACCACGAAAGAGGGCGCTCACTACGTGCGCGACGCAGGCCGCTTCACGGCTGCCACCATCACGGCGCACCACCTGCTGTACAACCGCAACGCCATCTTCACCGGCGGCATTCGCCCGCACTACTACTGCCTGCCCGTGCTCAAGCGCGAGACGCACCGCGTGGCGCTGGTCGAAGCGGCTACAAGCGGCAGCGACCGCTTCTTTCTGGGCACCGACAGCGCGCCGCACCCGGCGCACCTGAAGGAGCATGCGCTCGGCTGCGCCGGTTGCTACACCGCCCTCACCGCCATCGAACTCTATGCCGAGGCCTTCGACAGCGTGAACGCGCTCGACAAGCTCGAAGGCTTTGCAAGCTTTCACGGCCCCGACTTCTACGGCCTGCCGCGCAACAGCGGCACCATCACGCTGAAGCGCGAAAGCTGGACCGTGCCCGAGACGGTGCCTTACGGCGACGCCACGCTCAAGCCGCTGCGCGGCGGTGAGGCCGTGGCCTGGAGACTCGCATGACGCCCACGCTGCGCGTGATGCTGCTGATCGATGCCGACAACGTTTCGGCCGACGTGATCGAGCAGGCCGTGCAGCGAACCATGTCGGAGTACGGCGCGGTTCATGTGCGCCGTGCCTACTGCAACGCCGAAACCGCGCTCAAGCAGCAGGCACTGTTCAAGCGGCTGTCGGTGCGGCCGATGGTCAATATTTCGGCTGGCAAGAACAGCACCGACATCGCGCTTGCCGTGGATGCCATCGACCTTGTCATGGCCGAGCGCCCCGATGTGGTGGTTTTGGTCTCTTCGGATTCCGACTTTGCGCCGCTCGTGATCCGCCTGCGAGAAAAGGGCTGCCGCGTGTGCGGACTCGGGCAGCAAGGCAAGACCGGCGACGAGACGGTGATGGTCTATGACGAGTTCACCGACCTGCGTCACCATGGTGCGCCGGTGGCACCGCGCGCCGCGCCGGCGAAGAAGGCTGCGGCCAAGGTAGCTGCCAAGCGGGTATCCGCCAAGACCGAGAAGAAGAGCGCGGCCGCGCCGGCCCGCAAGACCGCGGCCAAGGCACCGGCCCGAAAGACCGCCAAGGCAGCGAAGGCAGCACAGGCGCAACCGCCTTCCGAGGCTGCCGAGTTCATCCTGCAGGCGGCGCCCGCGCTGCGAAGCGGTGCCGACGTGCCACTTAACGACGTGGCCCAGGCCTTGCGCGCAGCCGGGCTGCTCGGCAAGCACGGCAGCTCACTCAAGCTGTTCGACAAGCTCCCGGCGGAGTTCACCGTGCTGCAGCATCCAGACCGCATCCGTTGGACAGGGGCTCACGCGCCTTGAGCCTGGCGGCGATCGACTGGGCGCAGCCCTGGCTTGCGCCTTATCGCGCCATCGGCGAGCCGGCGGCCCAGGCTGCACTTCGCACCACATCGGTCGCAGCAGCGCTGCAGCACGGCGCGGTGCCGGGCGCCTCGCCCAGGTTTGTGCCGCAGTTCGATCTTCCCGCGGGTCAAGCCTACGAAGCGCATATCTTCCAGACCCGCACCGTACCCACCCGCGACAACCTGCACGACTTCTTCAACGGTCTTGTCTGGCTTGCCTACCCGCAAAGCAAGCGCCGCCTCAACGAGCTGCAAGCCGCGGAGATCGCCCGCAGGGGCATCGCGTCCACGCGCGGCCCGCTGCGCGATGCGCTCACGCTCTTCGACGAGAACGGCGCGGTGCTCGATGCACCGGAGGCGTTGTGGAAGGCGCTGGCCGCGCGCGACTGGCACACGCTTTTCGTGACGGAGCGCCCGCTGTGGGCCGAAGCCCGCCTGCTCGTGTTCGGCCATGCGCTGCTCGAGAAGCTCACCGCTCCGCGCAAGGCAGTCACCGCCCATGTGCTGCTGCCTCCGCCAGGTGCGGACGGCCTGTCAGTGCTGGACGACCGTGCACTGGCACGCAGCCTCGACGCGGATTACCTGGTGCAAAAACCCTTCGTCCCGCTGCCGGTGCTGGGCGTACCCGGCTGGTGGCCGGAAAACGAGTCGCCAGATTTCTACAACGACGCGAAGGTCTTCCGCCCCCGGCGGTAGAACTTTTGCTCCTATCATCGCTCTACCCGCAAGCCGCCGTGCCGGCCGCCTTCAGAACCAAAAGACAACAACGGAAGGGGGCCAGTCGTTGCACGGCTTGAAGAGGACCATCCGGCCCTCATCTGTGCGGCAGCGTTCCCCCATGGAGAATCCAACTTGAAACGTATCCTTCTGTTCGTTTTGACCAATGTGATGGTCGTTGCAGTGCTGGGCATCGTCGCCAGCCTGCTCGGCGTCAACCGCTTTCTGACGGCCAACGGGCTGAACCTGACAGCATTGCTCGGCTTTGCGCTGATCATGGGCTTTGGCGGCGCGATCATTTCGCTGCTGATCAGCAAGCCGATGGCCAAGTGGACCACCGGCATCCGCATGATCGACAACCCCCAGTCGCCCGATGAGGCCTGGATTGTCGGCACCGTGCGCAAGTTTGCCGACAAGGCCGGCATCGGCATGCCCGAGGTCGGCATCTTCGAGGGCGAGCCCAATGCCTTTGCCACCGGCGCGTTCAAGAACTCGTCGCTGGTGGCGGTGTCCACCGGCCTCTTGCAGAACATGACGCGCGAAGAGGTCGAGGCAGTCATCGGCCACGAGGTGGCGCACATCGCCAACGGCGACATGGTGACGATGACGCTGATCCAGGGCGTGATGAACACCTTCGTCGTGTTCCTCTCGCGTGTGATCGGCTATGCGGTCGACAGCTTCTTGCGCCGCGGCGACGACCGCTCGTCGGGCCCCGGCATCGGCTATTACGTGAGCACCATCGTTCTGGACATCGTGCTGGGCTTTGCGGCTGCCATCGTCGTGGCCTGGTTCTCGCGGCAGCGCGAGTTCCGCGCCGACGCCGGCGCCGCTGCGCTCATGGGCAACCGCCAGCCGATGATGAACGCGCTCGCCCGCCTGGGCGGCCTGCCGGCCGGCGAACTGCCCAAGGCGGTCGAAGCCATGGGCATCACGGGCAGCATCGGCAAGCTGTTTGCCACGCATCCGCCAATCGAAGAGCGCATTGCGGCGCTGCAGAACTCGCGCTGATCTTTCGCGCTGAATTCGCGCTGACAAAAAAAGCCGCCACGGTTGCCGTGGCGGCTTTTTTATTGCACTGAAGCTGTTCGTGACTAGTACGAGCGCAGAGAAATGCCCCAGCGCCCCGCAACGCGGGTGGCTATCCAGAGATTGCGGTGCGTGCTCAGCACCATGCCGGCCTCGTCTTCACGCGTGTAGGTGACGACGAAATGCACCTTGTCGGCGCTGGCCAGCACGGCTTCCTTCGACTGGTACCGCGTGCGGCGCCATCCCGAAGCCTTGAGCTTGTCGAAAAAGCCGGCCGGGTGGTTGCCCGGCGCCTGCCACTCGAGGCGCTGCGCGCCCGAGAGCATCACATGCGGAAAGTGAAGCTCGCCGTCCATGCCCGCGGTGTCGCAGGCATTGAAGCGTTCGGTGAAGCGATCGAGGCAGGCGGAGGCCTCGCGGATTGCATCCGCCTCCGCGCCGCTCGCAGAGGCCGCCGGTGCGACGAAGCTCGCGAAGTCGGTCACGGGTGGCTCCGGCGGCAACGGCCCGGGCGCTCAGGCGGCCGGAGAGGCCGGCTGCCGCTCGGTTCGCGCACGTGCAAGCGTGCGTGCCACTTCGTCGGCGTCCATGCCGTACATCTCGGCAAACGCCTGCTCGCTGTCGCGTCCGCTGGCCTCGAAGGCGCGCAGCAGTGCTTCGCGCTTGGCCGCTTGCCGCCCCAGTTCGGCCAGCGCTTCGTCGAGCACGGCGTTGGTTTCTTCGTCGCGCGAGCGCACCAGCACCGCATAGGCTTCGCGGTCGAGGCCCGACGCTTCCACCGCGCGGGCAATGCGTGCCACCAGCTGCGGACGCAGGTCTTCGCCGGGGTTGCGCTGCGCGCGGCGGCGGTGGAGCTCCAGGATGGCGTGGTGCACGTGCTCGGGCGCCACGGGTTCAACCACGTTGCCGTCCAGGTCGTGCCGCGGAAGGCCCGCCGCCACCGCTTCAAGGTAGCGCGTGGAGCGTGCGTGCAGGCCGAGCGCAACCTTCAGCTCGTCTTTCTTGAAATCGTCCGGATGCTTTTCGAGCAGGTCCTGGAACACGCCCAGCTTGAGCGGCAGGAAGCGCGCACCGAACATGCCGGGATAAAGCTCGAACAGCTTTTCGAGCGCGGGGTGCACCTTGCGGGCGCGCTGCGGCTGTTGCTGCTGCGGCGCGGCCTGCTTGCCGGCCCTTTGCTTTTGCTGTTGCTGCTGCCGTGGCTGGCGCGGCTGCCGGGGCGGGCGGGCACCCTCGGCGCGGGGCTGCTGGGCAGCGCCCTCGGCTTCCGTTTGCCGGACTTCCTGGATTTCTTCTTGAGGCGTGGCGGTGTCGGTCATCGGTCGGTTCTTGTCAGGTTGGCAGCAGGCAGAAAGAAAGCAATGTTCCCTCGCGCTCAGCGCGGTCGGAACATCTTGAAGAGATTGTCGGGGCTGATCTCGAAATAATCAGCCGGGCCGCCGCCGCGCAAGATGGGGCGCGCGGCAGCTGTGTCGTAGATGCCGTTTTTCAGCAGGTGCCGTGCAATGTGCACGCCCACCACTTCACCGAGGATGAGCCAGGTGGGCACGGGCACGCCGTCCACGCCTTCGAGCTGCAGCAGTTGCGTGAGCCGGCATTCGAACGACACGGGGCTTTCTGCCACGCGCGGCACCGCAATGTTGCGCGAAGCCACGGGCGTGAGGCCTGCAAGCTCGAACTCGTTCACCTCGGGCGGCACGGCCGCGCACGACTGGTTCATTCGCTCGGCCAGCGGCCGGGTGGCCAGGTTCCAGCCGAACTCGCGCGTCTGGCGGATGTTGTGCAGGCTGTCCTTGGCGCCGATGCTCGCAAAGCCGACGATGGGCGGCGTGTAGTTGAAGGCGTTGAAAAAGCTGTACGGCGCAAGGTTGAGCGCGCCGTTCTCGTCTTGCGACGAAATCCATCCGATCGGCCGTGGCCCGACCATTGCATTGAACGGATCGTGCGGCAGGCCATGGCCCTTGGCGGGCTCGTAGAAGTGGAAGCCGTCTTCGCTGTCGTTGCTGGCGGTGGTGTTGTCGATGCTGGACATGGCTGTGGCTCCTTATGCTCCGGTGACGACGCTGCGAGCCACCGCTTCGGCCACCTTGATGCCGTCCACGCCGGCCGAAAGAATGCCGCCCGCGTAGCTTGCGCCTTCGCCGGCCGGGTACAGGCCGCGCACGTTGAGGCTTTGAAAATCATCGCCGCGCGTGATGCGAATCGGCGACGAGGTGCGCGTTTCAACGCCGGTCAGCACCGCGTCGTGCAGGTCGAAGCCCTTGATCTTGCGGCCGAAGGCGGGAAAGGCCTCGCGCATCGCCTCGATGGCATAGGCCGGCAGTGCCTGGTGCAGGTCGGTGGGCGTCACGCCGGGCTTGTACGAAGGCAGCACGCTGCCGAGCGCAGTAGAAGGCTTGCCCGCGATGAAGTCGCCCACCAGCTGGCCAGGCGCGCGGTAGTCGCCACCGCCGAGCACGAAGGCGTTCGATTCGAGCTCGCGCTGAAGCGCGATGCCGGCCAGCGCGTCACCCGCGGTTTCGGCCGTCCAGCCCGGAAAGTCGCGTGGGTCGATGCCCACCACGATGCCCGCGTTGGCGTTGCGCTCGTTGCGCGAATACTGGCTCATGCCGTTGGTGACCACGCGGCCCGGCTCGCTGGTGGCCGCAACCACCGTGCCGCCCGGGCACATGCAAAAGCTGTAGACCGAGCGGCCATTGCTCGCGTGGTGCACCAGCTTGTAGTCGGCCGCGCCGAGCAGCGGATGGCCCGCATGGCGGCCCCAGCGTGCGCGGTCGATCAGGCCCTGGGGGTGCTCGACGCGAAAGCCAATGGAAAAGGGCTTGGCCTCGATGTGCACGCCGCGCTCGTGCAGCATGGCAAAGGTGTCGCGCGAACTGTGGCCAAGCGCCATTACCACGTGGTCGGCGCGCAGCTCGCTCGACTGGCCCGTGGCCTGGTCGACCACCGTGAGGCCGCGCAGGTGCTTGCCGTTGGGGCCGTCTTCGATGTGCACATCGGTCACGCGCTGCTCGAAGCGGATCTCGCCGCCCAGCGCCACGATCTGTTCGCGGATGTTCTCGACCACCTTCACCAGCTTGAAAGTGCCGATGTGCGGATGCGCGACATAAAGGATTTCAGGCGGCGCGCCGGCCTTGACGAACTCTTCCATCACCTTGCGGCCAAGGAAGCGCGGGTCCTTGATCTGGCTGTAGAGCTTGCCGTCCGAAAAAGTGCCGGCGCCGCCTTCGCCGAACTGCACGTTCGACTCGGGGTTGAGCACGCTCTTGCGCCACAGGCCCCAGGTGTCGCGGGTGCGCTGGCGCACTGTTTTGCCGCGCTCGAGCACGATGGGCCTGAAGCCCATCTTTGCGAGCATCAGCGCCGCAAAGATGCCGCAGGGGCCAAAGCCGATCACCACCGGCCGGGGCGCACCCTCGGGCGCATGCGCCGGCGGCGTGTAGCGCATGTCGGGCGCGGGCTGTATGTGCGGATGGCCGGCGTGCCTGGCGAGCAGGGCGGCTTCCAGCTTTGCATCGGCCAGCTGCACGTCGCAGATGTAGACCGTGAGCAGGTCGATCTTGCGCGCATCGAAGCTGCGCTTGAAGACGGTGTGGGAGGCGATCGCTTCGAGCGGGACGTCGAGGGTCCGGGCGATCAGGGTGACGAGCGCTTCAGGCGCGTGGTCGAGCGGGAGTTTGAGTTCGGAGATTCTCAGCATGACGGTGGCTTGTGGTTATCAAGCAGACCGCGGATTTTACGCGCCCGAGGCGCTATGAAAGAGATAGCTGCTCAGGCTGGCAAAAAGCCTTCGACCGAGAGATAGCGCTCGCCCGTGTCGTAGTTGAAGCCCAGCACCACCGCATCGGGTGCCAGCGAGGGCAGCTTCTGCGCAATGGCCGCGAGCGTGGCGCCGGAAGAAATGCCGACCAGGATGCCTTCTTCCACCGCGCAGCGGCGCGCCATTTCGCGGGCCGGCTCGGCATCGACCTGCAGCACGCCGTCGAGGAGCGAGGTATCGAGGTTCTTGGGAATGAAGCCCGCGCCAATGCCCTGGATCGGGTGCGGCGAAGGCGCGCCGCCGGAGATGACGGGCGACGCCACCGGCTCCACGGCAAACACCTGCAGCTTGGGCCACTTCTTCTTGAGCACCTTCGCCACGCCGGTGATGTGGCCGCCCGTGCCCACGCCGGTGATGATCACGTCGATGCCGTCGGGAAAGTCGGCAGCAATTTCCTCGGCCGTGGTGCGCACATGCACCTCGATGTTGGCGGGGTTGTTGAACTGCTGCGGCATCCATGCGCCCGGCGTGCCGGCCACGATTTCTTCGGCGCGGGCGATGGAAGCCTTCATGCCGCCGGCGCGCGGCGTCAGGTCGAAGGTGGCGCCGTAGGCCAGCATCAGGCGGCGGCGCTCCATCGACATGCTGTCGGGCATTACCAGAATCAGCTTGTAGCCCTTGACGGCCGCCACCATCGCAAGGCCGATGCCGGTGTTGCCCGAGGTCGGCTCCACGATGGTGCCGCCGGGCTTCAGCGCCCCGGATTTCTCGGCGTCTTCGACCATCGCCAGCGCAATGCGGTCCTTGATGGAGCCGCCCGGATTGGCGCGCTCGGACTTGATCCACACCTCTTGTTTTGCATTGCCGAACAGGCGGTTGATGCGGATGTGCGGCGTGTTGCCGATGGTCTGGAGGATGTTCTGGGCCTTCATTGGGTCTCCTTGGGCTTTATGGGACAGGGCAGGTCGGTCGAAGCGCCATTGTGAAACGGGCTGCCTGCGGATGCGAGAGGATGAGGCGATAATTCCCTTCGTGAAGCACGCCAGACCGCCGCTGGTGCAAGCCCGAAAGGGGCGACGCCGCAAGGCGCCGCGTCGAAAGACCGCACTGGAGGAACGTCCGGACTGCACAGGACAGCGCAGGAGTTAACGACTCTCCACCGTGAGGTGAGGATCAGAGCAACAGAGACGAGCCGATTAAGTTCGGGTGAAACGGGCAATCTCTGCGCGCAGCAACACCAAGTAGGCCAGTATCGAGGTGGTTCCGCTGAGCTGGCGGGTAGGTGGCATCGAGCCGTTTGGCGACAAACGGCCCAGAGTAATGGCGGTCACGTTGGGGGCAACCCCAACGCACAGAATCCGGCTTATCGGCGGGCTTCACACTTTTTCTTGCCCCGGGGCAGCGGCTCATCGCGCCGCTGCCGCGGAGCGCACCCTCAGCGCGTAAACAGCCAGCCGCCCTTGGGCTGGCGCATCAACTCGTGCCGCCGCACAGAGCGCTCTTCGCCGTCGTCGCCCACGTACACCACGTCGAAGCGCAGCAGCCTGGGCGACACCATCTTCCAGTTCTGGATGCGCTTGACGGTGACGCAGGCTGTCTTGTCGTGGTAGTGCATTTCGGCCATGGGGCCGCCCTGGAAGCCCGTTCCGTCGAACAGCCGCCCGGGCGCCGCAAAATGGTTGAGCACGGCGCCGTTGCGCGCCGTGATGCAGCCTTCGGTGCGCACAAAAGACTCGATGGTGGGCGCGGCGCTTTGCACGATCTTGGCGACGGCCGGCGTGGGCGGCTTGGCGACGATGGCCTCGCGAATGCGCTCCACCTGCTCTTCGGTAATGGGCGCGAGCCCGCTGGGAGATACGACCGGCGGCGGGGCCTGCGGCGCAGGCGGCGATTGGTTGGGCAGCAATGGCGCCAGGTAGCTGCAGCCCACCAGCGCAAGAGGCGCCGTGCAGGCGAGTGCTGCGGTTCCGATTCCGAACTTCATCTCTTTTTCTCCTGTCCCTGTCTGTGTCCCTGTCCCTCGATAGCCTCTTGATTGTTGTTGTCGCTATCGTGGGTCAGAAGCGTTCGTGCGGCGAAAGATAACGCCACTGCCCGGGCTGCAGCCCCGACAGCGGCACGCGGCCGATGCGGATGCGCCGCATCGCAAGAATGCGCAGGCCGGCGTTGTCGCACAAGTGCGCAATCTGCCCCGGCCGCGCGCCCTTCAGCGCAAAGCGCAGGCCGGTCTGGTCGTCGGCCTGGCGGCCGATGCTCACGCGCGCGGGCGAGCGCTCGAAGCGCACCAGTTGCTCCGGGCTCACCGGGCCGGCCACGTCGACCATGACCTCGTGCTCCATGACGCCCGCGTCTTCATGCAGCTTGCGCTCGATGCGCCAATCCTGCGTATAGACGACCAGCCCGCTGGCGCCGGTTTCCAGCGGCGTCATGCAGTTCTGGCCCTTGGCATGCGCCGGCAGAAAGCGCATGCCCGCGCGCTCGGGCTCGTGGTGGTTGGCCGCCACCAGCAGCCGTTGCGCGTTTTCGGTCGGCATGCCGGCGGGCTTGTGCAGCAGCAGGGTGACCGGCAGCACCGGTTCGGGCTTGGCGCCGGCTTCGATCTCCACCTTCTGGTGGTCGTGCACGCGCGACTGGGGCAAGAGCGCCGGCACGCCATCTACCCGCACCGCGCCGTTTTCAATGAGCAGCTCGGCCTCTCGGCGCGAGCAGCCGGCAAGTGCCGCCACGCGCTTGGCAAGGCGAATGCCTTCTTCGCTGGAGCCGTTCATTGGGTGGAAGCCAGTTGCCGGATGCGGGCCACATGCGCGGCCAGCGAGCGGGCGGCCACCGGCCACATGCGCTCGGGCACGTCGTCATAAGCAAGCGGCAACCAGTCTTCGGGCGTGCCTTGGGGGAGTTTTTTCATGGCGGATGCAATCTTGGCTTCGCGCTTCAGGCGATGCGCTTTCAGTTGGGCGATGGCTGCGCGTGCGCTGCCGATGACGTAGCCGTGCGCCGGCAGGATGAAGTCGATACCGCCCGCCTCGCAGGCTGCGTCCAGCTTGTCCAGCGAATCCAGGTACGCGTTCATGTTGCCGTCGGGCGGGTCAACCACCGTGGTGCTGCCGTTCAGGATGTGGTCGCCGGAGAACAGCAGGCCGTCTTCTTCCAGCACCAGGCACAGGTGGTTGGCGGCATGGCCGGGCGTGTGAATGGTGCGCAGCGTGTGGTTGATTTTCTGGCCTTCGGCGTCGGTGCCCGAAAGCACCAGGCGCTCGCCGTCGAGCAGTTCGCGTTCGGCGGCAAAGCGTGCGGACGACCGTGCCGTGGGCGCCGAAGACAGCCCGAGGATCGGTGGCTTGGCTTTTTCGCACAGCGCCTGCAGCGGCGCTGCGCCGGGCGAATGGTCGGCGTGCGAATGCGTGCATACGATCATTCGGATGTCGCCCTGCGTGGCACGCCAGAGCCGGCCGATGTGCCCGGCATCGTTGGGCCCCGGGTCGATCACAAGGTAGCCCGTGGCCGCGTCGCCCACGATGTAGCTGTTGGTGCCGGGGCCGGTCATGGCGCCTGCGTTGGGCGCAGTCAGGCGCTGCACGTTCTTGAGCAGCGGCACCGCGTGCTCGCTCTGCCAGTCGAGCGTGTGCAGCAATTGGCCGTCGGGGCACACCAGCGCAAGCTCGCCATAGGGCGATTCGTTTTCCATGTAGCGCGCATCCTGCCCGCCGAGCAGCCCGGCGCGCGGGCAACTGGTCCAAAGCGGTTTTTCGCCGGCGCAGGCCTGCAGCACCGCATCGACCTTGGCATAGGCCGCCAGCCGCTGCAGCGTGCGCACCGTCGGAAAAATCATGAAGAAGCTGCCTGCCGCATGGCGTGCCAGCGCGTCGGCCGGCCGCACCCAGCAGGGTTCGAACTGCTCGCTTTCGTCGGCTGTGGGCGTCTGGCCTTCGGGCATGCGCGCCACCAGAAAAGGCACGTCGAAGCGCTTGGGCAAGTCGCGGTCGGTGATCCAGTGCGCAAGGGTGAAGACCTGGTCGCATGCGAGCACCAGCCCGCGCTGCTCGCACTGCGCCAAAAAGGAAACGGGGGACGTGGTGCTGCGGTCCATCGACGCGATGTCTTCCGCGCTCACGGGGTGGCCGTTTGCATGGCGCGCAAGCAGCACGCCCAGTTCTTCGAAGGCTTCGCGAATGGCCGCAATGGCCTGCGTGAGTTGAAGGCCGCTCTGGGTGGGGCGGTGCGCGGCAATGCGCTTGGCGGCTTCGTCGGCCGCATCGATCTGGCCGCCGGGAAACACATAGGCGCCTGGCGCGAAGCTTGCTCTGTCTGAACGGCGCGTCATCAGCACTTCGATGCCGGCTTCCGAATCGCGCAGCAGCAGCACGGTGGCTGCCGCGCGCACGGGCACCGGCTCGCGTGCTGGGTGGAGTTGTTGGGTGGGGCGGACCATGCGGCGATTATGGAGAGGTACTGCGATGCGGCGGTGTCCCGCATAAGCTCATACCGGATCGGGCATGAACCGCGCGCCACAATCCCGGGCTGCATCGCCCGCATCGAGGAAAAAGACAGTCATGACTCATTCTCCCTTTTCGCGTTTCTTCGGCTCCCGCCTGCTGCTGGCCGGCGCTGCCCTGTTTGCTGCCGCCGCATCGCCCACCGCCTTTGCCCAGGCCGACTGGCCGCAGCAGCCCGTGACACTGATCATGGGCTTTCCGGCCGGCTCGGGCGTGGACGTGGTGGCCCGCGCCATTCAGGAGCCGCTTGCCAGGCAGTTGGGCAAGCCCGTCATCATCGACTACAAGTCGGGCGCCGCCGGCAACATTGCCAGCGAGTATGTGGCGCATGCCAAGCCCGACGGCTACACCCTCTCTTTTGGTACCGCAGCCACCCACGGCAGCAACGCCGCGCTCTACAAAAAGCTGCCGTTCGACGTGGAGGCCGACTTTGTGCCAGTGGCGCCGGTGCTCGACGTTTCGAACGTGCTCACCATCAACCCCGACGTAATCAACGCAAAGACATTGAAGGAGTTCGTCGATCTCGTCAAGGCCAACCCCGGCAAGTACAACTATGCGTCTACAGGCAACGGCGCCGGCACGCACATGGCGTTTGCCGAATTCAATTCGCGCCTTGGCCTGAACATGGTGCACGTGCCCTACAAGGGCGGGCCCGAGGCCATCACGTCGGTGGTGCGGGGCGAAACCTGCTGCATCATGAACCAGGTGCAGACCGTGCTGCCGCACTACAAGGCGGGCAAGGTGCGCCTGTTGGGCGTGACCACGGCCACGCCGGTTGCGGCCGTGAAAGAGGTGCCTACCATCGCCTCGAGCGGCCTTGCAGGCACACAGGGCTTCGACAGCTCCATCTGGTTCGGCATCTTCGCGCCCAAGGGCACCGACGCCCAGATCGTCAACAAGCTCAACGCCGCGGTAAAGGCGGTGCTGGAGCAACCCGAACTTCGCGAGCGCTTCGAAAGCCAGGGCAACACCGTTCGCATCGAATCGCCCGCGCAGTTCAAGAAGACCGTGCACGACAACCGCGTGAAGTGGGCCGAGGTGGCCAAGGCCGCGAACATCAGCATCGATTGATGGCAGGCGCGGGCCTGCCGCGGTGCTATTCGAGCAGCGCCCGGTGAACGCGAATGGCCTCGGCCGATACCGGGTTCAACGCCGCGTTGCCATCCGCGTCCAGGTGAGCGAGCAGTTCCCTGCGCATGCGCGGTTCCCAAAAGCGCTTGAGGTGCAGCGCAAGATCTTGCAAGGCCTCCGCGCGGTCGGGCATGGCTTCGAAGAAGCTGCCCATCTGGTTCACCATGCGAATCAGCTGGTCTACATGCATTGCTGAAAACCTCCGGCGTTGGCGGGCAGGCCGTTCAGCCGCCCCGGATGCGTGTAGATGACCAGGTCGTCGCCGCGCACGAAGCCCGCCAGCGTCAGGCCGGTTTCCTGCGCGACTGCGGTGGCCATCGAGGTTGACGCCGACACTGCGGCCAGCAGCGGCACCCCGGCCGCAACGGTCTTTTGCACCATCTCGAAACTCGCGCGGCTTGTCACGGCGATGAAGCCTGTGGAAGCGGCCAGCGTGCTCTTGGCAAGCGCACCCACCAGCTTGTCGAGCGCGTTGTGCCGGCCGACGTCTTCACGCACCAGCAGGGCTTCGCCTTCTGCCGTGCACCAGGCCGCAGCGTGTACCGCGCCGGTCACCTTCTGCAGCACCTGCAGCGATGCAAGCTCCCGCATGCCGCGGGCAACGGCGCTCTTCGATAGCGAGGGGCCCGGCGGCAAAGGCGGCAGCGTGCGCGCAACATGCGCCAGGCTTTCAGTGCCGCACAGCCCGCACCCCGTGCGGCCGGCCATCGAGCGGCGGCGCTCCTTCAGCCGCGCGAACGCCGCGCTTGCCACTTCGAGCTTGAGGGTGATGCCTTCGGGCGCGTACTCTTCCTCGATGCCATAGAGTTCATTGCGCCCCAGCAGAATGCCTTCGCTGAGCGCAAAGCCGAGTGCAAAGTCGGGCAGGTCGGTTGGCGTTGCAAGCATGACCGCGTGCGCAATGCCGTTGAACTCCAGCGCGACCGGTATCTCCACGGCCACCCAGTCGCGGTTGTCGAAAATCTCGCGGGCGCGCACGCCCCGCACGGGCAGCAGCTCGGCGCTTCCGGGCCGCAGCGGTACGTCGGCCAGGTTCATTTGGCCACCGCTGTTTCTGCCGCTTCACCAAGCCGCTTGTTGAGCAGTTCTTCCTGCAGGGCGTTGAACCGGCTGTACTCCTGCTGCCATTCCGAAGGCTGCATCACCGGCATCACCTGCACCGCAGTCACCTTGAATTCGGGGCAATTGGTGGCCCAGTCGGAGTTGTCGGTGGTGATCACGTTGGCGCCCGATTCCGGAAAGTGGAAGGTGGTGTACACCACGCCCGGCTGCACGCGCTCGGTAATGGTGGCCCGCAGCACGGTTTCGCCGGCGCGGCTCCGTATGCCGACCCAGTCGCCTTCCGCAATGCCGCGGTCCTCCGCGTCGGCCGGATGGATCTCGAGCCGGTCTTCGCTGTGCCACTGGTTGTTTTCGGTGCGGCGGGTTTGCGCGCCCACGTTGTACTGCGAGAGGATGCGCCCCGTCGTCAATATCAGCGGGTACATGCGCGTGACTTTCTCGTCGGTGGGCACGTACTGCGTGATGATGAACTTGCCCTTGCCGCGCACGAATTCGTCGATGTGCATGGTTGGCGTGCCCTCTGGCGCGGCATCGTTGCAGGGCCACTGCACGCTGCCCAGCTTTGCCAGCTTGGCGTAGCTCACGCCCGTGAAGGTGGGCGTGAGCGCGGCAATCTCGTTCATGATTTCTTCGGCGCTCGAATAGTTCATGGGGTAGCCCAGCGCAGTGGAGAGCAGCTGCGTCACCTCCCAGTCGGCATAGCCCGCCTTGGGCGGCATGACCTTGGTCACACGCGAAATGCGCCGTTCGGCGTTGGTGAAGGTGCCGTCTTTTTCAAGGAACGACGCACCCGGCAAGAACACATGCGCGTACTTGGCGGTCTCGTTGAGGAAAAGGTCCTGCACGACGATGCATTCCATCGCCATCATGGCCTCGGCCACGTGCTGTGTGTTCGGGTCCGACTGCACCACGTCTTCGCCTTCGCAGTACAGGCCCTTGAAGCTGCCGGTAATGGCGGCATCGAACATGTTGGGAATGCGCAGGCCCGGCTCGGGCCGCAGCTCCACGCCCCAGGCCGATTCGAAGCTGCCGCGCGCGGTGCTGTCGGACACATGGCGGTAGCCGGGCAGTTCGTGCGGAAACGAGCCCATGTCGCACGAGCCCTGCACGTTGTTCTGGCCGCGCAGCGGGTTCACGCCCACGCCTTCGCGGCCCACGTTGCCGGTGGCCATGGCCAGGTTGGCAATGCCCATCACCATGGTCGAGCCCTGGCTGTGCTCGGTCACGCCCAAGCCGTAGTAGATGGCGGCATTGCGCTTGCCGTCGTGGCCCTGGGCAAACAGCCGCGCCGCGGCGCGCAGGTCGGCGGCCGGCACGCCGGTCACTTCTTCCATGGCCTCGGGCGAATTGGCCGGACGTGCGACAAATTCACGCCACTCGTTGAACGACTTGGGCTCGCAGCGCTCGGCCACGAAGGCTTCGTCGACCAGGCCTTCGGTCACGATCACGTGCGCCATGGCGCTGATGACCGCCACGTTGGTGCCCGGCTTGAGCTTGAGGTGATAGTCGGCCTTGACGTGCGGCGACTTCACCAGGTCGATGGTGCGCGGATCGACCACGATCAGCCGCGCACCGGCGCGCAGCCGCTTTTTCATGCGCGACGCAAACACCGGGTGGCCGTCCGAAGGGTTGGCGCCGATCACCATGATCACGTCCGACTTTTCAACCGACTTGAAGGTCTGTGTGCCGGCCGATTCGCCCATGGTCTGCTTCAGCCCGTAGCCCGTGGGCGAATGGCACACGCGCGCGCAGGTGTCGACGTTGTTGTTGCCGAAGGCGGCGCGCACCAGCTTTTGCACCAGGTAGCCTTCTTCGTTGGTGCAGCGCGACGAGACGAGCCCGCCGATGGAATCGGTGCCGTACTTGGCCTGGATGCGGCGGAACTCGCTGGCGGCGTAGTTGACGGCCTCGTCCCAGCTCACCTCTTGCCACGGGTCGGTGATCTTGCTGCGGATCATCGGCTTGAGCACGCGGTCCTTGTGGGTGGCGTAGCCCCAGGCAAAGCGACCCTTCACGCAGGAGTGGCCTTCGTTGGCCTTGCCGTCTTTCCACGGCACCATGCGCACCACTTCATTGCCCTTCATCTCGGCCTTGAAGCCGCAGCCCACGCCGCAGTAGGCGCAGGTGGTAATGGCGCTGTGCTCGGCCTGGCCCAGCCAGATGACCGATTTTTCTTGCAGCGTGGCCGTGGGACAGGCCTGCACGCAGGCGCCGCAGCTCACGCATTCGGATTCCATGAACGGCTGGTCTTGCCCGGGCGATACGCGCGACTCGAAGCCGCGGCCGCTGATGGTGAGCGCAAAGGTGCCCTGCGTTTCTTCGCAGGCGCGCACGCAGCGGTTGCACACGATGCACTTGGACGGGTCGTAGGTGAAGTAGGGGTTGGACTCGTCCTTGGCGCTCTTCAGGTGGTTGGCGCCATCGTAGCCATAGCGGACGTTGCGCAGGCCCGTGACGCCGGCCATGTCCTGCAGTTCGCAGTCCCCGTTGGCTGCGCAGGTAAGGCAGTCGAGCGGATGGTCGGAGATGTACAGCTCCATTACGCCCTTGCGCAGCTCTTGCAGCCTGGGGCTTTGCGTGCGCACCTTCATGCCGGCCTCGGCCGGCGTGGTGCACGACGCAGGGTAGCCCTTGCGCCCGTCGATCTCCACCAGGCAAAGCCGGCAAGAGCCGAAGGGCTCCAGGCTGTCGGTTGCGCACAGCTTGGGCACCTGTACGCCTGCGTCCACCGCGGCGCGCATCAGCGAGGTGCCCTTGGCCACCGTCACCGGCATGCCGTCGATTTCGAGCGTGACTTCTTCGGTCGATTCGCGCCTGGGCGTGCCGTAGTCGATGTCTTGCGATGGGTTCAGCATGGGATGTGTCTCCTGTTCGTCTTGCCGGTCAGGCTGCGGCGCGATCGGGGGCTTCGATGCCGAAGTCCTCCGGGTAGTGATTGATGGCCGACAGCACCGGGTACGGCGTCATGCCGCCCATGGCGCAGAGCGAGCCGTGCAGCATGGTGTCGCACAGGTCGCGCAGCAAAATGACTTGCTGCGGCCGGTTCTGGTTGCTGGTGATCTTGTCGATCACTTCCACGCCGCGCGTCGAGCCGATGCGGCAGGGCGTGCATTTGCCGCACGATTCGATGGCGCAGAACTCCATGGCGTAGCGGGCCAGCTGCGACATATCGGCCGTGTCGTCGTGCACCACGATGCCGCCGTGGCCCACCACGGCGCCCACGGCGGCGTAGGCCTCGTAGTCGAGCGGCAAGTCCCATTGCGATTCGGGCACATAGGCGCCCAGCGGCCCGCCCACCTGCACCGCCTTGATCGGCCGGCCGCTCGCGCTACCGCCGCCAAAGTCGTACAGAAGCTCGCGCAGCGTGAGGCCGAACGCCTTTTCGACGAGGCCGCCGTGCCTGATGTTTCCGGCCAGCTGAAACGGCAGCGTGCCGCGCGAGCGGCCCACGCCGTAGTTCTTGTAGAAGTCGGCGCCGCGCGCCAGGATGAGGGGCACCGACGCCAGCGTGATCACGTTGTTGATGACAGTGGGCTGGCCGAACAGCCCCTGCAATGCCGGCAGCGGCGGTTTTGCGCGCACGATGCCGCGGCGGCCTTCCAGGCTTTCGAGCAGCGCGGTTTCTTCGCCGCACACATAGGCCCCCGCAGCCTTGCGCACGATCAGGCGAAAGCTGCGGCCCGAGCCCAGGATGTCGTCGCCCAGGAAGCCCGCCTGCTCTGCATTGCGGATGGCCTCGTTCAGCGCGGCAATGGCATGCGGATATTCCGACCGCACGTACACATAGCCTTCGGTCGCGCCTGTCGCAATGCCCGCGATGGCCATGCCTTCAACCAGCATGAGCGGGTCGCCCTCCATCGTCATGCGGTCCGAGAAGGTGCCCGAGTCGCCTTCATCCGCATTGCAGACGATGTATTTTTGACGCGCCTCTGCGGCCAGCACGGTCTTCCACTTGATGCCGGCCGGAAAGGCGGCCCCGCCGCGGCCGCGCAACCCGGAGTCGAGCACTTGCTGCACGATATCCGCGGGCGAGAGCGTCAGCGCACGGCGCAGCCCCGCAAAGCCTTCGTGCGCCTCGTAGTCGGCCACAGACACGGGGTCGGTCACGCCCATGCGTGCGAAGGTCAGGCGCTCCTGCTTCTTCAGGTAGGCAATCTCTTCCGTCAGGCCCAGGTTCAGCACGTGTGCGCCGCCAGCAAGAAAGCCCGCGTCGAACAGGCCGGCCACGTCGGCGCGCGTTACCGGCCCGTATGCCACGCGGCCCTGCGGTGTTTGCACTTCGACCAGCGTTTCCAGCCAGAAGAGGCCGCGCGAGCCGTTGCGCACAATGCGCACCGGCAGGTTGCGCGCAAGCGCTTCGGCTGCAATCTGCCGGGCCACCCGGTCGGCGCCCACCGCCAGTGCGGCGGAGTCGCGGGGAACATAAACGGTAGTGGTCATGAGGCTTGCCGCGCTTCCTCGACGATTTCGTCGAACAGCGCCGGCGTGATGCGGGCATGCACTTCGTCGTTGATTGCAATGGACGGCGACGAGGCGCACAGGCCAAGGCAGAACACCGGTTCCAGCGAGTACTGGCCATCGGCCGAGGTGCCGTGCACGCCGCAGCCCAGCCGTTGCTCGGCATGCGCCAGCAGCGCGTCTGCACCCATCGCCTTGCAGGCTTCGGCACGGCAGACCTGCACCAGCAGCCGGCCTGCGGGCTCAGAGCGAAAGTGGTGGTAGTAGCTCACCACGCCGTGCACCTCGGCGCGCGACAGGTTGAACTGCTCGGCCACGAGCGGCACAGCATCGGGCGGCACATAGCCCAGCGCGTCTTGTATGCCGTGCAGGGCAGGCAGCAGCCCGCCGGGCACGTCCTTGTGCGCAGCGGCAATGGATGTCGCGATGCCCGGCCCTGTTGTCTCTTTCGCTTCTGTCATATGCTTTTGATCTCCTAATTGCGGAGTTGCCATACCCGTGGTTGCGCGAGTGTATGGAGCAGCATCGGGTGCCACAATATGAGGCGACCGGCCCAATAAATATGCGTTGAAAAGCCTAAACCTATGCATGAAGTGCACATCAAGCCCCAATGGACCATTCGCCAGCCCGATGGCGCAGCCCTGGCGCCGCGGGTGATCGAGCTGCTGGTGAAGGTGCTGGAGCACGGCAGCCTCTCCAGTGCCTGCGCGGAGGCCGGCGTGTCCTACCGGCACGCGTGGGAGCTCATTCGCCAGGGCGAAACCATGTTCGGCCAGCCGCTCGTGGCCATGCAGCGGGGCAAGGGCTCCAGCCTTACGCCGCTGGGCGAAAAGCTGGTGTGGGCAGACCGCCGCATTACCGCGCGCCTGTCGCCCCTGCTCGATTCGCTGGCCTCCGAACTGGGCGCGGAAATAGAAAAGCTGATTCCCACCGCGCCCAACTTGCTGCGCATTCACGCCAGCCACGGCTTTGCCATAGAGGCCCTGCACGGCTTTCTGGCCGCGGCGCAGGTGCCGGGTGATTTGCGCTACTGCGGCAGCGAAGAGGCCGTGGCCTCGCTGCATCACGGCAGTTGCGACGTGGCGGGCTTTCATGTGCCGCTCGGCGCGTTCGAGGCCGAAGCCGTTACCCACTACGGCGCCTGGCTCAACGCGGACACGCAGAAGGTCATCGGCATGGCAACGCGCCACCAGGGCCTCATGGTCGCGCCCGGCAACCCGAAAAAGATCTACTCGCTGGCCGACCTGGTGCGCCCCGATGTCCGCTTCATCAACCGGCAGGCGGGTTCAGGCACGCGCTACCTGTTCGATCTGCAACTGCGCGAGCAGGGCATTGCACCCGAATCCATCAAGGGCTACGAGCAATGCGAGTTCACGCACGCCGCGGTGGCGGCCTTTGTGGCCAGCGGCATGGCCGACGCGGGCTACGGCGTGGAAACGCCCGCGCGGCAGTTCAAGCTGGACTTCATCTCCAACCAGGTGGAGCGCTACTTTTTGCTGTGCGACGAACGCTCGCTCGCGGCGCCCATCGTGCAGCGCATGCTCGACATTCTTCGCAGCGATGCCTACCAACAGGCGGTAAACCGGCTGCCGGGCTACCAGGCGGTGAACTGCGGCCAGGTGCTGTCGCTGGCGGAGGCGTTCAGCTCCCTGGGTCCGTCGCGCGAAAAACCCGCCCGGTAACCTGCACTCGCGCGCCCAGCGCCTCGAAGCGGCACACAAGCTCGTCCTTCCAGCTCTCGCTGATGTTGTCGTCCAGCAGCTTCAGCGGCAGCTGGTGCTTGAGCTTCAGCAGGTTGGCACCTGCCAAATGGCTGTAGCTGGCATGCGCCTTGAGCGCGGTGAGTACCTTCAACGGCTGGTCGCCCAGATCCGTCAGGTGAACCGTATAGAAGACCGTCGGCGAAACGCCCGTCGGCGCAGGTGGTGGCGTGTACACCTCGATGCGATTCATCAGCACTTGCAGGCTCGGGTAGAGCGGCTGCGGTGACCAGTGGCCTTGGCCATGCCAGTCCCACAGCACCGGCACCTCCGGCCGGCTGATGTCGCCGATCAGCGGGTCGCCGCCGGCGTTTTGCAGAACCACCCAATGCGGCTGCCAGTCGCCCGTGTCCGCGGCGTCGCTCCACACCAGATGCCCGGGCGTGCTTGCCTGCTGATCAAGGATGAAGCGATAGCCTTCCATTTCCGCCAGCAGGCCGGGCACGTCAACCGCGCCCGAGCCGGTAAGCACCTCGCCGTCACCATCGCGCCATTCAGCCTCCTCCAGCATGAGAGTCTGCGCTTTCATGCGGCCACACCAGGCAAACCACTCTTGAATTGGCGGGGGCAGGGGAGGCAGGTTGAACCGGGCCGCCAGCGAGGCTTGTACGGCTGCCCGGCTGGGCCAGTTGTCGCGTGTCAGTGCCATTGAATGTTCGGGGTGCGGCGATCAGGCCGCCTCGATGGAGAGCCGGGGCCAACGCTCGGCGAACCGCTTGGCCTGAATGCGCTCCCGGTAGGTCGCAGCGCTTGCCCTCTGCGGATTGTGCCGAACGCGCAGCCCGAAGAGGTCGTCGAGCCCATGCGGAGCGACCACACCCAGCGTTCCGTCGCCGTTCAGGTACACGCCAACGCACGTGGCAAATTCTGGCCACGTTGCAACGCCTTCTTCCAGCGAGGCGAGGGGCGCGACAACCTGGCCGAGTGCGTCGGCGAACCAGCGATGAACGCCGGCCTGGTTGGTTACCTCCCAACGGAGGTTTGGCATGGCCGAGTGAAGCTGCTTTTCGAGATGGGCATCGTGCTCCGGCGCGGCATCCGCATCGAAGTAGACGACGTCCATGTCGTCGACCGGCGAATGTCGGTCGAAGCCGTGAAGGGTGTCCCACACCAACGAGCGGATGGCACCGGCGCCTATGCACCAGGACTGGAGTTGAAGCGAACGAACGGCGCGCAGTGCGGCCATCAGCGGGGCCGATGCAGCCACCATTGCGATGAGCCTGCGTTCGAGCACGGCTTGCACATTCGAAAGCTGCACGGTGATCTCTTCGGGCAATGAGGCGGTCATCAGTTCGGGTTTGCTCTTTCGTAGCGCATGAGCAGCGCAGGTCCGTCGGGCGTCATGACTTCGCCAACGTCCTCGAAGCCGACTTTCCGGTAGCAACGTATGGCGCGGGCGTTGGCGGGCGAGGGGTCTGTCTGCACCTTCGAAACGCCGGGGTCTTGAAAGAGCCGCTCGACGAAGGCCTTGATCATTGCAGTGCCCAGGCCCTGGTTCAGTCGGTCGGCGTCTGCCAGGAACTGGTCGATACCTCTCGCGCCGGCATCGGTCTCGTCTTCCCACCAGCCGCCGCCAGAGCCTTGCACCACGTAGACCTGGATGAACCCGATCGGCTCATCATCGAGTGTGGCGATGAACGCCCGGGTCGAAGACCTGCCGTCGAGCGTGGGAAGGTAGTCGTCCTTTATCTCTTCCAGCGTGCTGGGCTCGTTCCACCATTCGGCCACGTGGGGCCGCCGGACCCATTCGTGGAGCATTGCAAAGTCGTGTTCGGCCAATGGCCTGAACGAAAGCGCTTCCATCGCATTACCCTTGCAGCGAATTTTCAGAAGGCGTTCCGCCTAGCGGCGCTTTGGTGGCCGCTGCCATCCAGTCCCAGACCTGCGCGGGTGCCTCGATCATCACGTTGTGGCCGTGCGGCCCAAGGTCGCGGGCATCGGGGTCGAGCGCGCGGGTCTGCTCTAGCGTTACCAAGGCATCGTTGCCGCCGCGGCCCAGGTGCACCGGGCAGCGCGCCAGCGTCATCAGTTCGGTCAGCGGCGGCTTGCCGACGGCATTGGCCTTGGGGTCCATTGCAAGGCGCCATCCGTCCGCATCGCGTTCGACGCCTCTTGCAGCGGCAGCCGCCGATGCATCCGCAATTGCCGCAAGACCTGAAACCTTCAGGTATCGCTCCCACGCTTCTTCTTCCGTCGAAAACTTCTTGGCGGGTTGAGACGCCAGCGTTTCCATGCGACGGAGCTCATCGTCGTTCCACGAAATCTTGATGCCCGCCGCAAAGACCTGATGCGGCATTGCGCCGAACCAGCCGGTGGCCAGTGCGAGGCCGATCACTCCGCCCAGCGAATGCCCCAGCACTACCAGCCGGCCAGCAGGGTCGAGGTGCGGCAACACGGCGCGCGCAACGGTTGCGGCGCTTTGGCCAATCGCATAAGAGTCTTGCCGGCCCGAGCCGCCGTGGCCCGGCAGGTCCACGGCAATCCATCGCCCCGCCCATCGGGCGTTGGCCATTTCGCACATGGGCGACCACACGGCCCCGGTGGCGCCCATGCCATGCAGCATGAGGAGCAGGTCAGGGCCTTCGCCGCCTTGTTCGACGTACAGGTTCGCAGCTTGCATTGCGTTGCTCCTCAGGCGCGGCGCACTTCCATCACGCCATGCTCGCCGGCCTGCTCGTAGACCGAAGGCACGCGCGTTGCCAGGTGCAGCAAGATGCGTGGTGCCTGCTTCTTGACGGACCACCGCACCAGAATGCCGGCCAGCACCAGCGGCCCGCCGATCCATGGATAACCGGCCAACGCCGCGGCAATGCCCGGGCCGATGAGTGCAAGCGCCAGCGCCATTGCATGCATGCGGTGCGACACGAAGGGCACCACAAGCGCAGGGTTCACGATCACCCGAAAGCGCCCGTGCGGCAACCCTTCGCGGAATTCCTCGAAGGGAATATGTTCGGCGGTCTCCTGCGTGTCGTTCAGTTGGCTCATGCGCGCATTCTGGCGCCAAACGGCGATGGGCCGGCTGTTTGCATGTGGGCTGCGGCCTATTTGAAGATCATCGAAAGCGCATCTTCAAAGGCGGGCAGATCCGTTCCGACGTGGTTCGTCGAATATGTCTTTTCCACCAGCGTCAAGCCGGGGTATCCGCGCTGCAGCAGCTTTTCATACATCTCTCCCACCCACACGTAGTTGCAGCCCACAGGGTCACCGCACCGCGCGAGGATCAACGTGGCATTGATGGCCTTGCCTTTCTGCGCGTCGTACATCTTCTGCTCGAGGTTGTCCGTATCGACCTTCTGAAAACCATAGGAGCCTTCAAAAGAAAGGAAGTGCGAGAAAGTGAGCGTGCCGCTCGCACCTTCGAGAAAGAGCGCGTGGCCGGTCATGCTGCCGCTGAGTGAGAGCCCTGTGAGGACGCGCTTGCCCGGATCGGAGCGGTATCTGGATTCGATGAACGGCACCAGCTCCGACTTGAGAAACTCATGATAGGGAAGGGCACCGGGAAAGGTGTAGTCGGTTTGCCTGCGTATGGTGCCGCCTATCCCGACGAGGATGGCTTCGACGCGGCGTCGTTCGAGTATTTCCTTCAAGTTGTAGAAGCGCGAGACCGGCGCATAAAGCGCATCGCCGTCCAACGCATAGATAACGGGAAACGCCGCGGAGCTGCCGCTGTATGAGGGCGGCAGGTATATCTGCAGCTCGTAGGTTGCGCCGGTTTTTGCAGAGCTGATGCTCACGGTTTCCGTTCGGCCAGCAGCCGATGGCGCGGTGGCGGGAGGCGCACCCGTTACGGGCAGTATCGGCAAAGCGGCACCGCCGCCTCCGCCCCCACCTCCGCCGCCGCAGGCTGTCAGCGTAACGAGAAGCGCGCCGCAGACTGCGGACATGAGCGCGTAAAAACTCCCTCTGAATTGCATGGCGGCTTCCATTCTTGTCGAGGCATTTCGCAACGCCCCGGATCATCGTCGCGGCACATGTGAGTGGTCAATGACGTCCGTTCGCAGCCACCTCACTACACTGCCCCGATGCGCCACTCCCTCCATCGCATCGCGACATGCGAGACCTGCTGACCTCTTACTTCTTCAGCGGCGACACCATTCGCAGCCGCAGCGTGGGCAATGCCGTGCTCTCGGGCAAGGTCGATGTGCCTGTGCCTCCTGCAAGGCTCACGGCGGATTGGGAGCGCGAGATATCCGGCCACCTGGCCCTCGAGCCCGGCGACGTCGAGGCGATGCCGCTGGCGCGAGCGCGTGCGCGCTGGCCCGACTACGTGCGGTGCGTGCAGGCAGTGGCTGATTGGACGCGCACGCTCGGCCTGGGCGACGTGCTTGCATCGAGCGACGTCGCGCTCATGGCTTGCCGTGGCGCGCGATACCACCACGACGGTGCGCAATATGGCGGCGCTGCGTTCTGCAATCTGTTCGTGAGCGAAGACAAGGGGCTCGACGTTCACTTTGCTTCCACAGGCCATCGCATTCCGCTTGCTCGCGGCACGGTCCTGATCTTCGACACTGCCCAGCCTCATGCGGTTGTGCCGCGCGGCGCCAGCACTTTCGATGCGGCCGACTTCGGGCCTGACAAAGACTGCAGCCAGTTGTTTCTCACCTGGGAGCTTTCCATCGAAGGTGCCGATGTGGCGCGGGCACTCGGCGTGGTGTTCGACGTCGATTGTTCGACCGCATCGCAACTCGATGAAGAGCAGGTGCGGGTCAACGGCAAGCGCGCAACCGTGTGTTCCGCTTCAGGCCAGTGGTCAACTTTTGACTGATCTGCTCCGGTAGTGCTTACCAAGGTTCGCATCGCTACTACATCGCTGTGTCACAGCGACTTCGTACGCTCGATGTTGCCTTGATTCGCGGTGGCGGAGACACTGCCGTTCGTCGAGGCCATTCAAACCGCCTTGGCGAAATCAGGAGTGACTCTTCCATGCATTCACGGCTTTCTTATTTGCGCGCGCCGCTCGCGCTGTTGGTCATGGCCTTCGCGTTGACCGCATGTGGCGGTGGCGATGGTGGCGGCGGTGCCGCAGCCGGCTTCGGCGGCACGGCTGCGGCAAAAGACGTTGGTGAAAACACCGCCGGCAAGACCGATACCGCACCGGCGACGCCCGACGCCGGCAACAGCGAACCCACCGTGAGCTACGCCCCCTGAGGCGCATCCATCAAATATTCGAGACCGACCAAACCCACCATGACCACACGTCGCAAGTTTCTCCAGAGCGCCACGGGCACCGGCATTGCAGCCGCCACGCTGGCCACTTTTCCGCCCAGCATTCGCCGCGCGCTGGCCATTCCGGCGCACCACGAAACCGGCACCATCAAGGACGTGAAGCACGTTGTGCTGCTGATGCAGGAGAACCGTTCGTTCGACAGCTACTTCGGCACCTTCAAGGGCGTGCGCGGCTATGGCGACCGCTTTGCCGTGCCCGCGCCCAACGGCAAGACCATCTTTCACCAGACCTACACCAAGACCACGCCGCCCAGTACCTACACGCCCTACCGGCTCGAAGAGAGCAAGGGCAACGCGCAGCGCGCGGGCAGCACGCCGCACAGCTGGTCCGACTCGCAGGCCGCTTGGGACCACGGCCGCATGTTCAAGTGGCCCGACGTGAAGAACCTGCTGTCGATGGGCTACTACGACACCGCCGAAGTGCCGTTTCAGCGCGCGCTGGCCGAGGCCTTTACGCTGTGCGACCACTACCACTGCGGCATGCACACCGGCACCATTGCCAACCGCCTGTTCTACTGGAGCGGAACCAACGGGCCCAACGGCACCAGCCCCGCCGACGGCAGCAAGGTGCAACTGGCCGTGCTCAACAACCAGTTCAATGCCGGCAACGACATTGGCGCTTCGACCGAAGGCTGGACCTGGACCACCTATGCCGACCGCCTGGAGAAGGCCGGCGTCAAGTGGAAGGTCTACCAGAGCCTGATCGACAACTTCGGCTGCAACGAGATGATGAGCTTCAGGCACTGGCGCACCGCCATCGAGCAAATGCCCGAAGCGCGCCGACCGGTGTATGTGCCGGCCACCGACATCACGCAGCCGGTAACCGCCGCCGGCCCGTTCTACGACGCGGCCATTGACGACCCGCTGAGCCCTCTGGCCAAGGGCTTCGGCAACACCATGCCCTACGGCTTTCTGGAAACCTTCAAAGAAGACATTCGCAACGGCACCTTGCCGGCAGTGTCGTGGATCATTTCGCCATCGGCCTACAGCGAGCACCCCGGCCCTTCGAGCCCGGCCAAGGGCGGCTGGTATGTGCAAGAAGTGCTGGACGCACTCACCTCCAACCCCGAGGTGTGGAGCAAGACCGTGCTGCTCATCAACTTCGACGAGAACGACGGCTTCTTCGACCACCTGCCTTCGCCGGCCGTGCCCTCGCGCAACCCCGACGGGTCGCTGGCCGGTGCCACCACCATGGCCGAAGCCGACGTGGCCGTTGAATATCACAACTACACGCCGGCCACGCCCAAGCAGCCCGCCATGGACGGCCGCCCGTACGGCCCCGGACCGCGCGTGCCGATGTGGATTGTGTCGCCGTGGAGCCGCGGTGGCTGGGTCAACTCGCAGGTGTGCGACCACACCTCGACGCTCATGTTTCTGGAAAAGTGCTTTGGCGTGGCAGAGCCGCAAATCAGCAAGCACCGCCGCGCCGTCTGCAGCGACCTGACGAGCGCCTTCAACTTCGAGCGTCCCAACGACGAGCCGCTGCCCACGCTGGCCGGCCGCAAGACCAAGGCCGAGGCCGATGCGCTTACCACCGCACAAGAGGCGCTGCCCAAGATCGTGCCCATGGCCGATGCCGACCTGCCGGTGCAGGCCAGGGGCGTGCGGCCCTCGCGTGCATTGCCTTACGAGCTGCACACCAGCGCGCGCAGCGATGCGCTCAACGGCCGCGTTCAGCTGCTGTTTGCCAACAGCGGCAAGGCTGCCGCCGTGTTCCATGTGTACGACAAGCTGCACCTGGCCGACCGCATACCGCGCCGCTACGTGGTGGAGCCCGGCAAGCAGCTCGACGGCTACTGGGACGCCATGACCGACAACGCCGGCCTGTACGACCTGTGGGTGCTTGGCCCCAACGGCTATCACCGCCAGTTCAAGGGCGACCTCAACCGCCTGCGCGCGGGCGGTGCGGCCGCGCCAGAAATTCGCGTGGGCTACGACGCGCGCCGCGGCGACATCTACCTGCAGATGCGCAACGACGGCCGGCGCGATTGCCGCTTTACCGTTCAGTCGAACAAGGCCTACCCGCGGCCCGATGCCTACCAGGCAGGCGGCAGGGGCCGCCACGACGACCGCGGACGCGACGGGCATGGAGGCCATGGCCACGAAGGCCACGAAGACCACGACAACAACGGCGTGTACGGCACCCACCCGGACGGCTCATGGCGCATTCGCGTCAAGGGCGGCGGCGACACCGCCATGCGCTGGAGCCTGGACGCCAGCGGCCAGTGGTATGACTTTGTGGTCACCTGCGATGCCGACCCGTCGTTCTACCGCCGCTTTGCGGGCCGCATAGAAACCGGCCGCCACTCGGTGAGCGACCCGGCCATGGGGCTTGCCGACCGCTTCTGACCGGCAGCCGAAGAAAAACCGGGGCTACGGCAGCAGCCTTGCAACCGCATCGGCGAACGACGGAATATCGGTTTCGGTGTGCGTCGTCGAGTAGGTTGTTTCTTCTACTGCCAGGCCCTGGTAGCCGCGCCCCCGGAGCCGATTGAACATTGAATCGACCGGGGCAAAGTTGCACTCGTCCGGGTTGTCGCAGCGCGTAAGGATGAGCGTTGCCGGCAACGGCCTGCCGTTGAGGGCGTCGTGCATTTGCTGCTCCAGGTTTTCGTACTCTGGCCCCTGGTGCGCATACGCGCCTTCGAACGACAGAAAGTACGAGAACGTCAGGTTGTTGGCCGCGCCTTCGAGAAACAGCGCAATGCCCGCCATGCTCCCGCTCAGCGAGAGGCCGGTGAGCATGCGCTTGCCCGGATCGGCGCGGTACCTGGCTTCGACGAAGGGCACCAGCTCTTGCGTCAAGAAGTCGTGGTAGGCCGTGGCGCCGGGCATGGTGTAGTCCTGCTCGCGGCGCGAGGTGCCGCCAATGCCGACCAGAATCGCTTGCGTGCTGCGCTTGTCGAGAATGTTCTTCAGGTTTGAAAAGCGCGTGTCGGGCGGGTTGAAGATGCCGTCTGCGTCCATCGCATAAATGATGGGGTAGCTCGCCGAGCCGCCGTCGTAAGAGGCCGGCAGGTAAATCTCGAGCGGGTAGGTTGCGCCCGTCTTCGCGGAGGCAATGGTGTCGGTGGCAACACGGCTGGTTGCCGGGGGCGGTTCAGCCGGCTCTTCGGCTGGTGGTGGCGGTGTGGGTGTCGCGGGCGGCGTGGCAGGCGGCGTTGCGGGTGGCGTGGCGGGCGCAGCAGGCGGGTCGCTGGGCGGCGCAGCAGTGCCCACGGCGGCAAAGGGCAGCGCGGTCCCACCACCTCCGCCGCCACCACCGCCACCGCAGCTCGCCATGCCGAGCACCAGCGCCCAGCCTCCAAAAAATAAAAGCGAGCGCAGGCTGCGTGCGAGCTGCTGCATTGCGACTCCTTGATCGTCTGTGGTTTCAGTTCAGGAAGAAGCCGTCGCAAAGCGAACACAGCCCCTCTTCAGAATGCCACGCGGGGCCGTGGTCCCGGCCCGATCTTGGGGTACCTCAGTGCAGAAACACTCGTATCAATCCCACGCGGGCGAAAGGCCTGCCGGGTCGGTAAGCCGCTGCCCGCGGTCGAGCGCTGCAATCTGCGCCATCTCTGCATCGGACAGCCGCAGCTGCTGCGCCTTCAGGTTGCCCTCGAGGTTGGCGCGCTTGGTAGACGACGGAATGACCGCATAGCCCAGCTGCATGGCCCACGCCAGCACCACCTGCGCAGTGGTTGCGTTGTGCGCCTCGGCAATCGCCTCGATCACCCCGTCCGCCAGCACCTTGCCGTAGGCCAGCGTCATGTAAGACGTAATGTGAATGCCCTGGCTCTTCGCAAACTGGGCCACCTTGCGGTTCTGCAGATAGGGATGCAGCTCGATCTGGTTGGTGGCAATTTCATTCGCGCCCACGGCGGCAATGGCTTCCTTCATCAGCGAAATGTTGAAGTTGGAAACGCCGATGTGCCTGGTCAGCCCCTCGGCCTTTGCGCTGGCCAGCGCGGCCATGAACTCTGCCACCGGCACCGCGTTGCCGGGCGAGGGCCAATGGATGAGCGTCAGGTCGACATGGTTTGTGCGCAGCCTGGCCAGGCTTTCTTTCAGGCTTGGCACCAGCTTGTCTTGCGCGTAGTTGTCCGTCCAGATCTTGGTGGTGATGAAAAGCTCATTGCGCGGCACGCCGCTTTCGGCAATGGCCTGGCCCACCTCGGCCTCGTTGCCGTAGATCTGCGCCGTGTCGATGGCGCGGTAGCCCAGGTCGAGCCCGTTCTTTACCGAGTCGATCACCACCTGGCCCTTCAGGCGAAAGGTGCCCATGCCGAAGGCGGGAATGGTGTTGTTGGTCGTCATGATGTTGTTCGTCCTTGTCGTGCGTTTCTAAAAAAGAGAAAAAAGAAAAAGAGGAGGGCGATCAATCAGTGCCCCGCCGGCACCGCGCCCGAAGCCCGCACCGGAATACCCGCACGGCGGTCGAGCGTTCCGCTCCATTGCGTAAGCGCCAGAGAAACCAGCACCACCAGCGCGCCAATCCACGGCGTGTGCATCAGGCCAAGGTGCGTCACGATCAGCCCGCCCACCCATGCTGCGAGCGCAATGCCCAGGTTGAAGGCCGCGATATTCAGGCCCGAGGCCACGTCTACTGCCTGAGGCGTAAAGCGCTCGGCCTGCTTCACCACATACACCTGCAGCCCCGGCACGTTGCCGAAAGCCACCGCGCCCCACATCAGCACCGCCGCCAGCGCCAGCCACTTGTGCGGCGCTGCAAAGTTGAACACCAGCAGCACCGCGGCCAGCAACGCAAAGATGATCTTCAGCGCCGGAATCGGCCCCATGCGGTCGGCCAGCCTGCCGCCCCAGATGTTGCCCACCGCCACCGACACACCGTACACCAGCATGACCCAGCCCACAGCGCCCGCGCTGAAGCCCGACACATCGGTGAGGATGGGCGCAAGAAACGTGAACGGAATGAACGAGCCGCCGTAGCCGATGGCCGTCTTGGCATACACCAGCAACAGCCGCGGCTCCGCCAGCACCTTGGCCTGCTGCGCCAGCGAGGCCGGCGGCGTGTGACGGATGTTGCTGGGAACAAAAACCCAGCTGCCGACAAACGCGATTACGCCCAGCGCAGACACCGCCAGAAAAGTCTCGCGCCAGCCAAAGTGCTGCCCGATGAACGTGCCCAGCGGCACACCCGTAACCAGCGCCACCGTGAGCCCGGTGAACATGATGGCAATGGCGCTCGCGGCCTTTTCCTTCGGCACCAGGCCCGTGGCAATCGTCGAGCCAATCGAGAAGAACACCCCATGCGCCAGCCCCGTGAGCACGCGGGCGGCAATCAGCGATTCATAACTAGGCGCCTGCCACGCCAGCAAGTTGCCAAGCGTGAACAGCGCCATCAGGCCAAGCAGCAGCGCCTTGCGCGGCAGCTTGCCCGTGAGTGCGGTGAGCACCGGCGCGCCGATGGCGACGCCCAGCGCATAGAGGCTGACCAGCAGGCCGGCGGAGGGAAGGCCGATGCCGAGATCGGCAGCGACAGTGGGGATGAGGCCAACGATGACGAACTCGGTCGTCCCGATGGCGAAGGCGCTGAGGGTCAGCGCGAGTAGGGCGATTGGCATGAGGCACTCCTGATTGGGTTAGGAGGAGTGTCTTGGGATTACCTTTGCGGATTAAGAGGGGGTGGGGCAGAAGATAGTTGATTAAAAATCAACTATGAAGAGGCGCGCATGGCAAATTGGCTTCTACTCGGTCGTCTGTTGTTCTGCAAAGCGCGCAACGACATGTCCTAGATCATCTGCTTTGCCATCGTTATCCATCGCTCGAAAGACTCGACCTAGCTTTAGTAAAGACTCGTTCGTCGCAGTGCTCAAAAAGTCCTCGTCGAAGACTCTTTTGATAACTTCTTCCCGTCGGTTCCGCAGAAACGGAATGTCGAGTTGAAGCAAGCTAGTCATGTAGCCCGCGCTCGCGTCTGCAGGATCGCTTGCACAGATCTGCCCGTCTCGCGTATAGAGGAATCTAGCTTCGCACCCCTGGTCTAGCGGCGATATATGCTGAAGCTCGTCGAACCGGTTGCTCTTGGCGTGTCCGCAATGCGATGGTGTTGTCGCCTCGAATTTTCTTCCGCAGGAAGCGAAAAGATTTTCGTATTCGAGAGCTAGGTTCTCGTGACTTTCCTGCGGACGGAAGTGTTCGATGTGACTGCTGTCGAAGTCAATTGATTGCCCGCAGTAGCAACAGGTCCAACCTTGTTCTAACAGCAGCGACTCGTGCAAAGCATGCTTTTGAGGATTGTGTAGATCAGCGTAGCTTGGTTGCCAGTCGTCGTTTTCAAGCTCCATCCATTGCTGAAAAATCTCGGGAGCATTTTTCTTGTTCACATGTCTCATTTTCCAATGGTCTCCTTCCGCCTCAGCAGGGCGGCTGCACCAGCAAGCTCCGCCAGGCCCGGAGCTATTTTTCGTAGTTCTTCGAGTTGCTCGCGGGCAGCCTCCAGTTGGTTTCTCTCTAAGGCAGCAAATAGCTCAGACAGCCTTGTTTCGACAATGGGAGGTCTAGCAGATGCTCCCATGATTTCTTCGAGAACGCGACTCGAATCAACCCCATAGCTGACCTTGGGATGCGTGATGCCATGAGGGCTAAGCAAAATGATCTCCTTTGGCTTGAGCTCTCCAAGCACCTGCGGCGAATGACTCGCGACGATGAACTGAACCGCAGGGAAGGCGGCCGTCAGTCCTGTTGTGATCATCCGTTGCCATTTCGGATGCAGGTGCATATCAAGTTCGTCAATCAACACTACTCCCGGTGTATCTGTCAGCACACTTCGACCAAGATGTGGGTTTAGAAGGCACATACGACGGGCGATGTCTGCAACGAGAGAAATAACTGAGCGTTGACCATCACTCAGGTTCTCATAGAGTGTAGGAACGCGTTTTCTGGAGCTATCTTCATTCCACTCGACAAGAAGCCCCCTTTGCCTCATGTCATAGCGCACGCCCTTTAAGCCTTCAACAGCCCCTGCCAGCGCGGAGTTGACGAGGCCTAGCTCGTCATCGAGCACGTCATCAAACGCCTCCCCCAACTCGGACGCTGTTTGAAGGCGCTCTAGGCTCTTAGAGATCATCCATCCTTCCAAGGCCGAAGAATCTAGCGAGGCGTCCCACCATCTCTCGTATCCGTCTGCTCTGGCGTGGCGCTCCGTTACGGCCTCCAATTCGCTGAGTGCTCCTTTCGCCCACCTGCGATTCGCACCATAGAACACCGCGATCGGCAATGTTTTATGAAGCGTCTCATCACTAGAATTCGGAAGCGGGCGCTGTGATACCCAGAGTGGTCCCGGAGGATCTCCTGAGATCAGAGGATGTTCGATCGAACCAGCCTTCTTCCACGACCATTTGATCTTTGTCCCAAAAGCTTGTCCTGTAGCGATTAACTCAATCGGATAGCAGGGCTCAAAACGTCGACGCTCGTTGACCTCCGCAACGCTTACTCGCGCATCTCCTGGCTCCTGCAGTGGATGCGATTGACCGTGCCTCAGATTGAAGTACATCGTGAGTCCTCCAAGGCAGTCGCGCAGGCCTTTGAGGATCGTAGTCTTGCCACTTCCATTGGCGCCCACGAGAACGTTGAAGCCAGAGGAAAAGTCCACCGGAAGATCCTCGTGGCAGCGATAGTTCACGAGCCGTATCGAGTCGATTCGCATGATGGTCCTTATGTTTTTTGCACTATTCGAGATTATCTGCGTCGTGCCGCTGAGCACCATAGGCGAGACATCCCCAGATCGGAGCTGAGCGCCGCAAGTCTGGTTGATACGCCTATCGCCGATATACTGGTGCCGTCGCGCAAAAAGAGCGCGATCGGGTTTGGAAGCCCGCTAAAACCCCTGCGACGAAAGCCGCAGGAACCGCACATGGTCTGCGGCTTTTTCGTTCGTGCTGCTTTTAGGCGGCTCGGACGGGAGGGCGCAGCCCTGCCGGTTTCTCTGCAAGGGGTTTTCCGGTCTTCCAACCCGTTCGAGCTGCCGCCACTGTTTGGAAGCGGGTGCGGCGGTTGTAGCAAAGCAAAATCCCTTCGGAGGCCTTTCATGGCTGCATCTGCTCACGCGCCCGCGCAAACTCTCGCACGGCCCACGCTCCCTGCTCCCGCATTGCTCAGTCTCGATGACCTTGCTCTGCAAGCTTGCGACGACGCCGAGGCCCTCAACCACGTGGTGCGCGCCTACACGGCGCTCGAAAAGCTCATCGACACCAGCGCCCTGAGTGACTGCGAAGTACTCACCCCGAGCCGCACCGAACTGAGCGCCTTGCTGCGCTTGCTCAACGACGCACTGCTGGTTCGCATCAACACCGTTAACGCTGCCACTGGCGTGGTTCACCAAGCGCTTCAACGAGGCACCCCCGGCGGCATGTAGCGCCAGCTTTTCCCCCACAAAACAGCCGATGCCCGTTTCACCCGTTGCCGATCGCAAATCTGAAAGCGTTTCCGCCACTTGGGCACGACTGCGGACCATGGTCGCGGCGCGAGCCTCTTCAGACGGCCGCACCGACGCCCTCTACCCCGGCCTGCGCTACTACCGCTTTTCCCATCCCATCCGCTACGAGAAAACCCAACGTCTCACACCCGGCGTCGTGGTCGTCTTGCAAGGCCGCAAGACTGCGCACCTTGGTAATAGCGACCGCCGCTCGCTCGACTACGGCGCCACCCAGTGCCTGGTGCTCGGCGCCGAGGTCGCGTGCCTCGGCACGGTCGTCGGGGCGAGCACCGAAGAGCCGTACCTCGCCATTCATCTCGACTTGCCGCCCGATGTGCTGGTCAAGTCTTTCGTCGCGCTGGCAGAAAGCGGCAAGCTCGCGGCCGAGCCGGCGCGGGTGACCGAGAACTTCACGGCGCCGGTGGGGCAGGAGGTGGTCGAGGCCTTCGCGCGCCTGCTGCTGGCGGCGGACGACCCGGTGGACCGCCGCACGCTCGCGCCGCTGGCGGTCGAAGAGATCGTGCTGCGGCTGCTGCGCTCCGAGGCGGCGGCGGCCATTCGCAGCGCGAGTGCCGTCACCAAGGCGGGCGCGCGCATACAAGCGGCCATCGCCTTCATGCGCCGCCACTTGGGCCGGCCGCTGTCGGTGGCTGAAATTGCCAGCCACGTGCACATGAGCCCTTCGCACTTTGCGCACAGTTTCAGAGAGGTGGCCGGGGTCACGCCGATGCGCTGCATTCGCGACCTGCGGCTCGAAGAGGCGCGCATGCTGATGCTGGGCACTGGGCTGCGCCCCGGCGATGCGGCTGCGAAGGTGGGCTTCGAGAGCGCGGCGCATTTCAACCGCGCGTTTCGCAGGCGGTTCGAGGCAACGCCTGCGGAATACGTGCGGCGCGTGCAGTCGGGTTGATGGTGGAGGGGAGGGCTGCGGCAGCTTCGCAGCCACGGTCAATGTGTTCGCAGCTTCGCGTCTTGGCGCGGCGAAGGGCGCTGGCTAACCTGACTGCTTCCTTTTTCTTTTGTTGAAAGCAGCGCGAACTTCCATGGACCCGATCAACGTCATCATTACTTTCGAAGCCAAGCCGGAGGGCGCCTCTGCATTTGCGGAGCTCATGAACCAGGTCAAGCAGTCGTTGCCGTCGGCGGATGGCTGCCGGGGCGTGCAGCTGTTCGGGCGCAGCGACAACGCGTGCGTGTTCACGCTGGTCGAATCATGGGAATCGCAAAGCCACCATCAGGCGCATATCGATCGCGCAGTGGCGTCGGGCGCGTGGAGTGCGCTGGAGGCGCAGCTGGCTTGTGCGCCTGTGAGCTGGTATTGCGCGGAGCTTTGACGAAGGGTAGCGAAGTAAACTCCGCGGCTTTTTCGTTTCTGTAGAGGAGCGACTTGCGATGGCTGTCTTGGACACCGGCCCTTACTTCCACGGCACGCGGGCAGACCTTGAGGTGGGCGACCTGCTTACCGCGGGCTTCCGCTCAAACTACGACGGCGAAGTGGTGATGAACCACATCTACTTTACGGCCTTGCCAAAAGGCGCCGGGCTGGCCGCCGAAATGGCAAAGGGCGACGGCCGCTGCCGCGTCTATATCGTCGAGCCCACAGGTGCCTTCGAAAACGACCCCAACGTGACCGACAAGAAGTTTCCGGGCAATCCCACACGCTCGTACCGCAGCCGGGAGCCACTTCGAATTGTGGGCGAACTCGAAACGTGGGAACGCTTCGATGCGGAGTACATCGCGCAGCTCAGGGAGCGCGTGCGTGTAGGCATGGGAGAGATCATCAACTGAATCCCGCCCCCCGCGCCGATGCCGCGCTGGGTCAATCGCGATCTTCGTAGTAGCGGCGGTGCTGCTCGCGCTCCCATTGCTGGCGACGCCACTCACGGCGCTCTGCGCGGCGCTCTTCCCAGCGTTGTGCGCGGCGCTCTTCCCAACGAGTGCCAGGTTCGTAGTAGACGGGTGCCGGGGCCGAGTAGACCGGCTGTGCAGGCTGGTAGTAGGTTGGGGCGGGCCGCGAGTAGACGGGTGCCGGCTCGTAGTAGACCGGTGCGGGTTCGCTCACGACCACGCCGGGCAGGTTGACACCAATGGACCAGCTGGTGCCCGCGTTGGCCGATGCGGCGGTGAACAAGGCTGCAGCGGCAACGAGGCCGGCGGCACCCAACTTGAAAGCGGTTCGGGAAAACGTCATTTCAGCTCCTGGAGGGCGAGAAATAGCCCTGATGCCCAACCAACGCGTGGGCGGTCAGCGCCGCGTACATCGCCACGGTGAAGAACGTTCCCAAATGTCACTTAATCGTCAATCGAACTTCACCAGGTCCTTGAAGATCAGTTGACCCCAGCTATTGCCGCGCGCGTGCACCAGCAGCCCGCCTTCCGAGAGGCCGCCAAGCTTGATCGGCGAGAACCCGAGCTTTTCTGCAAGCGCGCCAATCTCCGCTGCTGCGCCGTCGTCGTCGCTCGACAAAAACACGACTCTCTTGCCGCCATGTACGGCAGGGTCCTGGCCAAGCACGGCAGCGACCAGATGGTTGAAGCCCTTCACCAGCCGTGCGCCGGTAAAGGCGTGCGCGACGGCCCTGGAAGAAGGCTCTCCGCCCAGTTGCTCAGGGGGCACGCCATAGGCGTTGATCACATCGACGATGGTCTTTCCCTGCCAAGTCGGCAGGGCCTTCGCTACGTCTTGGTGCGACTCGAAACGCACGGCCAAAAAGACGGTGTCGGCCTTGAGCGCGTCTGCCAGTTTCTTGGGAATGACCGTGGGCCCGATTGCCGCCGCGGCGGGCGCAAAGCTTTCGGGATCGCGCGTGGTTGCAACGGACACCTCGATGCCCTTGCGGGCAAACGCCTTGGCGAGGGCCTGGCCGACATTGCCGAAGCCGATGATTGCGTAGCTCATATGTTTCCTTTGGTTTGCGCGTCAGATTTGTGCCAGGCCGCCGTCAACGGCGAGCTCGCTGGCTGTCATGAAGCTGCTGTCCGACGAGGCAAGAAACGCAGCAGCGGCCCCAAGCTCAGCCGGGTCGGCCATGCGCTGGAGCGGATTCATCGAGGCAAAAACCTTCATGCCCTCCTCACCCAGCGCCGCCTTGGCGAGTTCGGTGGCCGTAGGCCCGGGCGACAGCACGTTGACCCGGATGCCCGTGCCCTTCAGGTCTTCTGCCCAGGTGCGCGCGAGGTTGCGCACCGCCGCCTTGCTCGCGCTGTAGGCGCCGAATGCAGGGGCGCCCGTGGTGCCGGCGCTCGATCCGGTCAGGATGATCGATGCGCCCTCGCGCATCAGCGGCAGCGCCTTCTGAACCGTGAAGATCGTGCCCTTCACATTGGTGTCGAAGGTCTCGTCGATGTGCTCGGCGGTGATCTTGCCGAGCGGAAGCGGGCTTCCGGCGCCGGCGTTGGCAAAGACGATGTCGAGCGTTCCGCGTTCGGCCTTTACCGCCGCGTAGAGCCGGTCGAGATCGGCCTCGTCGGAGACCGAGCCCTTCACCGCCCGGGCATTGGGGCCGAGCTCGGCCACAGCCGCGTCGAGCGCTTCCTGCCGGCGGCCGAAGATGTAAACGAAGGCGCCCTCATCGATAAAGCGCTTTGCCGCAGCGCGGCCGATGCCGGTCGCGCCGCCGGTGATTACGGCGGTTTTTCCATTCAGTCTGGTCATGTCATGCATCTTTCCTGGGGGTTGTTGCGCCGAAGCTCTCGTCAGAACAGAGGCGCGGTATCATGTGGATCAGTGGTCCGAATATCCGATTCACTGATCCGAATATATGGATCACTGATCCGATTGTCAAATACCCCTCCTGTCCTATGCGAGCCGACGCCAGAAAAAATTACAGCCATCTACTTGCAGTCGCGCGCGATGTCGTTGCTGAACATGGCGCCGATGCATCGATGCGAGACATCGCCCGTCGGGCCGAAGTGGGGTTGGCCACATTGCTGCGCCATTTCCCGACGAGAGAGGCTTTGTTCGAAGCGCTGCTGCGTACGAACCTGGATGGGCTGACGCAGAAGGCGAGCGAGCTCGAAACGCTGAGCGCACCTGACGAAGCGCTCGTGTCCTGGTTTCGCGAAGGGGTGGCGTTTGTTGGTAGCTACAACGGCGTTGTTGCGTTGATGGCAAGCGCGCACGCCAACCCGGAGTCCGCGCTTTACGCGCCATGCATGGCGGTGCGCTCAGCCGGAGCGCGACTGCTGCTTCGCGCCCAAGCCGAAGGAACGGCGCGCGCCGACATGGATGCGGACGACCTCTTTGCCCTGATGTCGGCACTCGGATGGCTCTTCGGCCAGCACGCATTTGCACCAAAGGCCGATCATCTTTTTCAGATCATTGCGAGTGCCATCTTGACTAGCGGGGCGAGCAGCGATGTGAAGAGGCAACCTGTACGGTTACCCGAATAGGGCCTCCGCTTGCGGCCAAACCGGGCCTTCGCAATAACGCCGCAATCGGGCGAGTTTCAAGAGGAGCAGGGATGCTAGTTCGCAGCATTGCTATTGCCGATTTCGACGCAGTTCATCGCTTGCTGACGTGCAACGGGTGGGCCCATCGCGTCGGTAATGTTGAAGAACTCGGCCGGCTGATCTCGGCTTCGCAGCGAGCGTTGGTTGCGGTGGCAGACGACCAGGTCGTCGGTTTCGCTCGCGCAATCACCGACGGAATTTCAAACGGGTATTTGTCCATGGTGGTGGTTGCTGAGTCGCACCGACGGCGAGGCATCGGGCAGGCACTTGTCGAGCGCCTTGTCGGGTCGGAACCGAACATCACCTGGGTGCTTCGAGCCGGAAGAGAAGGCGCCGCCGGATTCTTCGCGAAGCTTGGCTTCATCGCCTCGACGACCGCTATGGAGCGCTTGCGAAATTAAAGTGGATGAACTGTCCGGCCGGCGCAGAAGACAAAATGCCGCCAACGCCAAACATTGGCGGGGTAAAAAAACCAAACCAAGTCAAAGCGCCATGACCTTGCTTGCTAACCGTGAATTGCAGGTCCTCTTTGAAAGGGTGCAAAAACTTTTGCCCTTTGAGTCGACCGATCTTCGCCAAGCGAACGTTCGCTCGACTTCGCTTGATCTTGATGAACTCATTGATCATCCCAACGAGTACTTGGCCGGCATGGCTGAAGCTGCCCTCAAAGGGAAGGAATCCTTCTGGTCAGACGCACAACTGATACTTGAACGCTGGAAATCAGGGCCATCTGCGTTCGATCCGATTCTGGGCAACGAGGGATTTGTTGCAGTCTTGGCTGCGCTCGCCGAATTGCCTGAGCAATCATTCCAGGGCTCGCTCGGAGTCAGTCGCCATCTGCCTTCAAAAATCGATGATGCGGCCGCCTATCGGTGTACGGCGCTGCTCGTGCTCATCAGCCTTCGGTCGATCTGCTTCGGAGAACGCCGTGGACTCGACCAGGTTGCCGATTTTGTTGAGCGCAAAGGATGGCGATTCGCGAGGCTCTTGCCGGATCATGTTGGCTTCACCATCAGCGGATTTCGAGTGTTCTATGGGTACACGCATAGCCTCGAAGATGCGAACGCGCTTCTGGACTGGGCTCGAAATATTTTGGCCGCGAGAAAAGATCCGTGCGTTCAAGTCTCTCTGCTTGCTGCTATCTATTCGCTTTTGGCAACGGTCGGACGAACTGCACTTAACGACGATCCCGAAATGCTGCTGCGCTTTGCGCGATAGTTTATTTTGGATGGCAAATGAATCTGTTACGAACTTTCTGCACCGCTATTGCTTCCGCATTGCTGGTGTACGCCAGCGCGGCATCTGCACAACGAGCGACCGAAGCATCGGCGAGCGAACAAGAGATGTTGGAGGCCATCGAGACTCTCAATTACTCGCGGGCAGAAAAGCTGCTTCAGCGTGGCTTCGTTCCAAACACGCCGTTCTCGGGATCAGGTACTTCGGCAACGCATGTCGCCGCACGCATCGGTGATGCGAAGATGCTTGCGCTTTTTGTTGAGCATGGCGCGATAGTCGATTTGCCGACACAAGACGCCAGGAGGGATTCGCCACTCTTGATTGCCGCAGATGCGGGAAATCTGGGAACAGCTCACTATCTGCTGGCTCAAGGTGCAAATCCGAACTACCAAAATGGCGTCAGGAACGATGACTATGCCGTCGCTCACTACGCCACCACGAGCCAGAACGCATTGAAGATGCTGAAGTTGTTGAGTCGCTACAAGACCAACTTCAACGTGACTTCCCTGACCAAAACTTCCGTCTTGAACACTGCAATTTTCTCAGGCCACGCTGACGCTGCAGATTTTCTGTTGACCAATGGCGTCGACGGAGAAGCGAAGGATCTTGCCGGATTGCGCCCTGTATGCCATGCAGTTCTTCAAGAAGACCTAGGCGTGATTCGCGTCCTGGTCAAGCATCGCGTCTCATTGAATCATCTTGATTGCGCCGATGGCGTGTCTGGTGGGCTCTCACCGCTGCACGTCGCGTCCGGGGCCGGATCGATAGAAATCGTGCGCGTGCTAACGAAGGCTGGCGCGAGCTTGGAATCGCGTTCGAGCCGAGGAATGCTCCCGGAAGATCTCGCCAAGGCGCAGGGGCACACGGAAACTGCATCCTACCTAAGAGGGCTGATGAGGGGGCGCCGAAAGCGGGGCGCGCATATGGGTTGAGGCCGCAGTTGGCGAGAGCCGGAAGCTCATGTCGACGGCAGAATTTGGGGAAGCTATGTCACTTCGTGAGACCTTGAACAACCTCCAAGGGGCCATCTCGGCCGCCTGGACCAACTCGCCTGACGAATACCCGGATTGGAGCAGTTGGACATTCGAAACTCACATGAGGGACTTGCGAGACCTATGGGCACTGGCAGAGCCACGGCTGAGAAACCGCGACGTGGCTCAGCAGGTTGGGTCGGATCTGATGAGGATGATTGCGGCATTCGAATCAGGCGACAAGGCCACCGGCAGGAGCCTCGCCGGCAAGCTGTACAACCGGCCAATCTCGAAGCTGTCTTGAAAAGCAGACACCGAACATCGAAATGACAAAGCTGCTGACCCTCAATCTTCGGCGAGACGTCCCGGCACCAGAAGCGACTCCTCATCAAGCGGACCTCGCCAGGATATTTGACGACTTGAGCATCGAACTCAATGAAGGTCAGCTTTGCGGACGGAACTGGGAGCGGATGAGGGTCGCTCTTCGAGATGATCGGGAAAGCCCTGTGGGGTTGACCGACTTCATCATGACGGTCCCTTTTTGGATCGTCTCACAGCGGTTTGCGCTCCTCTTGCAAGCGCATCAGTGCCAATGCGAATTTCTTCCTCTAGAAGTCACCTATAAGAAGACGACCCTGACGGGCGAGTTCTTCGCGCTCAATGTTTTGGCGGTGGAGGACGAGGCGATCGATTTGTCTCAGTCGAAATTTGATCCTCGGCTGCTCAAACACGGCTTGATGAGGGATGTGAGCAAGCTCGTTCTCAAGCCCGACGCATTGACCTATACGCCGCTGGCATATCTACCGCAGATTGGTCAGATTGCAGTGCAAGATGAACTGTCCAAAAGAATCGAGCGAGAGCTTGTTGGCGTGAAATTGCTAGAGCCTTCACTCTTCACCAGTTGATCGGTGAACTGTTAGCTCCCTAGAACAACAATTGGCTAGGAGAAGCCACTCACTGCTGCAACAGAATAGAACTGAAAGCAGTCATTGGAGGAAGATGAGGGAGTCATGCACTGTGCAGTCGACGGGGAACTGCTGGAGAGTTCGAGCTTGCACGGGGATGCACTGTCGAAAAAGTGGCTCGCATATTTGCGAAAACCTCTTGTGCGGCGGGCCAGTCGTCGCCACCCACTTGGACGGCCCTTGGCTTTCTGGAGCGTGGAGTGTGCAGCAAGGAAGTGCAACTTCAGCATTGGCGACCATGTTGTCTATGCTTGCGCGATTCTTCGCTCAGGCGCCGAGCTGCAGAACAAGCAACTCCTGGATTCGCTTGGTTCGCCCGTGTGGCAGAACGTCCTAGCTCAGGCCTCCGATGAGCGACCGCTTTTCATCGTCATAAACCTCTTCCCCTGGGATGTTTCCAGCAAGGACAGCGAGGCCATGTTCCAGCTCGCGTATCACTTCGCCGCGGCGTATTTGAATTGGTTTAAGGACGACTATGCTGTCTCATGGCCGGCAAGCTAAGGGCAGGATACGGCCAGTACCGGACAAGATATTCAGCTCGTTACCTTGCGATTGAAGGCGACCATAGCTTCACGCTCGTACGGCAAGCTCCCCTCGATGAATGCCTTCGTGATGAGCTCAAGATTGCGAGGAGAGCGCGACTTGTCAGCCGCCAAAAGCGCTTTCGTCACGCCCGCTGCATCGAGTTCGGTGCAATAGGCGGGCGTTCCCGGTTGATAACGCCAGGACTCCGATAGCGGGCCAGCATCGACGGCATCGAAGCCGGTTTCGCTGACAAGACCCGACACCACGGATTTCGCAGCGACATCATCGCCACCGATCGGTATGGCCAGTCTGGAAGCGGAGCCACTTGTCGATCCGCAGTCGGACAGTGTGAAGGACAGGAGCGCGTTCCAGGCCTTCACGAGAGGCCTTCCAATCTGCTCGCTGCTCCAGACGGTTTCCAAATTTCCTTCGTCTACCTCTTCGATCTTGCCGTCTCGCACCGGATAGTAGTTGGACGTGTCGACTACGATAACGCCCGCTGGCACATTGGCAAGCACCGGCGCAAGTTCCGGATTTCGAGCGAACGGTACGGACAGGATGATGACCTCGACATCTTTGACCGCTTCATCTCGCGTGACGGCAGCGATTGCCGTCCCGGCAACGATGTCCTTCAGGGTTTCTGGCCCCTTCGAGTTGGCCAGCTTCACGTTGTGGCCGGCGATTGCCAAGATACGGGCCAGCGTTGCGCCAATATTTCCTGCTCCGATGATTCCAATTTTCATGATGTTCCTTTTGATGTTTATCGCGGGGTGGATGAAGTGTTGACGTGTTTTTCGTCCGGCGGCGGGCAACGCCACCGGCACTCTCAGTGATCCTGTCCGGGCGCAGGGATGGCGGACAGCATGGCGAAGACGTCGCCATATTGGCCGTTCGCCTCTGCGAACCGCAGGAACTTGGCGCGATCGACGACGACCTCGTTCGGCACGTGTTCGCCATGCAGCAGCGCGAGCGTCTCGGTCAGGAACTCCTCCAGCGGCATGGCTTGATCGTCGTTTTCCTGGCCGAACAAGGTGGTGCGCACTCCTGGCGGCACGATTTCGATCACTCGCACCGCCGTCTCGGCGAGCTGAACCCGCAGGCTCTCGGTGAAGGAGTGGACGGCTGCCTTGGTGGCACCGTAGGTCAAGGCCGCAGGAAATGGGACGAACGCAAGAGACGAGCTGACGTTGATGAGGACACCGTTGTCCTTGGTCATCAGTTGCGGCAGGAAGGCGTGGGTCATGCGGATCGTGCCTAGCAGGTTGACGGCAATCGTCCGCTCGGCAACCTCGAGCGAGTCCGCTTTCAAGACGTTCTCCGGCAGCATGATGCCGGCGTTGTTCACGAGCACGTTCAAGTCGGGAAAGCGGGCAAGCACGTGTTCTCGAGCGGCTGCTATGGACTGTGGCTCGGCCACATCGAGTTCGAGCGACTCGATGTCGGGATGCTCACGGGTGATCTGTTGCAGCAGCGCCGTTCGCCGACCTGCAACGATCACCTTGTTCCCTGCCCGCTGAAAGCGCAGCGCCATGCCGAGTCCGATGCCCGAGGTGGCGCCGGTGATGAGAATAGTGTTGCCAGAGGGCTTCATTGGTTTTCGCAGGTCGCGCCGGTTAAGATCAGTAGTGGACGTTTGTCCGTTTAGGCGAGTATACGGACATCTGTCCGTTTGTTTGGTTGGCCTTACTCAAAAGAGGGTTTGTGGAACAGGCGAAGAAGACCGGTCGGCCCGCACGGTCCGATGCATTGCAAAATAGAGAGCGCATCGTGTCGGTGGCGCTCGCGGAACTGGCACGCGCCGCGGACGTGCCGCTGAGTGCGATCGCACAAAAGGCGGGAGTCGGCCAGGGCACGATGTATCGCCACTTCCCGACGCGGGAAGCGCTAATCATGGCGGTGTATGAGTACGAGATGGGCCAAGTGGCGCACTTCGCCGAGCGGTTGCTCCAAGAGCACGCGCCGGACGAAGCCTTGGAGCGGTGGTTGCACCGCCTCGCCGAATACGCCAGGACCAAGGCCGGACTGGCCAATGCGATGAGCGAGGTCTCAAGCATGAAGAACTGCCAGGGGAACGACGGTTACGCGCCGGTCATTGCCGCGGCGCAGTTGCTGCTCGATGCCAATGCGCGCGCCGGCACGATCCGGGCTGGCGTGACGACCGACGACTTTTTCCTGGCGACCGCCGGCATCTGGTTGATCGACTTCAGCGGCGAATGGCAGCCGCGACTCGACTGGCTGGTCAGCTTCGTCATGCAGGGATTGCGCGCCGGCGCCTCGGGACCATCGCCCGCGCGGTGAGTCGGGGCGTTCAGGCGGGCCCGGGATCTGCCCGGCACGGCTTTTGCGCGCGCTTCGGCAGCGGTCTGCCGCGGCACCGTGGCGCGATGCCCGTGCATCCGGGCCGAACCGGCGTCGCGCGCGTTTCTACACGGCCTCGGCCCTGAGCAGACATTCAAGCTCACGATAAGCCCCCCGCAGAAACGGTAACCCGCAGCGCCACAATCCCCCATGCGCATCAAAGTCGGCGACCTCGCCCGCTCCACCGGTCTTACCGTCCGCACCCTCCACCATTACGACGAGATCGGCCTGCTCAAGCCCTCCGGCCGGTCCGACTCCGGCTACCGTCTCTACTCCGAAGGCGACGTCGCCCGCCTGCACGCCATTCAGGCGCTGCGGCACCTGGGCTTGGCGCTCGCAGAGATCGGGCCTCTCCTCGATGGAAGCGAAGCTGCCCCTGAGCGGGTCATCGAGCAGCAGATGCACGCGCTGGACCACCAGATTCGCCAGGCCACCGAGTTGCGCGAGCGGCTGGCGCTGATGCACGGCATGCTGCGCAAGGGTGGCAGCCCCAGCATGGACGACTGGGTGCAGACGCTTTCGCTGATGACAACCTTCGGCCGCTATTTCGAGGCGGGCGAGCTGAAGCAGATCCTCGGGGCTTACGTCGGTGTCGAGCAAGACTGGCTGCAGTTGCAGGCCGAGGTACGGCGCTACATGGACACGGGCGGTGGCATCGACACGTGGGAGTGCCAGGCGCTCACCCGCCGCTGGACGATGCTGATGGTGCGCTGGATGGGCGGCAATTACGCGCTGATGAATCGCTGGGGCGCCATGTTCCGGCAAGAGTCGAAGGTGCGCGGGCAGGGTGGGGCGCCGCCTACTGACATGATGGAGTTCATGGAGCAGGCCATCGAACTGCGTGTGCGGTTGATGCAGGAGCATTGCGGCAACGTGGAATTCCGCCTGCCCCCCATGCCCGACACCGAGGCGCAGGCGATCGATGCCGAGGGCCAGGCTTTGCTCCGGGCTGGCGAGCGGCGCGATGGTGCCAAGGCGCAAGCGCTTCGCAAGCGCTGGGCGGTGTTGCTGCACAAGACCTGCGGCGGCAACACCGCGCTGTTCGCGAAGCTCGCCACCTTGCATCTTGGCCACCCGCTGCTGCTGGCCGGCTTGCCGCTCGGACGCGAAGTGCGCGAATTCCTGTCGCCCGTCGATGAAAGTGCTTGACCCTCACGTAGCGTGAGCCCGCACAGTCGGCCCCTGTTCCAGAGGACCGACATGACAACCAAAACAGACTCGGCCGCACGCGCGGCGCTTTTCCAGGACCGCAACTTCCGCTGGCTGATAACCGGCAGCGCCATCTCGCTGCTTGGCGACCAGTTCACGCTGCTCGCACTGCCCTGGCTGGTGCTGCGCCTGACCGGGGACACCGTGGCGCTGGGTACCGTGCTGGCGCTGGTGGGCATTCCGCGCGCCGTATTCATCCTGTTGGGCGGCGCGGTGGTCGACCGGTTCTCGCCGCAGCGCGTGTTGATGCTCACCAAGCACGTCAACTTCGTGCTGCTTGGGTTGCTGGCGGCGGGTGTGTGGCAAGGCGTGATGACGCTGCCGGCCATCTACGCGTTGTCGCTGGCGCTGGGCATCAGCAGTGCCTTCAGCATCCCGTCGGGCACGTCGATCCTGCCGCACGCCCTGGCGCCCGCGCAGCTAGGCGCCGCCAACGGCGTGATGATGGGCGTGCGCCAGCTGAGCATGTTCGTCGGGCCGCTCCTGGCGGGCGTGCTGATTGCGCTGTTCGGCGACGGCTCGGGCGGCGTGCAGAACGCAGGCGGCATCGCGATAGCCCTCGCGCTCGACGCCTTCAGCTTCGCGCTCTCTGCCTGGACGCTCGCCCACGTAAAGATGCGCGCCCTGCCGGCTGACCCCGCGAGGCATGCGCCGATCTGGGCTTCGATGGTCGGCGGCGTGCGGCACGTCTGGGGCGATGCGCAGCTGCGCACGCTCTATCTTTATTGGGGCGCGGTCGCCGTGCTGGTGCTGGGGCCGTTGCATATCGCGCTGCCGGTGCTGGCGGAAAGCCGGCCCGGCCTGGGCGCTTCGGCCCTCGGGGTGATGGTCGGCGCGCACGGTGCCGGCACCTTGCTGGGCATGGTGGTGTCGGGACTGCGGCCGGGGCTGCGCATCGGCACCCTGGGCACCAGTGTGCTGCTGGCCGACATCGCCATCGGGCTGCTGTTCGTGCCCATGGGCGGCATCTCTGCTGCCTGGCAAGGGGCTTTGCTGATGGTGCTGGTGGGGGTGCTTGGCGGCTTCATGCAGGTGGCGGTGTTCACCTGGGTGCAGAAGCGCGTGCCGCCGGCAATGCTGGGCCGCTCGATGAGCCTGTTCATGTTCATCTTCATGGGGCTCGTGCCCGTGTCATCGGCGGCTGCGGGGTGGCTGCTGCAGGTGGTGTCGCTGCCGCAGTTGTTCACGGGGGCGGGGTTGCTGCTGGTGGCGGCCGCGGTTCTGGCTTGGGTGGGAACGCCGATTCGCGGTGTCGACGAGGCGGCGGCACCGGTGCGCGGCGCCGGTTCTTAACCATCGGTTCAGATCGATCATGGCAGGTGGTTTGACCATCGCCGGGGCTACGATCCGCTGAATGAAGTACCACACCACGCCCCGCAGCCACAAGCAACCCGGTTTCATCTTTGGCACGCGTGCGCGCGGTGCCACGGCTTGGGGGCTTTGCGCCGCCTTGCTGCTCATGGCCGGCTGCCAGGCAAGGCCGGAATTTCGTCCGCTCACGTCTGAGGCGCCGCCACCGCCAGTGTTTGCCACCGTGCCCGCCGACGAAACGTGCCAGGCCGTGCAGGCCCGCTACGCGCTCGGCCGCTCCCTCGACCCGCTGCTGCTGGAAGAAATGCGTACCCGCACCGGTTCCAGGTCTGCGCGCACCTCGCCGGCCGGCACGCCGTTGCCAACGCCGGCCGATCCGGCGCGCCTCAATGTCGATGTCGATCCGCAGGGTCTTGTGGTTGCCGCGCGCTGCGGCTGACCCGAGTTGATTTGATAATTCCGCGATGACGAAGAAGACGACAAACTCCACACCCATCGCGCTCGACTGCTACTACAGCCTTTCTTCGCCCTGGGCCTACCTGGGTGGCCCGCAGCTGCAAGACATCGTGCGCCGCCACCATGTACGGCTCACCCTCAAGCCCTATGACTTTCAGGCGGTGGTGCCACAAACCGGCGGCATTCCGCTGAAGACCCGGCCCGAGCCGCGGCGCACGTACCACGCGCTAGAGCTGGCACGCTGGAGCGACTACCTGGGCATGCCGCTCAACCTGGAGCCGGCGTATTACCCCAAGGGTGCGCCGGTCGATCCCAACTGGAACAAGTATCCCGGCTGGATGGTGATTGCGGCGCAACTGAAGGGGCTCGACGCACAGCCGCTCTCGCATGCGCTGCTGCGCGCGCTGTGGGCCGAAGAGCGCGACACCTCCGAAGCGGCGGTGCGCATTGCGGTGGCCGACGAAAACGGCTACGACGGCGCCTCGCTGCAGGCACTGGAGCAGTCGGCCGAAACGCTGGCCACCTACCGCGCCAACAGCGCCGAGGCCATAGAGGCGGGCGTGTTCGGCGCACCCACGTTCATCCTGAACGGCGAGCGTTTCTGGGGGCAAGACAGGTTGGCGTTTCTGGACCGGGCTTTGGACAAGCTTCGGCACGCGAGGGGCGGATAATCCCCCGATGCGAATCCGCTTTACCAAGATGCAGGGAGCCGGCAACGATTTTGTCGTGCTCGACGAAACGCGTGGCCCGCTGGGCCTTACGGCCGCGCAATACCGCTTTCTGGCCGACCGCCACTTTGGCGTGGGCGCCGACCAGATCCTTACGGTACGCCCCCCGTCGAAGGGCGCGGGCGAGGGCATCGACTTTCAATACGTGATTCACAACGCCGACGGCGGCGAGGTGGAGCAATGCGGCAACGGCGCGCGCTGCTTCATGCGCTATGTGCGCGAGCACCACCTGACCGACAAGGACACGGTGCGCGTCGAAACGCTGGCCGGCATCATCGAGCCGCGCATGAGCGAAGACGGCCGGGTGACGGTCGACATGGGCCCACCTATCTTCGAGCCGGCCCGCGTGCCCTTCGACACCGCGGGGCTCGACGCGCAGCCCACGGGCTCTTGGCACACCTGGCACCTGGCGCTTGGCACGCATGCCGATTCGGCCATTGTTTCGGTGGCGGTGCTGTCCATGGGCAACCCGCATGCGGTGCAGTTGGTCGACGACGTCGAAACTGCACCGGTAGAGCGCCAAGGCCCGCAAATCGAGCACCATCCGCGCTTTCCACAGCGGGTTAATGCAGGCTTCATGCAGCTGGTCGACCGCACGCACGTCAAGCTGCGGGTGTTCGAGCGCGGTGCCGGCGAAACGCTGGCCTGCGGCACCGGCGCCTGCGCGGCGGTAGTGGCGGGCATTCGGCTGGGCCTGCTCGACAACCGGGTCGACGTGCATACGCACGGCGGCGTGCTCACCATCGGCTGGGAGGGCGAGGGCAACCCCGTGCTCATGACCGGGCCGGCCACCACGGTCTTCGAGGGGGACATCGAGGTGCCCGAGCTGCCATGACCAACTTCAGAAACAACAAAGACGACCACGCCAACGCCATGAACCCGATTACCGAAGACGACATCGCCAACTACCTGGCGAACACGCCCGACTTTTTCGAGCGGCACGCACAGTTGCTGGCGCAGGTGCAGCTCACCAGCCCGCACGGCAACCGCGCCGTGAGCCTGCAGGAGCGCCAAGCCGAAATGCTGCGCGAAAAAATCAAGGCGCTGGAGCATCGCCTGATGGACATGGTGCGCCACGGCACTGAGAACGTGGTCATTGCCGACCGCCTGCAGCGCTGGACCAAGGGCCTCCTGACCACGCGCGACCCGCGCAGCTTGCCGTATCGCATTGCGGTCGACCTGCAGTCGCTATTTTTGGTGCCGCAAACCGCCATCAAGGTGTGGGACTGCGAGGCCGACTACCTGAACGAGGCCTACGCCCAGTGGGTGAGCGACGACGTGAAGGCGCTGGCCACCTCGCTCACTTCGCCTTACTGCGGACTCAATTCGGGCTTCGAGGCGGCCAACTGGCTGCCCGAGCCGGCCGGCGCCATGTCGATTGCGCTGATCCCGCTGCGGCCCGATGCCGAATCTCCGGCCTTCGGCCTGCTGGTGCTGGCTTCGCCGGACGCACAGCGCTTCAACGCCGAAATGGGCACCGACTTTCTCGAGCGCATCGCAGAACTGGCCTCGGGCGCCCTGTCGCGGCTGCGGCCTTGAGCGGGCGGCACCGGTCCTGGCGGGCCGTGCGGCCCGTGTTGTGGACGGTGCTGCTTGGCGGAATGCTGACGTACCTGGCCATTGCGGCCGTTGTTTGGCGGCACGCAGTCGAAGCCCTCGGCAATCCGCCCCAGCGCCCGGCCGATGCCGCGCTGATCCTGGGCAACCGCGCGTACTTGGACGGCAAGCCCAACCCGTGCCTGACCGGCCGGGTCGATGCGGGCATTGCGCTGGCCAATGCGGGCCGCGTGAAGCAACTGGTGCTCTCGGGCGGCGTCGACAAGGAAGACGGCCGCATCGAAGCCGAAGTCATGCAGCAGCATGCGCGTGCCGAAGGCTATGCCGGCCTGCTGCTGCTGGAGCCGGCTTCCACATCCACCCGGCTGAACCTCGCACTCTCGCGCCCGTTGCTGCAGGCGGCGGGCGTTCGCAGCGTGATCGTGGTGTCGGAGCCCTATCACCTGTGGCGCGTGGAGCGGCTGGTGCGGGCCGGCGGATTCGACAAAGACTTCGACGTTCAGTACGCCGCTGCCAGCACGCGCTGCTGGCAGCGCTGGGGCATGGTTTTCAAGGGCGCATTGCGCGAGCCTTTGGCTGTCGTGAACAATGCGTTCAATGGCTACCTCCACTGAGACGACCGATACGCGCTGGGTAGAAAAATACCTGGAGCACGTGCGCGTGGAGCGCCGGTTGGCGGCGCGCACGGTCGAGCTCTACGCCATCCACCTGCAGGCGCTCGTCGACAACGCCGCCGGAGCCGGGCTTGCGCTGGATCGCGTGCAAACAGCGCACATCCGGCGCTGGATGGCGCAGCTGCACGGCGCCGGCCGCGAGCCGCGCGGCATTGCGTTGGTGCTTTCGTGCTGGCGCAGCTTTTACCGCTGGCTCGGCAACGAAGGGCTGGTGGGCTTCAACCCCGTGCAAGACGTGCATGCGCCCAAGGCCGCGCGGCCGCTTCCCAAGGCGCTGGCGGTAGACGATGCGGTGCGGCTCGCCGAAATGTACGACCCCGAGGCCGACCCGTGGACCGAAGCGCGTGACGGCGCCATCGTCGAAGTGCTCTACGGCTGCGGCCTGCGGGTGAGCGAGCTCACCGGCCTGGACGCGCGCGCCAGCAACACGGCGCTCGGCTGGGTCGACCTGGACGCAATGGAAGCCAATGTGCTCGGCAAGGGCAGCAAGCGGCGCCTTGTGCCAATCGGCGGCAAGGCGGCCGAGGCGCTGCGCGACTGGCTCGCGGTGCGTGACGATTGCCCGGCGCTGGCTACGGCAGGTTTGCGAGACCCGGCCGGCGCGGCGGCGCTCTTCATCAACAGCAAGGGCTTGAGGATGTCCTCGCATGCGGTGTGGAAGCTGCTGCGCGAGCGCAGCCTGAAAGCCGGTTTGGCGGCGCCGGTGCATCCCCACATGCTCCGGCATTCGTTCGCGAGCCATGTGCTCCAGTCGAGCAGCGACTTGCGGGCGGTGCAAGAGCTGCTGGGCCACGCCAACATTGCTACCACGCAGATCTATACCCGGCTGGATTTTCAGCACTTGGCCAAGGCCTACGACGCGGCCCACCCGCGTGCGCAGGCCCGACCGGAAGGCTCCGATACGCGGACACGCGCTGAAGCAAGCGCCCGCGCCAAGCCCAAAAAAGACGACACCGACAACAAATGAAAACCCTCCGCCTCAAGCCCGGCAAAGAGCGCTCGCTGCAGCGCCGCCACCCCTGGATATTCGAATCCGCCATTGCACGCGGCGGTGCCGATTCGGGCGAGACGGTGCGCGTCGAATCGCACGACGGCGCCTTCCTCGCCTGGGCGGCGTTCAGCCCGGTGTCAAAGATCCGCGCGCGGGCCTGGAGCTTTGTCGAAACGCAGCGCATCGATGCCGCCTTTCTGGGCTCGGTATGCGCCCGCGCGGTCGCGGCCAGGGGGCTGTTCGACCTGCAGAGCGACGGCGTGCGGCTGATCCACGGCGAGGCCGACGGGCTGCCGGGCCTCATCGTCGATCGCTACGGCGACACGCTGGTGGCGCAGTTCCTGTCGGCCGGCGTCGAGCGCTGGAAGGCCGCCATTGCCGATGCGCTCCTCGAAGCGACCGGCCTGAACAAGCTCTACGAGCGCTCCGACGCCAGCGGACGCGAGCGCGAGGGGCTGAAGCCCGTGACAGGCTGGCTGCGCGGGGAGGGCGCCACCGAAATGACGATTCGCGAGCACGGCTGGAAGCTGTCGCTCGACGTTGCGACGGGACACAAGACTGGCTTCTACCTTGACCAGCGCGACAGCCGCCAGCGCTTTGCCGAACTGGCGCAGCACCGGCGCTTCAGGCGCGTGCTCAACTGCTTTTGCTACACCGGCGGCTTTACCGTGGCGGCGCTCGCGGGGCTGCAGGCGGCGGGCGTTGTGGAAGGCGCAGAGCTGGTGTCGGTCGATTCATCTCTGCCGGCGCTCGACAAGGCGCGGGCCAACCTGGCGCTGAACGGCTTTGGCGGCGAGGGTTCGGGCGTGAAGACGGAGTTTCTGGATGCCAACGTCAACACCGTGCTGCGCGAGTTCATCGAACAGGGCCGCACCTTCGACGCCATCGTGCTCGACCCGCCCAAGTTTGCGCCCACCGCCGCCCACGCCGATCGCGCGGCCCGCGCCTACAAGGACATCAATCGGCTTGCGCTCAAACTGCTGGAGCCCGGCGGCGTGCTGCTTACTTTTTCGTGCTCGGGCGGCATCAGCGCCGACCTTTTCCACAAGATCGTCGCTTCAGCGGGCATCGACGCGCAAGTAGACGGTTACATCAGCGAACGCCTGGGCGCGGCGCCCGACCATCCCATGACCATCGAGTTTCCCGAAGGCGAATACCTCAAGGGGCTGGTGGTGGTGAAAAAGGCGGCTTGACCCCGCGGCAACGCAACTGAGTGGCATTGGCTAAACTGCCTCTCCAGTTTTTCTTCTTCCCAGTTTTCCGCTTTCGGAGCACACCATGGCCCTTATTCCCGCCACCATCCTTACCGGCTTTCTAGGCTCGGGCAAGACCACGCTGCTCAAGCGCATCCTGACGGAGGCCCACGGCCAGAAGATCGCCGTCATCGAGAACGAGTTCGGCGAAGAAAACATCGACAGCGACATTCTCGTGACCGAGTCGAAAGAGCAGATCGTGCAGATGAGCAACGGCTGCGTCTGCTGCACCATTCGCGAAGACCTGCGCGAAGCCCTGCAACTGCTGGCCGCCAAGAAGCGCCAGGGCCTGCTCGACTTCGACCGCGTGGTGATCGAAACCACCGGCCTTGCCGACCCCGGCCCGGTGGCGCAGACCTTCTTCATGGACGACGAAATTGCCGAAAGCTATTTGCTCGATTCCATCCTGACTTTGGTCGATGCCAAGCATGCGCCGCAGCAGCTCAACGACCGCCAGGAGGCACGCCGCCAGGTGGGCTTTGCCGACCAGATCTTCATCAGCAAGAGCGAGCTGGTGTCGGCCGAAGAAACCGAGGCGCTGATTCACCGCCTCAAGCACATGAACCCGCGCGCGCCGCAGCAAAAGGCGCACTTCGGCGATGTGCCGTTGAAGGACATTTTTGACCTTCGCGGCTTCAACCTGAACGCCAAGCTCGACATCGACCCCGACTTCCTGAAGGAAGACGACCACGAGCATCACGACCATGACCACGCGCATGGCGAGCATTGCGACCACCCTTCGCACAAGCACGAAGGGCACGGCCATCATCACCACACGGACGACGACGTGAAGAGCTTCGTCTACAAGGCCGACCGTCCGTTCGATCCGGCCAAGCTCGAGGATTTTCTGGGTGCGATCGTCAACATCTACGGCCCGCGCATGCTGCGCTACAAGGGCGTGCTAAACATGAAGGGCACCGAGCGCAAAGTCATTTTCCAGGGCGTGCACCAGCTGATGGGCAGCGACCTGGGCCCGGAGTGGGGCAAGGACGAAGCGCGCGAGAGCCGCATGGTGTTCATCGGCATCGAGCTGCCGCGCGAAATTCTGGAGCAGGGGCTCGAGCAATGCCTGGTGTGACGCGTTGACTTGCTCCTTCCCCCGCCGGGGGAAGGTGGGGATGGGGGCAGGCCCTCGATTGGGCGCCGTGCTTTCTTAAAGGTCGTCGTGCCACCACCCCAGCCCTCCCCCAGCGGGGGAGGGAGGCCCCCGAGGCTTACTTGCCGGCCATGCCGCCCAGCGGCTTGCCGTTGACCTTCAGGTTGCCTTCGCTGTACTCCACCTGGCTGGTGATGTCGGTGCCGTCGCGCTTGACGAAGCCCATGCCTTCGCCTTGCTCGACCAGGCCTGCCACCATTTCGGGCGGCGGCAGTTGGCCGCTTTCAGCGCCGGTGGCGGCAACCTGCTCCAGCCATTGCATCGGCAGCCGCACGCTGGCCTTGAGCACGCCGCGCTTCATCAGGAGCGCCATGCCGGGTTCCTTCAGGTCTTCGTCGGTCACGCCGACCAATCCGGCCGTGTAGCTGATTTCGCCGCGCTTGCCGCCAATTTCGACCAGCATCTTGTCGACGCCGAGTTCGGGGTTGTACTTGGCCATGGCCTTGAGGTCGGGAGCCAGCTGGTCCATCAGCGCCTGCATGGCGGCCTGCGACGCCTTGCTGCCGCCCTTGCCGCAGCCGTTGACGGCGGCCGACTGCATCCAGGCATCGGCCAGCTTCTTGTAGCCGGCGGCATGAATGCGGCGCCCGCCGCTGGTCATTTCGAACTTGTCGATCTTCGTCTCGCCAACCTTGCCGGTGCCCTTGATGGTGCCAATGGATTCGTAGAGGCCATCCTTGATATTGGCGTCGGCAATCATGTCGATGTTCTGCAGCAGCACGGTGGGAAGCGGCTTGCCGCTGCCGCCCGCACCCAGGCCCTTGGGCGCCGCAAATTCGAAGCTGTCGAGGCGGGCCTCGGTCTTGCCCGTGGCCAGGATCCAGCCTTCGCTCTTGTTCATGTCGGCCTTGCCGGCCAGCTTGCCCATTTTCAGGGTCACGCCGGTGCGCGTATCGGTCAAGTCCAGGCCCGGCATCGCCAGGCTGTAGTTCACCTGGGTACGCGCGCCGTTCATCTCGGCGCGCATTTGCGCACCTTGCCAGGTGAACTGGCCCTTGCCTTCTTCGGCCAGCTTGATCGGCGCCACGGTCAGGTCGGTGGCATAGCCGCCGTTGAACGCCACCTTGGTGTGGGCCGTGAGGGGCTTGGCTTTGCCGAAGAGTTTTTCGGCTTCGGCCTGGGCCTTCACGTCGAGCACCAGTTCGCTGTCGATCGTTGCGGCGGCCAGCGTGCCGCCGGCAATCGGGCCGTGGTGGATGGTGTCGCGCACGGTAATGCGCACGGGCTTGAAGGGCGCGCTTTCGGCCTCGGCCTCGGCTTCTTCGTCTTCTTCATCGCCCTCGGCGGGCTTGGCAGGCTTGGCGACAGCGGGCACCTGTGCGGCCGAGGTATCGGCTGCGCATCCGAACTCGAATGTCACGGTGCTGACCGCGCCAAAGAATCCGCTTTCGTATTTGCGATCGATCACGCGCACCAGCGCGGTCTGCTTTGGCAACTCCTCCAGGGCGGCTTCGTAGCTGGACTTGACTTTGGAGCCCGCCAACCAGGTGCTGCCACCGTAGGCAACGGCGATGGCTGCGGCCAGCGTGCCCAAAACTGCTTTTTTGCTCAAGATTTCTTCTCTTTTGTATGAATGATCGGATCGACCCGCCGGGCCCGGTGGGCTCGGCAGGTCTTGTTGCCCCCTCCGGCAACGCCGGCGATGCTAACGGACGTAAGCGGTTTGCAGGCGCATCTCCCTTCTGTTTTGAGTTCTCTATACAATCGCGCGCCTGTTCCGGCAGCCACGCTTTCGTTTTAAGGGCGAGATGTGGCCTACGGCAGGGGGCGCCGCAAGTTTCTGGCGGGCTTTCGGGGGTATAACCCCGGGGTTCGTCGCTGCGAGCACTCCGACAATGTGGAGCCCGGGGCCTCAACCCCGCAGTGGTTCCCTTGGGAGGAGACACCCAGTGAAAGCGCGTTCCAGTTCGTTCAAGGAGCCAGTCACCGTGAAGAAACCCGCCGCCAAGGCAATGCCAGCAACCAAGTCCGCCGCCACCAAAGCGGTGGCTGCAAAGCCGGCTGTACCCGCGGCAAAAAAGATCTCTTCCGCTGCAAAAGCTCCGGCCACGAAAGAAAAAAGCGCTCCAAAGAAGCCAGCAACGCCAACGGCCAAGGCCGCGACCGTTGCAACGAAGCCCGTCAAGCCTGCAAAGTCTGCTGCGCCGCCGGAGGCATCCGCCCCGGCCAGGAGTGCAACCAAAACTGCAGATGCGGGTCTACCGCCATCCAAAACTGTCGGCCGCACTGCTGCCGTTACTTCTGCCCCTCCGATACCAATGAAAAAAACGGCTGCCGCCTCTTCTTCCGCCACGGCGACACCTTCGATGCCCGCTCAGACCGCCGCACCCGCCCCCGCGCGAGGTGGCCGCGTGTCCCGGCTGTCGCAGCTGACCGTGCCTTCCATGCCGCAATCGGTGGCCTCCACCGCTGCCAAGTCTTCTTTCTCGCAGGCGCCCTCCAACGCGCTGGTGCCGCCCCCTCCCGTCGCGGTCAAGAAAGACCCCAAGCTCGCCAACAACTGGAAAGCCAAGTCGGCTGCCGAGTTGACCGACGCCGAGGTCATCGCCATGCCCGACTCCGAGTACATGAACGAAAAGCAGATGGCGTTCTTCCGCCTGAAGCTGGTCGAGCTCAAGCGCGGCATTCTCGAAAACGCCGGTGAAACCACCGAGCACCTGCGCGAAGACACCGTGGTGGTGCCCGATCCGGCCGACCGCGCCACCATCGAGGAAGAACACGCACTCGAGCTGCGCACGCGCGACCGCGAGCGCAAGCTGCTCAAGAAGATCGAGCAGTCGATCCAGCGCATCGATGCCGGCGACTACGGCTACTGCGACGAAACCGGCGAACCCATCGGCGTCGGCCGCCTGCTGGCTCGCCCCACGGCCACGCTGTCGCTTGAAGCGCAGCAGCGCCGCGAACTCAAGCAGAAGATGTTCGGGGACTAAGCACAGAGCCAAGGCCAAAAGATCCAAGCTCGCGTCGAAATTCCTGTAGATGGCTAAGGAAGAAACGGGCCGCCTCCTGTCGAAGGTGGCGAAGTTCGTCCGCAATCCCCTGAAGGATTGGTCGGAGCTGAATGCGGCCGCCGATTCAACGCTCCCTGACCAGGCTTACAGCCGGGAAATGCTCAAGGAGATGATCGAGCGCCGCCAGCGCAACGACTTTGTGCGCCGGCGCGAGTTCGACATGCTCCGCAAGCTCCGGCAACGCGAAGCGGCCGCTCATGCGTTCGAAGGAACGGTCACGCCGTCGTCCTTCAACATGAACACCACCACGGAAAAGTCCGAGGGACGCGCACTCACGCTCAAGAAGATCGACGAGATCGAGGAGCAGATGTCGCAGCAGTGGTGGAAGGGCCGCGGCCCCAATGGCGAGGTGCTGGCCAATGCGCCGCCTGAAGCCGGCGCCGAGACCCTGCCCCCGCCCATGGACGAAGCCGAGGTAGCCAGCTTGCTCGCGGCGCCTACTTTTGGGGCGGCGCCAGCCACGGCTGCAGAAGCTGCCGCTGCGGCTCCTGCGCCCGCTGCGGCTCCGCTTGCGGCAAGCCCCGGGGTCGACGACACCTCGTTGCTGACGGCCCGGCTTGCGCGCGACAGCGCGCTGGAAGAGGCCGTGATCCGATTTGCGGATGGCGACGACACCGGCGCCGAAGCCATTCTTCTGCAGGCCCTGGCCTCCGAGAGTGCCGGCGCCGAGGGCGACCATGCCGCCGCCGAGCGCGACGAGACGCGATGGCGCGCATTGTTCGACCTGTACCGCGCCACCGGCGACGCCACCCGCTTTGCCGCCGCTCGCATGCGCTATGCGCAGCGCATGAAGCGCATGGGCCCCGACTGGGTGCCGCTCGACGAACTGGCGCGCGACGTGCAGGCAGTGGCCGCCAGCGAGTTCGCCGAGTTGGCTCCGACGAGTGCCGACTGGGTGTGCCCCGCGCGCCTGTCGCGCGACGGGTTGGTCAATCTCACGCGTGCGTTGTCGCAGGCCGGCGCCATCTGGACGCTCGATTGGCGCGCCCTGGCCGCCGTCGAGGCCGATGCCGCCTCGCCACTGCGCGTGCTGTTCACCCATTGGGCCAATTCGCCGGTCAAGCTGCGTTTCATTGGTTCGGCAAAGCTGCTTGCGGTGCTGGCCGAGGCAACGCCCAACAACGAGCGCAGCACCGAAGACGTCTGGTGGCAACTGCACCTGGCAACGCTGCGCATGATGAACCAGCCGGACGACTTCGAGCTGGTGGCGCTCAACTACTGCATTACCTACGAGGTTTCGCCGCCGGCCTGGCAAGACCCGAATGGCGAATGCACCACCATCGAGGCACCGGAGACGGGCCGGTCGGGGGCGGGCTCCGTGTGGTCGCTGCTGTCCGTCAACGGCGAATCCAGTTTTCCTTCGACCGACAGCGGCTTTGCCGCGCTCGCCGGCGACCTTCGCGGCGAGGCGCATTCGAGCCTCCAGCGGCTGGATGTCGACCTGCGCAACACCACCGCCCCGGTCATTTCATGTGCGGCGCTGCTGCGCATGGACCTTGCCGCAGCCGGCACGCTGCTGAGCTGGGTGCGCGCACGCGACGCCCAGGGCGAGCGGGTCCAGTTTGTGGACGCCCACCGCCTGATTGCGGCGCTTTTCGACCTGGTTGGCATTGCCGACCACGCCACGGTAGCGGTTCGTAAGAACTAACTTCCGTCGCGCGACTTGCACGCGCGCGGGGTTGCATTGCCTTGGGGCGTCCCCAGATGGCTTCGATGGAACAGTTTCACGGCACCACCATCGTGAGCGTGCGCCGCAAGACCCCCCAGGGCGACCAAGTCGCCATTGGCGGGGACGGGCAGGTCACTCTCGGCAATATCGTCATCAAGGGCACGGCGCGCAAAGTGCGGCGGCTCTATCACGGCAAGGTGCTGGCTGGCTTTGCCGGCGCCACCGCCGACGCCTTCACGCTCTTCGAGCGTTTCGAGGCCAAGCTTGAAAAGCACCAGGGCCACCTGACCCGCGCCGCGGTCGAACTCACCAAAGACTGGCGCACCGACCGGGTGCTGCGCAAGCTCGAGGCCATGCTGGCCGTGGCCGATGCCACCACCTCTCTCATCATTACTGGCAACGGCGACGTGCTGGAGCCCGAAGACGGCGTGATTGCCATCGGCTCGGGCGGCGCATATGCCCAGTCGGCTGCCAAGGCGCTGATCGACAACACCGATCTCACGGCTGAGCAAATTGTGCGCAAATCGCTGGCGATAGCTGGGGAAATCTGCATTTACACGAACATGAACCACACGGTGGAAGCGCTCTGACCATGTCCATGACCCCCCAGGAAATCGTCTCCGAGCTGGACAACCACATCGTCGGACAGCCGGCCGCCAAGCGCGCCGTGGCCATTGCGCTGCGCAACCGCTGGCGCCGCCAGCAGGTCGAAGAAAAGCTTCGCACCGAGATCACGCCGAAGAACATTCTCATGATCGGTCCCACGGGTGTGGGCAAGACCGAAATTGCACGCCGCCTTGCACGGCTGGCCGACGCGCCTTTCATCAAGGTCGAGGCGACCAAGTTCACCGAGGTGGGCTATGTGGGCAAGGACGTCGATTCGATCATTCGAGACCTGGCCGAAATTGCCGTCAAGCAAACTCGGGAGGCCGAAAGCGCCAAGGTGCGCGCCCGTGCCGAAGACGCCGCGGAGGACCGCATCCTCGATGTGTTGCTGCCACCCGCACGCGTTGCCGATGGCGCTACCCCGGCGCTGGACGGCCCCAACCCCACCCGGCAGGCCTTTCGCAAGAAGCTGCGCGAACACCAGTTGGACGACAAGGAGATCGAACTCGATCTTGCCGAGACTCGCGCCCCGCTCGAGATCATGGGCCCCGCGGGCATGGAGGAAATGACCGAGCAACTGCGCGGCATGTTCGGCCAGCTCGGTGGAGGCAAGCGCAAGACCCGCAAGCTCAAGATCGCCGAGGCCATGCGCCTCTTGATCGACGAAGAGGCGGCCAAGCTGGTGAACGAAGACGAAATTCGCGCCCAGGCCATCACCAACGCCGAGCAGAACGGCATCGTCTTCATCGACGAGATAGACAAGGTCGCCACGCGCAGCGAAGCCCAGGGCTCCGACGTGTCGCGCCAGGGCGTGCAGCGCGACCTGCTGCCATTGGTCGAGGGCACGGCCGTCACCACCAAGTACGGCGTGGTGCGCACCGACCATATGCTTTTCATTGCGAGCGGCGCCTTTCACCTGAGCAAGCCGAGCGACTTGATTCCCGAGCTGCAGGGGCGCTTTCCGATTCGCGTCGAGCTGCAATCGCTCTCGGTGGCGGACTTCGAAAGCATCCTCACGCAAACGCGCGCATCGCTGGTCAAGCAGTACCAGGCGCTGCTTGCCACCGAAGGCGTCACGCTCGACTTCACGCCCGAAGGAGTCAACCGCCTTGCGGCCATTGCCTTCGAAGTGAACGAGCGCACCGAGAACATCGGTGCACGCCGTTTGTCGACCGTGATGGAACGCCTGCTCGATGAGGTAAGCTTCGACGCCACGCGCATCGAGGGACAGACCATCCGCATAGATGCCGCCTACGTCGACGAGCGCCTTGCGGCACTAAGTCACGACGAAGACCTTTCGCGCTTCATCCTCTGAACGCCGCTTTGCAGCCCCTGTTACGGGGCTGCGCTTCACGCACTACATTCATTGCGTGAGCTAAGTGCTTCTTTTTCAACGAAATTCGCCGGTTTCCAGCTTTGGAAATCGGCGCTAAGTCGTTGATTCCATTACAAAAAATACCACCAACGACCAGTTGCGCGTGAAGTGTTTCCTGCTACAGTGCAAAAAAGTGCAGTTAAGTGGGAAAAAGTGCGGATGGTGCCTCTTTCGGGTGCCGCGGCATTCCCAACACAAAGGTCCTGGTCGTGTTTCAAGGCGCTTCATCGCTCAGTCTCGATGCCAAGGGGCGGCTCTCCGTGCCGACCCGGCATCGTGACGTCCTGAGCGCGACGGCGAACGGCCAGCTCACCATCACCAAGCATCCGCACGGATGCCTCATGGTGTTCCCGCGGCCCGAGTGGGAGAAATTTCGCGAGCGCATCGCCGCACTGCCAATGTCGGCGCAGTGGTGGAAGCGCGTATTTCTTGGCAACGCAATGGACGTCGAGATGGACGGCACCGGCCGCATCCTCGTGTCGCCCGAACTGCGCGCGGCCACCGGCATCACGCGTGAAACGCTGCTGTTGGGCATGGGCAACCATTTCGAACTCTGGGACAAGGCCACGTACGAGGCCAAGGAGGCCGAGGCCACCCAGGGCGAGATGCCCGATGTGTTTCAGGACTTCGCGTTCTGAGGGCTTGTGTGAACACTCCATGGATTCATACAACCGTCTTGCTGAACGAAGCGGTGGAAGCCCTTCTTTCCGGCAGCATGGCGGCGACCGGCACCTACGTGGACGCAACGTTCGGACGTGGAGGGCACTCGCGTGCGATTCTCGCGAGGCTGGCACCGGAAGGCAGGCTGATCGCATTCGACAAGGATGCGGAAGCAGTGGCCGAAGCAGCGCGCATCTCGGATGCGCGTTTTTCCATCCGGCACCAGGGATTCCGTTCGCTGGGTGAGTTGCCCGACGCCAGCGTGGCGGGTGTGCTGATGGACCTGGGCGTGAGTTCGCCGCAAATCGACAACCCGATGCGCGGTTTCAGTTTTCGTTTCGACGGCCCGCTCGACATGCGCATGGATACCACGCGCGGCGAGAGCGTGGCCGAATGGCTGGCAACAGCCGAACTTCAGCAGATTGCAGAGGTGATCCGTGACTATGGCGAAGAACGGTTTGCTGTTCAGATTGCAAAGGCGATTGTTGCTCGCAGACAAGAACGGGGCGCAATTTCAACCACCACCGAATTGGCCGAGCTCGTGGCTGGCACGGTCAAAACCCGCGAGCAGGGCCAGAACCCTGCAACGCGCACATTTCAGGCTTTTCGGATTTTCATCAACGCCGAGCTTGAAGAGCTGCAACAGGCGCTAGAGGCGAGCCTTTCGGTGCTGCAGCCCGGCGGGCGGCTCGCGGTGATCAGCTTCCACTCGCTGGAAGACCGCATCGTGAAGCAGTTCATCGCCAAGCACTCCAAGGAGGTGTACGACCGCCGTGCGCCCTTTGCGGCGCCCAAGGTCATGAAGCTCAATGCGCTCGAGCGCATCAAGCCTTCGGCCGAGGAGGTCAGCGGCAATCCGCGCTCGCGCAGCGCCATTCTGCGTGTGGCCGAACGCACAGGGGCAGCATGACGCGGCTCAACCTGCTCCTTCTGATGGCCGTCATTTCGACGGCGCTGTACCTCGTGCACACGCAGTACCTGTCGCGCCAGCTGTACACCGAACTCGACCGCACCCAGCAGGAGGCGCGGCGCCTCGAGCTCGACCACGATCGCCTGCAGGTCGAAAAGCGCGCCCAGGCCACGCCGTTGCGCGTGGAAAAGCTCGCGAAAGAGCAGCTGCAGATGCGCACCACGACGCCGGCCATCACGCAATACGTGCGGCCTGACGGCACCGTGATTCCGGCCGTGGTGGCCCCGCCGCCCGCGCCGCCGGCCGGTCCGGCGCCTAAGCCTGTGGCGAGGGCCCAGCGATGAGCCGCCGCAGCGTTCGCTACACCACCAGCCCCTTGCTCGCGAGCAAGACGCCGGTCTGGCGCAGCAAGTTCATCGTGGCCGGCATTGCGCTCGGCTTTGTCATGCTGGCAGGCCGGGCTGCGTACGTGCAGGTCTTCAACAACAGCTTCTTCCAGCGGCAGGGCGAAGTGCGCTTTGCGCGCACGCTGGAGCTGCCGGCAAACCGCGGGCGCATTCTTGACCGCAACGGGCTCATCCTGGCCTCCAGCGTGGTGGCGCCGAGCATCTGGGCCATTCCGGAAGACATCGAGCGCGACGACCCCGAGGTGCGCGCCAAGCTCAAGCAGGTGGCCAAGCTGCTCGAAATGCCGCAGAAAGACTTCGACAAGAAGCTCGAGGACGAAGACAAGACCTTCGTCTGGATCAAGCGGCAGGTCGATGAACCCATTGCCAAGCAGATTGCTGCGCTCAACCTCAAGGGCATCTACCAGCGCAAGGAATACAAGCGCCAATATCCCGAGGGCGAGGCTGCCGCTCACGTGGTGGGCTTCACCAACGTCGAAGACAACGGGCAAGAAGGCATCGAGCTTTCCTTCAACAAGGAACTGGCCGGCAAGGCCGGCTCGCGCCGCGTCATCAAGGACCGCCTGGGCCGCGTGGTCGAGGGCGTGGGCGAGCAGGTGCCGCCGGTCGACGGCAAGGACATCCAGCTGAGCGTCGACAGCAAGGTGCAGTTCTTTGCCTATCAAAAGCTGCGCGACGCCGTAACCGCGCGCAAGGCCAAGGCGGGCAGCGTGGTGGTGCTCGACGCAGTAACCGGCGAAGTGCTGGCGCTTGCCAACTACCCTAGCTATGTGCCCGACAAGCGGCAGAACCTGACCGGCGAGCAGCTGCGCAACCGCGCGCTCACCGACACCTTCGAGCCCGGCTCGACCATGAAGCCGATCACCGTGGCCATGGCCCTGGAAGCCGGCCGCGTGAAGCCGTCCACGCTCATCGAGACCTCGCCGGGCCGCTACCAGATGGGCGGCTTCACCATCAGCGACACGCACAACTACGGCACGCTCACTGTCGAAGGCGTCATCCAGAAGTCGAGCAACGTCGGTGCGCTGAAGATCGCGCAGAAGATGTCACCGCACGAAATGTGGGACACCTACACCGCGCTCGGCTACGGCCAGAAGCCGCAGATCCAGTTTCCCGGCGCGGTGACCGGGCGCCTGCGCCCCTGGAAGACCTGGAAGCCGGTCGAGCAGGCGACTATGGCCTACGGCTACGGCCTGTCTGCATCGCTGTTTCAAATGGCGCATTCATACACAGCGTTTGCGCACGACGGCGCGATCATTCCGGTCACCATCCTCAAGAACACCGAGTCGCCCGTGGGCGTGCGGGTGTTCTCACCGTCGAACGCACTGGCGGTGCGCAAGATGCTGCAGATGGCTGCGGGGCCGGGCGGCACGGGAACGCGCGCGCAAACCATCGGCTATTCGGTCGGCGGCAAGTCGGGCACGGCGCACAAGCAGGTTGGCAAAGGTTACGCAAGCAACAAATATCGGGCGTGGTTCACCGGCATGGCGCCAATTGAAAAGCCGCGAATCATCGTCGGCGTAATGATCGACGAGCCGAGCGACGGCCAGTACTTCGGCGGCGTGGCCGCCGCGCCTGTTTTCAGCGAAGTCGTGCAGCAGACCCTGCGCATGATGAACGTTCCGCCCGACCTTGCCGTCAAACCCCTGGTGGTGACGCAAGGCGTCGACGAGAGCTTCTGAGCATGCTGACACTCACATCCCCCCAACTCGCCGCGCTCTGGCTCCAGGAGCGCGTGCAGGGTGCGCTGCATGCGGACAGCCGGCCGGTCGGCGCCGGCGACGGCTTCATTGCATGGCCCGGTGCAGCAACCGACGGGCGCAAGCACGTGGCGGCCGCATTGGCGCAGGGCGCTGCAGCCTGCCTGGTCGAACACGACGGCGTCGAAGCTTTCGGCTTCGACAGCGGCGAATTCAGCGACCGCATCGCTAGCTACCCGGGGCTCAAGGCGGCCACGGGCCCCATTGCCTCGGCGTTCTACGGCAACCCTTCGGCCGCGCTCGAATTACTGGCCGTTACCGGCACCAACGGCAAGACCTCCACTGCCTGGTGGCTCGCCGAAGCGCTTTCGACCTTGACCGTGCCCGGCGGCGTTCGCACCTTGCGGCTCGACGGCAGCGCCGAGCGCTGTGTGCCGTCGCCCTGCGCGGTCATGGGTACGCTGGGCATTGGCGTGCCGCCGGAGCTCACCTACACCGGTCTTACCACGCCAGACCCGGTCATGATGCAGCGCGAACTGCGCGCCCTGGTCGAACGCGGCTTCGGTGCTTGCGCCGTCGAGGCTTCGTCGATCGGCATTGCCGAACGGCGGCTCGACGGCGCGCGCATTGCGGTGGCCGTGTTCACCAATTTCACGCAGGACCACCTCGACTACCACGGCAGCATGGAGGCCTACTGGCAAGCCAAGGCCGAGCTGTTCCGCTGGCCCGCACTGCGCGCAGCGGTGATCAACATCGACGACGTGCATGGCGCCAGCTTGTGCGCAAACCTGATCGAAGCGGGCGTAGGCGCGCTCGACGTGTGGACTGTTTCTGCCGCCGGCGCACCGGCGCGCCTGATGGCGCGCGACGTCGGCTACGACGCGCAGGGGCTGCAGTTCTCGGTGGCCGAACACGGCACCGATTCGGTCGAACGCATTTCGACCGGGCTGATCGGCCAGTACAACGTGGCCAACCTGCTGGGCGTGCTGGGCACGCTGCGCGCGCTCGGCCTTACGCTGGCGCAGGCCGTGGCGGCATGCGCCAATCTTGGCAGCGTGCCGGGGCGCATGGAGCGCGTGAGCGCCGGTGCAGGCGCGCCGCTGGCGGTGGTCGACTACGCCCACACGCCGGACGCGCTCGACAAGGCCCTGGCCGGCTTGCGACCGCTCGCACAGCAGCGCGGCGGCGCGCTGTGGTGCCTGTTCGGCTGCGGCGGAGACCGAGATCCGATCAAGCGCCCGATGATGGCGGCAGTGGCCGAACGCCAGGCCGACCACGTGATCGTGACCAGCGATAACCCGCGCAGCGAGAACCCCGACGCGATCATCAGCCAGGTGCTGCTCGGCTTGTCGCGCCCGGAGGCTGCGCAAGTGCAGCCCGACCGCGCGGCCGCCATTGCCGACGCCATTGCGCAGGCAGCGCCGCAAGACGTGGTGCTCATCGCCGGCAAGGGCCATGAAGCCTGGCAGGAAATTGCCGGCCAGCGCATTCCGTTTTCCGACCGGGCTCACGCGCAGGATGCGCTGGCCAAGCGAGGTGCCGCATGAGCGAGCCGATGATGCTTACGCTGGGCCAGGCGCAGCAATGGATTCCGGGTGCGCGACTGGTGGGCGACGCCAGAACCACCATTTCCCGCGTCCACACCGACACCCGCACGCTGTCCGCGGGCGACTTGTTCGTGGCGCTCAAGGGCGAGCGCTTCGATGCCAACGAGTTCCTGGCCGATGCCAAGGCGCAAGGCGCCGTCGCTGCGCTTGCGCACCATGGGCTGGAGGCTGCAGGCCTTGCCGGCCTCGAAGTGCCGGATTCGCTTGCGGCGCTGGGCGCGCTGGGCGCTCGCTGGCGCGCGCAGTTCGATTTGCCGCTGATCGCCGTGACCGGCAGCAACGGCAAGACCACGGTCACGCAAATGATCGCGGCCATCCTGGTTGCCTTCAGGGCGGATCGCGCATTGGCGACGGCCGGCAACTTTAACAACGAAATCGGCGTGCCGCTCACGTTGCTGCGGCTGCGTGCCAAGCACCAGCTCGCGGTGGTCGAGCTTGGCATGAACCATCCGGGCGAAATTGCACGCCTCGCAGCCATTGCACGCCCGACGATTGCACTGGTCAACAACGCCCAGCGCGAGCACCTCGAGTTCATGGCCACGGTCGATGCGGTGGCGCGCGAGAACGGCGCGGTGTTTTCCTTCTTGCCCGAGGGCGGCACCGCGGTGTTTCCCCACGGCGACGAGTTCACGCCGCTGTGGAACGGCATGGCGCACGACGGTGCGCCGCGCCGCTGCATGACCTTCGGCGAGCAGCCGGACGCCGACATTTCGCTGGTGGGTGCCGAATGGCAGCAGGGCGCGTGGCAGGTGCATGTGCGCACGCCGCTTGGCAACTTCGATGCACGCCTGCACATTGCGGGCCGGCACAACGTGGTCAATGCGCTTGCTGCCACCGCCTGTGCGCTTGCGGCCGGTGTTCCGCTGCAAGCCATAGCGGCGGGTCTCACAAGCTTCCAGCCGGTGAAGGGCCGCTCCAAGGCAAGCGAGGTCGTGCTGCCCGGCGGGCACCCGATCACGCTCGTTGACGACAGCTACAACGCCAACCCCGATTCCGTGCGCGCCGCCATCGACGTGCTTGCCGCATTGCCGGGCCCGCGCCTGCTGGTGCTCGGCGACATGGGCGAGGTGGGCAACCGCGCGGCCGAATTCCATGCCGAAGTCGGCGACTGGGCGCGGCAGCGCGGTATCGAGACCGTGTACGCGCTGGGCGCAGAAACCGCGCACAGTATTGCCGCGTTCGGCGGTGCAAGCAGCGGCGAGCACGGCAATGACGGCCGGCACTTCGAAGGAATCGACGCGCTCAACGCTGCGGTGCTGGCGCGTTTGCCGCAGGTCGGCAGCGTGCTGGTCAAGGGCTCGCGCTTCATGAAGATGGAGCGGGTGGTGCAGGCCATCGAGCAATCACAACAACAAAAGGAGGCCGGTCATGACGCATGAGCCGAGCAAGACAACATGCTGATGAGCCTGGCCCAGTGGCTGCAAACACTTTCGCCCGAGTTCGGGTTCTTGCGCGTTTTTCAGTACCTCACGTTCCGTGCGCTGATGGCTTCGCTGACTGCCCTGGTGGTCGGCCTGGTCGCCGGCCCCTATGTGATTCGTCGCCTCGCGGCCTTGAAGATCGGCCAGCCGGTGCGCGGCTATGGAATGGAAACGCACCTGACCAAGAGCGGCACGCCGACCATGGGCGGTGTGCTGGTGCTGTTCGCCATCGCCTTTGCCACGCTGCTGTGGTTCGACCTGTCGAACCGTTTTGTCTGGATCGTCCTGTGGGTGACCATGGGCTTCGGCGCCATCGGCTGGGTAGACGACTGGCGCAAAGTGGTGCGCAAAGACCCGGAAGGCATGCGCTCGCGCGAGAAGTATTTCTGGCAGTCGGTGGTCGGCCTGATTGCGGGCTTCTACCTTCTGTTCAGCATTTCGGAAAGCTCCAACTGGCGCGTGCTGCAACTGTTCTTTGCCTGGGTGCAGTCGGGCTTCGACCTCGACTTTCCGCCAAAGATCAACCTGCTGGTGCCGTTCTTCAAGGAGGTGAGCTATCCGCTGGGCGGCATCGGCTTTGTGGTGCTGACGTACCTGGTGATCGTGGGCGCGAGCAATGCCGTCAACCTGACCGATGGCCTGGACGGCCTGGCGATCATGCCGGTGGTGATGGTGGGCTCTGCGCTGGGCGTGTTCGCCTACGTCACGGGCAGCGCCGTGTACTCCAAGTACCTGCTGTTCCCCAACATTCCGGGCTCGGGCGAACTGCTGGTGTTCTGCTCGGCAATGGCCGGTGCGGGCCTTGCGTTTCTCTGGTTCAACACCCATCCGGCACAGGTCTTCATGGGCGACGTGGGCGCGCTCGCGCTCGGCGGCGCGCTGGGCACCATCGCGGTCATCGTGCGCCAGGAGATCGTGTTCTTCATCATGGGCGGCATCTTCGTGGTCGAGGCGATCTCGGTGATGGCGCAGGTCATGTACTTCAAGTACACCAAGAAGCGCTACGGCGAAGGCCGCCGCGTGCTCAAGATGGCGCCGCTGCACCACCACTTCGAGAAAAGCGGCTGGCGCGAGACGCAGGTCGTGGTGCGCTTCTGGATCATCACGATGCTGCTGTGCCTCGTGGGTCTTTCAACGCTGAAGCTGCGGTAACGGGCACATGCGACACCTGAAAGACCTCCCCGTATTGATCCTCGGCCTTGGTGCGTCCGGGCTGGCGATGGCGCGCTGGTGCGCACGCCACGGCGCGCACGTGACCGTGGCCGATACGCGTGAGGCGCCCGCGCTGCTTGCAACACTGCGCGCGGAGCTGCCCGAGGTGACCTTTGTCGGCGGACCGTTCTCGGCTGCGCTGATCGAAGGCACGCCGATCCGGGCCATCTACCGTTCGCCGGGCCTTTCGCCCGCCACGATTGCACCGGTCGCCGATGCGGCGCGAGCCGTGGGACTGCCGGTCGGCGGAGAACTCGATCTCTTTGCGCGTGCGCTGCAGGATCTGCGAACCGTCGAAGTACCGGCGGCGGAAGCGGACCCTGAAGCTGAAACTCCGGCCGAGGTTGAGCCCGTCGCAGAGCCGCCCGTGGAAGTCGCCGAGCCCGAAGCACAGGCCGAGCTGGCGCTGGACGCCGAGCCGGCGGAAGCCGCTGCGCCTGTCGAGCAGGCCGGCGTTCCTCCCGAGTCGGCAGCGGCTCCGGAGGCAGCCGAAGCCGCGGAGGCGCCTTCCGAAGTGCCTGACCCGGCCGAGCCAGTCCAGGGCGAGCCGGAGGGCGAACCCGTCCCCGCGATGGCCGAAGCCATGCCGCGCGATCCCTCGCTGAGCGTTCCTGTCTTGCCGCCAGCGGACGAAGCACCTGCGGAACAACCGCTGGACGCGCCCGCCGCGTCGCCGGGGCCCGCCGCTGCATCCAGGCTGCCGAGCACCGGCAAGCCCTACGTGCCTACAGCGGCCAGGGAAGCCGCAGAGTTCGTTGCCAAGATTGCCGAGCTCGCCGCCTCCAACCCGGCTTCCGCGGCCGTCGAGGAAGAGCCGACGGCCCAGCTCCCCTTGGTGCCGATCGAAGAGCCGCCTGCCCCCAAGGGCTACACGCCCGCCGTGCTCGCCATCACCGGCACCAACGGCAAGACCACCGTCACGGCGCTCACCGGCCAGCTCGTCGAGCGCGCCGGCAAGACCGTGGCCGTGGCGGGCAACATCGGCCCAACGCTGCTCGACACCCTGGCGGAGCACATCGACGCCGAGACGCTGCCCGACGTGTGGGTGCTCGAACTCTCGAGCTTCCAGCTTGACGGCGTGCAGGGCTTCGAGCCCACCGCCGCAACGGTGCTCAACCTCACGCAGGACCATCTCGACTGGCATGGCGACATGCCTGCCTATGCATCGGCCAAGGCACGCATCTTCGGCGCGCAGGGCCTCATGGTGCTGAACCGCGACGACCCGGGTGTGATGGCGATGCTGCCCGCGCCTGTCAGGGTCAAGCTGCAGCGTCCGCAGATTCGCACTCACATTACTTTCGGCAGCGCAATGCCGCTTCGTCCTGGCGACTACGGTATCGAGCGTGTCAACGGCATGGCCTGGCTGGTGCGCGCGCTAGAGGCCGACGAAACGCAAAAGCGCAAGCGCGGCGCGGTGGTCGAAGAAGAAATCTTTCTCCAGCGCCTGATGCCCGCCGACGCCTTGCGCATCCGCGGGCGCCACAACGCAATGAACGCCCTCGCGGCGCTTGCCCTTGCCAGCGCCGCCGATTGCCCGCTCGGCCCCATGCTTTACGGCTTGCGCGAGTACCGCGGCGAACCGCATCGCGTCGAACCGGTCGCGCTGGTGGACGATGTCGAATACTTCGACGACAGCAAGGGCACGAATGTGGGCGCCACCGTTGCCGCGCTGAACGGCCTTGGCGAAGACCGGCGCGTGGTGATCATTCTTGGCGGCGAGGGCAAGGGGCAAGACTTCGATCCGCTCGCGGAGCCCGTGCGCCAGTTCGCACGCGCCGTGGTGCTCATCGGCCGCGATGCGCCGCTGATCGAGCAGGCGCTGGCTTCCACCGGCGTTTCGCTCATGCACGCCGGTTCGATGGAAGAGGCCGTCAACCTGGCCGCCGCGCGCGCGAACCCGGGCGATGCCGTGCTGCTGTCACCAGCCTGTGCGAGCTTCGACATGTTCAAGGACTACGAGCATCGCGCAGCGGTGTTTCGCGAAGCCGTGCAAACGCTGGCGGACAACCCGCGCGAAGCGGCCTCGTCGAACGATTCCGACTTTTCTTCGGGAGACCCGGTTTGAACACTGCAACCGCCGGCGCCACGCCCAACACCAAGCCCCGCCGTTTCGGCGGCTGGTTCGGGCGCGCGCGCAGCGGCATCGACGCCTTGCCCATGCACCTGCCGGTGCGGCTGGGCGGCGCCGGCATCACGCAGACCAAGGCCGCGCCAATGCGCGTGCTGGGTTTCGACCAGGCATTGGTCTGGGTGACTGTCGCGTTGCTCACCTGGGGCTTGGTGATGGTGTACTCGGCCTCCATAGCGCTGCCGGACAACCCGCGCTTCGCACGTGCGGGCTATGGCCCGGTGTTCTTTCTCACCCGGCATGCGGCCTCGGTGGCGTTTGCGTTCGTCGCAGCCCTGCTGGCCTTTCAAATTCCGATGAAGACCTGGGAGCGTTCCGCGCCCTGGCTCTTCGTGGCCTCGCTGCTGCTGCTGGTGGCGGTGCTCATTCCGCACATCGGCATCAACGTGAACGGCGCGCGCCGGTGGCTGCCGCTTGGCTTCATGCGCTTTCAGCCGTCCGAACTCGCCAAGCTCGCAATGGTGCTCTATGCCGCGAGCTACATGGTGCGCAAGATGGAAATCAAGGAGCGCTTCTTCCGCGCCGTGCTGCCCATGGGCATTGCCGTGGTGGTGGTGGGCATGCTGGTCATGGCCGAGCCCGACATGGGTGCCTTCATGGTGATTGCCGTGATTGCCATGGGCATCCTGTTTTTGGGCGGCGTGAACGCGCGCATGTTCTTCGTCATTGCCGCCCTGGTGGTGGTGGCCTTCGGCACCATCGTTGCCACCAGCCCATGGCGGCGCGAGCGCATTTTTGCCTACCTCGATCCGTGGAGCGAGGAGCATGCGCTGGGCAAGGGCTACCAGCTTTCGCACTCGCTCATTGCCATCGGCCGCGGCGAGATCTTCGGCGTGGGCCTGGGCGGCAGCGTCGAAAAGCTGCACTGGCTGCCCGAGGCGCACACCGACTTCCTGCTGGCGGTGATCGGCGAAGAGTTCGGCCTGGTCGGCGTGCTGCTGATCATCGGCATGTTCCTCTGGCTGACCCGCCGCATCATGCACATCGGCCGCCAGGCGATTGCGCTGGACCGCGTGTTCTCGGGGCTCGTGGCCCAGGGCGTGGGGGTGTGGATCGGCTTTCAGGCCTTCATCAACATGGGTGTGAACCTGGGCGCGCTGCCGACAAAGGGGCTGACGCTGCCGCTGATGAGCTTTGGCGGCTCGGCCATCCTGATGAACCTCGTGGCGCTGGCGGTGGTGCTTCGTATCGATTATGAAAATCGTGTGCTGATGCGCGGAGGCCGCATATGACCGGCCGCACCGCACTCGTCATGGCCGGCGGCACCGGTGGCCACATCTTTCCAGGGCTCGCGGTCGCCGAGGCCTTGCGCGAGCGCGGCTGGCGCGTGCACTGGCTGGGCGCGCCCGGCAGCATGGAAGAAAAACTGGTACCGCCTCGCGGCTTTGCCTTTGAGCCGGTCCAGTTTGGCGGCGTGCGCGGCAAGGGGCCGCTCACGCTGTTCCTGCTGCCGCTGCGGCTCTTGCGCGCCTTCTGGCAAAGCTTTGGCGTGGTGCGCCGCGTCAAGCCCAATGTGGTGGTGGGCCTTGGGGGCTACATCACATTTCCGGGCGGAATGATGAGCGTGCTGCTCAACAAGCCGCTCGTGCTGCATGAGCAGAACTCGGTCGCAGGCCTTGCCAACAAGGTTCTCGCGGGCGTGGCCGATCGCGTGTTCACCGCTTTCCCCAACGTACTCAAGAAAGCGCAGTGGGTGGGCAATCCGCTGCGCGCGGCGTTCACGTCGCAACCTGCCCCGGCCGTGCGCTTTGCGGGCCGCAGCGGTCCGCTCCGACTGTTGGTGGTTGGCGGCAGCCTGGGCGCCAAGGCGCTCAATGCCGTGGTGCCGCAGGCGCTCGCGCGCATCGAGCCGGGCACCCGCCCGCGGGTGCTGCACCAGAGCGGCGCCAAGCAGATCGACGAACTGCGCGCCAACTACGCCGCGGCCGGTGTCGAGGGCGAGCTCACGCCGTTCATCGAAGACACCGCGCAGGCCTATGCAGACGCCGACATCATCGTCGCGCGCGCCGGGGCCAGCACCGTCACAGAAATCGCGGCCGTCGGCGCAGCAGCGCTGTTCGTGCCTTTTCCTTCGGCGGTCGACGACCACCAGACCACCAACGCGCGCTTCCTCGTCGATGCGGGCGGCGGCTGGCTGGTGCAGCAGACCGACCTCACACCTGAATTGCTGGCTGACTTGCTACAGAAAACCGAGCGCACTGCGCTGATCGATAAGGCCGCCAAGGCCAAAACCATGCAGAAGACCGAAGCCGTCGAGGCGGTCGTCCGCGCCTGCGAGGAGCTTGCCAAGTGAAGCATGCAATTCGTCATATCCACTTCGTAGGCATCGGCGGCTCGGGCATGAGCGGCATTGCCGAGGTGCTGCTCAACCTGGGTTACCGCATCACGGGTTCCGACCTTGCCGACAGCGCCACGCTGCGGCGGCTCGCCAGCCTGGGCATCGGTACCTTCGTTGGGCATGCCGCCGCGCACATCGAGGGCGCCGACGCGGTCGTCACGTCTACCGCGGTGCAGTCGGACAACCCTGAAGTTCTTGCGGCGCGAGAAAAGCGCATTCCGGTGGTGCCACGCGCCATGATGCTGGCCGAACTGATGCGTCTGAAGCAGGGCATTGCCATTGCAGGCACGCACGGCAAGACCACCACCACCAGCCTGGTGGCAAGCGTGCTCGAAGCCGCGGGGCTCGACCCGACCTTCGTGATCGGCGGGCGCCTCAACAGCGCCGGCGCCAACGCGCAGCTCGGCAGCGGCGACTACATCGTGGTGGAGGCCGACGAATCCGACGCTTCGTTCCTGAACCTGCTGCCCATCATGGCGGTGGTCACGAACATCGACGCCGACCACATGGAAACCTACGGGCACGACTTCGCGAAGCTCAAGAAGGCGTTCGTCGATTTCCTGCACCGCATGCCGTTCTATGGCGTGGCGATCTTGTGCACCGACGATCCGGCGGTGCGCGACATCGTGGGCGAGGTCACCTGCCCGGTCACCAGCTACGGTTTCGACGAAGGCGCGCAGGTGCGCGCGGTAGACGTGCGCGCCGTGGGCGGGCAAATGCATTTCACGGCGCAGCGCCGCAACGGCGTCACGCTGCCCGACCTGCCCATCGTGCTGAACCTGCCTGGCGAGCACAACGTGCGCAACGCGCTGTCGGTGATCGCGGTGGCGGTGGAGCTTGGTATTCCCGACGAGGCAGTGCAGCGCGGGCTGGCCGGCTTCAAGGGCGTGGGCCGCCGCTTCCAGAGCTATGGCGAAGTTGCCGTGCAGGGCCAGGCGGGCGTAGACGCACCGGGCACCTACACCGTGATCGACGACTACGGGCACCACCCGGTCGAAATGGCCGCGACCATTGCCGCCGCGCGCGGCGCGTTCCCAGGCCGCCGGCTGGTGCTGGCCTTTCAGCCGCACCGCTACACCCGCACGCGCGACTGCTTCGAAGACTTCGTGAAAGTCATCGGCAACGCCGACGCCGTATTGCTGGGCGAGGTGTATGCAGCGGGCGAGCCGCCCATCGTGGCCGCCGATGGCCGCTCGCTGGCGCGCGCCCTCCGCGTGGCCGGCAAGCTGGAGCCGGTGTTCGTGGACGACATCAATGCCATGCCACAGGCCATTGTGGACAACGCGCGCGCCGGCGACGTGGTGCTTTGCATGGGTGCGGGCTCCATTGGTGCGGTGCCGGCCAAGGTTGTCGAAATTGCCACCGCGGCTAGCGGCGCGGAGGTTGCCCCATGACTCTTCAAGATCCAAAGCAATTCGGCAAGGTTGCCGTGCTGTTCGGTGGAAGCTCCGCCGAGCGCGAAATTTCCCTCATGTCCGGCAACGGCGTACTCGAGGCGCTGCGTTCGCGCGGAGTCGATGCGCACGCATTCGATCCGGCCGAGCGCGATCTGGTCGAGCTTCGGCGCGACGGCTTCGCGCGTTGCTTCATTGCGCTGCACGGTCGGCATGGCGAAGACGGAACGGTGCAGGGCGCGCTCGAGTTGCTTGGTATTCCCTACACCGGCTCAGGCGTGATGGCTTCGAGCGTGGCCATGGACAAGGTCATGACCAAGCGTATCTGGCAGGCCGACGGACTGCCGACGCCCAAGTATGTGCGCTTGGCCTTCGACCAGCAAAGCCGCGAGCAGATCCGCGCCGTGCCCGACGTGCTGGGGCTGCCGCTTATCGTGAAGCCGCCGCGCGAAGGTTCCTCGATTGGCGTGACCAAGGTGGAGGGCTACTCGCAGATGCAAGACGCCGTCGCGCTTTCGGCCAGGTACGACGCCGACGTGCTGTGCGAGGAGTTCATCGAGGGCGAGGAAGTGACCTGCGCCGTGCTCGGCAGCGGCCTCGATGCGCACGCCTTGCCGGTGGTGCGCATTGCCGCGCCCGAAGGTGCCTACGACTACCAGAACAAGTACTTCACCGACGACGTGAAGTACCACTGCCCAAGCGGCCTGCCGCAAGCCGAAGAGTATGAAATCCAGCGCATCACGCTCGCTGCCTACCGCACGCTCGGCTGCCGCGGCTGGGGCCGTGCCGACGTGATGATTCGCGCGAGCGACCGCAAGCCCTTCCTGCTCGAGATGAACACGTCCCCCGGCATGACCAGCCATTCGCTCGTGCCGATGTCGGCGCGCGCATCGGGCATTGCCTACGAAGACCTGTGCCTGCGCGTGCTGGCATCGGCCTCTCTGGACGCCAAGGGGGGAGCGCAATAGCCATGGCCGACAGCATCCCCGCGCCTTTCGACGTCAAGCTCATGAACATCGTCTCGAACCTCGCGTTCGCGGTGGTGGCACTCATGCTGCTGGCGGCGGGTGCATGGTGGGTGCTGCGGCAGCCTTTCTTTCCCATTGCCGGGATCAAGGTCGACGGTGACGTGACGCACAACAACGAAGTGACCCTGCGCGCGAATGTGGCGCCCCAGCTTTCGGGCAACTTCTTCACGGTCGATCTTGCCCGCGCGAGAACAGCCTTCGAGTCGGTGCCCTGGGTGCGCAAGGCGGTGGTGCGGCGCGAGTTTCCGAACAAGCTGCGCGTGACACTGACCGAGCAGGTGCCCGTGGCCAACTGGGGCGACGAAGCGGGCTCGAAGCTGATCAACGGCTTCGGCGATGTGTTCGAAGCCAACGTGGCCGAGGTGGACGACCGCCTGCCGCGCCTGGATGGCCCCATCGAGCAGGCCGGCCAGGTGCTGGGCATGTACCGGGTGATTGCGCCGATCTTCCAGCCCTACGACTTCAGCGTCGACGAGCTCACGCTCTCGAGCCGGGGCAGCTGGAAGGTGGTGCTGAACAGCGGCGCAGAAATCGAGCTTGGCCGCGGCCAGCCCGAAGAAGTGGCTGCGCGTGCGCAACGTTTCCTGAAGACCGTGACCCAGGTCGCGGGCCAATACCACCGCACCGCGGCGGACGTCGAAGGGGCCGATCTGCGGCACAACGACGCCTATGCGTTGCGCCTTCGTGGCGTCACCACGGTCGTTACCGACCCGAAGACCAAGAAGAAGTAAATAGCGAATACCGAGGACATTCAATGCCCAAAGAATACAAAGACCTGGTTGTCGGACTCGACATTGGCACCGCCAAGGTGATGGTGGTGGTGGCCGAGGTGCTGCCCGGCGGCGAACTCAAGCTGGCCGGACTCGGCATTGCGCCGAGCAACGGCCTGAAGCGCGGCGTGGTGGTGAACATCGATGCGACTGTTCAAAGCATCCAGCAGGCCTTGAAGGAGGCCGAGCTGATGGCCGACTGCAAGATCAGCCGCGTCTACACGGGCATTACCGGCAGCCACATCCGCGGCATCAATTCGAGCGGCATGGTGGCGGTGAAGGACAAGGAAGTGACGCCGGCCGATGTGGCCCGCGTGGTGGAAACTGCGCGCGCCATCAACATCTCGAGCGACCAGCGCCTGTTGCTGGTGGAGCCGCAGGAGTTCGTGATCGACGGCCAGGACGTGAAAGAGCCGATCGGCATGAGCGGCATGCGGCTCGAAGCCAAGGTGCACATCGTGACCGGCGCACAGAGCGCGGCCGAGAACATCATCAAGTGCGTGCGCCGCTGCGGGCTCGAGGTCGACCAGCTGATGCTGAACCCGCTGGCCTCCAGCCAGGCGGTGCTGACCGAAGACGAGCGCGAACTCGGCGTGGTGCTGGTGGACATTGGCGCGGGCACGACCGACGTGGCGATCTTCACCAACGGCGCAATCCGCCACACGGCCGTGATTCCGATTGCGGGCGACCTCATTACCAGCGACATTGCCATGGCGCTGCGCACACCCACCAAGGACGCCGAAGACATCAAGGTCGAGAACGGCTATGCCAAGCAACTGCTGGCCGACCCCGACACGCAGGTGGAAGTGCCCGGCCTTGGGGATCGCGGCCCGCGCATGCTGAGCAAGCAGGCGCTGGCCGGTGTGATCGAGCCACGCATCGAGGAGATCTTCTCGCTCGTGCAGCAGGTGGTGCGCGAGTCGGGCTATGAAGAGGTGCTGTCTTCGGGCGTGGTGCTCACGGGCGGCAGCGCGGTGATGCCCGGCATGGTCGAGCTGGGTGAAGACATCTTCTTGAAGCCCGTGCGGCGCGGCATTCCGAAGTATTCGAGCGCACTGTCCGACATGGTTGCACAGCCGCGCGCAGCCACCGTGATGGGCTTGCTCGAGGAAGCGCGCTTCGCACGCATGCGCGGCTTCAAGGTCGCGCAGAAGAACGGATCGGTAAAGACTGCGTTCGGACGTTTCAAGGACTTCATCGTGGGGAACTTCTGACCATGAATCACTCCCCACTCTGGCTCGCACGCGGCGGTCCTCCCTTGCATTTCTACGAGCGATGGCGGCGCACAGGTCCACCGCCGCGACGACGGCTACGTTGAACTCGTCAAGACACCAGAAAAATTCATAGATACACAACGGCAACTGCAAAATTCAAGGAGTTAGAAATGACCATCGAAATGATCGAAGTCGAAGAATTCAACCAAGGCACTCAGATCAAGGTGATCGGAGTGGGCGGCGGCGGCGGCAATGCCGTTGCCCACATGATGGAGCGCGGCGTGCAGGGCGTTCAGTTCGTCTGCGCCAACACCGACGCGCAAGCGCTCCAGCGCAGCAACGCACACAAGATCATCCAACTGGGCACCAGCGGCCTGGGCGCTGGCAGCAAGCCCGACAAGGGACGTGACGCAGCCGAAGCTGCGGTGGACGACATTCGCGCAGCCATCGACGGTGCGCACATGCTGTTCATCACGGCCGGCATGGGCGGTGGCACCGGCACCGGCGCCGCCCCCGTGATTGCACGCGTGGCAAAGGAAATGGGCATTCTGACCGTGGGCGTGGTGACCAAGCCCTTCGACTGGGAAGGCGGGCGCCGCATGACCAACGCCGACGCCGGCCTGGCCGAACTCGAGGCGAATGTCGACTCGCTGATCGTGGTGCTCAACGAGAAGCTGCTCGACGTGCTGGGCGAAGACATCACCCAGGACGAAGCCTTCGCGCATGCCAACGACGTGCTGAAGAACGCCGTGGGCGGTATCTCGGAAATCATCAACGAGTACGGCGGCGTGAACGTCGACTTCGAAGACGTGCGCACCGTGATGGGCGAGCCTGGCAAGGCCATGATGGGCACCGCAGCCGCTGCCGGCCCCGACCGCGCCCGCATCGCCGCCGAACAGGCCGTGGCTTGCCCGCTGCTCGAAGGCATCGACCTCTCGGGCGCAAAGGGCGTGCTGGTGCTGGTGACCGCGTCGAAGGGCTCGCTCAAGCTGAACGAGTCGAAGCTCGCGATGAACACCATCCGCGCCTACGCCTCGCCCGATGCGCACGTGATCTACGGCGCGGCCTACGACGAAAGCCTGGGCGACCAGATGCGCGTGACCGTGGTGGCCACCGGCCTTTCGCGCGCCGACGCACGCCGCCAGGCACCCACGCTCGAAGTGATTCGTACCGGCACCGACAACATCCCGTTCAACGTGCCGACGCTCGGCACGGGCCATGGCGGCCATGGCGGCCACGGCGTGAGCCAGCCCAACTACGACGGCATGGCGGTTCCCAGCGTGTGGCGTACCAACCGCACGATGGCCGCTGCCAAGGTGGACGCACTGTCGTCGGGCGGCATGGACGACTTCGAGATTCCCGCATTCCTGCGCCGTCAAGCTGACTGAGGCCGGGCCACCGAACGCAGAGGGCACGAAGGTTCGCAAGGGGCACGGGGAAGACCTGAAAGGGACTTCCGCCGGCTCTACGCGCTGCGTTCGCTTCGTGCCCTTTGCGTCCATCGTGGGCGCTTGAAATAGAACCTATGTCTATTGGTGCCATAGCAAGGGGCATAGGCAGCCATGCCCGCCGCGCGCCTAAAATTGCAGGTGTGCTGCAACAAAGAACCCTCAAGTCGATCAGCCGCGCCGTAGGCGTGGGGCTTCACAGCGGACAACGCGTAGAACTCACGCTGCGCCCGGCGCCTGCGGACACGGGCATCGTGTTCCGGCGCGTCGACCTGCCCGAGCCGGTCGACATTCGCATGACCGCCGAAGCGGTGACCGACACGCGGCTGGCTTCCACGGTTTCGACCGGCGGGGCCAAGGTGCAGACCGTCGAGCATTTGATGTCCGCCTGTGCAGGCCTGGGCATCGACAACCTCTACATCGACATCACGGCCGACGAAGTGCCGATCCTCGACGGATCGGCCTCGTCGTTCGTGTTCTTGCTGCAAAGCGCAGGCATCGAACTGCAGAAGGCACCGCGCCGCTTCATTCGCGTGACCCGCAAGGTCGAGGTGCGCGAGGGCGAGGGCGCCAACGAGAAATGGGCGAGCCTGGAGCCGTACCACGGCTACAAGCTGAGCTTCGAGATCGACTTCGATCATCGCGTGGTCAATTCCACCGGCCAGCGCGTGGAGTTCGACCTGGGTTCCGACTCTTACAGCCGCGACATTGCGCGCGCCCGAACCTTCGGCTTTACCAAAGAGGTCGAATACATGCGCAGCAAGGGCCTGGCGCTTGGCGGCGGCTTGGACAACGCCATCGTGATGGACGACACCAAGGTGCTCAATGCCGGCGGATTGCGCTACGACGACGAGTTCGTAAAGCACAAGATCCTCGACGCCATGGGCGACCTGTACATCATCGGCAAGCCGCTGCTGGCCGCTTACACCGCGTTCCGCTCGGGCCATGCGCTCAACAACAAGTTGCTGCGCGAACTGCTGGCCAACAGCGACGCCTACGAGGTCGTGACCTTCGAAGACGAAAAGCGCGCGCCGCGCGGTTTCGGCGAAGTGGCGCGGGCCTGGTAGCGGGTTCTTTTTTCTTCTTCTCACCTCCAGGCAATGCTCGTCTTCCGCTGGGCCATTCTGCTGCTGTTGCTGGTGGCGGGCGTGTCGTTCGCGTTCTATGCCGGAACGGGGCAGGCCAGGTACCGGCGCTTCGGCTGGATCGTGCTCAAGTGGACGCTGCTCGCGGCCTTCGGATTCTTTGCGGTGCTGATCGCCGAACGGGTGGCCTAGCAGCAGGCTGGGCCTGAAACGGCGCTACTACCTCGAGCGGCCTTGCCGGTAAGTGCCGGCATGCGTTTTCGACAGATCGGCCGCCTCGGCCAACCGCGCCATCGAGCGGCCCACCTGCGCATGGGTGATGGCAATGCCGAGCGCGTCGGCCGCGTCTGCGCCGGGCAAGCCGGGCAGGTCGAGCAGGCGCTTCACCATTTCCTGCACTTGCGCCTTGGCGGCCTGGCCATGGCCGGCGACGGCTTTCTTCATCTGCAGCGCGGTGTATTCGGCTACCGTGAGCTTGCTGTTGACCAGAGAGGTTACGCAAGCGCCGCGTGCCTGGCCCAGCAGGAGCGTCGACTGCGGATTGACGTTGACAAAAATGATTTCGACCGCCGAAGCATCGGGCTGGTAGCGCTCTGCGATTTCGGCAATGCCGTCAAACAGCACCTTGAGGCGGGCCGGCAGGTTGCCGCTGCCTAGGTGCCGCGTGCTGATGGTGCCGCTTGCCACGTAGCGCAGCGCGTGGCCGTCCGCGTCCACCACGCCGAAGCCGGTGGTGAGAAGGCCGGGGTCGATGCCGAGAATGCGCATGTCGTCAGACGTTGAAGTACCAGCGGATCGAATGGAAGAAGATGGGGGCTGCAAAGCACAGCGCGTCGACACGGTCGAGCAGGCCATTGGCGCCGGTTACACCCACGCCCTTCTTGCCCCAGTTGGGAATGCCGCGGTCGCGCTTGAGCGCCTTCATCACCAGGTGGCCCATGGAGCCCGCGATGCAGGCAATGAACGACACCGCAAGTGCCTGGCCGAACTTGAAGGGCGTGATGAACGAGAACAGCGCGCCCACCAGGCTGGCCACCACGATGCCGATGCCCCAGCTGGTCCAGTTGAAGCTGCGGCTCACGTTGGGCGCGAAGGGCTTGCGATGGGTGCGGCGCGAAATAACGTGCTGCACCAGCACCGAGGTCTGCACCACGAACACCAGGAAGAAGACGAGAAAGGCGCTTTTGCCCTCGTAGCCCGGAAAGCTCAGCAGAAGCAGCGCGGGCACGTGGCTCATGCCGTAGACGCACACCATGATGCCCCACTGGAGCTTGGCATTGCGCTCCAGAAAATGGCTTGGGTCGTTGGCCAGCGCGCTTGCCACCGGAATGGCAAGGAACACGTAGACCGGAATGAACACGGTGAACAGGTCGAAGCGCGCGGTGCCTACAAGCCAGAACTGGATCGGCAGCACCACGAAGAAGGCCAGGATCAGGCTGCGGTGGTCGCCGCGGCGCGTGGGCGAGAGCGTAATGAACTCGCGAAGCGCGAAGAACGCGATGAGCGCGAACAGCACGGTGGCCACTGTTTCGCCGAGCGCCCAGCCGACCCAGAACACGATCACCATGAACCAGGTGGTGCCCAGCAGCTTGCGGTAGTGTGCAAGCTCGGCTTGCCATGCGGCGTCGTGCACGGGGTTGCGGCGCTCCCTGAAGCTCAGGAAGAGCGCCGTTGTGCTCGCAATCACGAGCAGGCCGAAGACGATGAGGAACAGGGTCGCGACTTGCTGAGTCGGGGTGAGGCTGCGCAGGAACTGGTTCATCGCAAGGTTCCGCTCAGACGTCGCGCAAGGCGATCACCGCGGCACGCGCGCGATCCAGGAAAGGGCGGCGCTCTTCGCCTTCTTCCACGCGGATCGGCGCACCGAACGTGACCGAGCACAAGATCGGCACCGGCACGATCTCGCCCTTGGGCATCACGCGCTGCACGTTGTCGATCCATGCGGGCACCAGCACCACTTCGGGAAACATCGTGGCAAGCGTGTAGAGGCCGGACTTGAACTTTTGCGGCTCGCCCGTGTGGCCGCGCGTGCCCTCCGGAAAGATGATGATCGAGTCGCCGCTGCGCAGCGCTTCGACCAAGGGGGTGAGCGGATCGGGAGCGGGGGCTACGGCCGCGGCCGGTTCGGAAGGGGCAGCTTCCGTTGCTGCGGCCGGCGGTTCGACAGGGGGTGTGATCGGTGGCGCAGGAGGCGGGGGCGCGGGAAGATCGAGCCGCCCCTGCACTTCGTCGAATGCTTCGGGGGTGACATCGACCATGGTCGGTGCCGGTGGGGTCATTGGCAACAGCGGTTCCATGGAAGGCTCGATGCGCTCGGCTGGCGGCGCGACGGCATCGCGTGCCGGTGCGGGTGGCATGTCAGGTTCTGCCCGGGGCGCTGGTGGCACCGCTGAAGCGGGCGCCGTGGCGGCGCGTTCCACATACACCGCATTGAAAACCTCGGTCGTGATCCAGCGCTTGAACGGCGTATTGGCCCAGTAGTCGCGCGCCGCAATGGGCCGCGTGATGCTGCGCAGCTCTTCGGGCAGGGCGGCCCAGATCATCACGAGATCGGCGTGGCTCTGGTGATTTGCGAAATAGATGCGCTGCTCGGCCTTGGGCGGGCAACCATACCAGCGTGCCTGGGCACCCGTGAGCAACCGGACGATTCCCAACAACAACCAACCTGTGAGCTTTGCCAGCATGGGCGCGATGATACGGGTCATGCGATGGCGTTTCGATCCTCTTTCTCTGGTGTGGGCGGTGGCCCTGTTCTTTGTTCTCGTGCTACTGGCCACCGTCGGCGCGCGTTGGGGCTGGCTGCGGAGTTTCTTCGGCGACGTGCTGGCCGTGGCATGGGTGTACGTCGTTTTCAAGACTTTCATTGCCGCGCGCGTTCTTCCCTTGGCGCTGGCCGCATTGGGCGTGGGCCTGGCGGTCGAACTGGGGCAGTTACTGGCATCGGCCTGGCACCTGCACATTCCGAATCGCGCGCTGCGCATCGTGCTCGGCAGCACGGCCGACTGGTGGGACGTAGTGGCCTACCTGATCGGCTTTGCGGCCGTGCTGGCCATCGAAGCGCTGCGTGGTGCCGTCAGGGCAACTCGGCCGCGGGCATCCGCGCCACGATGGTCGAAGCCCGCCCGTTGAGATAGGACGAGCCCAGCCGGCGCTCGAAGAACTTGGGGCTCGGAAGCATCACCGCCAGGCGGGCGGCTTCACCGGCGCTCAGGCGCGATGCGGGCTTTTTGAAGTAGTACTGGGCTGCGGCCTCGGCACCGAACACGCCTTCGCCCCATTCGACGTTGTTCAGATAGATCTCCAGGATCCGCCGCTTGTCGAGCAGCACCTCGAGCGTCATGGCAAGCACCAGTTCCTGGCCCTTGCGCAGCAGCGTGCGCTCGCCGGAGAGCAGCAGGTTCTTTGCAAGCTGCTGCGTGATGGTGGAGCCACCGCGCAGTTGCACCGGCCGCGCCGGCTTGCCGCGCGCAATGGCACGCGCCGCGCGCCGGGCCGCGAGCTCTTCAGCCTTGGCATTGCGTTGCCGGGCGCGCTCGATGGCTTCCCACTCCACGCCGTTGTGGTCGATGAAGTCGGCATCCTCGCTGGCGATGACTGCACGCTTGAGGTTGTCGCTGATCTGCGCGTAGGGCACCCATTCCTGGCGCCATGCGCCCTTGCTGCCCTGGTGAATCGCAATCTGCCAGGCTTCGGAGCGCTGGAACGCGGTGCTCTGCGGGTCGATCACGGCCATGGCCGCAATGCGAGCCACGAAGAAGAATTCGAGCGCCACGCCCGCCACCAGCAGGCAGCCGATCAACCGCAACAGCGCCTTCATTGGCCGGCGGCGAGTGAAGCGCGCAGTTCAGCCAGCACCTGTGCTGCAGGTGGGCGCACGCCGCGCCACGCCTCAAAGGCTTCCGCCGCTTGCTCGACCAGCATGCCGAGTCCGTCGCGCCCTGCGGCGCCGTGCGCTTCGGCCCACGCAATGAAGCCGGCGGCGGCGGGCCCGTACATCAGGTCGACCGCGAGCGCGCCGGGGCGAAGCACCTGTGCGCGCACCGGCACCGCATCGCCTGCAAGGCTGGAGGCCGTGGCGTTGATCACAACGTCGAAATTGCCGGGCACCTCGTCGAGCGCCCAGGCCTCGAGCGCGGCGCCGTGGCGCAAGGCCAGTGCCGCATGGCGCTGCACCAGGGCCATGGCCTTGCCAACGGTTCGGTTGGCCACCACGATGCGCGAGGCGCCGGCATCGAGCAGCGGCCCCAGCACGCCCGCGGCAGCCCCCCCTGCGCCGATGAGCAACAGTTCGCTGCCCGCCAACGGAACCGCGGCATTGCGCACGATGTCGTTGACCAGGCCGATGCCGTCGGTGTTGTCGGCGTGAATGCTGCCGTCCGATTCGAAGTGCAGCATGTTCACCGCCTGGGCAAGCTGGGCGCGCTCGCTGGTGTGCTGCGCAAGGGCGGCGGCATCGAACTTGAACGGCACAGTGACATTGCAGCCGCGCGCTACGTGGCCCTGCTCGGCAGCTTCCCGCCGGAAGCTGGCTACGCCTTCGGCAAAGGCACCGATGGGCACGAGCCGGCGGGTGTATTCCATCTGCTGCTGGCCGCAGAGCTCGGCAAATCGGGCATGGATGCGGGGCGAGCGGCTGTGCTCGACGGGGTTGCCCATTACGCAGTACAGGTCCATGGCGCCGTGATTCGCGGTTGTTGCTATTGGGTTGCTATTGAGAAGAGAGCTCGATGGTTTCGTCGCGCGTGAACTTGAAGCGCGACTGCAGCACGATCTGGTCGGTCTGCTTGCGCATGGCGTCGGTGAATTTGCCGAAGTTGCCGATGCTGTGCACGATGGCCTTGGCGCGCCGGTCGAGCGTGGTGTCGCCCGAGCTTTCGTCGACCACCGTATCGAGGATCTTGCCGTCGTGGTTGATGGTGATCGTCATCTTGAGCTCGCCGTAGAGCTTCTTGCCGGCCGCCGTGGGAAAGTTCTCGGTACCCCGCACTTCAATGCGGCGGCGCAGCGTGTCCACGTAGATGGCATAGGCTGCCTCACGCGTGGAAGGGCTCAGGTAGCGCTTTTTGGGGCGCGCGTTTTCTTCGTTCACGCGGCGCTCGATTTCGGCCAGAAGCTCGACCATCTGGCGCCGCTTTTCCTCGCGCGCCACGGCCTCTTTCGGATCGCCCGAAACGCGCGGATCGGGTGCGGGCATGGCGGCAAGGTCGCGCTTGAGCTGTGCGAGCAATTGCATCTGCTGCGCCTGCATCGCCTCGACCTGGCGCTGTGCTTCTTCCATGGAGTCGCCCACGGCGGTAAAGCTCGAAGGCGGCAGCGGGCTGGTGGCACGGCCCCGTTCGAGGTCGCCGCCGCCGGCCAGCGAGGTTTGCGCCATGACGCGGGCCGTGGCGTCGGGCTTGTCGTTGGTCTTGCTGTTGACCAGGATCACCTCGAGCGGCGTGTCGCTGAAGACCCGGTTGAACGATTCGGGATCGACGAAACGCACCGTCAGAAGTGCGGCGTGCGCGATGACCGACACACCGAGTGCGATCTGCAGCGTGCTCAGATCCCTGAAGTTCATTGACGACGCTCCTCGCGGCTCATTAATGTTTTTTGTATGTTTCGCGCCGCGCTTACGCCGGCGTGTTCTCCGGCGCCGGCTCGCTATCGGTGAGGTCGACCGCAATGGCAATGGGACCGGCCACTTCTTCTTCCTCGTCGCCGCTTTCCTCGTCGGCCGCGGCGTCCGCCTTGGGTGCGTCGAGGCGCTCGAGCACCGTGCCGTGCACATCGAGCGCAATTTCGTCGATCTCGCCGAGCTTTACGCGAAGGCGCGCACCGCGCTCCTGCTGGCCCGCCACCGGAAACACCAGCGGCAGCGTGTCTGCACGCACCAGCGCGCCGTTCTGGATGTCCTTGATGACGGTGGCTTCGAGCTCGGTAATGCCTTGCTGCTCCAGGTACTTGAGCGTCCAGAAGCGTTCCATGCCGCCCTGGTAGGCGTTGTAGGTCGCGTAGGCGGCGTCGAAGCCCGAGAGAATAGAGAACAGGTCGGCGTCCTTCGGCTTGAAGGGCGCGGCCAGCGCGGCAGTCTTGCCGTGGCGCGCGGCCGCGATGATCTGCCACTGGTTCACCAGGTCGGTGTAGCGGCGCAGCGGCGAGGTGCTCCAGGCATAGCTCTTCACGCCCAGGCCCGCATGCGGCAGCGCCCGTGTGCCCATGCGCACCTTGATGCCGGGTGCCAGGCTTGCCTGGCTGCGGTAGAGCCCGGGCACGCCGAGCTCGCCGAGCCAGCCGCCCCAGCTGCTGTTGGCCAGGATCATTGCCTCGGACACGATGAGGTCGAGCGGCGCACCGCGCTGGCGCGTGGTGATCTGCACCTGCTCGCTGCCATCCGGCTCGCCGTCGTTGCCGACGAGGCGAAAGTTGTAGTCGGGGCGGTTGAAGTTCTCGGGCTTGCCGCGCACCACTTCACGCTGGGCCTTCAGCTGCTTTGCGAGCCGGAACAGGAAAGAGAGCGGAGCACGCAGCTTTGCAGCAGCCTCCGGCGTGTTCCCGTTCGTGAAAGAAGCGTCTTCGAGCCAGGGCTGGGTGACGATGCTGTCGAGCTGGTCGTGCCGCAGGTTGGCAACGATGGGCACGCGCTCCAGCTTGGTCTCGGTCGATTGCAACTCCAGCGTGGCTTCGTCGAAGCGCGCGTAGAGCGACACCGCCGGTCGGTCGCCGCCCTCGAGCAGGGTGTAGGCGCTGACCACCTCGTCAGGCAGCATGGTGATCTTGTGGCCCGGCATGTAGACCGTGGACATGCGTGAGCGCGCCACCTGGTCGATGGGGCTGCCGGGCGTCAGTGCGAGGCCTGGCGCCGCAATATGGATGCCGACCGTGACTGTGCCGCTGCCGAGGCCCTGCACCGAAAGCGCGTCGTCGATTTCGGTGGTTTGCGAGTCGTCGATCGAGAAGGCCTCGACGCCGGTGGCCAGCGGCAGATCGTCCGCGATGGCCGGTGCGGCGAGCGCCGGAAAACCCGTGCCCTTGGGGAAATTCTCGAAAAGAAAGCGGCGCCAGTGAAACTGGTAGGGCGAGTCGATCGCGCCGGCGCGCTCCAGCAGTTCGAGCGGAGGGCGCTGCGTGGCGCGGGCGGCGTCGACCACGGCCTTGTATTCGGGCGCGTTCTTGTCGGGCTTGAACAGGATCTTGTAGAGCTGCTCGCGAATGGGTTGCGGGCAAATGCCCTCGGCCAGCTGGCCAGCCCACTCGACGATTTGCGCCTGCACGACTTTCTTCTTCTCGATGGCGGCCAGCGCCTGCTGCACGATCTCGGCCGGCGCTTTCTTGAAGCGCCCTTTGCCTGCGCGGCGAAAGTAGTGCGGCGCCTCGAACAACGCAAAAAGCGCGGCGGCCTGCTGCGCGAGCGTGGGCTTGTCGCTGAAATAGTCGGCGGCCAGTTCGGCAAAGCCGAATTCGCCCTCGGCCGCGAATTCCCACGCCAGGTCGAGGTCCATCGTGGCCGCGATTGCACGGGCTTCGGCAATCAGCTCGGCCGGGGCCGGTTTCTCGAAACGCAGGACGATGTTGGCGCCCTTGACCTTGACGCGCTTGCCGGTGTCGAGCTCGACCTGCGCCGATGCTTCGGCCTCCGACAGCACGCGGCCGCCGAGGTACTTGCCGGCTTCTTCAAACAATACAAACATGAGCCGATTGTCCCACGCTGGACCCGGCTCGCCGCCCGGCGCCGGAGGGACTCAGACCGGGTTGATGAACTCGATGATGTCGTCCAGATGGTTCTGTTCGAAATCGGACAGCGCGTGGTCGCCCCCTTCGAGCAGCTTGATATTGCTGTCCGGGTAGCGTGCGGACATTTCGTGCCAGTCGAGCGCCTCGTCGCCCTTGGCGATGATGGCCAGCACGCGCTCGGGCCGGGTGAGGGCGCCTACCTCCATGGTGCGAAGCTCCTGGATGTACTCCGGCCGGAAATAAAAATGCTCGGCAGGGTCGTGCCAGGTGGTCTGGTCGCCGATGTAGAGAGCCAGGTCGCGCGCGGGGTGCACGGCAGGGTTGAGCAGCACGGTGCGGCAACGCGTCATTCCCGCAACGTAGGTGGCGTAGAAGCCGCCGAGCGACGAACCGACAACGGCCATCGACTTGCGGGGCCAGTCTGCAATGCCTTTCATCACCATGTCGATCGCCTCGCGCGGGGAGGGCGGCAATTGCGGGCACCACCACTGCAGCTCGGGATGCTCCTTCGCCACGCGGCGCGCCATCAGCCGCGCCTTGGTCGAGCGGGGCGAGGAGCGGAAACCATGCAGATACAACAGGTGAGTGGTTTTCGGATCCATGCGAGGCGGAGACTGAAAGTGTTGCGTTCGACGCAACTCCATGGAAGGAGCCGGGTAATTTTGCATGAGGTCCGTGTGCGTGGCGCGGCTACCGGGAAGGGCTCTTCCCGCACGCAGGCTTCGTGCGGGAATGTGATTGTTTACCACTGGGGTCTCCGGGGCGCGGAATTTTCTGCATCCGAGTGGCTCTGGCCTTGCCTCGGAACCCGAAAGTACTCAGCTGGCGCGCCAAAAACGGCCAAGTCGATCGGGTCGTGTTGCATTTTTGCAAGGCGGCGAAGTTTCGCGGCCCACGGCGGCGGCTGCATCCCATGAAGATGGGAGGTGCCGCGGCCTTTTGAATGCGCGTGGCGGCTTATGCTAAAGCCCATGAATATCGAGGCTCTTGATGCCGGAACTGCGCGCCGCTGGGGCGTCCTCGTGGTCGAGGACGACAGCCGCGCGCGTGCCTTCTTCGAGGCCAGCGTGCAGCGCAGCCCGAGCCTCTTCTGGCTGGGTAGCGCCGGTACTGTGCAAGAGGCGTTGGCGTGGCTTGCGCAAACGGCAACAATTCCCGACGTGCTGCTGGTCGACCTTGGCATGCCCGACGGAAGCGGGCTGGATGTGATCCGCGAGGCTGTTGCGCGCTTTCCGGGCTGCGAGCCGCTGGTGATTTCCGTCTTCGGAGACGAGGAAAACGTGCTTTCCAGCATCGAGGCTGGCGCCGTCGGCTACATCCACAAAGACGCGGCGCCCGAGGATATTGCGCAGACCATCGTCGAGATGAAGGCCGGTGCCTCGCCGATCTCACCCATGATTGCGCGGCGGGTGCTTGCCAAGTACCGCAGCCTGCAACTGGCGGGCACGCCCGCCGCGGCAGCGCCCCAGGCGGCCGCCGACAACGCTGCGCCCAGCCTGCTCTCCGCTCGCGAACACGAAGTGCTCACGCTGATCGCGCGCGGCTTTTCCTATGCGGAAATTGCCCGGCTCAAGGGATTGAGCGTGCATACAGTGCAGACCCACATCAAGAATCTCTACGGCAAGCTGGCGGTGCATTCCAAGAGCGAGGCGGTGTTCGAGGCCACGCGGCTCGGCCTGCTTTCCCATCCCGGGTGAACCGTGTGGCGGGGCGAATGTTCGCTAAGCCGTGGAGGGCGCTGCTCGCGCTTTGGCTGGCATTGATCTTGGTGGCGCCGGCCGGCGCCGCAGCGGCGGAAGAGCCCATCGAACTGCGCAGCGGCACCGCAACGGTCACAGTCGACGGCGCGACGCAGACGGCACCGGTCGAGCTTTCGTACCACTGGGATCGCAAGCAGCAGGGGCGCCCGGGCTCCGCGAGCTTCGACTTGCCTTTTACGCTTGGCGCTGCGCCCGAGACGCCGTGGGGCATCTTCATTCCCCGCGCGGGCAGCGTGCTGGAGGTGTCTCTCAACGACGCGCTGCTGCAGGTCTATGGCGATCTCGGTCGCGCCAACGGCCCGGACTACGCCAAGGCGCCCATCTACGTGCCGGTTCCCGGGCATCTGCTGAAAGCCGGCGACAACCATCTTCAGATTCGTATTCGCGCCGACGGCGCCCGGCGGGCCGGTCTTTCGCGCGTGACCATCGGGCCTGCCACGCCCGTGCGTACCGATCTTTTCGAGAATGCCTATGCCTGGCGTTTTACGGGCTCGGTGCTTTTGACCGCCTTCAGTCTCATCGTGGGAGGCATCGCACTGGCGCTGTGGGTTACGCAGGTCGATGTCGAAGCCGTTGGGCGGCATCGACGCGAAAGCATCTATTTCTGGGCGGCCCTTGCCGAATTCTGCTGGGCCCTGCGGGTGGCCGACAGCGTGATTGCCGAACCGCCGCTCCCCTGGCCGGCCTGGGGCGTGCTCATGGCGGCCTCCTACGCGGGCTGGATGGCGTCCGCCATGATGTTCTGCTATCACCTTGCGGGTTGGGCCGGCCGGCCCCGGTTGCGCTGGCTGCGCTGGCCCATGGCGGCTGTGGTGGCCGGAACCATCGGCGCCAGCTCGTTGGCGCTGTTCCGTGAAGAGCCGTTTTGGCTCACCGGCTGGCTCGCGGGGGAAATCGTGTTCATCACGCTGTTCGTCTGTGCCTTTGTGGTGGCGACAGTCAGGCGGCCGAGCATGGAGCGCCTGCTGGTGGCGGCTGCTGCGCTGGTAACGCTGGGCTTCGGCGTGCGCGACTGGCTGGTCATTCGCCTGAGCGACTCCTACGGGGAGACGACCTGGGTGCGCTATTCGTCGGTTTTCTTCGGCATTGCGCTGCTGCTGATCGTGCTCAGGCGCTTTCACGCCGCAAGCATCGAGGCGCGTGGTTCGGTCGCGGCTTTGGCCGAGCGGGTGGCGCAGCGCGAACGCGAACTCGCATCGACCTTTGCGGCGCTGGAACAGGTAGCGCGCGACCAGGCCCGCACCCATGAGCGCGAACGCATCCTGCGCGACATGCACGACGGCGTGGGTTCGCGCATCAGTTCGGCCATCCGGCAGTTGCAGTCGGGCCAGACCAGTTCGGAAGAGCTGCTGCGTACCCTGCAGGACTCGCTCGACCAGCTCAAGCTTTCGATCGACTCCATTCACCTCCCGCCGGGCGATGTCGGCGCGCTGCTGGCGGCGCTGCGCTATCGGCTGGAGCCGCGCCTGGCGGCTGCGGGCATCAGGCTGGAGTGGGGCGTGGAAGAGGTGCCGACGGTAAAGGGGCTCGATGCCCAGGGCATGCGGCAACTGCAGTTCCTGCTCTTCGAGGCCATTTCGAACGTGCTGCAGCATGCCCAGGCAAAAACGCTCCGCATCGAGGCGCAGCCGGTGGCCGGGGCGGTGCAGTTGCGCGTGATTGATGACGGACGGGGCTTCGACGCAGCGCGGGTGCCCCGGGCGCTGGCGGAACGGGCCGGCGCTGTCGGCGCGCGGCTTGCGGTCGAAAGCCGAGCGGGGCGCACGGTCGTTCAACTCGAATTCGACTGACGGGTGTTCCGGGGCGCGGATAATCCAGCCCCATGTCCGCCGTGTTCAATCAGCCCTCCCTGGCGCGCCGCGTCGCGCCCATCTTCCAGGGCTTCGACGGCTTTCTGGCCTTTGCCGTGCTGCTGCTGGCGTTTGCCGGGTTGCTGACAATGTATTCGTCGGGTTACGACCATGGTTCGCGCTTTGCAGACCATGGCCGCAACATGCTGCTGGCCGGCTTCATCATGTTCGTGGTGGCCCAGGTGCCGCCGCAGCGGCTGATGATGTTCGCAGTGCCGCTCTATGTGGCGGGGGTGTCGCTGCTGGTTGCCGTCGCCCTGTTCGGAATCACGAAAAAAGGGGCGACCCGCTGGATCAATGTCGGCGTGGTCATCCAGCCCAGCGAAATCCTCAAGATTGCAATGCCGCTGATGCTGGCCTGGTGGTTCCAGCGCCGGGAAGGGCAACTCAGGCCGCTCGACTTCGTGGTGGCGACGGTGTTGCTGGCTATTCCGGTCGGGCTCATCATGAAGCAGCCCGACCTGGGCACCTCGCTTCTGGTGCTTGCCGCGGGCCTGGCAGTGATCTTTTTTGCCGGCCTGCCGTGGAAGCTCATCGTGCCGCCAGTGGTGCTTGGCGCCGTCGCCATCACGCTGATCGTGGGCTTCGAGTCGCAGCTGTGTGCCGACGGCGTCGATTGGCGGGTGCTGCACGACTACCAGAAGCAGCGCGTTTGCACGCTGCTCGACCCCAGCAAGGACCCGCTGGGCAAGGGGTTCCACATCATCCAGGGGATGATCGCCATCGGTTCGGGCGGCGTGGGCGGCAAGGGGTTCATGCAGGGCACCCAGACGCATCTCGAATTCATTCCCGAACGCACCACCGACTTCATCTTTGCCGCGTATTCCGAGGAATTCGGCCTCGTGGGCAACCTTGCGCTGATTGCGGCTTTCATCCTGTTGATCTTTCGCGGACTGGCCATTGCGACCAACGCCACCACGCTGTTCTCACGGCTCCTGGCCGGGGCGGTGACGATGATTTTCTTCACCTATGCCTTCGTCAACATGGGGATGGTGAGCGGCATCCTGCCCGTGGTGGGCGTGCCGCTGCCGTTCATCAGCTACGGCGGTACCGCCATGGTGACGCTGGGCCTGGGGCTGGGCATCTTGATGTCGATCGCCCGGGCCAGGAAGCTGTCCCAGTCGAACTAGCTTCAGCCTGCGTCGGCCAGGAAGCGCTCGGCCAGCAGCACCCAATACGCGGCTCCGAGCGCAACGTTGTCGTCGTTGAAGTCGTAGCCAGGGTTATGGACCATGCAGGCCCCGGCACTGTCCCCGTCGCCATTGCCTATCAGCAGGTAGCTGCCCGGCACCTGCTCGAGCATGAAGGCGAAGTCCTCGCTGCCGGTCAGCGGCGGGCCTTGCGGCGTCACGCATTCGGCTCCCACCAGTTCCACCGCGACCTGCCGCGCGAAATCCGTTTCGGCCGGCGTGTTGACCAGCACCGCATAGCCCTTGCGCCAGTCGATCACGGCCTTGCAGCCGAAGCTCTCGGCCTGCGCGGCAATGACGGCCTTTACGCGACTTTCGAGCAGCGCGCGCACCTCGCGGTCGAGCGCGCGCATGCTGATCTCCAGCGTCGCGCTGGCCGGAATCACGTTGTTGGCCTTGCCCGCGTGGATGGCGCCCACCGTGACCACGCCCATCTGGAGCGGGTCGATGTTGCGGGAGACCACGCTTTGCAGCGCCATGACGATGCTGGCCGCCGCCACCACCGGGTCGGCGGTGCGGTGCGGCATGGCGCCGTGCCCTCCCACGCCTTCGATCACCACGGTGGCGTAGTCGGATGAAGCCATGGCGGCACCCTCGCGCAGCGAAAACCGGCCTTGCGGGAGACCCGGCATGTTGTGCATGGCAAAGATGGCGTCGCACGGATACCTGTCGAACAGGCCATCTTCCATCATGCGAAGCGCGCCGCCGCCGCCTTCTTCGGCAGGCTGGAAGATCAGGTTGAGCGTGCCGGAGAAACGCCCGCGTGTGGCCAGGTGGTGCGCTGCGGCCAGCAGCATTGCGGTGTGGCCGTCGTGGCCGCAGGCATGCATCACGCCGTGATTGCAGCTGGCGTAGGGCAGGCCGGTGGCCTCGTCGATGGGCAATGCATCCATGTCGGCCCGAATGCCCAGGCGCCGCGCTCCGTCGCCGCGGACCAGGCGGCCCACCACGCCGGTGCCGCCCAACCCCTGTGCCACCTCGTAGCCCCAGGCCCGCAGCTTCTCGGCGACGAGCGCGGCGGTGCGGTGTTCGCCGAAAGCCAGTTCCGGGTGGCGGTGAATGTCGCGGCGAATGCCGATGAATTCTTCGGCGTGGTGCTGCAGGTCTTCAATCAGGTTGTTCATGCCGAGGCGCCTATTGGGGTTGCAGGTGGATGGACTTTGCGATGTCGCGGTAGCGCGCGGTTTCGCTTTCGAAGAATTTCTGGGCTTCGGCCAGCGAGGTGGGAGCCGAGGCCAACTGCGTCTGTGCCGCAAGCTGCGAGCGCACGCCCGCATCGACCAGTGTGGCGCCAATTGCCTTGTGCAGGCGCTGCACGACGTCCTCCGGCGTCTTTCTGGGCACCAGGAAGCCGCTCCAGGTCTTGTAGTCGAAGTCCTTGAGTTCCTTGCTCTCGCTCATTGCGGGCACGTTCTTCAGGAGTTCGGAGCGGCGTGCGCCCAGCTGGCCGATCACCTTGAGCCGGCCTTGCTCGGCCAGCGCTCCCATCGCCGCGCTGTAGACCAGCACCGCAAAGTCGACCTGGCCCCCGCCGATGTCCTGCAGCAGCGGCGCGTTGCCCTTGTAGGGTGCATGGTTGAGCTTGATGCCGGTCTGCAGCTGTACCTTTTCGAGCAGCAGGTGGTAGAGCGAGCCGATGCCCACGCTGCCGTAGCTCAGCGGCTCGGCGGACGACTTGCGGGCCAGTGCAATGAGCTCGTCGACGCTGTTGGCGGGCAGGTCTTTGCGGGCCACGAACACCATTACCGCCTCGGCCACCGGAGCTACCAGCCGAAAGTCCTCGGCCTTGAGCTTCACGGCCGCATTCGCGAGCGGCGACAGGATGACTTCGTTGGGCGATCCCTGGAAGACGTAGTAGCCATCCGCCGGCGCGGAAAGCACCTTCTGCGCGGCAAGTGCGCCGCTCACGCCGCCCAGGTTCTCCACGATCACCTGCTGCCCGAGTTCGCGGCCCAGCGGTACCGTGAAGATGCGCGCCGTGGCATCGGAAGGCCCGCCTGCGGGATAAGGAACCATGAGGTTGATGGGCTTGGCCGGATAGGGCTGCTGCTGCGCGAGTGCCGCAGCGCCGGTGGCCGCCAGCAGGCCGCAAGCGAGCAGGTCGCGCCTGCGGAAGAAGGACTTCGTCGTCGTCATGTGTGTCGCTTTCGTGGGTTGAGGGCGATCCGGTGGGCGCAGCAGAAGGGCGCGCCAATTCATCCTAGGGGCGCGAAAACCCCTCGTCCAATGCATTGTTCTTTGCATTAGCATGAGTTCAACTCATTCGTTTGTTCATCCATGCCCATGACCCTGGTGCAGCTTCGGCATCTGATCTCGCTGGCCGCCACCGGCTCTTTCAGTGCTTCGGCGCAGGCCATGCACCTGACGCAGCCGGCGCTCAGCCGCAGCATTCGTGCGCTGGAAGACGAACTGGGTCTGCCCCTGTTCGACAGGGTGGGGCGCCGCAATGAACTCACGCCATTCGGCAAGCAGGCGCTCGAGCGTGCGCGCCAACTGGTGCTCGACGCGGAAGACCTGCACGGCAGTGGCCGACTCGTCGGTCATGCCGAGGGCGGCGAACTGCGCGTCGGCATGGGTTCGGGCCCCGGTGCCATGCTGATGACGCCCTTGCTGATGCGCATGGCCGAGCGCCACCCGAAGGTCCGCACGGTTGTGGCCCGTGGACACACCGACATGCTCCTCCAGGCGCTGCGTGCCCGCACGCTGGACGCGCTGGTGGTGGATGCACTCTCGCTCAAGCCGGCGCCCGACCTGAAGCTGGACACCGTACGCGAGATGCGCGGCGTGTTCATGTGCCGGCCCGGCCACCCGCTCGCACGCAAGCGCGGAGACGTTCTTTTTGCAGACGTGCAGAGCTATCCCATTGCCTCTACGCCGCTCAGCGATCAGGTAGCGGCAGCCCTGGTCGAGGCCCATGGGCCGCAGGCGCATCCCTCGGCATGCGTCACGCTGCAATGCGAAGAGGTGCCGAGCCTGGTCGAGGTTGCGCGCAGCAGCGACACGGTGCTGCTGGCCATTCGTGCCGCGGCGCCCGATCTGCAGGAGCTCGACGTGCGTCCGGCGCTGGCGCGCGTGGCGCGCTTTGCGGTTGTAACCCTCGCCCGCCGCACCGAGGCGCCGGCACTGGCCATCCTTCGCGAGCTGGCCGACGAGTTCCTGCGCGATGAAGCGGGCCCGCCCCCGCTGAAGCGCAGAAGCCGGGCGCGAGCAATAATCCGTCAATGATCTCTCGCGAACCTACCATCGAGCGCCTTGCCACGGCGCAACAACTCCTTCTCACGCCCTTCGGCCTTGACGAATCGCACCTGAGCAAGGCCTTGGCCGAGATCACCGCCCACAAGGTCGACGACGCCGACCTGTACTTCCAGTACACGCGCAGCGAAGGCTGGAGCCTCGAAGAGGGCATCGTCAAGACCGGCAGCTTCAGCATCGACCAGGGCGTCGGCGTGCGCGCGGTCAGCGGCGAGAAAACCGCATTCGCCTATTCGGACGATATTTCCGAGGCATCGCTGCTCGACGCGGCTCGCACGGTCCGCTCCATTTCCTCCGCCGGCCGCACCGGCCGCGTAAAGACGCCGGCCCGCAAGATTGCTTCGAGCCGCTCGCTCTATAGCGGCGTCGATCCCATCTCCACGCTCGACAGCACGGCCAAGGTCAAGCTGCTCGAACGGGTCGAAAAGCTCGCTCGTTCGCGCGACCCGCGCGTGGCCCAGGTGATGGCGGGCCTGGCGAGCGAGTACGACGTGGTGCTGGTGGCGCGCGCCGACGGCACCCTTGCGGCCGACGTGCGCCCGCTGGTGCGCCTGTCGGTGACCGTGATTGCCGAGCAGAACGGCCGGCGCGAAGTCGGCTCCGGCGGCGGGGGCGGGCGTTTCGGCCTGGCCTACTTCACCGACGAGCAGATTGCCGAATACGTGGACCAAGCCGTGAAGGCTGCGCTGACCAACCTCGACGCCCGTCCGGCGCCTGCCGGTGAAATGACCGTGGTGCTCGGCTCCGGCTGGCCCGGCATCCTGCTGCACGAAGCCATCGGCCACGGGCTGGAAGGCGACTTCAACCGCAAGGGCTCGAGCGCGTTTTCGGGCCGCATCGGCCAGCGTGTGGCAGCCAAGGGCGTGACGGTGCTGGACGACGGCACCATTGCCGACCGCCGCGGCTCGCTCAATGTGGACGACGAGGGCAATGCGAGCCAGCGCAACGTGCTCATCGAAGACGGCATTCTCAAAGGCTATATCCAGGATTCGCTCAACGCACGGCTCATGAAGGTCAAGCCCACGGGCAACGGCCGGCGCGAAAGCTACGCCCACGTGCCCATGCCGCGCATGACCAACACCTACATGCTCGGCGGCGACAAGGACCCGAAGGAAATCGTGGCCAGCATCAAGAAGGGCCTGTACGCCACCAACTTCGGCGGCGGCCAGGTCGACATCACCAGTGGCAAGTTCGTGTTCTCGGCGAGCGAGGCCTTCTGGGTCGAGAACGGCAAGATCCAATATCCCGTGAAAGGCGCGACCATCGTGGGCAACGGCCCTGACGCGCTCACCCGCGTGACCATGATCGGTAACGACATGGCGCTCGATTCGGGTGTGGGCACCTGCGGCAAGGAAGGCCAGAGCGTACCCGTCGGCGTGGGCCAGCCCACCCTGCGCATCGATGGTTTGACCGTAGGCGGCACGGCCTGAGAGCTTGCTAAGCTCCGCTCCTTATTTTTCAAAAAGAGGAGCAATCGATGAGGATCAGGATCAATTCGTCCGTGGCTGTCTTGGCCGCAACTGCCGCAGTGGTGCTCGCAACCGCAGGTTGCGCTTCGCGCGGCGGTTCGGGCGATAGCAGCCAGCCGTCGGCGTCGGCACCCGCCGCCAGCGCACCCGCTGCCCCGGCGCGCGGCGGCGTCAAGGCCGGCATGGACGCCAAGGGCAACGTCATCGATTCGTCCAAGGTCGAAGCCGGCAGTGGCCGTACCGTGAAGGGCCTGAATGGCTACGAAGGCGAAATCACCGGCGTTCCCGCGCGCAACAGCAAGTTCTCGCGCCTGCAGATCGGCATGAGCGCCAAGCAGGTGACCGACCTCGCCGGCCAGCCTACGGACCAAGGCGCCTACGTCACCGGCAAGGCCTTCATTCCGTTTTATTTCGGCAGCGACCGCCATCGCTACGAGATGACGTACAAGGGCCAGGGCCGGCTGGTTTTCGCGGGCGGCGGCATGGGTGACTACTCGGGCGGCAACCTGATCTGGATCATCCACAACCCCAACGAATCGGGCTACCGCTGAGTATTCGGAGCCGGGCTTTTTGCCCGGCTTTTTGTTTTCCGTGCTACATTTCGCGCACATGTCCGCCCTCCGCGCTTATTTCTTCGCCTACTTTTGGTTCCCGGTTTCCGGCGGACGAGAGGCGAGCGCGTAAAGCAAACGAACACCCTCCCAGAACCGCCGGTGGCCCAGAGCCCCCGGCGGTTTTTTTATGCCCTGACGATTTCACTCCAACAAGGAAAAGCACCATGAGCACGAACACTGCCCCCGCCAGCGACAGCTGGTATGCGAGCGTCGAAAAAACCAGCAAGACCGACGACGAACGCATCAAGGACATCAACGTGCTGCCCCCTCCCGAACATCTGATCCGCTTCTTTCCGATTCGAGGCACGCCGGTCGAAACGCTGATCGAGGGCACCCGCCGCAACATCCACAACATCATGGCGGGCAAGGATGACCGGCTGCTGGTGATCATGGGACCGTGCTCGATTCACGACCCGGCTGCCGCGCTCGAATACGCCCGCCGCCTGAAGGTGGAGCGCGAAAAGTACGCCGGCACGCTGGAGATCGTAATGCGCGTGTATTTCGAGAAGCCGCGCACCACCGTGGGCTGGAAGGGGCTCATCAACGACCCGTACCTGGATGAAAGCTACCGCATCGACGAGGGCCTGCGCATTGCGCGCCAGTTGCTCATCGACATCAACCGGCTCGGCCTGCCGGCGGGCAGCGAGTTTCTCGACGTGATTTCGCCGCAATACATCGGCGACCTGATCGCCTGGGGCGCCATCGGTGCGCGCACCACCGAAAGTCAGGTGCACCGTGAACTTGCTTCGGGCCTCTCTGCGCCCATCGGCTTCAAGAACGGCACAGACGGCAACATCCGCATCGCCACCGACGCCATCCAGGCGGCGGCACGCGGCCACCACTTTCTCTCGGTGCACAAGAACGGCCAGGTCGCCATCGTGCAGACCAACGGCAATCGCGACTGCCACGTCATCCTGCGCGGCGGCAAGGCGCCCAACTACGACGCTGCGAGCGTAGAGGCCGCTTGCAAGGACCTCGAGGCCGCCAAGCTGCCGTCCACGCTGATGGTCGACTGCAGCCACGCCAACAGCTCCAAGCAGCACCAGAAGCAGATCGACGTGGCAAAGGACATTGCCCATCAGATCGCCGGTGGATCGAACCGCGTGTTCGGCGTGATGGTCGAGAGCCATCTGCAAGCCGGCGCCCAGAAGTTCACGCCGGGCAAGGACCAGATCGCTGGCCTCGAATACGGCAAGAGCATTACTGACGCCTGCCTGGGCTGGGACGATTCGGTGCAGGTGCTCGACGTGCTTTCGCAGGCGGTAAAGCAGCGCCGCGGTTGAAAAACGGCCGGCGGGGCTAGAGCATCCCGGCCAACTCGGGCCAATGGTGCCGCATGGTGGCGGCTTCATCGCTGCCCGGGGGCACCATCGAAAAGTCGGCAAAGTCGAAACCCGGCCCCACCATGCACGCGACCAGCGTGAAGTCGCCGCTGGTGTGGCCCTGGATCGGCCGTGCAGCTTGCCACTGGCCGGCCGGTACCACGTGCTGCGGCCGCGTGCCGTGCGCATCGACCGGGCCCAACCGCACGTGGGCCGGCGCGGTGCGCATCGCGGCATCGCAAGTCCACAGCGCCAGGGGCACGCCCTCAAGATGCACCCACACTTCGTCCGAGAGCACCCGGTGCCAGCGCGAATGCTGGCCGGCCTCCAGCAGAAAGTAGATGCTGGTGAGCGCGCTGCGCGGCGCGCGGCCGTCTGTGGGAATCACGCTGGCTGCCGAACGGAACACTTCGCTGTACCAGCCGCCCTCGGGGTGGGGCTGCAGCTTCAGGCTCTCGATCAGTTCGCGGGCGCGCATGGCAGTCATGGCACGGCGCGGAGCGCTGCAAGCAGCTTGTCGTGTACGCCGCCGAAGCCTCCGTTGCTCATGCAGACGATGTGATCGCCGGGCTGCGCCGCGGCAACGATCTGCGCGACCAGCGGTTCGACGGCACTGGCCACCCGCGCGCGGTCGCCCATCGGGGCCAAGGCAGCGCCGGCGTCCCAGTCGAGCCCGGCGGTATGACAGAAGGACAGGTCGGCCGCTTCCAGGCTCCAGGGCAATTGCGCCGCCATGACGCCGAGCTTCATCGTGTTGCTGCGCGGCTCGAATGCCGCGAGGATGCGCTCGCCTTGCTTGCCGGCATCGTCGAGTTTCTTGCGCAGGCCATCGAGCGTGGTGCGAATGGCAGTCGGGTGATGGGCGAAGTCGTCGTAGACCGTGATCGAACCGCCCTCGCGTTCGACGGTGCCGCGCAATTCCATGCGCCGGCGCACGTTGCGAAAGCTGCCGAGCGCCTTGGCCGCATCGGCTGGCGCTACGCCCACATGCTCGGCCGCGGCAATGGCAGCCAGCGCATTCATCTGGTTGTGCAGGCCCGACAAGGCCCATTCCACGCGGCCCACCGGTTCGCCGTTGCGCAGCACATCGAAAGCGTCGTGCGTGCCGCGCGCCTGCCATTCCCCGCCTTCGCCAAAGCGCGCGAGCCCGCTCCAGCAGCCCTGGCTCAGCACGCGCTGCAAGCTCTCTTCGGTGGCGTTGACCACCAGTCGGCCGGTGCCAGGCACCGTGCGGACGAGGTGATGGAACTGGCGCTCGATGGCGGCAAGGTCGTCGAATATGTCTGCGTGGTCGAATTCGAGGTTGTTGAGAATTGCCGTGCGCGGGCGGTAGTGCACGAACTTGCTGCGCTTGTCGAAAAAAGCGGTGTCGTATTCGTCCGCCTCGATGACGAACGCGGGTCCGTCGCCAAGCCGCGCAGACACGCCGAAGTCCAGCGGAACGCCGCCCACCAGAAAGCCCGGCGCCTTGCCGCCTTGCTCCAGCACCCAGGCCAGCATCGACGTGGTGGTGGTCTTTCCGTGCGTTCCGGCCACGGCAAGCACGTGGCGGCCCAGCAGCACATGCTCGGCCAACCACTGCGGGCCGCTGGTGTAGGGCTTGCCGGCATCGAGGATGGCTTCCATCAGCGGAAACTTGGGGCTGCCGTCGGGCAGCCGGGCCCTCGAAACCACATTGCCGACCACGAACATGTCGGGCGAGAGTGCCAACTGGTCGGCGCCGAAGCCCTCGATCAAGTCGATGCCGAGCGAGCGGAGCTGGTCGCTCATCGGGGGGTACACGCCGGCATCGCAGCCGGTGACCCGGTGGCCCGCTTCGCGCGCCAGGGCGGCCAATCCGCCCATGAACGTGCCGCAGATACCAAGAATATGAATGTGCATCGGCCGATTCTAGGGAGGCCGCCTGCCAGGGCCGGGTCGCAGCCTTGTCCTTTGTACTGATGTTTCGTGTGAGGGCGGCGTTGTGCGGGCAAAATGTTCCGATGGACACGACCACCAAGCGTGAGATCGCCGCCACCGCAGCCCGCCTCGTCGTCGAGGAGGGTCTGGAGTACGGCCCGGCCAAGCGCCGGGCGGTGCGCGACCTTGGGCTTTCGTCGCGCACGGCGCTTCCGAACAACGACGAGGTCGAAGCCGAAGTGCGCGACTACATCGCACTTTTTTGCGCCGACACTCAACCGCAGGAACTGCATGCCTTGCGGCTGCTCGCGCTCGAATGGATGGAGCGTATGTCGGCTTTCCGGCCGCACATCGGGGGCGCCGTGTGGCATGGCACGGCCACACGCCTGTCAGACATTTATATTCAATTGTTCTGCGATGATTCCAAGTCGGCCGAAATTGCCCTTATCGACCATCACGTGGACTATGAGCCGCGAATGGTCACCGGGTTTCATGGCGAGCAGGTCGAAGCCCTGAGCGTGCACGCACCAAGCCGCGCGCTCGGCGAAGAAATTGGCGTGCACCTGCTGGTGTATGACCTGGACGACCTGCGGGGGGCGCTGCGCCCCGATGCCCAAGGGCGAACGCCGCGTGGCGACCTGGCCGCGCTGCGCCGGCTGATTGAAAGAGAAAAGGACAAGTGAATGACTTCATCGCCCACACGGCGCCGCCTCATGTATGGCGGCGTGGCGGTTGCCGCCGCTGCGGCGGGCTTGGGCGGCGCTTGGTGGCGTGAGCGCGGGAGCGGTAGCAAGGGCGAAGCGCTCGACGCAGCCTTCTGGGCACAACGTTTCGACCGACCCGAGGGCGGCGAACTGGAGTTTTCGAAACTGCACGGCAAACCGTTGCTGTTGAATTTCTGGGCAACATGGTGTCCGCCCTGCGTGGAAGAAATGCCGATGATCGATCGTTTCTTTCGCGAAAATGGTGCCAACAGCTGGCAAGTTGTAGGCTTGGCTATCGATCAACCGAGCGCCGTGCGCAAGTTTCTGCAAAAAACCCCGGTCAGCTACCCGGTCGGATTGGCCGGTTTGCAGGGCACCGAACTGGTAAAAAGCCTTGGCAATACTGCTGGGGGACTGCCGTTTACGCTGGTTCTCACCGGCGCCGGCACCGTCGCCGCTCGTAAAATGGGCAAGCTCGAGCCCGCCGACCTGGACGGTTGGCGACGTGAACTCGTTCACGGTTAGAATCAGATACACCTCGGCATTCGCCGCCAATCGCTAAAGATCAACGATTTTTAGCCAAGTTACATCCTATTGACCGGCAAAGTCGGCACTGGAGCCCCATGGATCTGCGCAAACTCAAGACACTGATCGATCTGGTGTCTGAATCCAATATTTCCGAACTGGAAATCACCGAAACCGAAGGCAAGGTTCGCATCGTGAAGGGCGGCGGCGCTGCCCCCGTTCAATATGTGCAAACCGTGGCGGCACCTGCCGCTGCTGCTCCCGCCGCGGGTGCTCCGGCAGCACCGGCGCTTGCCAGCGCACCCGCTGCCGAAGCCGCGCCCACTGGCCATGCGGTCAAGTCGCCCATGGTGGGCACCTTCTATCGTTCGTCCAGCCCGGGTGCCCCGGCATTCGTCGAAGTGGGCAGCAAGGTCAACGAGGGCGACACGGTCTGCATCATCGAAGCGATGAAGATCCTCAACGAAATCGAAGCAGACAAGTCCGGCACGATCACCCAGATCCTCGGCGAAAACGGTCAGGCAGTCGAATACGGCCAGCCGCTGTTCATCATCGAGTGACCATGTTCAAGAAGATCCTGGTTGCAAACCGGGGGGAAATCGCCCTCCGGATCCAGCGCGCCTGCAGCGAGCTCGGCATCAAGGCCGTGATGGTCTACTCCGAGGCGGACCGCGACGCCAAGTACGTCAAGCTGGCGCAAGAGGCCGTGTGCATCGGCCCGGCACCGTCGTCGCTGAGCTATCTCAATATGCCGGCGATCATTTCGGCGGCCGAGGTCACCGACGCCGAGGCAATCCACCCCGGCTACGGTTTCCTGAGCGAAAACGCGAACTTCGCCGAACGCGTGGAACAAAGCGGTTTCCAGTTCATCGGCCCGACGCCCGACAACATCCGAACGATGGGTGACAAGGTCTCGGCCAAGCAGGCGATGATCAAGGCCGGCGTGCCTTGCGTGCCCGGCTCCGAGGGCGAGCTCTCCGACGACGCTGCCACCAACAAGCGCATTGCGCGGGCCATCGGCTATCCGGTCATCATCAAGGCTGCGGGCGGCGGCGGTGGCCGCGGCATGCGCGTGGTGCACACCGAAGCGGCGCTCGTCAACGCCATCCAGATGACCAAGGCGGAAGCGGGCGCTGCTTTCAACAACCCGGCCGTGTACATGGAGAAGTTTCTCCAGAACCCGCGGCACGTCGAAATCCAGATCCTCGCCGACAAGCACAAGAACGCGGTTTACCTGGGCGAGCGCGACTGCTCCATGCAACGGCGCCACCAGAAGGTGATCGAGGAATCGCCGGCACCCGGCATTCCGCGCAAGCTGATCGAGAAGATCGGCGAGCGCTGCGCCGCGGCCTGCAAGAAAATCGGCTATCGCGGCGCAGGCACCTTCGAATTTCTCTACGAAAACGGCGAGTTCTATTTCATCGAAATGAACACGCGCGTGCAGGTGGAGCATCCGGTCACCGAGTTCACCACCGGCATCGACATCGTGAAGACGCAGATCATGGTGGCGGCGGGCGAGAAGCTCCCGTTCACGCAGCGCCAGATCGAAATGCGCGGCCACGCCATCGAGTGCCGCATCAACGCCGAGGACGCCTGGAAGTTCACGCCGTCGCCGGGCCGCATCACGATGTGGCACCCGCCGGGCGGCCCCGGCGTTCGCGTGGATTCGCATGCGTACACCAACTACTTCGTACCGCCCAACTACGACTCGATGATCGGCAAGATCATTGTGTATGGCGACACGCGCGAGCAGGCCATGGCGCGCATGCGCACCGCGCTGAATGAAACCGTGATCGAAGGCATCCAGACCAACATTCCGCTTCACCGCGAACTGATGGTCGACGCCAAGTTCATGAGCGGCGGCACCAACATCCATTACCTGGAAGAGTGGCTCGCGGCGCACAAGCGCTGAACAGAGACACCCGACGCCACCATGTTTGAACTTCGCCTGATGGCGCCGGAAGACCGTGTCGAAATGCTCAGCGACGCGCTCGATGCACTCGACGCGCTGAGCGTGTCGGTGGAAGACGCCGATGCACAGACCGATGCCGAGCAGGCGCTGTTCGGCGAACCCGGCATGCCGCCTCCCAAGGAAGGCTGGCAGCGTTCCCGCGTGATCGCGTTGTTTGCCGACGAAGCACTCGCCGACGAGGCTGCGTCGGTGCTCGCGCTGCAGGATTTTTTTGAAGGCTGCGCAGTGCTCGGCGTTGCGCCGGTGCCCGAGCAGGACTGGGTGCGGCTCACGCAATCGCAATTTGCGCCGGTCGAGATCACGCCCGAATTCTGGATTGTGCCCACGTGGCACGAGCCGCCCGAACAGGCTAGGCAGGTGATCCGGCTAGACCCGGGGCTTGCCTTCGGTACCGGCACGCATCCCACCACGCGCATGTGCCTGCGCTGGATTGCGAAGCAGGGCGAAGGCGCGTTCGGCAACCAGCGTGTGCTCGACTACGGCTGTGGCTCGGGCATTCTTGCCATCGGCGCGGCAAAGTTCGGCGCACTCGATATCGATGCCGTCGACATCGACGAAGCAGCCGTTTCATCGACGCGCCTCAATGCCGAGGCCAATGGCGTACGCCTGAATGCCGGCTTGCCGGAAGCAGCCAAGGGCAACTACAACACGGTGCTCGCCAACATTCTCGCCACGCCGCTCAAGGTGCTTGCGCCCTTGCTGCGCAGCCACGTGGCGCCGGGCGGATCCCTGGTGCTCGCCGGCATTCTCGAGCGGCAGGCCGACGAGCTGAAGCAGGCCTATGCGCCTTATGCCGCGCTCGAGGTGAGCGACAGCGAGGATGGTTGGATCCTGATGACGGCGCGCTGCTGACCGGCGCGGCCAAGATTTTTCACCGCTGCGCATCGCTCGCGAGGCGGAGGGCCAACCCTACAATCGCCCGGTCATGAGCCTCGTCACGCGCTGCCCCGCCTGTGCCACCACCTTCAAGGTGGTGCGCGACCAGCTTCGCATTTCGGATGGCTGGGTGCGTTGCGGCCGTTGCAGCAATGTGTTCGATGCCACACTCGATCTGCACGAAGCACCAGACGGTGTGCCTGGCCCTGCAGCGCCGCCCCCGCCGCCTCAGCCTCCTGCAGAACCCGAGGCGCAACCGGGGCCCTCTGGCCAGAATTCGACACCGGCTGCGCACGCCGCATCGGAATCATCGAGCGTCACGGACGACGCGGATTTCTTCGACGACGACTCGGAGCATCAAGAATCTTTGGATGATGATGCCGGCTCAACGCCGCCTTCGGAGGCGATCGAACTCCTTCCGCCGGCGGAGCTCCCCGCGACAAGGCCTGCGTCTGCACCGCCAAGTGCGTCTGCTTCGGCAACCGGCTCCACTGAAGCGCCCGCTACCGCCTTCGTCTTGCCCGCGCACGGAATCGTTGCCGACGAGCTGTGGTCCGACTTCGAAGCCAACGAGCCCGAATGGCGACCGCCGGCAAGTTCGCTGCCGCCGTTTCCGAACATCGACCTGAATCTTGCGGCACCGCCTTCGCCGCCCCCACCCCCGCCGCCTCCACTGCCAGCCTTGCGCATCAAGGCGCGCGAAATGGCGGCATCCGCCAGCGTCGAAGACGAAAAGCACGAGGCGGCACAGGACCGCGACCAGGTGCAGATGCAAAAGGCGCTGCGCCGGGCTCGCATCAAGTCGGCCAAGATCGCGAGTGCCAAGGCACGCGACGAACGCAGCGCCGCAAAGGCGGCGGGCTCGATGGTGCGCGAGGCGAGCGAACTCGATGGAGATTCGGGTCCCTTGCCGCTCCCTGCGCCCCTTCATGAAGCGGACGATTCGGACAGGGTTCCTTTCTCTGGCGACGAAACGAGCGCGAACCGCGATGCCCCGGGCTTCTGGCAGCGCGGCCCCGTGCGGTTCGCGCTCTGGTTTTTGGCGGCGCTCGCAGCTCTGCTGTTTGTTGTGCAAGTCTTGCATCACGAGCGCGACGGCATCGTGGCTCGCCAGCCCAACTTGCGCCCGGCATTTGCCGCGATGTGCCGGTTGACCGGCTGCGAGCTCACGGCGTTGCGCCAGATCGGCGACATCGTGATCGAAGGTGCCGCCTTCGCGCGCGAGAAGACCGGCAACAACGACTACCGGCTCAGCTTTACCTTGCGCAATGGCGCGATGGTTCCGCTGGCCATGCCGGCCATCGAGCTTTCGCTGCTCGACACCCAGGAGCGTGCGGTGGTGCGCCGCGTACTCACGGCTTCAGACTACGGCGCGCCGTCGGTGCTTGCAGCGCGCTCCGACCAGGGCGCGTCGCTCCCGCTCACGCTGTCCGCAACAGAGTCGGCAGCGCTGCCGCCGATTGCCGGCTACCGCGTGGAAGCGTTCTATCCTTAGGCAGGGCTCGCGCCCGCGCCTTGTTCATTCATTCATCCACACCCTTCAACCAACGGCTCACCATGGCAGCAGTGATTTGCGGTTCCCTCGCGTTCGACACCATCATGACTTTCGAGGGCCGGTTTGCCGACCAGATCCTTCCGGACCAGCTGCACATTCTCAATGTGTCGTTCCTGGTGCCGGGCTTGCGGCGTGACTTTGGCGGCTGTGCCGGCAACATTGCCTACAGCCTCAATGCGCTGGGCGGCACGGCGTTGCCGATGGCCACGCTCGGAAGCGACGGGGCCGACTACCTGGAGCGCATGCGCACGCTGGGCATCAGCACCGAGTTCGTGCGCCAGCTCGAAGACACTTTCACCGCGCAGGCGATGATCATGAACGACGTCGACAACAACCAGATCACGGCGTTCCACCCCGGTGCGATGCAGCAGGCGCACCTCACGAAGATCGCCGCGCGCGAAGACATCCGCATCGGCATCATCGCGCCAGATGGCCGCGAGGCAATGCTGCAGCATGCGGAGCAGTTTGCCGCCGCCGGCATTCCGTTCGTATTCGATCCGGGCCAGGGCCTGCCGATGTTCGACGGCGAGGCGCTCAAGCACTTCATCGATCTGGCGAGTTGGGTGGTCGTCAACGACTACGAAGGAAAGATGCTTTCGCAGCGCACCGGCTGGAGCCTGGCCGAAATCTCGAAGCGGGTGCGCGGCCTGGTGGTCACATTAGCAGCGGAAGGCTGCGAGGTGTGGACCGACGGCGAGCGCGAACACGTGCCGGGCGTGACGCCGACCGCGGTGGTCGAACCCACCGGCTGCGGCGATGCATGGCGCGGCGGGCTGTTGTTTGGTCTTGAGAAGGATTGGCCGCTCGCGCAGTGCGCGGCTCTGGGCAACCGTATCGGTGCGCTCAAGATTGCACAGCGCGGACCGCAAAACTACCAGATCGACAAGAAGGCGCTGGGCCTCTGAGCATTTGCATGCCGCCTCCGTAGGCGGCGCGCATGAAAAAAGCCCGACACCGTGAGGTGCCGGGCTTTTTGCCGTCAAGGCCGCTGAGAAGCTCAGGGCTTGCTGGCCGTCGGAAACGGCCAGGCTGCCTGCGGGTTCAACGTCGTTTGCGCAGCAGGCGCTGCGGCAGGCGCTGCCTTTGCGGCCTTCTTTGCAGCAGGCTTCTTGGCAGCAGCAGCAGGCTTGGCAGCAGGCTTTTTCGCGGCTTTCTTGGCCGCAGCCTTTTTGGCAGGAGCCTTTTTGGCAGGAGCCTTCTTGGCGGCAGCCTTCTTCGCAGGGGCCTTCTTGGCAGCGGCCTTCTTCGCCGGAGCCTTCTTCGCCGCCGCCTTCTTGGCAGGAGCCTTCTTCGCTGCGGCCTTCTTTGCCGGAGCCTTCTTGGCAGCGGCCTTCTTTGCCGGAGCTGCCTTCTTGGCGGCTACCTTCTTCGCAGGCGCCTTCTTGGCGGCTACCTTCTTGGCCGGAGCCTTCTTCGCAGCTACCTTCTTGGCGGGAGCCTTCTTAGCGGCCGCGACCTTCTTTGCCGGAGCCTTCTTTGCAGCGGCTTTCTTAGCCGGCGCTTTCTTTGCAGTTGCCATTTCTATTTCTCCTTGATCAAGTTGAAAAAATCAACCTATTGAAGCACTCCGCGCACGTTGGTAGCGCAAAGCGATTCATGGCGTTGGAATCTGTGCTCCAGCACCATGAACACCTGAGCCCTCGTCCATGCCGCGCTCTTCGGCGCGATCGGTGGCAAGGGCAATTCTTGAATTCATTAATTCTTATCGGAAAGATTCAATCCCAGGAGAGCGCGCCACCCGACTGGTACTCGATCACGCGGGTCTCGAAGAAATTGCGCTCTTTCTTCAGGTCAATCATTTCGCTCATCCAGGGGAACGGGTTTTCTTCGTTCGGGAAGAGCGTTTCGAGGCCGATCTGCTGTGCACGCCGGTTGGCAATGTAGCGCAGGTAGCCCTTGAACATGGAGGCGTTCATGCCGAGCACACCGCGCGGCATGGTGTCTTCGGCGTATTTGTATTCGAGCTCGACGGCCTTCATGAAGAGGGCCTTGATCTCGGCCTTGAACTCGTTGGTCCAGAGGCCGGGGTTCTCGAGCTTGAGCTGGTTGATGAGGTCGATGCCGAAATTGCAGTGCATCGACTCGTCGCGCAGGATGTACTGGTACTGCTCGGCGGCGCCGGTCATCTTGTTCTGGCGGCCCAGTGCAAGGATTTGCGTGAAGCCGACGTAGAAGAAGAGGCCTTCCATCAGGCAGGCGAACACGATGAGCGACTTGAGCAGCGTCTGGTCGGTTTCGTGCGTGCCGGTCTTGAAGTGCGGGTCGCTGATGGCATCGATGAACGGGATCAGGAACTGGTCCTTCTCGCGGATCGAGGGCACTTCGTTGTAGGCGTTGAAGATCTCGCTCTCGTCCAGGCCGAGCGACTCGACGATGTACTGGTACGCGTGCGTGTGAATCGCTTCCTCGAAAGCCTGGCGCAGCAGGAACTGGCGGCATTCGGGCGCCGTGATGTGGCGATAGGTGCCCAGCACGATGTTGTTGGCGGCCAGCGAGTCAGCGGTCACGAAGAAGCCGAGATTGCGCTTGACGATGCGGCGCTCGTCTTCGGTCAGGCCGTTCGGGTCTTTCCACAACGCGATGTCGCGCGTCATGTTCACTTCTTGCGGCATCCAGTGGTTGGCGCAAGTGGCGAGGTATTTTTCCCAGGCCCACTTGTACTTGAACGGCACCAGCTGGTTGACGTCGGTCTGGCCGTTGATGATGCGCTTGTCGGAAGCCTTGACGCGCTGCGCTGCGATGGGGGCAGTGGGCTGTGCAATCGACGAAGTCGGAGCATCCACCGGTCGGCCTGCGGGCAAGCCGCTGGTCGATGCGTGGTGTTGCTGCAATCCTTGTTGCATATCCTTTGGTAAGGAGGGCTTGACTTCTTCGTCCCAGGTCAACATAGAAAAATCCAATGCTCAATTATCGGAGCAACGATGTGAGTTGCAAAGTGCTCGTTCACGTCGCGCTCCATTTATGTGGTTGTTATGTTGCTCTCATGCATCGCGCGATGTCAGTCAATGCCGTGATCGACTGAGGGTTCGCGCGTTGTGCATGGACCTCGCTCGCTTCACCGACGCGTCATTGGCATGCTTCGCAGGTCGGATCGTCCACACCGCAGAACGCGATGTCGGTTGCAGGGATCGCGTTCATCTGCGCCTTTGCTGCAGCAGCTGCGGCATCGAGTGCGCTCATGCCCGAAGGTGCATCGCTGCCCGACGACACCGCATTGAGACGGCCCGATTGCACGGTGGATTTTTCGGCGTGCGTGGCGCTCTGCGTGCGCAGGTAGTAGGTGGTCTTCAGGCCGCGCAGCCATGCGAGCTTGTAGGTGTCGTCGAGCTTCTTGCCCGATGCGCCGGCCATGTAGATATTGAGCGACTGTGCCTGGTCGATCCACTTCTGGCGGCGCGAGGCAGCCTCGACCAGCCAGGTGGTTTCCACTTCGAACGCGGTGGCGTAGAGCGCCTTCACGTCTTGCGGCACGCGGTCGATCGGACGCAGCGAACCGTCGAAGTGCTTCAGGTCCATCACCATCACGTCGTCCCACAGGCCCAGGCGCTTCAGGTCGCGCACCAGGTAGTGGTTGATCACGGTGAACTCGCCCGACAGGTTCGACTTGACCGACAGGTTGCCGAAGCAAGGCTCGATGGAGGCGTCGACGCCGATGATGTTCGAGATGGTTGCGGTCGGGGCGATGGCCACGCAGTTGGAGTTGCGCATGCCGTCGGCCTTGATCTTCTGGCGCAGCGCGTCCCAGTCGAGGGTGGCCGAGCGGTCGACCTCGACGTAGCCGCCGCGTGCCTTTTCAAGCAGGTCGAGCGTGTCGATCGGCAGGATGCCCTTGTCCCACAGCGAGCCCTTGTAGCTCGAGTACTTGCCGCGTTCCTTGGCCAGTTCGGTCGAAGCCCAGTAGGCGTGGTAGCAGATGGCTTCCATCGACTCGTCGGCAAACTGGACGGCCTCTTGCGAGGCGTAGGGAATGCGCAGTTCGTACAGCGCGTCCTGGAAGCCCATCAGGCCCAGTCCGACCGGACGGTGACGCAGGTTGGAGTCGCGCGCCTTCTTCACGGCGTAGTAGTTGATGTCGATCACGTTGTCGAGCATGCGCATCGCGGTCGAGATTGTCTTCTTGAGCTTTTCCTGGTCGACCTTGCCGTCCTTCAGGTGCTGCAGCAGGTTCACGGAACCCAGGTTGCAGACGGCGGTTTCGGTGTCGCTGGTGTTCAGCGTGATTTCGGTGCACAGGTTCGACGAGTGAACCACGCCGGCGTGCTGCTGCGGCGAGCGCACGTTGCAGGCGTCCTTGAACGTGATCCAGGGATGGCCGGTTTCGAACAGCATCGTGAGCATCTTGCGCCACAGGTCCGACGCCTGGATGGTGCGGGCGGGCTTGATCTCGCCGCGGGCTGCCTTTTCTTCGTAGGCGACGTAGGCCTTTTCGAAGTCGGCGCCGAACAGGTCGTGCAGGTCGGGCACGTTCGACGGCGAGAACAGCGTCCAGGTACCCTTTTCCATCACGCGGCGCATGAAGAGGTCGGGAATCCAGTTGGCCGTGTTCATGTCGTGCGTGCGGCGGCGGTCGTCGCCGGTGTTCTTGCGCAGTTCCAGGAACTCCTCGATGTCGAGGTGCCAGGTTTCAAGGTACGTGCAGACGGCGCCCTTGCGCTTCCCGCCCTGGTTCACCGCCACGGCGGTGTCGTTCACCACCTTGAGGAACGGCACCACGCCCTGCGATTCGCCGTTGGTGCCCTTGATGTGGCTGCCCAGTGCGCGCACGCGGGTCCAGTCGTTGCCCAGGCCGCCAGCAAACTTGGAGAGCAGCGCGTTTTCCTTGATCGACTCGTAGATGCCGTCCAGGTCGTCGGGCACGGTGGTCAGGTAGCAGCTGGACAGCTGCGAGCGCAGCGTGCCGGCGTTGAAGAGGGTGGGCGTGCTCGACATGAAGTCGAACGACGACAGCACTTCGTAGAACTCGATGGCGCGGGCTTCGCGGTCGATTTCGTTCAGCGACAGGCCCATGGCCACGCGCATGAAGAAAGCCTGCGGCAGCTCGATGCGCGACTTGCGCACGTGCAGGAAGTAGCGGTCGTAGAGCGTTTGCAGGCCGAGGTAGTCGAACTGGTTGTCGCGCTCGGCCTTGAGCGCCGCGCCCAGGCGGGGCAGGTCGTACTGCAGCAGCTTTTCGTCGAGGAGTTCGTTCTCGACACCCTTCTTGATGAACTGCGGAAAGTAGTCGGCGTAGGTTTGCGCGCGCTCGGCGGGCATGACTTCGCGGCCGATGATTTCCTTGAAGATCGTGTGCAGCAGGAGGCGGGCGGTGGCGAAGGTGTAGTCGGGGTCCTTCTCGATGAGCGTGCGGGCGGCCAGGATGGAGGCCTTGTACACCTCGTCGAGGGGCACGCCGTCGTACAGGTTGCGCATCGTCTCGGCGACGATCGGTGCGGCGCTGATGCTGTCGCCCAGGCCTTCGCAAGCAGATTCGATCAGGCCCTTGAGTTCGTTCAGGTCGAGCGCCACGCGCTCGCCGCCGTCCAGCACGTGCAGCAGCGGCGCGGCCGGCGCTTCTTGCGTGCCTTGCTTGGAGCGCTCTTGCGTCCGGCGTTCGCGGTACAGCACATAGGCGCGCGCAATTTCGTGGTGGCCGCCGCGCATCAGGCCGAGCTCGACCTGGTCTTGCACGTCTTCGATGTGGAAGGTGCCGCCGCCCGGACGCGAGCGGACCATGGCGCGGATCACGCCTTGCGTGAGGGCGTCGACCGTTTCACGCACGCTCGCCGATGCTGCGCCCTGGGTGCCATGCACCGCCAGGAAAGCTTTCATCATCGCGATGGCGATCTTGTTGGGTTCGAAGGGAACCACGGCGCCGTTGCGGCGGATGATCTGGTAGTGCGCGAGGTTCTGACCGGTGGGCGAGCCAGCAGTGTCTCGTTGCTGCTGCTGTGGCGTCGAGGGAACGGTACGCGGGGTCGATGGGGTGTTCAGGGCTGTTTGCATTCGCTTCCTCTCGGTATGGCAATTCTTGTTGGGTGGCAACGCTTGGCTGGCGTCGCGCCGGTACTTCATGACCGGACGGAGGACACTATATCTAGGGTGTGAAGCGTCTACAACCACTAGATGTAGTGTTTTTTGAGAGATTCAACACAGTGGCGTATTTGTTTGGGCGCCGCACTCGGCCAGCGATGCCCCATGAATACTGGCCTATGGTCGCGCAACCCGCGCGGGCTGTGGCTTGCAAGCGGATTTGGGCTTGCAAGGCGCATGGTTGCTGGAGGCACGCTCCAGATTTTAGAGATTGCTGCGGCGCAAGAACGCCGCATCGCATGCCGCCGACCGATTAAAAAAATTAGCGCTGCAGCACCTGATCGGGGAACATTCGCGGACTCCAGCCGAGTTGGCCGCGCAGCAATTGCCAATCGAAGCCCGCACCTGGATCCTGTTTGCGGCCCGGCGCAATGTGCTCGTGGCCCGCGATGTGCGCGATGGCGTAGTGCTGCGCAATCGCCGCGCAAAGGCTGGCCAGCGTTTCGTATTGCGCCTCGTCGAAGGTCAGGCCTTCCAAGCCTTCGAGTTCAATTCCGATCGAGTCGTCGTTGCAGTTTTCGCGGCCCCGCCAGCATGACCTGCCGGCATGCCAGGCGCGGTCGTCGCAACTCACGAACTGCCAGAGTTCGCCGTTGCGCCGCACATAGAAATGCGAGGAAACCTCGAGCCCGCGAATGGATTGGAAGTAGGGGTGCGCGTTCCAGTCGAGCTGATTGGTGAAGAGTTGCTGCACTGCATGGCCGCCATATTCGCCGGGCGGCAAACTGATGGAGTGCAGCACGATCAGATCGGTCTGGGCACCCGCGGGCCGCGATCCGAAATTCGGCGAGGGCAAGGCCTTTGCAAAGCGATACCAGCCGGCGCGCCAGAGGCCCTCGTCGCCGCTTGCGTTCGTCAGCGTTGCTTCAGTCGTCGGCATTGCTCGCGGTGCCTTCGTCGCCATTGGGCGTGGTGATGCCCAGCCGTGCGATGCGATAGCGAATCTGGCGCAGGCTCATGCCGAGCCGCGCGGCGGCCGCGGTGCGGTTGAAGCCGCTTTCATGCAGCGCGCGCACAAGGATTTCGCGCTCCTGCTGGTCGAGGTAGGCCTGCAGGTCGGACGGCAAGGGCGGCGGCGCGGTCTTGGGCTCCACCAACGTCGTGGGGGGCGGAGCCGCGACCGCGAGCGGATCGCCACCATCGTCGGATGGCGTTGAGGACGGCGACGACACAGGTGCAGCAGCAGAAGAAGCCGACGGCACCGAAGCCGCAAGGCCCGGAACGGCCGGCTGTCCGCCTCCCATCAGGTCCAGGTGCAATTCGTCGCCGTCGTTGAGCGCCACTGCGCGGTGCAGCAGGTTCTCGAGTTCGCGCACGTTGCCGTGAAGCGGATGCTGCGCAAGACGTTGCAGCAGCTCGGCGGAAAGATGCGGCACCGGCAGTCCGCCGTCATGGGCGATGCGCGCAAGCAACGCGGCGCAAAGCGCCGGCAGGTCTTCGCGCCGGTCGCGTAGCGCGGGCACTGCAATTTCGATCACGTTGAGCCGGTAAAAAAGATCCTGGCGGAAGCGGCCGGCGTTGACTTCTGCGTGCAGGTCCTTGTGGGTGGCGCTCACGATGCGCACGTCCACAGCGTCTTCCTGCGTAGAGCCGATGGAGCGCACGCTGCGCTCCTGGATTGCGCGCAGCAGCTTGGACTGCATTGCCAGCGGGAGGTCGCCGATCTCGTCGAGAAACAGTGTGCCGCCGCGCGCGGCCTGGAAGTAGCCGTCACGGTCTTGCGACGAGCCGGTGTACGAGCCCTTGCGCGCACCGAAGAATTCGGCCTCGAGAAGGTTCTCCGGAATTGCGCCGCAGTTGACCGCGACGAAGGGGCCGTCGCTGCGCTGGCTGCAGGCGTGCACGGCGCGTGCCACCAACTCTTTGCCGGTGCCCGATTCGCCGCGCACCAGCACGGGCGCCATGCCCCGCGCAACCTTGGCGATGCGCGACTTGACCAGGCGCATCGGCTCCGAGTTGCCCACCAGCCGTTCAAGCGCCGCCGTGCCGCCGCCTGGAACGGCAAGCGTGTCGCCGGCACGTTCGCCCTGCGCCACCGGTGCCGCTTTCGTGGCCTTGGCTGGCACGGCCTGCTGTGCTTGCACGGCCGATGCGACCACGGCACGAAACTGCTTCAGGTCGACAGGCTTGGTCAGGTAGTCGAAGGCGCCGGCCTTCAGCGCCTCGACCGCGTTCTCGGCGGAACCGTAGGCCGTCATCACCACGCAGCGTTCGGTGCGCTGGTCTTTCTGTATGCGGTGGATGATTTCCATGCCTTGGCCGTCAGGCAGCCGCATGTCTGTAATCACCGCATCGAATTGGCCGGCTTCCAGGTGCTCCCAGGCTTCCGAAACGCTGCCTGCGGCTTCCACGCGGTAGCCTTCGCGCAGCAGCGTGAGTTCGTAGAGCGTGCGCAGGTCGGGTTCGTCGTCGATGACGAGGATGTTGGCCGGGCGCTGCAGGGAAGGAGGGGTGGGAGTGCTCACGGCGCTATTGTGTCAGCCGGTTTTCGCTGGGGGCGAAGCTCACGAAGAATTCGTTGCCCTCGGGGCCGCCCGCCACAAGCGCCCGGCGCTCGTAGCCGATGGTGGCGCCATGCCGCCTGCACAGTTCGCGGCACAAGAACAGGCCGAGCCCGCTCGATCGGCTTTCGGACGAGAAGAACGGCTCGAACAAATGGCGCTGCACCGCCGGTTCCAGGGGTGCGCCGTCGCTCCACACTTGCAGGCTCGGGCGGGCTGAGCTGCCGCGCTGCATGGTGGTGACGACCTGGATGGAGCCCTCGCGCTTGCCGGCATAGCGCGCCGCGTTGTCCAGCAGGTTCACGAGCAGGCGGCGCAGGTGCTCGACGTCGAAGCGCACTTCGCTCTCGGCGGCATCGAGCGTGATCAGGACGCCCTGGCGCTGCGTCTGGCGCACCCACTCTTCGGCGAGCGCGCGCACCGCGGGGTCGAGCGCGACCTGTTCGCCGAGCGAAAGCACGCGTTGCTGGCGTGCCCGCGAAACGTCGAGCACGTCGTCCACGATGCGCGCGAGCCGCTGTGCGTTGTGCTGCACCATGCTGGTCAGCTTGCGGTGCGCCGGGTCGGTCAGGTCTTCGTTGAGCAGTGCGCTGGCCTGCGTGATGGCGGCCAGCGGATTGCGGATTTCGTGCGCCACCGCGGCCGACATGCGGCCCATTGCCGCCAGCTTTTCGGTGCGGATGCGGGCCTCTATTTCGCGCAGGTCTTGCAGGAACATCACGCACAGGCTGTCCACGCGCTGGTCGCTGGTGGGCGTGAGCCGCGTGCGCACCCGCACTTCGCGCGCCGCCCCCCGCGCTTGCGCCACCGGGATTTCTTCGGACTGCGGTGCGCGGCGCGCGAAGGTCTGGCGCGCCAGCGCAGCAAGCGCGTGCCATGCGGGCTGCGTGTGCAATGCGAACGGAAGAGGGAGCTTTGCCAGGCCTTGGCCCAGGATGGCATCGGCTGCCGGATTGGCCGCATACACCATGCCTTCCGCGTCGATCACCAGCACGCCCTCGCTCAGCGTTTCGATCACCAGGTCGTTCACCTGCGCCTGCATCTGCGCGCTGCTGCGGTTGCGCAGCGCCGTTTCTTCTTCGCGTGCCAGCCGGCGCGCGAGCTCGTGCGCCAGCAGCGCCACCACGAAAAGGCCGGTGCCGGTGAGCGCCGCCTGCACGAATCGCGTGGAGGAATCGCCGGGCTGCTGAAGCCAATGCCAGCCTGCGTCCGCCAGCAGCAGCAGCGTGACGGTGGCCGTGGTGCCGAGGCCCACTGTCACCGTTCCGAGCACCGCGCTCATGAGCACCGGCAGTGCGAACAGCGGCGTGTAGTTGATATTGCCGCCCTGCAGCACCTGGAGCGCAGTGAAGGTGCCCAGGTCGACGCCGATGGTGACGAACCACAGCGCCGCAAAGCCGCGGATGGGCGGCGTGAAATGCGCGTAGCGCGCACCCAGCCAGCTGGCGGCCAGGTAACCCGCCGAAAGCGCAATGGCCAGCGGCTGCATCGTCTGGCCGAGTGCCAGGGCCACGCCCTGCAGCAGCACAAGTACCAGTGCCACGAAGCAGCGCGCCGCCATGAAGCCGCGCCATAGCCGCAGCAGCGCAGCGCTTTCGCTTCGGCCCGGTTCGAGCACGTCCCAGTCGGTGGTGATGGCCTCGGCGCGCGACCAGAGGGACGAGCTCATGGAAGCGAACCCCGTTCAGCCGCGTTCGGCGGCTTCACGGTGCGCGGCACTGCAGTACACCGCGTCGCCCGGGCCGCCGAGCGCATCGCTTGCAGGCAGGTGCAAGCCGCAATGGGCGCAGCGCAGCATTGCCTGGGGCGGCGCCGGTGCGGCGGGCTGGCGCTGGGCGCGGGCTGCTTTTTCGCGTTGGGCGTCGCGCATTTCTTCACGGCGGTTCTTGCGCCAAAGCCAGATTGCCACCCACAGCACCGCGAGAACCAGCAGGTATTTCATGCCGTGCCGCGCGCCAGCACCACTTCGAGCACAAAGCGCGAACCCACATAGGCCAGCAGCAAAAGGGCAGAGCCGGCATACAGCACGCGGCGTGCCGTGCGGCCGCGCCAGCCGAAGCGAATGCGCCCCACCAGGAGCACGGCAAAACTCATCCACGCCAGCACCGAGAACACGGTCTTGTGATCCCACTTCCAGGCGCGGACGGTGGCGCCGTACAGGGTTTCGCTGAACAGCAGTCCCGCGAGCAATGTGGCGGAAAGCAGCACGAAGCCCGCTGTGACAAAGCGGAAGGTAAGCCGTTCAAGCGTGAGCAGCGGCACGCCCGCTTGCGGTTCGGTGGCGAGGCGAATCTGTTTTTCGGCCCGCGTGATCAACCACGCATGCACCACCGCGGCGCCGAACAATCCATACGAGGCGATGCCCAGCGCAAGGTGGAGCGGCAACCAGGGCGACGCCGAAACATGCAGCGGCGTACCGGGAAACATGACCGCCAGCAGCACGGCGGCCGCGCCCAGCCAGGCCAAGACCCGACGAACCTTCAGCTGCGGGTACATACGGCTTTCGACCGCGTAGACGGTGAGCACCAGCCATGCCGTGACCGAGAGAGCCGGCGCAAAGCCGAACCTGGGCTCGCGGCCAATGAGGCCGTGGGCCAGCACCGCGGCGTGCAGCAGCCAGGCGAGCCCCAAGGCCCACTGGGTGGCTTTTCGGCTCAGGCGGGCACCCGCGGCGGCGGCAAATCCGTAGGCAGCCGCGGTGGCGATGCCCAGCGCCACGGCAAGTGGGGAGGGGATCGCTAAAATCATTGCAGGAGTGTAATAGGCTCGCCCCCCGTCTTCGCGCAGTTCGTGGCGCGTCGCCAACCCCCTCCAGGGGACAACGGGGACCACACCTGCGGCCCGGCACTCAAATCAGTTACGACTTTCCAATGACCCGCCGCGGCGGGCAGCAAGGCATCCCTTTCATGGCCACCGCCCTCTCAGAAAAGTTCTCCCGCCTCGTCAAGACGATGAGCGGCCAGGCGCGCATTACCGAAAGCAACGTGCAGGACATGCTGCGCGAGGTGCGAATGGCGCTGCTCGAGGCCGACGTGGCGCTGCCGGTGGTGCGCGACTTCGTTGCCCGCGTGAAGGAAAAGTCGCTCGGCCAGGAAGTGCTGGGTTCGCTCAAGCCGGGCCAGGCGCTGGTGGGCATCGTCAATCGCGAACTCGCCGCCACCATGGGCGAGGGCGTGTCCGACATCAATCTTGCGGCCCAGCCGCCCGCGGTGATCCTGATGGCCGGCCTGCAGGGCGCGGGCAAGACCACCACCACCGCCAAGCTGGCCAAGCACCTGATCGAAAAGCGCAAGAAGAAGGTGCTCACTGTGTCGGGCGACGTATATCGCCCGGCCGCCATCGAGCAGCTCAAGATGGTGACCAGGCAGGCAGGGGCCGAATGGTTTCCGAGCACACCGGACCAGAAGCCGCTCGACATTGCACGCGCCGCACTCGACCATGCCAAGCGCCATTTCTTCGATGTGCTGCTGGTCGACACCGCCGGCCGCCTGGCCATCGACGAAGTGCTCATGACAGAGATCAAGCAGCTGCATGGCGCGCTCGATCCCGTCGAGACGCTGTTCGTGGTCGATGCCATGCAGGGCCAGGACGCGATCAACACGGCCAAGGCGTTCAAGGACGCGTTGCCGCTCACCGGCATCATCCTGACCAAGACCGACGGCGATTCGCGCGGCGGTGCGGCGTTGTCGGTGCGGCAGGTCACAGGCGTGCCCATCAAGTTTGCAGGCACCAGCGAGAAGATCGACGGCCTGGAGGTGTTCGACGCCGAGCGCCATGCCGGGCGCATCCTGGGCATGGGCGACATCGTTGCGCTGGTCGAGCAGGTCACGGCCGGCGTCGACGTGGCGGCGGCGCAGAAGCTCGCGGCCAAGGTCAAGAGCGGCGCGGGCTTCGACCTGAACGACTTCCTCGGCCAATTGCAGCAGATGAAGCAGATGGGCGGCCTCTCCAGTCTCATGGACAAGCTGCCGCAGCAGATGGCCGCAAAGGCGACCGAAGCCGACATGACCCGTGCCGAGCGCGACATCCGCCGCAAGGAAGGGATCATCCAGAGCATGACGCCGCTGGAACGCCGCAAGCCCGAACTGCTCAAGGCCACGCGCAAGCGCCGCATTGCGGCCGGCGCCGGCGTGCAGGTTCAGGAAGTGAACCGCCTGCTCAACGAGTTCGAGCAGATGCAGGGCATGATGAAGAAGATGAAGGGCGGCGGCCTCATGAAGATGATGAAGCGCATGGGTGGCATGAAGGGCATGGGCGGGATGGGTGGCCCGGGCGGGCCCAAGCTGCCGTTCTGAGCCCCACACATATATATAGATAGATAGAAGCCCGCCGGAGGATGCTCCGGCGGCCTTCGTCATTTCAGGTCTGCACGTCGTAGACCGTCGCGTGCGCCTCCACGGGCGCCGGCAGCTCCCAGCGATGCAGCATTCGCTCGATGCCTGCGTTCGACAACGTTGTGTCGCGCTCGCGGTTGCGGCGCATCAGCTCGGGATGCGGCACCTCCAGGTACACCAGTTCGATCCGGGCGTGATACGCCCAGAGCAGGTCCAGCGTCTTGGTACGCATCTGCTGGCTCAGGTGCGTGGCATTCCAGACGAAGCGCTCCTGCTTGCGCAGCAGCGCCTTGGCCCCATCGACTGCATGGTGCGCGGCCAGCCCGTCGTTCTCGCCGTGCTTCAACCCCAGTTCGGCACGTGCATCGTCGAATGACACCACCGGCCAGCCCTTGCGGTGCTGCGCCACCCAGTGGTTCTTGCCGCTCGCGGGCAGGCCGCACATTACCGTTACCTGCGAACCCGCGGTCTGGAACAACGGGTAGTCTGGACTGGTGTCCGCGCCACGGAAGTAAGCCAGCCGCGTATGGGCATCGGCCATCTGGCGAGGGCCTTCCCAGCCGCCTTCTTCCCGGGCCAGTTCCTCGAAAAGCGCGATGTCGGCCATGCTGTCTGCTCGCTTCTCGTAGTGGCGCCCGAGCATGTCGCAGCGGGCCACGCAGCACAGGTCGGGCAGGCTCAGTTCCCACGAGAGCTTGTGCACCAGCCACTCGGGCCGCACCCCCTTGCGCGAGGCAAAGGCATGGAACGGCAGTTGGTGCACCGCGATGATCCGGCATACGGCTTCGCGCAGCGCGAACGGCACGCGGGCCCTCCACATCAGCACGCGCACATCGACCGAACCGCGGCGCGAATGGCCGGGCTGGCCGATGCGGCCGCTGGCTTCGTCGATCACCGTGGTGTCGGGCTTGGCGATGTCGTGCAGCAGGCAGGCCATGAACAGCACGAAACGGCCGTCGGGGCCGGCGCGCTGGTAGTGCGCATCCTGCAGCAGCGCGTCGAGCACCATGCGCGTGTGGATGCCGACGTTGCCTTCGGCGTGGTAGTACGGGTCTTGCGGCGTCTCTTCGAGGCGCAGCAGGGCCGGCAGCAGTTCGCAGCACTGCCGCCAGTCGGTGCCTTTGCCAGGTGCGGGCACCAGGGCGCACAAGTCGTCGTAGGTCATCGCGTCCTCCCGGTAATTGCGAGTTCGGCCGGAGAGTGCAAGGTGCGCAGTCCCAGGTCTTGCCATGTGGTTGTTGGCGTGGGGGCATACGGGTCCACGCCTGCCGCCAGTCGATTGGGCAGCACTGGCCGGCGGCTGTGGTGCGAGCCCGAGTCGAGGATGGTCTGCACGAAATCAGGGCGCACCCACTTGTAGCGGCCAGTCACCTCGCCCTGCGATTCGGTCTTGAGGTACAGGCCCTCGGCCAGGTCGGACAGGTCGGTCTGTTGCCGCACGAGGTCGAGCGGCTGGCCTTCCTGCATCACGGCGTGTTCGAAGGCCGCTTTCCAGTCGGCACTGCGCGCGAGCGATGGTCGTACGAGGGAGCGCAGTGCTTTCGCCTGGCGCGGCATCTCGCCTTCGTAGAGCACCGGCACCGAAATGACCGGGCTGCCGTCGAGCAGCGCGTGCCGCGCCGGTGTCGACAGGAAGCACTGCCGCCGCCGGTGGTAGAGGTCGAACTCCAAGAAGAACGCGGGTAGCCGGTCGTACCAGCAGCTGTGCTTTGCAAAGCACCACTCGCCGTACATCACGTAGCGGTCTTCGAGCCGTTCGAGCAGCGTTGGCTCGTGCGCGGCGGCCCAGTGCTTGAACAGGTTGAACTGGCGCTCGCTGGCGCCGCCCGCGAGATAGTGACCACGCGACTGCAGCAGCAGTTCACCCCCGGAGGTGAACGACACGGCCGCATTGGCGCCATCGAGCTTTTCCTCGATGACCACATGCTGGCCCTGCAGCGCGGACAACGGCGTCTGGCCATCGTCGGCGTCGCCGACCTGCAAGCGCGAGCCTTCCAGATGCGCAGTACGCGGGTACTTGAGCAGTGGAACGGATGAAAGGGAAGAGAGAGGGAACACGTTGTTCTCCAGATGCAAATCAGGAAGAACCGACAACGTGCGGGAGCGAAGCTGGAAGAGAGATCGACTCGGCGGCTGAAGCGGGCCGTGTCTGGTCAGTGAGGGAACGCAGCCAGGCGCCCGACATGACCAGCGAGTGGTGTGTTGTCGGCGTCAGAGGGTGGTGACGGCGAATCGGGGCACTTGGCGCTCCAGGGGATCGAGGGATCCGTAGGTTGAAAAACGAAGGCGCGATTCTAGCCACGCACCATGAAAAAAGCCGGCCTTGAGGCCGGCTTTTTTTCGAGGCTGTGTCTTCAGCGCATCAGGCCGTGGCCAGAGCCGCTGGGCGCGCAAGGCGCACCGCATGCATCCACGCGCGGCGCAGCACGGCCGGCGAACGCGATTCCTCGGGAATCAGCAGGAAGCCGCGGTCACGCAGCGACGTGCCCAGAGCGATCTGGCTGGTCAGCACCGTGAGCGGAATTGCCAGCAGCAGCGGCAGGCCCACTGGCATGAGCCAGATGAGGGCGCTCGGGTCGATCATTGCCACGCCCAGGGCCAGCGCGCCGACCACGATGCTCATGGGAGCGAGTTGCGACACGGCAACCTTCCACGGCACGGCAGCGGCTTCGCGGGGGGGCGACTTCCAGTCGAGCTTGATGCCGGTGAGGGCGACCAGCACGAACAGCGAGTGAGCCAGCATGCGGACCGGCGCTTGCACGATGGCAAGGCCGCTCTCGAGCACCGAGCTCTTCACCAGGCCCCACAGGCCGCCGTACTGGCGTTGCTCGCCGCGCATCAGCACTGCGGCAATGCCGAGCACACGGGGCAGGAACAACAGGCACAGGGTCCAGACCCACAGGCCGGCCAGTTCCGCCGGCAGCACGCTCCAGCTGGAGATAAGGCTGGAGCCGCTCAGCCACAGCGCGGTGCCCAGCGTCAGGAACGCGAGCCACAGCGGTGCCGAGACATACGCCATGGTGCCGGTCACGAACATTGCGCGGTGCACCGGGTGAATGCCGGGCTCGGCCATCAGGCGGGCGTTCTGCAGGTTGCCCTGGCACCAGCGGCGATCGCGCTGCAGTTCGGCCAGCAGGTCTGGCGGTTGCTGTTCGTAGCTGCCGACCAGGTCGGCGCACAGCCACACGTTGTAGCCGGCGCGGCGCATCAGCGCGGCTTCGACGAAGTCGTGCGACATGATGCCGCCCGACATGCCGCCGGTGCCCTTGATGGGGGCCAGCGCGCAATGCTTCATGAAGGGCTCGACGCGGATGATGGCGTTGTGGCCCCAGTAGTGCGATTCGCCCAGTTGCCAGAACTGCATGCCCAGCGTGAACAGGCGGCCGGTCACGCGGGAGGCGAATTGCTGCGCGCGGGCATGCAGCGTCACGTGGCCGATGGCCTGCGTGGCGGTCTGGATGATGCCGGCGGTCGGGTTGGCTTCCATCAGCTTGACCATGGAGGTCAGGCAGTCGCCGCTCATCACGGAGTCGGCGTCCAGCACCACCATGTAGCGGTAGTCCTTGCCCCAGCGGCGGCAGAAGTCGGCCACGTTGCCGGCCTTGCGGTGCGTGCGGCGGGTGCGCAGGCGGTAGTACACCTCGACCTGCGGCTGGTTGGGGCTGTCAGCCAGTGCGGTGCGAAGGTCTTCCCAGGCAGCGCGCTCGGCGGCGGCGGTTTCGGGGTTGTAGCTGTCGGACAGCACGAACACATCGAACTGCTTGGCGTGGCCGGTGGCCGCGACCGATTCGCAGGTGGCGCGCAGGCCGGCGAACACCGTGGCAACGTCTTCGTTGCAGATCGGCATGATGATCGCGGTGCGTGCCTCGGGGTTCATCGGGTGGTTGGCCACCTGCTTGACCGAAAGTGCATGCTTGTCACCGCGCACCGAGACATAAAAGCCCATGAGCGCCGTGACGAAGCCGGTGACGACCCAGCCCGAAAGCAGGCCGTACAGGCCGATCTGGCCGTATTCGAGCCAGATGTTGTCGTAGTCGGGCTGCACGCCGGCAAATAGCGAAGACGCGATCACGGTGCTCAGCAGCGTGAGCGCCATGAAGGCGAAGCGGCGTTGTGCCGCGGCGCGCTGCCACGGCTGCTTGACCTGTGCGCCGGCTTCGGCGGTTTCGGTTTCAGGCTTGCCGCCGGCGCCGAGCTTGACCAGCAAGGCGGTGCCGATGCTGTTCCAGAAGCCGCGCCAGGGGCGCGGCGCCATGGAGCCGCGGTTGACCGGCGGAGCGGTCACGGAATTGGGATGGCGTTCTTCGCGCACCGGGCTGCGGTGCGAAAAGTCGGCTTCGGTCAGCACGTTCAGTTGGGAGAAGTCGTTCGGCTTCATGTGTGATTTACCAACGTTGCTTGTCGAGGGAAGGGGTGTCGCCAATGGCAGGAAAGCGCTTGATCACGCAATCCGGTTCGGCGCCGCCAGCGCTTGCGAGCGCGGCCAGCGAATGACCGGCGGCACGGGGCCGCGCGGGGGAAAACTGCTTTTGACGCAGGCCGTCGCGCTGCTGGCGCAGTGCGAAAGATGGGCTGTTGAGTGCTGTCATGCCTGTACAGGGGCAAACCCTGTGCCAGGTAGAAAAAACCCTTTCAGATCAACAACTTGGAGCGATCTGAACGTGGTTTTCGGGGTTGGAGTCGGCTGGAAGGCCCCGAAACCCCTGTTTTTGTCGCCGAATCCCGACAAGCCTTGTGTGCTGGTGGGAAACGGCCTTTTAAATCAATGACTTAGCAGCGTCGCTACTCGGCGACAGGCTCGCTGCCCGGAGCGACAGCGTCGGCCTTGAAGTGCCCGGGAGTGAGCTCATGCTTCTGCAGCAGGCGGTAGAACTCCGTGCGGTTCCGGTCGGCCAGCCGGGCCGCGTCGGCCACATTGCCGTCGGTGAGCTTCAGCAGCCCGACCAGGTAGTCGCGCTCGAAGCGTTGCTTGGCCTCGGCATAGGTCTGTACCTCGACCGTCGGCACGCGCAGCGCCCGCTGCACCAGCGCCAGCGGAATGAGCGGTGAACTCGACAGCGCGCAGACCTGTTCCACCACGTTGTAGAGCTGCCGCACGTTGCCGGGCCAGGCGGCGGTGGCCAGCGCCTTCAGCGCCTCGGGCGCGAAGCCCGAAAGCCGTTTGCCGTACTTGGTCGACAGCTTCTGCAGGAAGTGGTTGGCCAGGAGCGGGATGTCCTCGCGCCGGGCCGACAGCGGTGGCAGCGTGAGCGTGACGACGTTCAGGCGGTAATAAAGGTCTTCGCGGAACTGGCCCGCCTCCATGGCCGCGTCCAGGTCTCGGTGGGTGGCAGAGATGATGCGCACGTCGACCTCGATCGACTGGCTGGCGCCGAGCGGCCGCACCGCGCGCTCCTGCAGTACGCGCAGCAGCTTGACCTGCAGCGCGGGCGGCATGTCTCCAATTTCGTCGAGCAGCAGCGTGCCGCCGTCCGCCTGCTGGAACAGGCCCTTGTGGTTGGCATGGGCGTCTGTGAAGGCGCCCTTCATGTGGCCGAACAGTTCGGACTCGAGCAGCGCCTCGGGGATGGCGCCGCAATTGACAGCCACGAAGGGCTTGTCAGCGCGTGCACTCGCACGGTGAATGGCGCGGGCCAGCAGCTCCTTGCCGGCGCCGCTGTCGCCGCGCAAAAGCACCGAGGCGTCCGACTTGGCGACCATGCGCGCCTCGGCCAGCAACTCGGACATGCGATTGCTGCGGCTCACGATTTCAGCGCGCCAGCTTTCGTCGCCCGCCTTGGCGGGTGTGCTTGCAGGCGCGCCGAGCGCCAGCGCCTGGGCAATCTTGTCGAGCAACTCGCGGCCGTCGTAGGGCTTGGTGAGATAGGTGAAAACGCCGCGCGCCGTGGCCTCGACCGCATCGGGAATGGTGCCGTGGGCGGTGAGCAGGATTACCGGCAGCGAGGGATGGCGCTTCCTGATTTCGTCGAACAGCTGGAGCCCGTCGCGTCCCGGCAGCCGCACATCGCTGAGCACGAGTTGCGGATGCTCGATCTCCAATTGCGTCAGCGCGGTTTCGGCCGACGTAACAGCCGTGACCTGGTAGCCGACCGAACTCAGACGCATCGAGAGCAGCCGCAGCATGTCCGGATCGTCGTCCACCACCAGCAGGCGCGCACCGGTTGTGCTCATCGATGGAATTCCTTCTGCAACCGCTGGATTTTCATGGGCTGGGCTTGGTGCCGTTGGGTGGGGGCAGGGTGGGCGCCGGCGCGTTTGGCCGCGCAAAGCTGCGTTCGATCGCGCGCAGCGCTTCGATGCGATCGTTCAACTGGTCGATGCGGCGCTGGCTCTCGCGCAGCTGCTGCACCTGCTTGTCGCGGTCGTCTTCAACGCGGCGCTGCTCCACATAGCGCGCGGCCAATGCGCGTGCAAGCGGCTGCAGGGGCTGCGCCTCGGGCGAGGGGTTGGACGCCACGCGCTGCATCAGGCCCAGGGCACGCGCCAGGTCGGCCGGCACGCGCGTCTGGGCAAGCAGCAGCGCCAATTGCATCTGCGCGCTGGGCGAATCGCCCGGATCGCCGGCACGGGTGATTTCAGCCGTCAGCTCGGCACCCCCCAGCGGGCGGACCTTGTCGGCATACGCCAGCATGGCCGCCACGGGGCCTTGAGTCATCAGTGTGAACAGTGATGCCGGCTGCGTGGCGGGCGCCGTGGGCTCGGCCTCCACGGGCATCACGCGCGGCACCGTGGGCGGCGGCGGCAGTGCGTTGGCCTCGGCGGGCGGCTCGGGCTGCGTCGCGCAGGCGGCCAGCAGCAGGACGAAAGGCACGGCCACCGCCCCGGAGAAGGTCGAACTGCGGACGAACGAGAAAGACATGGGTCGGCGGAAAAAAGACAAGAGGCAGTATTTCAGGTGGATGCCCGAAGGCTTCACGATGGATTCGCGACGGGTTCTGGAGGCTGGATCCGGGTTCAGGCCGTACGCGGCAGTTCGATGCGAAAGCGCGCGCCAGGCCCGCTGGGCTGCAGAGTGATGCGGCCCCCATGGGCAGCAATGTACTCCTGCACGATGGAAAGCCCGATGCCGGTGCCCTTGACCGCGTGCTCGGGCTGGCGTTCGCCCCTGTAAAACGGTTCGAAAATACGGTCGCGGTCGCCTTCGGCAATACCTGGGCCCGCATCATTGACATCGATGCAGGCCGAATCCGGCGTGCTCGACACCACGATATTGATGACTCCGCCGCGCGCCGAATAGCGAATGGCGTTGGAGAGCAGGTTGGCAATGGCGGTGCCAAGTTTGGTGCGGTCGACCGTCACCGTGAGCGGTTCGCCCTCGGCGCGCACGCGCAAGCCGTGCGCTTGCCACTGCAGGCGCTGCGCCTCGATCTGTTCTTCGATCAGCGGCAGCAGCTCGGTGCGCTCGCGCCGCAGCTCGCGGGCCTCGAAGGCCGCGGCGTTGAACCGCAGCAGCGCTTCGATCTGGCCTTGCAGAGACACAGTGTTCTGGTTCAGGATTTGCGCAACTTCCAACTGGGCCGGATTGAGCGGGCCAGTCACCCCGTCTTCGAGCAGCGACACACCCTCCCTCAGCGCGGCGAGCGGTGTCTTGAGTTCGTGCGACACGTGGCGCAGAAAGCGCGCCTTGTCTGCGTCCAGCTCAGTAAGGCGCAAGCGCAGCCATTCAAGTTGCTGCGACACGCGCCGGATGTCGGCCGGGCCGCGAATGTCGATCGGTTCGTCGAGCCGGTTTTGTCCAAGGCCGACGATGGCATGCTCGAGCCGCTTGAACGGGCGCGCAAGCCAGATACCGAAAGCCAGCGCCAGCGAAACCGCAAGCACGCTGGCCGCCACCACTTCGCGCATCAGGCGGCGGCGTGCGTTCTCGATGCGCTTGGCCAGCGCGTCGTTCTGTGTCTCGATCAGGAACTGCGCCTGCTGCGCAAGGTTGGTGTTCAGCGAATCGAGTTCGCGGAACTGCATGGCCATGGTGCTTTCTCGCGCGAGAGCGCTGTCCGGGCTTCCGCTCATCAGGCCTTCGATCACGCCGAGCTGGGCGCGCCACATTTCGATGCCTGCGGGCGCAAGGCCGTTGTTTTCGAGCCGCTCGAGCACCTGGTGCGCCTCGCGCGCGGCATCGTCGAAACGGCGGCGCAGCACCGCGTCGTTCAGCACCAGCGACTGGCGCCCGGCGCGCTCCATGGCTGCGCTGCGCTCGGCCAATGACTGGGCCGCGCCCGAGAGCCGCAGTGCACGGGCGGCTGCGTCGCGGCTCTGGCTCATGAGCGCGTCGTACTGGAAAACCGATCGCAGTACCACGCCCACCAGCAGGGCGGTGATGAGCAGGAATGCAAAAAGAAGGAGCTGCTGGAACGAGCCCCGCGTCGATGGCCGCTTCGCCATCAGGCGGCGAGCGCGGCCGGAGCCGGCGCCGTCGTCGACGATTCGCGCGTGGCCACTTCGCCGCGCAGCGTGTAGGCGAGTGAACGCGTGATGCGCAGGTCGGCCATCTGGCCGACGAGCCGCGCGTCGCCTTCGAAGTTGACGACGCGGTTGCATTCGGTGCGGCCCATCAGCTCGTTCGCGTCCTTGCGCGAAGCCCCTTCGACCAGCACGCGCTGCGTGGTGCCCACGAGCGCATCGCCAAAGCGGCGGACATTGCCGTCGATCACGCGCTGCAAGGTTTGCAGGCGCGCGAGCTTCACCGCATGGGGTGTGTCGTCGTGCAGCGCCGCGGCGGGCGTGCCGGGGCGCGGGCTGAAGATGAAGCTGAAGCTGTTGTCGAACTGGCAGTCGTCGATCAGCTTCATCATCTTGGCAAAGTCTTCATCGGTCTCGCCGGGAAAGCCGACGATGAAGTCGCTGGAGAGCGCAAGCTCGGGCCGGATGGCGCGCAGCTTGCGCACCGTGCTCTTGTATTCCATGGCGGTGTAGCCGCGCTTCATGGCCATCAGGATGCGGTCGCTGCCGTGCTGCACGGGCAGGTGCAGGTGGCTAACGAGCTGCGGCACCTTGGCGTAGGCCTCGATGAGCCGCGGCGTGAACTCGTTCGGATGGCTGGTCGTGTAGCGAATGCGCTCGATGCCGGGGATCTCCGCGACGTATTCGATGAGTAGCGCAAAGTCGGCAATCTCGGCCGTATCGCCCATGCGGCCGCGGTAGGCGTTCACGTTCTGCCCCAGCAGCGTGACCTCGCGCACGCCCTGGTCGGCCAGCCCTGCAATCTCCACCAGCACGTCGTCCAGCGGGCGGTTCACTTCTTCGCCGCGGGTGTAGGGCACCACGCAGTAGCTGCAATACTTGGAGCAGCCTTCCATGATCGACACGAACGCCGTCGCGCCCTCCACCCGAGCAGGCGGCAGGTGATCGAACTTCTCGATTTCGGGAAAGCTGATGTCCACCTGCGGGCGGTCGAGCCGCTCGCGGTCTTTCAGCATTTCGGGCAGGCGGTGCAGCGTTTGCGGCCCGAAGACGATGTCGACGTAGGGCGCGCGCGCAATGATGGCCTCGCCCTCCTGGCTGGCCACGCAGCCGCCCACGCCGATCTTCACGCCCTTGGCTTTCAGGTGCTTCACGCGGCCGAGGTCGGAGAACACTTTTTCCTGGGCTTTTTCGCGTACCGAGCATGTGTTGAACAGGATCAGGTCGGCTTCGTCCACGTTCTGGGTGGGTTCGTAGCCCTGCGCGGCGTTCAGCACATCGGCCATCTTGTCCGAGTCGTACTCGTTCATCTGGCAGCCGAAGGTTTTGATAAAGACTTTTTTGCTCATGGAGTGCTCTCTTGGCCCTCCCGAGCGGGAAGGCGAAACGCAGGGTGCTCGTGCGGCGCCCTGCAGCACAGCGGGCGAGGGCCCGCTGGCATTTTTATTGCGTATTGAGGGTGTCGTTCGTGGTGAACGGCCAGATGTTCAAGAACGGCTTGTCGAGCGATTCGCGCCTGGCAACGGCTTCGTCGGGCGTCAGGATCCAGACCTCGCGCAAAAGGCCTGCCGAGTCGCGCGTGTAGTTGACCAGGAATTTCTGGCCGGTGATGGCACCCGACGTGACCAGCATGTTCTGCGCGCTGCGGATGCGTCCGCCGGGCGCCATGCGGTCGGGCTTGCCGTCGAGTTCGACATCGACCCCGTCGATCACCATGAACTTGCCGCGCAGCGTGCCGACCGGGAACGTACGGCCGCCTACCAACGACTCGTTCTGGGTCTGCGGCCGGGGCACGTCGGACTGGGCCGCGGCGTCAACGGAAAAAACGCTTGCAGCTACTGTGCAAAGCGCTATGAAAGTGAGAGCATTCGTGGGTTTCTTGCAGCGGTTCATGGGGTATATCCAGAGGCTGTGGAGCGGCGATTTTAGCGGGGGTGCTGAATCCGCCTTGCGCTTGCCACAGCGGGTTGTGCACGGGCCATTGCGTTGCCGCTTTACTTATCTTTACGGAAGCCGTCGACACTGTGAACTGGCCGCTGATCCAATAGCCGCTGTCAGCCCAAAGTGCACAAAAAATCCATGAAGAAAAAACTCGTCTTCGCCCTTGCAGGTGTGTTGATCGTAGCCGCCGCAGGATGGTGGTGGAGCGGATCCGGCGATCGGCTTGCCGGGGGCAATGCCAAGCCCGCCGCGGGCGCCAAGGGCTCAGCACCTGCCGACGGGGCGCCGGCCGCGCTTGTGACGCTCGCAACCGCCGTGCGGCAGGACGTGCCGGTCACGGTGCAGGTCAACGGCAGCGTGGTATCGCTCAACAGCGTCGACCTTCGGCCACAGGTAACCAACACTGTGGCGGCCGTGCACGTAAAGGAAGGACAGTTCGTCAAGGAAGGCCAGTTGCTCTTTACGCTGGACGACCGCAACGACCAGGCCAACCTGGCCCGCGCCCGCGCGCAGCAAAAGCGCGACGAGGCCACCCTGGCCGACCTGGAGCGCCAATACAAGCGCAGCCAGGAACTGCTGGCGCAAAACTTCATTTCCAAGAGCGCCAGCGACGCCACGCTGTCGCAACTCGAGGCGCAACGCGCCGCCGTGGCCGCCGACCGCGCCGCAGTACAGTCGGCGCAAGTGGCGCTCGGCTATGCCACGCTGCGCGCGCCCATTGCGGGGCGTATCGGCGCCGTCAACATCTATCCCGGCACGCTGGTGCAGCCCACGCTCTCGCTGGTCACCATCACGCAGCTCGATCCCATTGCGGTGAGCTTCCCCGTGCCCGAGGCCAATCTGCAAGACTTGCTTGCCGCCGCGCGCAGCCGGGCCAGGGTCGAGGCCCTTGTTACCGGGCGCCGCGAGCCACTGAGCGGCGTGCTCAACTTCGTCGACAACACGGTCGATCCCCAGATCGGCACCGTGCGCGCAAAGGCAGTGTTCGACAACGCCGATCAAAGCCTGTGGCCCGGCCAATTCGTCGGCACGCGCATCACCGTGCGCACGCTGGCCGGCGCCACGGTGGTGCCTGCCGCGGCGCTCATGATGCTGACGGACGGTGCTTCGCTCTACGTGGTCGACAAGGCAGGCGTTGCCGCCCGCCGCAAGGTCCAGGTGCTCTATACCTTCGGAACGAAGGCCGCTGTGAACGGTGTAGAGCCCGGTGAGCAGGTGGTCATCGAGGGCAGCCAGAACGTGCGCCCGGGCGGCAAGGTCCGCATCGACGCAAAGGCCGCGCCGGCAGGCACGACCGGAGTTACGCCCGGCAGTGCGGCCTCGTCGGACACCAAGACCCCGCGGGAACGCGCATGAACATCTCGGAGCTGTGCATCCGTCGTCCCGCCATGACGGTGCTTTTGTCGGCCGCCGTGGTGGTGGCGGGTATCTTTGCGTATCTCAGCATTCCGGTGGCCGCGCTGCCGAGCTACAACACCCCGGTCATCAACGTCAACGCCCAGTTGCCCGGCGCAAGCCCGGACACCATGGCTTCGTCGGTCGCGCTGCCGCTCGAAAAGCAGTTCTCGACCATTCCGGGCCTGCAGACCATCAGCTCGGTCAACACGCAGGGCGTGAGCTCGATCACGCTCGAGTTCGTGAGCAGCCGCGACATCGATGCCGCCGCCGTCGACGTGCAAGCTGCATTGCTGCGCGCCCAGCGCCAGCTGCCGCAAGAGCTGACACAGTTGCCTTCGTACCGCAAGGTGAACCCGGCCGATGCGCCGGTGCTGTTCATCGCGCTCATTTCGCCGTCGATGAACCCGTCGGAGCTCAACGACTACGCCGAGAACCTGATCTCGCCCACGCTTTCCACCATCGATGGCGTGGCGCAGGTGGCCGTGTACGGCCGCAAGGCATTCGCGGTGCGCATCAAGGCCAATGCCGACTTGCTCAACGCGCGCAACATCACGCTCGACGAGCTTGCCAGGGCGGTGAATTCGGCCAATGCCAACACGCCGGTCGGCACGCTCGACGGCCCGCGCCAAACGCTCACCATCCAGGCCAACCGGCAGCTCACCAAGGCAGAAGACTTTGCCAAGCTCATCATCGGGCAGCGCAATGGTGCGCCGGTTCGGCTCGACGAGGTGGCCACCATTGAAGACAGCTTCGAGTCGGTCAAGACCGCCAGCAGCTTCAACGGCCAGAGCTCCATATCGCTGGCCGTGCAGCGCCAGCCCAACGCCAACACGGTGGAGGTGGTGGACGCGGTGCGCGCGCTCATACCGCGCTTCAAGGCAGAGCTGCCGCAATCGGTCGAGATCCACATGGTGAACGACCGCTCGCTGTCCATCCGCGAGGCGGTGCACGACGTGCAGCTCACGCTGCTGGGCACCATTGCGCTCGTGGTGCTGGTGATCTTCCTGTTCCTGCACCGGCTGGTGGCCACGCTCATTCCGGCGGCCACCATTCCCATTTCGCTGATTGGTGCGGTGGCCCTGCTCTACGCCTTCGGCTACAGCCTGGACAACGTGTCCCTGCTCGGCATCACGCTGGCGGTGGGCCTGGTGGTGGACGACGCCATCGTGGTGCTCGAAAACATCATGCGCTACGTCGAAAAAGGCATGGAACCGTTCGCGGCGGCGCAACGCGGGGCGCGCGAAGTGGGCTTCACCATCATCTCGATCTCGATCTCGCTGGTGGCGGTGTTCATTCCCATCTTCTTCATGCCCGGCGTGATCGGCCTGCTGTTCCACGAGTTCGCGGTGGTGGTGGCCCTGGCCGTGCTGGTGTCGGCCGTGGTGTCGCTCACGCTGGTGCCAATGCTCGCGAGCCGGCTGCTCAAGCATGTGCCGCGCCCTGAAGGCGCCATCGACCACGAAGAAGAGCATCCGGAACCCGGCACCGCCATCGGCCGTGCCTTCGAGCGCGGCTACCGCTGGGTGCACGGCACCTACATGCGAACGCTCGACTGGACACTCGGCCATCGCACGCTGATGCTGCTGATGGCCGGCGCCACCTTCGTTGTCACGGCCTGGTTGTTCATTTCCATCCCGAAGGGGTTCTTTCCCGAAGAAGACATCGGGCAGATCCAGATCACCACCGAAGCGGCCGAGGACATTTCATTCACCGCCATGAACGCGCTGCAAGAGCGCGTGGCCGCTTCGCTCCAGGCCGACCCCAGCGTTGCCTACGTGAGCTCGTTCGTCGGCGTCGGCGGCCCGACCGCCACCCAGAACTCCGGCCGTCTTTTTGCCGTGCTCAAGCCGCGCAGCGAGCGCCCCAAGATGGCCAAGGTGCTCGAATCGCTGCGCCAGCGCTTCCGTGAGATTCCGGGCATTGCGGTCTACATGCAGCCGGTGCAAAACCTGCGCCTGGGCGGCCGCCAGAGCAAGGCGCGCTTCCAGTACACGCTGCAAAGCGTGAACGCTGGCGAAATGGTGCCATGGTCCACGCGGCTCATGGAGCGCATGCGCGCCGACCCGGTCTTCCGCGACGTGACCAGCGACTCGCAGAATCGCGGCCTGCAGGCCACGCTCGAAATCGATCGCGACAAGGCCGGCGTGCTCGGCGTTGCAGTGGGCGACCTGCGCCTGGCGCTCTACAACGCCTATGGCGACCGGCAGATCGGCAGCATCTACGGCGCGAGCAACACCTACCAGGTGATTCTTTCGGCCGCGGACAGCGACCGGCAGTTCGAAGACGATGTTTCGCGCCTCTCGGTGCGCAGCACCACGGGCCGGCTGGTGCCGCTATCGGCCTTTTCAACCGTCAAGCGCACGGTGGGTCCGACCTCGGTCAACCACCAGGGCCAACTGCAGGCGGTGACCGTGTCGTTCAACCTTGCGCCTGACGTGCCGCTGGGCAACGCAACTGCGAAGATCGACCAGTTCAAGGAAGAGCTGAAGATGCCGCAGTCGATCATCACCACCTATGGCGGCGATGCGGCGGTGTTCCAGAGTTCGCAATCGAGCCAGGCCGTGCTGCTGGTGCTGGCCGTGCTGGTCATCTACGTGCTGCTGGGCGTGCTGTACGAAAGCTACATCCACCCGCTGACCATCCTGGCCGGGCTACCGTCCGCGGCCGTGGGCGCGTTGATCTCGCTGAAGATATTCGGCTTCGACCTGACGCTGATCGCGACCATCGGCATCCTGCTCTTGATCGGCATCGTCAAGAAGAACGCGATCATGATGATCGACTTTGCACTCGACGCCCAGCGCACCGAAGGCATGAAGCCGGTCGACGCCATCCGCGAAGCCTGCCGGCTGCGCTTCCGACCCATTCTCATGACCACGCTGGCAGCACTGATGGGCGCGCTGCCGCTGGCGCTGGGGCTGGGTGCCGGCGCCGAGTTGCGCCAGCCGCTCGGCGTGGCCGTGGTGGGCGGGCTGATCTTCTCGCAGGTGATCACGCTCTACATCACCCCTGCGATCTACCTGGCGCTCGACCGCTACAGCGGCACCGGGCCAATGGTCGAGCTGCCGGGCGAGGCAAAGGCCGAGGCCGCCGCGGCGCACACGACCGCGTCGCACGCCTAGGTTGTCGTTTCGTCCAGAACGTCGTCGTCCGCTGCCAGGTGGGCGGTGTCGCTCCAGCCGACCAGGCTGAAGCCCTCCGGTGTCCAGAGCATGCGGTTGATGGCCGCATTGCCGAGCTGCCAGGTGCGCGGCGCCTGCAGCTCCTGCCGGGTGGCGGCGCGGTAGAGCACGTCCATCACTCCGCCATGCGCCACCAGCGTGACCAGCTGGCCCGGATGGCGCGCGGCAAGTGCCGATGCAATGCGCGTCACGCGGTCGCGAAAAACCAGCAGGCTTTCGCCGCCTTCAGGCTCGAACTCGGGATCGCGCTCGCGCCAGCGCCTGGCCTGCTCAGGGAGCGTTGCCTCTATTTCGGCAAAGCTCATGCCCTCGAACCGGCCGAAGGCGCGTTCGCGCAGGCCCGGCTCGGGCAGCACGGTGAGCCCGTGGGGTTTTGCGATTTCCTGCGCGGTCTGCCAGGCGCGCGACAAGTCGCTTGCATAGATCACGCCGATGTCTTCGTCGGCCAGCGCCTGCCCCACGCGCTTGGCCTGCCACAAGCCGGTGGCGTTGAGCCCGATGTCGAGCTGGCCCTGGATGCGCGTATCGACATTCCAGGCGGTTTCGCCATGGCGAACGGCAATCAGGCGGGTAATTTCTTCCATCCGGCGGGATTCTAGAAGCGCGCTATTTCCTGGCTGGCCGCAACTCGATATTCACCCGGCGCTCGCCCTGCGGCGGGTTCGGAAATCCCTGCAGCGCGGCATCGAACATCACGGGCAGGATGGCCGCGCTCGCGTTGTACGGTCCGTCGTTGCGGGCCCGCGTTTCATAGACCACCCGGTTCGAGCCGATGTCGCGCAGCACGATGCTCACCTCGCGCTCGTACCAGGGGTTGGCAGCCGGTGGCATGAAACCCGGGCCGCCGTACCAGCCCCCGCCGTACCAGCGGCGTGCATAGCCGTGATAACCGTAGCCGCCATATCCCCATGGGCCATCGAAGAGCCACGGGTCGGCCCAGGGCGAAAGCCCGAGCGTGACGCGCGCGCCAATCTGCGCGCTGTAGGTCGGGCGGGCATCGTCGCGGCGCAAGCCCACTTTTTCGAGAGCCGCCGCAGCCATTGCCTCCAGCGACTCCTGCCGGGCGGCGTCGGCCTGCTGCGACGGCAGGCGCTCGAAGCGGTAGGTTGCGCCGGATGGCACCGCGCCAATCGAGGAAAAGCTCTTCACATCGCTGTCGACCACCCAGGAGGTGGCGCAGCCGCTCAGTGTTGCTGCTAAAAAGAGAGCAAAGAACGCACGTTTCATGAGGGTCTCCGGGCTCCGCGGCCCAAAATTCCCCTGGGTTGCCGGGTCAGCCCTGAAGAATGCGAAGGGCTGCGGGTGCCTGGGAGAGCAAGTCGAAGGAGGGCGCGTCGAACGCCTTGTCGCCGTCTTCGTCGGCCACGCCCGTCGCCTTCAGACCCTTGAAGTCGTGCCGCGTTCCGTCCAGCAGGTGCGAAGGCACCACGTTCTGCAGCGCGGTAAACATGTTCTCCACCCGGCCTGGGTGCTTCTTGTCCCATTCACGCAGCATTTCGCCGACCTGCTTGCGTTGCAGGTTTTCCTGGCTGCCGCACAGGGTGCACGGAATGATCGGAAATTCGCGGTGCTGCGCCCAGCGCACCAGGTCTTTCTCGGCCACGTAGGCGAGCGGCCGAATGACGATGTGCTTGCCGTCGTCGCTCACCAGCTTGGGCGGCATGCTCTTGAGCTTGCCCGCAAAAAACATGTTGAGAAAGAAGGTCTGCAGCATGTCGTCGCGGTGGTGCCCCAGTGCCACCTTGGTGGCGCCGAGCTCGTCCGCCACGCGGTACAAAATGCCGCGCCGCAGGCGGCTGCACAGCCCGCAGGTGGTCTTGCCTTCAGGAATCACGCGCTTGACGATGCTGTAGGTGTCCTGGTTCTCGATGTGAAAGTCCACGCCAAGCTCGCTCAGGTACTTGGGCAGCACTTCTTCCGGAAAGCCGGGCTGCTTCTGGTCGAGGTTCACCGCGACGATGTCGAAGTGAATCGGCGCGCGGGCCTTGAGCTTGAGCAGGATGTCCAGCATGGCGTAGCTGTCCTTCCCGCCCGACACGCACACCATGACCTTGTCGCCCTCTTCGATCATGTTGTAGTCGACGATGGCGCGCCCCACCTCGCGGCACAGGCGCTTTTCGAGCTTGTGCGTTTCGCGCTCGATCTTCAGGGAATTGGTGGCGGCGGCGCCGGCGACGGGCGCCTCGTCGATCCAGACGGCGTTCATTGGTGGGCTACTTCAGTCAAAACGAGGGGAAGACCCCCGATTTTGCCTTGGATCACCATTCCCCGGCTTCGATGCGGATAGCCACCTCGCAGTCGTCGAAGATTTCGAGCTTGGCAATCTTCACCCGCACGCCCCGCACCCCGGGCAGCTGCAGCAGCCGCTGCGCGAGCTTGCCAATGAGGCTTTCGAGCAGGTTCACATGCTCGGCGGTGCACTCGTCGATGATGATGCGGCGCACCTTGCGGTAGTCGAGCACATGAAAGATGTCGTCGTCCTGCGGCAGCAGCGGCTGCGGGCCGAGGTTGAGCTCGGCGTCGACCAGGATCGGCTGGGGTGCCCGTTTTTCCTGCTCGAGGATGCCAAGGTTGGCGTCGAAGCGCAGCCCCTGGAGGGTGAGTGTCTGGTGGCCGTGCGGTATGGAGGACATGGTGTTTTCCGGGTGCTCACATGAGCGAGAAATCGCGCTCGAATCTCATCAGGTGCTGGCCGCCGTCCACCAGCAGCGTGGTGCCGGTGATCGAGTTGTTTTCCAGCGCAAATTTCACCGTGGCCACCACATCGGCCGGCGTGGACGAGCGGCCCAGCGGCGACAGCTTGTGCAGTTGCGCAAACTTTTCGTCGTCCAGCATGTGGCTCGAAAGCGTGAGGCCGGGTGCCACGCCGACCACTCGCACCCGCGGTGCAAGCGCCAGCGCCAGCATGGGCGTGGCGGCCTCCAGCGCGGCCTTGGAAAGCGTGTAGCTCAGAAAGTCGGGGTTGGGATTCCAGAGCTTCTGGTCGAGCATATGCACCACCGCACCTTGCGCGTCTCGCAGCGCCAGGTGGTCGCGTAGCGCCTGCGCCAGCAGAATGGCCGCGCCCGTGTTGCTGCGGGCATGGCGCTCCATGAGCGCATAGCTGAAGCTGGCGGCGTCGTCATGTTCGAAGAGCGCCGCGCTGTGGACCACCGCATCGACCCCGCCGAAATGTGCCGCCACGCGCGGCAGCAGGGCACGGGTGGCGCCCTCGTCGAGCAGGTCGGCTTCGAAAACCGCCGAGTTGCCCGAAAGGCCCGCGCATTCGGCGGACGTTTGCTCGGCCTCCGCGCGTGAGCTGCGGTAGTGCACCGCCACCTGCCAGCCCCCCGCAGCAAGCGCCAGCGCAATCTCGCGGCCCAGCCGGCGGCCCGCACCCGTGACAAGGACGGTGCGGGGGCCTGAGGAAAGCGGTGCTGTGCTCATGCGGGCAGAGAAGGGAGAATCGGGGGGTGACGACAAAGACGACGAACAGTTTACCCATCGCCCTCGACACCCTGATCGCCCGCGCCGTGGAGCGCGCCGGTGGCTGGATCGGGTTCGACCGCTTCATGGCGCTGGCCCTGTATGCCCCGGGGTTGGGCTACTACGCCAACACCTCGGCCAAGTTCGGCCACATGCCGTCCTCGGGCAGCGACTTTGTGACCGCCCCCGAACTCACACCCATGTTCGGCCAGGCGCTTGCCGCGCAGGTGGCCGAGGCGCTGCAGAAGACCGGCACCGACACGGTCTGGGAATTCGGCGCCGGCTCCGGCGCCCTGGCCGTGCAGTTGCTGCACGCATTGGACGAAATCGGCCGCAGCGACGTGCGCTATCGCATCGTCGATCTTTCGGGCACTTTGCGCGAACGCCAGCAACAGGCGCTTGTGCGCTATGCGGACCGCGTCGATTGGCTGGGCGAGTTGCCGGAGTCGATGCAAGGCGTGGTGATTGGCAACGAGGTGCTCGATGCAATGCCGGTGCAATTGCTGACGCGCGTGGGCGGCCGGTGGTTCGAGCGCGGCATCGTGCGCAATGCGCAAGGCACGGGCTGGACCTGGGCCGACCGCACCACCGCGTTGCGGCCGCCGCTGGAGGTGCCCGGCGAGCACGACTACCTGACCGAAATCCATCCCCAGGCCGAGGCTTTTGTGGCGACCCTGGCAGACCGCCTGACCAAGGGCGCGGCCTTTTTTATCGACTACGGTTTTCCGGAGCGCGAGTACTACCACCCGCAGCGCCACATGGGAACCGTGATGTGCCACCGCGCGCACCAGGCCGATGGCGATCCGCTGTCCGACGTGGGCTACAAGGACATCACCGCGCACGTCAACTTCACGGGCATCGCGCTTGCGGGGCAAGAAGCGGGGCTCGAAGTGCTGGGCTATACCAGCCAGGCCCGGTTTCTACTGAACTGCGGGTTGCTGGCGAGGATGGAGCAGGGCTCTGCTGCGGAGAGGGGAATGGCGGCTCGGCTCATTCATGAGCATGAGATGGGGGAGCTGTTCAAGGTTGTGGGGTTTGCTGTGGGGGAGGCCTGGGAGGCGATGGGGTTTGGGGAGGGGGATCGGAGTCATACGCTCTGAGTCTTTGAAGCTGCTGCTGGCTTGGTTTGGGTTCCGGGGCCGGGATTCCGCCCGGCGGCGGACTCACTTTCTTTTGCTTCGCCAAAAGAAAGTAAGCAAAGAAAAGGCGACCCCACTGTCTGCGACCCCTGCGCTACGCTACGGGGCAACCTGCGGTGCTCAGGTTTCGCGGGGTCCGCAGAACTCGCTTCGCTCAAACAGCTGCGGCCCTGATCCGCGAAACCCTCCGCTCCTCGGCGCATACAGAGGGGAGTGCAGCCCATCCGGGCCTTTGCTTCGCTCGGCCAACAGGCCACTGCGGCTGCGCGCCGCAGTGGTTGGCGTTGGCTGTTGGACTTGGGGCCGAGCGAGAGCGAAGGCTGCCCGCTCCCAGCCCCTTCTGTATGCGCCGAGGAGCGCAGATGGAGGCGGGATCAGGGCCGCAGCTGTTTGAGCGAAGCGAGTTCTGCGGACCCCCGCCGGAGTCGAGCACCGCAGGTTGCCCGTAGCGCAGCGAAGGGACGCAGACAGTAGGGGTCGCCTTTCTTTGCTTACTTTCTTTGGCGAAGCAAAGAAAGTGAGTCGCCCGCCGGGGCGAAACCCGGCCCCGGAACTCAAAAAAACCATAAATAAGTTACCAACAAAGAGTTCGTTGAACAAACACCCCTTCACGCCTACATTGGCGAAATGACCCCCGCCTCACAGCACTTCGAAGTCCGCCCCTTCAACGCCCCCGTAGGCGCCGAAATCATCGGCCTGGACATCTCAAAGCCCATCGACAACGAAGACTTCAAGCGCATCCACCAAGCGCACCTCGACCACCACGTCCTGGTCTTCCGCAACCAACAAATCACCCCTCAAGAGCACATCGATTTCAGCCGCCGTTTCGGCCCGCTGGAAATCCACGTGCTCCACCAGTTCCACCTGAAGAACCACCCCGAGATCCTGATCGTCTCCAACATCAAGGAAAACGGCGAACCCATCGGCCTGGGCGACGCGGGCGCCTACTGGCACTCGGACATTTCGTACAAGCCCCAGCCGAGCCTCGGCTCCCTGCTGCATGCGCAAGAGCTGCCGAGCGAAGGCGGCGACACGCTCTTTGCCGACCAGCACCTCGCATGGGAAGCTCTAAGTCCGCAGCTGCAGCAGCGCATCCTCCCGCTCAAGGCCGAGCACAGCTATCTCGCAAAATACGAAGAGCTGCGCGCCAAAAACCCATGGCGGCCCAAGCTCTCGCAGGCACAGATCGACCAGGTGGCCCCCGCGGTGCAGCCGGTGGTGCGCACGCACCCGGAAACGGGTCGCAAGGCGCTGTTCGTCAGCGAGCATTTCACGACGCGCATCGTCGGCCTGCCGCAGGAAGAAAGCGATGCGTTGCTGGCCGAACTGTTCGCGCACAGCGTGAAGCCCGAGTTCGTGTACCGCCACCAATGGGCGCCGTACGACCTGGTGTTCTGGGACAACCGATCGCTCATGCACCTTGCGGCCGGCACGCCCGACCACCTGCGGCGGCGCCTCAATCGCACCACCATCGTGGGCGACACGCCTTTCTGACGGCGCGCCGCCGGATCAGCCGGTGCCCGTCCTGGCAGGGCCCTTGCGCAGCGTGCGCAGCTCGGCTTTCAGGAACTCGTTGGCGTCCTTCAGCGAACCATTCGGCATCTTGACCTGGTAGGCCTTGCCCGTCATTTCAGAGCGGGAGGCGCAGCGGTCGATGAAGTCTTCCGCCGTGGCGATCTCGTCTTTGAAGTGATCGAACTTGGCCTGCATGTGCTTGGCGGCGTCGTCTGCATCGTGTTCCTTGCCGTTGCGCATGAAGGTGACGGTCTTCATCTGCGAGACGCGCTGGATCAGCGTGTCGATGAGCTTCTGCTCCGACGCGGAAGGGGCGGCCTGGGCCAGCACGGCCATGGAGCCGAACAGAAGCGCCAGCAATGCGGCGCGCAAGAATCGAATGGGGGCCATGCAGTGGTCCGGTGGTCAAGGCGGGTAGTTGCGGACCATGCTAGGCCGCCAACCCCTGGCGTGTCAAACCGGCCCCGGCTCGGGTCTAATCGCAGTTTTGGCACGCGTCACTTCCCTCATGAGCTCCCCGACCCCCGATCTCCTGTCGATTGCCAATGCGCTGGCCGATGCAGCCGCCGCGCAATCGATGCGCTATTTCCGCACGCCGCTCGACATCATCACCAAGGCGGACGAAAGCCCCGTCACGCTCGCAGACCGCGCCGCCGAAACGGCCATGCGCGAGATTCTTGGCGCCCGTGCGCCAGCGGATGGCATCTATGGCGAAGAACACGGCCTGGAGCGGCTCGACGCCGAGCGCGTCTGGGTGCTCGACCCGATCGACGGCACGCGCAGCTTCATTACGGGTTCACCGCTCTGGGGCACGCTGATCGGCGTGCTGCAAGGCGGGCGCGTGGCGCTGGGCATGATCGACATGCCGGTATTGAAGGAGCGCTGGATCGGCCAGGCCGGCAAGGGCGCGACGCGCGACGGCCAACCGGTGCATGCCAGCGGCTGCATTGACGTGGCCAAGGCGCGCATCGTCACCACCTCGCCCGACATCTTTGCGCCGGCCGACTGGCAGGCCTTCGACCGGCTCAGCCGCCAATGCGCAATGCGCCGTTTTGGCGGCGACTGCTACGGCTATGCACAACTGGCGGGTGGCACCATCGATCTGGTGGTGGAAACCGGGCTGCAGCCCTACGACTACCTGGGCCCGGCGGGTGTGATCGAGGCTGCGGGCGGCGTCATCACCGACTGGCAGGGCCGACCGCTGGGGCTGGAGTCCGACGGCAGGGTCATCGCGGCCGCAACGCCCGAACTTCACCGACAAGCCATGGGTGCCCTTGCGGCCTAGACTGTCCCCATGATCCGCTGGCTGATCGTCGTTGTCCTGGCTCTGGTGCTCATGAGCGGCCTCACGGCCTGGCTGCGCCGGTTCGGTTTTGGGCGATTGCCTGGCGACTTCGAATTCCGCGCTTTCGGCCGGGAGTGGCAATTGCCCATCTCCAGCACGCTGGTGCTCAGCATGATTGCCGCGCTGGTTGCTCGCCTGATCTAGCGCAGCCGGAGAAACCCAAGAACCGAAAAGAAAGAGAAGAACCACGCGATGAGAGCCTGCGTTGACATCGGCGGCACCAAGGTGGCCGTGAGCCTTTCCGCATCGAGCGATGCGCCGCTGATCGGCCGCCGCAGCGAACCGACGGCCAAGACCGGCGACAACGATGCCGTGGCCGTGCAGATCATCCGGATGATCGAAGAGATTTGCGCCGAGCAGGGCATTGCCTCCACCGCCATCGACCGCGTCGGCGTGTCATCGGCGGGGCCTTTCGAGCTGCGCGACGGCTTGGTCGAACTGGCCACGCCCAATATCTGCGGCGGCATTGCCGGCCCGGCGCGCGGCTTGCCAAACAACTGGATGACCGCGCTCATCGAGGCACCGCTGGCCAAGCGCTTCGGCAGCGTGCGGGTCGAGAACGACGCCGTGGCGGCCCTCGAGGCCGAGCGCCACTGGGGCGCGCTGAAGGGCCTGGACCACTGCGCCTACGTCACCTGGAGCACCGGCGTGGGCGTGGGCCTGTGCGTCGACGGCCGTCCTCTGCGTGGCAAGAACGGCAACGCCGGCCACGCGGGCCACAGCTTCGTGGTCGACGACGCAAGCGGCGCGCTTTGCGGCTGCGGCAATCTTGGCGACGTGGAGGCGCTGGTGGCGGGCAACTCCATTGCGCGCCGTTTCGGGCAGCCTGCGCCCGACCTGTTCGCCGCTGCTTCGGCGGGCGAGCCGCACGCCAGCGAGATCGTCGATGCGCTGTGCCGAGTCATCGGCCGCATGCTCTACAACCTGGTGGCCACGCTCGATCTGCAGCGCATCAGCCTGGGCGGCAGCGTGTTCTGGCATCACCGCGACTTTCTGCTGCCGCGCCTGCAGGCGCAGATCGACGGCAAGCTGCCGCCGCTAACGCGCGGCGTGATGCTGGTGCCCGCGGGGCTCGGCGAGAAGGTTGGCGACTACGCCGCCCTGGCACTGCTCGACTGAAGCCGGCGCACCTCGGCCGGGCGGGCATGTGCCGGCGCCGCCGGCATGCTGTGCCCGGCCGGCTGGGCCTTTTCCATCGCGCTGGCGCCGCGGCCCAGCGTTTCGATGATCTGCCCCAGGCGGCGCAGCCCGGCATCGATCGCCTCGCCATAGGGCCAGCCGCAGTTGATGCGCAGGTAATGGTCGAACCGCGACGAGTTCGAGAACAGCGTGCCGGGCGCCACCACGATCCGTTCCGCAAGCGCCGCGTCGAAAACCCGGGACGAACAAAGGCGCTCCGGCAGCTCGACCCACAGCTGCAATCCGCCGGGCGGCAGGTTGATGCGCGTGCCCGCGGGAAAGTAGCTGGCAATGGCATCGGCCGTCTGCTCGCGCTGCGCCTTCAGGCAAGTGCGCAGGTGCCGCAGGTGGCGGTCGTAGGCGCCGGTGCCCATGAACAGGCCGGCCGCGCTTTGCGAAAGCCCTTCGTTGTTGCGCGTTTGCGCAAACTTGAGCATTTCGACCCGCGCCTGCCAGCGCCCCGCCGTGATCCAGCCCAGCCGAAGGCCGGGCGCGAGGATCTTGTGCAGCGAGGCGCAATGGATCACGTTGCCGCTGGTGTCCCACGACTTGAGCGCGCGCGGCGGCGTCGGGGCGTCGACGAGCTCGCTGTAGGTGTCGTCCTCGATCAGCGGAATGGCGTGCCGCTCGCACAACTGCGCGAGCCGCGCCTTGTGGGCGTCGGGCATCACACTGCCTAGCGGGTTCTGCAGGTGCGGCACCACCACCACGGCCTTGATGTTGTCGTAGGTGCTGATTGCGAGCTCCAGCGCCTCTATGGAAATGCCGGTTTGCGGGCTGGTCGGGATTTCGAGCGCGCGCATGCCCAGGCTCTCGAGCACCTGCAGCAGCCCATAGAAAGTGGGTGACTCCACCGCCACGGTGTCGCCCGGCTGCGCCACCGCACGCAACGCGAGGTTCAGCGCCTCGATGCAGCCGTTGGTCACCAGGATGTCTTCGGGCGAAATGGCCATGCCCACGCGCAGGCTGCGCTGGGCGAGCACTTCGCGGAACTGGCGCTGCCCCTTCAGCTGCGCCGCGACCGTCAGCAGCTCCGGTTGCTGGCGCAGCATGCGCGTCATTGCATTGCGCAGCGCCTCGGCGGGGTACAGCTCGGGTGCGCCGCGCGCAATCGAGAGGTTGAGCTTTTCAGGGATCTGCCGGCGGCGGGCCACGAAATCGGAAACCTTGGCATGAATGCCCACGTACTGCGCCGGATCGGGCGGCACCCCGGCCGCGGGCTCCTCCATGGGCGCAATGGCCAGCCGCTTGGGCCGGCGCACGAAGTAGCCCGAGCGGTCGCGCGCCTCGACCCATCCATCGCTCTCCATGGTGCGGCACAGCTGCAGCGCGGTCGAAAGGCTGATGTCGTGCAGGCGCATGAGGCTGCGCAGCGACGGCAGCTTGTCGCCCTGCTTGAGCGAGCCGGTGTGGATTGCGTCCACGTAGTGTGCTGCGAGCTGGCGGTAGAGCGGTAGCGAATCCATGGCGTTGATGCTCCCCCTATCGGGCATCTCAAAACAGATGCAGATGCGAAGGAAAACGACCATAACAGATGCGCAGGGGCAACTGCTGTTCCGGTGCGAATCGCCTTGGCGTGTGCCTGTTTTCAGCAGGCGTTAATTCCTACGATGACCACACCAACTCCGGAAGCCACGCCATGTCCCCCGTTACCCTCGACCGACTGCCCGATACCGTCACGCTGCACCCGGGGCAGGCCTTGCGCACCTCGCTCGACCCCGCCAGCTGGCTCGAAATGCTGGAGGGCTGCGCACAGCTCGTGTCGCCGCCCTCATGGTTCGGCGACACGGTGTTTACGGTGAAGACGGTGCTGAACGATGGCGACGTGCATCGCCTGGAGCGCGGCGGCTGGATTGAACTGTCGGCGCTCACGCCGGTGCGGCTGCGCGTGCACGCCCCGCAACAGGCGGCTGTTGCGCCGGCGGCCTCCCGGCCCGTGGAAACGCGGCCGGAAACGTGGGCGGACACGCGGCCGGTGATGCGGCTGGTGAGGCTCCTCACCGGAACCTAGCCAGCCGTTCTCGTTTTAACGCTGGCTTGCGGCCTCGCGCAGTGCATCGAGAAAGCTGCGCCGCCACCAGTGGATGTCTTGCTCGCGAATGCGCGACAGCAGCTTCTGGTGCCGCTCACGGCGTTCTTCGAGCGGCATCTGGAGCGCCTGCTGCACAGTCTCGGCGGTGCCGTGGGTGTCGTAGGGGTTCACCAGCAGCGCTTCCTTCAACTGCTCGGCCGCACCGGCAAAGCGCGAGAGCACCAGCACGCCGGGGTCGGCCGGGTCTTGCGCCGCAATGTATTCCTTGGCGACCAGGTTCATGCCATCGCGCAGCGGTGTTACCAGGCCCACCGCCGCCGCGCGGCAGAGCCCCGGCACGCGCTTGCGGGCCACCATGCGGTGGATGTACCGCACGGGCATCCAGTCGAGCTCGCCGTAGTCGCCGTTGATGGCGCCGCACAGCGACTCGAGTTCGCGGCGGATGTCGCCATACGCATCGACCGTTTCGCGCGTGGGCGATGCGATCTGGATCAGCGTGGCACTGCGGCGGTTCTCGGGGTAGTTGGCGAGCAGTTCGCGAAAAGCGCGCACGCGTTGCGGAATGCCCTTGGAATAGTCCAGCCGGTCGATGCCCAGCAGAAGGCGGCGCTGCGAATACTCGCGCTTCATGGTCTCGAACATGTCGCGCGATTCCTTGGCATGCGTGAGCGCCGCGAACTCGTCGACGTCGATGCCAATGGGAAACGCGCTGCAGCGCACCGTCTGCCCGTAGGCGCGGTACATGTCGTTGCCCAGGTATTCGCCATGCGCCTCGTTGCGCACGTAGTGCTCGAAGTGCTGCACGTCCTGCTGCGCCTGGAAGCCGATCAGGTCGTACGAGAACAGCGAGCGCATGAGCCACTCATGCTGCGGAACGGCCGCAATGATGATCTGCGGCGGCAGCGGAATGTGCAGGAAGAAGCCGATGCGCTGCTTGCAGCCCATGGCACGCAACTCGGCCGCAAGCGGCATCAGGTGGTAGTCGTGAATCCAGATGATGTCGTCGGGCTTGAGCATCGGCATCAGCTTGCGTGCGAACAGCTGGTTCACGCGCCGGTAGCCGCCGATGAAGCCGGCTTCGAAGTGAGCCAGGTCCAGCCGGTTGTGGAACACCGGCCACAGCACGTCGTTGCTGTAGCCCAGGTAGTAGCTGTCGTGGTCTTCGCGGCTCAGGTCGATGGTGGCAAGGGTGACCTTGCCGGCGTGCTGCATGTGCAGTTCGCCTTCGCCCGTGGGGCCGCCCTCCACGATCTGGCCGCTCCAGCCGAACCAGAGGCCGCCGCTTTGCTGAAGGCTTTCACCGAGTGCAACCGCCAGGCCGCCCGCCGCGGGCTTGCGTGGGTCCGCCACGCGGTTCGAAACAACAATCAGTCGACTCATATGCACGAATCCCAAGGCGCCGACAGCCGCACCGCTGCGTTGATGATGCCGACCATCGAATACGTCTGCGGAAAATTGCCCCACATCTCGCCCGTGACCGGATGCGTGTCTTCCGAAAGCAGGCCGAGCGGATTGCGCGCCGCCAGCATGGTCTCGAAGATCTGGCGGGCCTCGGCCTTGCGCCCGATCTTGGCGAGCGCATCGATGCGCCAGAAGGTGCAGATGTTGAAAGCAGTCTCCGGCTTGCCGAAGTCGTCGGCCGCCTCGTAGCGGCGCATGTAGGGACCGTCGCAAAGCGACTTTTCCATGGCGTCGACGGTCGAGATGAAGCGCGGGTCGCGCGCATCGATCAGCCCTACCTCGACCATCAGCAGAATGCTGGCGTCCAGCTCGTGGCCGCCAAAGCTTTCGGCAAAAGCCTGGCGCTCCTCGCACCACGACTTGGCCAGTATTTCTTCTTTCATGCGCGCGGCATGGCCGTGCCAGTAGGCGGCGCGGTCGGGTAGCTCGAGTGCACGCGCAATCTTGGCCAGCCGGTCGCAGGCGGCCCAACTCATCAGTGCCGAGCTGGTGTGCACGCGGGCGCGAGTGCGCAGTTCCCACATGCCGGCGTCGGGCGTGCCGTAGACGCGAATCGCCTGCTCGCCCACCGCCTCCAGGTGCGGAAACTCGGCCACGCCCGCGCGTGCGAGCAGCCGGTGGTCGTGAAAGGCCTGCGCGGCGCCCAGCACGATGTTGCCGTAGACGTCGTGCTGAAAGTGCTCTTGCGCCTGGTTGCCGACGCGCACCGGGCCCATGCCGCGATAGCCCGGAAGGTTTTCGACCATCGACTCGGGCAGTTCACGCTCCAGCCCGATGCCGTAGAGCGGCTGGATGTGCTCGCCGTGCGACCCGATCACCACGTTGCCGAGCCAGCGCAGGTAGTCTTCCATGGTGCCGACTTCGCTCAGCGAATTGAGCGCCCGCACCACAAAGAAGGCGTCGCGCAGCCAGCAGTAGCGGTAGTCCCAGTTGCGCTGGCTGCCCGGCGCTTCGGGAATGCTCGTGGTCATGGCCGCGACGATGGCGCCGGTGTCCTCGTAGAGCGAGAGCTTGAGCGTGATGGCCGCGCGGATCACCGCGTCCTGGTACTCGAACGGAATGGCCAGGCGCTTGCTCCAGGTGCGCCAGTAGGCAATAGTTTCCTGCTCGAAGCTGCGCGCCGTATCGGCAATGCCGTCGAGCAGCGTTTCATCCACGCCGAACATGAAGTTGTATTCGCGCGAGATCACGAAGGGCTGGCGCGAAAGAATGTGCGAAATGGATGCGTCGGTGTTGAGCCGCAGCGTAACGTCCGGCCCCACATAGCGAATGTGGTTGCTGCCGCGCGTGACTTCCACTGGCGCCGATGCTCCCCACTGAAAGCGCGGATCGAGCGCAATGCGAATGCGCGGCGCACCGGCAATCGGCCGCACGCGGCGCACCATCATCAGGGGCCGAAAGTAGCGCGAGCGGCTGTAGAAGCGCGGCGCAAAGTCGGTGATCTCGATGCCCTGGCCCGCGCTGTCGAACAGCTGCGTGCGCAGCACCGCGGTATTGGGCTCGTACCACTGCTTGCTGGAGGCGAAATCTTCGATCTCGATGGCCCAGGCACCTGCGTCCTCACCCGGGTGCAACAGGGCGTTGAATACCGGGTCGCCGTCGAAGCGCGGCAGGCAGCACCACACAGCGCGCCCCCGTGCGTCGATGAGCGCGCTGTAGGCGCAGTTGCCGATGACGCCCACGTTGAGCGAAGGATCGGCCGGGGGCCCAAAGCCGCGCGGCACCGCCGATGCCGCCGCACGCGGATCGACCGGCGCCTGGTCGTCGGGGCCGGCAGCGCCGGAAAGGGAACTGCCCGCGCGGTCTTCGGGTGCCTTGGACAATTGCAGCTCGCTCATCCGGCGCTCCTCGGGGATTCGTCTTTCTTGTGTTCCGATGCGGCCAGTTGATCGCGCAACTGCACCAGCCATTCATAAACCGCGCGCGACGATTCGAGCCGGTGCAGCGCCAGGCTTGGCCCCGAGCCCACCTTGATGCCGATGCCGCCGCGCGGCTGCACCACCGCAAAGCCGCTTTCGTCGGTGGTGTCGTCACCCGCAAAGACGGGCTTGCGGCCGGCAAACGGGGGCTCGTTCATGAAGGCCTCGATGGCAATGCCCTTGTTGATGCCCGCCGGCTTGACCTCGAACACGAACTTGCCGTGCATCAGCTCAAGCTGCGGACGGCCCGCAATGGCGCGCGTCATCGCGTCGCGGCACACGGCCTCCAACTGCGGCGCGAGCCGGTAGTGCAGGGCGATGGCGGCGTGCTTGCGTTCGACCAGCAGGCCTTCGTGCACGCGCGCCAGTTCATTGGCAATCTCGAGAATCGGCACCAGGTCGGGGGCGTTCTGCTCTTGCATATGGCCCTTGAAGTCGCGCCGCTGCACACCGTGTTCGCCCGCTGCAGGCAGCCGCAGCGGCGCCAGAAAACGGTCGATCGCGTCGATCTGGCGGCCCGACACCACGGCCAGGGCGCCGCCGAGCTGGTCACGCAGGTGCTCGAGCAGTGCCACCAACGCGGGAGGAACTTCGACAGCCTCGGGAGTGGGCGCAAGTGCGACCAGCGTGCCGTCGAAGTCTAGAAAAAGAGCGGTATCTCGCCCCAACGGAGGGGGCAATTCGGAGGGCACTTGGGAGGACATTGGCATCGCCGAAAACCATAACACGGGCATAGCAATTCCCGTGTCGGTCAAAGTCGGACGAATACCGCAGCATGGACGCAGTGCCGCCTGCGGTTGAGCGCAACCGGCGCACCGGCGCACCGGCGCGGGGCGTCAGCGTGGCAGCAATACCGCCACCGCATCGACCCGGGCGCGGTGGATCGCCTCGCCGATCTGCGGGCCCGTGGCGCCCGACTGCTGCGCCGCGCGTGCCACCGCATCGGTTGCCACGCCTGCTGCGGCGCGGTGCACCGCCAACAGCCGCTCGCGCTGCGGATAGGGGTGGTCTTCAAACCCCAGCCGGCCGCGCGAGTCGCACTCGCAAGCCAGCAGTACCTCGGCAAAGCGCGCGGGCTTGCGAAACGCATCGCAGCGTTCGAGCAGGCGCACCAGCCCGGTCGCGTCGAGTTCGCTGCTGCCATGGATGTTGCCGTGCTCGCGCGCCACCACTTCGGCCAGCTCGCGGATGTCGACCGGCACGCGCCAGCGGTCGCAAACGGCGTGCAGCAGTTCGGCGCTGCGCTTTTCGTGGCCGGTGTGGCGCGGCAGGAGGCCCGGTTCGGTCGTGCCTTTGCCAAGGTCATGCATCAGGCAGGCAAAGCGCACCGTCAGCGGCGCCTGCAGCTTGGCGCTGGTGTCGACCACCATCATCAGGTGCACGCCGGTGTCCACTTCGGGATGATGTTCCGCGGATTGCGGCACGCCCCAGAGCCTGTCGACCTCGGGCAGCAGCACGGCCAGCGCGCCGCAGGCCCGCAGCACGTCGAACATGCGCGAGGGGCGCGTTTCCATCAGGCCGCGAGCCAGCTCCTGCCAGACGCGTTCGGCTACCAGCGCATCGGTTTCGCCGGCCTGGACCATCTCGCGCATCAGGGCCATGGTTTCGGGCGCAACCGAAAAATCGTCGAAGCGCGCTGCAAAGCGCGCCACCCGCAGGATGCGTACCGGATCTTCGCGAAAGGCGTCGGTCACGTGCCGCAGGAGCTTTTGCTGCAGATCGCGCCGGCCATTGAACGGGTCCTCCAGCTTGTCGGGCGTGGGCTCGAAGCGGCCCTTCGCGTCCACCAGTTCGGCGGGCATTGCAATGGCGTTGACCGTGAGGTCGCGCCGCGCCAGGTCTTGCTCGAGGGTGACGTCTGGCGACGCATGAACGGTGAAGCCGCGGTAGCCGGGAGCGCTCTTGCGCTCGGTGCGGGCGAGCGCGTATTCCTCGCGGGTCTGCGGATGCAGGAACACCGGAAAGTCGCGGCCCACGGGCAGGTAGCCGCGCGCAGTCATTTCTTCGGGCGTGGCGCCGACCACCAGCCAGTCGTGGTCGGACACCGGCCGTCCGAGCAGCCGGTCGCGCAGCGCCCCGCCGACGAGATAGGTTTTCATGCGCCCAGTGTAGGGATACCCCTCAGAGATAAAAATAGAACGGTCGTTCGATAATTGCCCTGCGAACCGGCATTCGTTCGCCGGTTTGCCTCAAAAGGAGCGGTGCTTGCAGCAGGCCCCCTTCGTTGCGAATTTTTAAACCAAAAGGAGCAATCAACGATGAAGAAAACGATGTTTGCGCTGGCCGCCATGGGCGCGCTGGCGTCCGGCGGTGCGTGGGCGCAAAACGCCGGAGACTGGGTGGTGGGCGCGGGTTGGCTCCATTTTTCGCCGCAGGATTCGAGCAAGCCCCTGACGCTGACGGCGCCTGTGCAGAGCGTGCTGGTCGGTTCGGGCGCAGCGGTCAAGGATTCGGACACCCTGGGTTTGAGTGCGGTGTATTTCATCGACAGCCACTGGGCCGTCGAGGGCGTGTTCGGCGTTCCGCCCAAGTTCAAGCTGGAGGGCACAGGCACCTTGGGCCGCCTGGGCGAACTGGGCGAAGCCCGCCAATGGAGCCCCACCATTCTCGGCAAGTACTACTTCAACGAAGGCAACTCGGCCTGGCGGCCCTTCGTGGGCCTTGGCGCCACGTATGTCTGGTACAGCGACGTCAAGCTGACGCCCGAGCTCCAGGGCGCCCTTGGCAGCCAGTTGCGCCAGCGGCCGCTCTCCACCACGACCACGGCCAAGCTCGACAGCTCGTTCGCGCCCGTGCTCAATGCGGGCGTGGCCTATCAGATCGACAAGCACTGGGGCGTGTCGTTCTCGGTTTCCTATATTCCGCTCAAGACGAAGGCCAAGCTCACGACCTCGACCATCACCGGCGTGCCGGTGGGAATCAGCGAAGCCCGGCTGAAGCTGAACCCGATCGTGACCTACCTGTCGGCCACCTACCGCTTCTGAGCCAAAGACCGGAGCGCGCTTCAGCGGCCCTTGCGGTAGGGCTCTTCGAACTGCAGGAAGTCCTTCTCGGCCAAGGCATCGTCGATCCATGCCTTGATGCCGGGCAGGGCCTGCACGCGCTCGATGTACGCCGAGATTTCCGGCGGCACCGGCAACCCATAGGTCTTGATGCGCGTGCCCACGGGCGCAAAGTAGGCGTCTGCATTGGTGAACTCGCCGAACAGCATGGGGCCGCCATGGGCGGCGAGCAGGTCGGTCCACATCTGCACGATGCGATCGACCTCGGCTTGCAGGCCGGGGTTGTCCTTCAGCAACTGCGCGCCGACGTCGGCCAGCGAGGCTTCGATGTTCATGCCGCAAAGGGTGCGAAGGTTGCCGAAGCCCGAGTGCATTTCGGCGCAGATGCTGCGCGCGCGGGCCCGGTCGGCCGCGGCGCGGGGCCACAGCTGCTTTTCGGGAAAGGTCTCGGCCAGGAATTCGGCAATGGCCAGGGTGTCCCACACCACCAGGTCGCCATCGACCAGCACCGGCACCTTGGCAACGGGATTCAGCGTGCTGATGGTCTTCTTGAACTGGGAATTGGCTTCGAAGGAATCGAAGCGCACCTTAACTTCTTCGAATGGAATGCCGGCCTGCTTCATGAGCACCCAGGGGCGCATGGACCAGGACGAGTAGTTCTTGTTGCCGATGTAGAGCTTGCGCATCGTGTGATCCTGCGGTTCAGGTGAAACGTAAACCTTCAATCCTAGCCCGGCCGTGCTTGCAGATTGATGCCGAAGCGCGCGCCAATTGATGCGCTCGGCGCACCTCGCTCTTCTTTTCTTTTTTTCTTTTCTTCAGCGCTGCGGCGGGTCTTCAGGCGAGGCGATCACGCGGGAGGCTTCGCCGTCCTTGTCTTCACCACGCGGCGGGCCGACCAGGCGCTCGATCAGGTTGACGAGACGCGGCACCAGGGAAAGCACCGCCAGCGCGAGCAGCGCGCTCAGCACTGCGGTCACTTCGCGGCCGAGCCCGCAGGCCATGCCAATGGCGGCCGTCATCCACAGGCCCGCGGCGGTGGTGAGCCCCTGCACCTGGTGCTCGTCCTTGCCCTGCTTGAGGATGGTGCCGGCGCAGAGAAAGCCCACGCCCGCCACCAGGCCCTGAATCACCCGGCTCATGTCGGCCGGAACGATGCCCGTCTGCTGGGGAATGAGCACGAACAGCGCCGATCCGATCGCTACCAGCATGTGGGTGCGCACGCCGGCCGCCTTGCCCTGCTGCTCGCGTTCGAAGCCGAGCATGAAGCCGATGACCGCTGCCAGCATCAGGCGAACCACGATGCGCGTGAGCTGGGCGATGTCGCCCACGTCCGAGAACTCGGCCGCAACGGTGTCGAGTACCTGGCCGCCCCAACTCATCTCAGGGAAGGTCCTTGTTGGGCTCGGGCTCGGAAGCGTCGCGCGGGCCCACACGGCCGAGGCGTTCTTTCAGCGACTGAGGGCGACCGGTGATCAGCGCGGCGTAGTTGGTGGTGTTGGCCAGCACCTTCTTCACGTAGTCGCGCGTCTCGTTGAAGGGCACGTTCTCGGCCCAGATTGCGGCTTCCATCACCGGGCCGTTGCGCCAGTTGCGCGGCCGGCCGGGGCCGGCGTTGTAGGCCGCGGCGGCCAGGGCCATGGAGCCGTCGAAGTCGTCGAGCGCCAGCTTCAGGTAGTTGGTGCCGATGGTGATGTTGGTTTCGCGGTCGGTGATCTGCCCCGGCGTGAAGTCGTTCATGCCGATCTTGCGGGCGGTCCACCGGGCCGTGGCGGGCATGACCTGCATGAGGCCCGAGGCACCCACGCCCGAGCGCGCGTCCATGATGAAGCGGCTCTCCTGGCGGATCAGCCCATAGACGTAGGCCGGGTCGAGCCCGATGTCCTGGCTCTTGCGCAGCACCGTGTCGTGAAAAGGCATGGGAAAGCGCTGCTCCGCGTCGATCACGCCCTTGGTGCGCTCGCTGGTGTTGATGCAGCGGTCCCACACCTCGCGCTGGCAGGCGAGGTCGGCTGCGGCCAGCAGCGCGCGGTCGTCCATGCCGCCCTTGTCGTGCAGGTTGGTGGCGTAGTTCCATTCGCGCGTGCCCTCGGGGCGCAGGCCGATGCCGATGGCGTAGAGCGCGCGGCTGAGTGCGGGGTTGCTGCGCGCAGCGTTTTTCTCTTCAGGCGTGAGGGGGGCAGGGCGAGTTGGCGTGACGGTGCGCTGGCCGAGCTCTTCGAGCGCCAGCATTTCATAGAAGCCGCGCGTACCGGCAATGCTCTGGTAAAGGTCCCGTGCCTGCGCGCGGCGCTCGTCGCCGCCCGCGGCGCCGAGTGCGCGTGCTTTCCAGTAGACCCAGGTCGGGTCGAGCTGGGCGGTTTCGCTCATGGCGTTGATGGCGGGCAACACCTCTTTCCACTGGCCGTTGCGCAGCGCGGCGCGCACGCGCCAGCCGAGCATGTCGTCGGACAGGTCGCTGTTCTTGGTGACGTTGCCGAAGTAGCTGCCGGCCATGGGCGACAGCTTGCTTGCCGATTGGCGGCCGATGGTGCCCCAGAGCCAGTTGCGCTCTTCGGCAGAAAGCATGGGCCCCCATTTGCTGTCGAGCTGCGTCGCGGCCTGTTCCGGGTCGGCCATTGCAATCTTGATGAGCGCAAGCACCACCAGCTCCTTGCGCGACTTGGCCGCCACGAAGGCTCGGCCGGTCAGGAACTTGGGTGCGCTGGCGTTGAGCTCTTCGAAGAGCGGCAGCGCATCGGGCGCAGCGATGGTCACGGCGCCGCGTGCGGCTTGCGGGCGATTGGCCTCCATGGCCAAGCGGGCTTTCTTCCAGACATCGTTGGTCGAGATCAGGCGTGCGGCAACCATGCGGTCGGCGGCGGTAAGGCAGCCGTCGTCCGCCTCTTTCTGGCTGAACCAGTTGCGGCGCACTTCGTCGGCCTGGGCCTGGGTGGCGTTGCCGGAGCGCAGGGCTTCTACCAGCACTGCATAGCAGCGCACCTGCGCGTCGTCGCCCATGCGAAAGCCGGCGATGGCGGCGGAAAAGCCGTCCCAGTCGCGGCGCTGGCCCAGCAGCAGCAGCCAGTCGTTGCGCAGGCGGTCTTCCTGGTAGGTGCCGGGGTAGCGAGCGAAGAAGTCTTGCACCTCGTTCGGCGTGGCCTCTTGCAGGCGGGCCTTGAGTTCCCAGTACGCGGCCCAGGGTTCGAGCGCATGGCCGCGCGCCTGGGGCAGCAGGGCGGCAAGGCGGGCCTTGTCTCCGCGCTGGAAAGCCTGCTTCATCTGGATGAGCACGTCGTCATTGCCGTTGTTCTGTGCGGCGGCGGGCTGCTGCGAAAGCAGTGCGGCGGCTGCCAGGACGGCGGAAAAAACGAGTGCGGGTATTGCGCCGCGCGGGCGATGGCGCATGGATGCCAAAATGCTTGGGAACTGCATCGGGGGATTATGGACAAGTCAAAGGATGCCGACACCTCGGCGACCGTGAGTTTTCTCAAGGATCAGCTGCGAAAAGCGCTGATCGAGCAGCGCCTGGCCATGCCCGACAGGCTTGCCAGGGCCGACCTGCTGCAGCGGGTCATGCGAATCTGGCTGGTCGGCCGGCCCGACACCGTGATTGGCGCCTACTGGCCCATCAAGGGCGAGTTCGATCCGCTGCCCGCACTGCACCGCTGGAAGGAAGACGGCGAGCTCATCGACGAGCCGCAGCGCCGCCGCATCGGGCTGCCGGTGATGAACAAGGTGCACAAGACGCTGACCTTTCACGCCTGGTACCCCGGCTGCCAGATGGAAGAAGACGCCTACGGCATTCCCAAGCCCAAGGACACCGAGCTCATCGTGCCCACGCTGCTGTTCGTGCCCTGCGTGGGCTACAGCGCCGGCGGCTACCGCCTGGGCTACGGCGGCGGCTTTTACGACCGCACGCTGGCCGCGCTGGAGCCGCGCCCCTTCACGGTGGGGCTGGGCTTTACCAACGGCTTTCTCGACGAATACGAGCCCGAGGCGCACGACCTGCCGCTGGACGCGATCCTCAACGACAACGGCGTGGTCTGGCCAACCTCCTGAGCCTTGCGGTGCGCCGCTCGTCTCTGGCTTAGTCGATGTTGTCGACCGTGTCCGGGTCGGGCACCTCGCCGATGGTCTCGCGCGTGGTGATGGCCTGGGCCTGCAGCCAATCCCAGAAGGCCCTGATTTCCGGCCGCAGCGCATTGCGCGGCCCCGCGATGAGCCAGTAGCCCATCGGCGAATCCATGCGGTGCTGCGGCAGCACCTCGACCAGGTCGCCGTTGGCCAGGCTTTCGGCAATGAGCGAACTGCGCGCAAGCGTTACGCCCTGTCCGGTAAGGGCGGCTTGCACCATCTGGTAGGCATAGTTGAAGTAGAGCCAGCGCTTGGGCTGCGCCCTTTCCAGGCCGTTCACCTCGAACCAGCGCCGCCACGTCAGCCATTCGAGGTGCGTGCGGTGCGCATCGCCGGCCTCGATCAGCGTAAAGCCCGCAATGTCGGCCGGCGTCTTGATGGGCGGGCTGCTCTTCAATAGCCAGGGGCTCGCCACGGGCGTAAGGGTTTCGCCAAAAAGGCGCACCGCCGTGGCCGGCATGGCTTCGCGCGGGCCATACCGCAGGGCAATGTCCACGTCGGCCACTTCCAGGTCGACCGCCACGTCGCTGGCGTCGATGCGGATGTCGATCTCGGGGTTGTCGCGCTGAAAAGCCTCCAGCCGCGGAATGAGCCACATCGATGCAAAAGATGCAAAAGTGGTGAGCGACACGCTCTTGCGCCCCGCGCTCTGGCGGATCTGGCGCACGGCCGTATCGATGCGCGGAAGCGATTGCTGCACCGCCAGCAACAGCTGCGCCCCGGCGCTCGTGAGCTCTACAGCGCGCGTATGGCGCAGGAACAGCGCCACGCCCACTTCTTCTTCCAGCGACTGGATCTGGCGGCTGACCGCCGACTGGGTGAGCGCCATTTCTTCTGCGGCGGCCCGAAAGTTCAGGTGCCGCGCCACGGCTTCGAAGGCGCGCAGGTGCCCGGCAGAAATGGGGCGGGAGCGCAGATGGGTTTGGGAGTGCTGCATGGACAGGGGCGTGGAGGGCATCGGGCCATTGATGCGGATTCGGAATCAGTAGGCTACTTCGTTTTCATTGGACTGCCAACAGGCCCCGAACGATCATTCATTCCCGAACTGCGCCATTGCCTCCGTCCTGTCATCGCACTTCGGCAAAGTCCAAGGAGTTTCATCATGTCCACAGCCGTCTGCACCAACCAATCGCTCGCTTCCCTGTCGCCCGCCGCGCGCACCGCTTCTGCCGTTCCGCCGGCCGTGCGCCGTGGTGCCTGGCAAATTGCCCCAGGCGAGGCGATGAGCCTGAAGGCGCGTTCGTCCAGCGTGCTGCGGGTAAAGCAGGGCCGGGTGTGGATCACGCCCGACGCCACGGCGGCCAATCCCAGCGAGGACCTGGTGCTGGCACCCGGCGAATCCCTGAACGTGGCTGCCGGCCAGCGCATCGTCATGGAAGCGTGGGATGGCTATGGTGCCACCTACTCGTGGGATCCGGCCGCCTGAGCCGGCCAGCTCCCACGGACGGAAAGGCGGCTTCGGCCGCCTTTTTCGTTTTCAGCCGTTGATGTCGAAGCTGGGCCGCAGCGCCAGGAAATGCTGGAGCGCGGCCTCGCCCTCCAGTGCATGCACCCCGGCCATGAGGTGGGGGCCCTCGCTTTCGGCCAGGCCCAGGCCAAAGCCCGTGTAGCGGCGGGCGGTCAAGGCGCCCTGGTAAACCACCCGCACATCGGTATGCCTCGTGTCCTGGTCGATGCGCTGCATCAGCGCCTTCACAGCCTCTGGCGGGCCTTCGAGGTGCTGGCAGAAGCGCATGCCGTCAAAAACGAGAAGACCGGTGATCTCGTGTTGCGCATTGCGCGCACGCGCCTGGGTCACTATGGCGCCGACCGTAGCGGGCGGCATGTCTTGCGTGAGCACGCTGCAATAAAAAATCTCGAAAAGCGGCTTTACTTCTGTCATGCGAACGGGTGCGGAAAACGTGCGAAGTGTATGGACCCCGGGCACACGCCGAAATGTAAAAAGACACAGGTAAAAAGCCTATAGTGGCGCGTGAAATTCGAGGACCATTTACCTCCCGCGTCGCCGCCCCAGGGGGCCAATCCCTGCGACGACTGTGCGTTGCGCAAGCTCGAAGCCTTCTTGCCTGCGTCTACTGAAGAGCTCAAGACCATCGAGTCGTTCCGGGTGGGCTCTCGCCGCGTGCCGGCCGGCGGCGCCATCGTCGAAGAGCATCGGCCGAGCGCCCAGCTGTTCACTCTTTATTCGGGTTGGGCGTTTCGCTTCAAGACGCTGAGTGACGGGCGGCGGCAGATATTGAGCTTTCTGCTGCCCGGCGATTTCATCGGCCTGCAGGACGAGTTTGCCGACGGCCAGACGCATGGCGTGGAGGCCGTGACCGACGCCACCCTTTGCGCGTTCTCGCGCGAGCGGCTCTGGGAGCTGTTCCATGCCCAGCCCAAGCTCGGCTACGACATCACGTGGCTGGCCGCGCGCGAGGAAAAAATCGTCGACGACAACCTGGTGACCGCCGGCCGCCGCAATGCGAGCGAGCGCGTGGCCATGCTGCTCATGCACCTGTACCGCCGTGCCGAGCGCGTTGGCATGGTGCGCGACGGCTGGGTCGAGTTTCCGTTCAACCAGCAACACCTGGCCGATGCGCTCGGGCTCTCGCTGGTGCACACCAACAAGACGCTGCGCAAGCTGCAGGGGCTGGGGCTCTACAAGCTCGATGCGGGCTGGCTGCGCATTCTCGAGCCGCATGCGCTCGAAACGCTGGGCGACTACTTCGAGCGCCCGATGCGGCCCACGCCCCTTATCTGACCGTGCTGCGCCTCGCGGCGCTGCATGCTCAGGGCGCGGCCGACAGTTGCCGAAGATCGTCCTGGTAGGCCAGCAGCCGCCGCACGGCCTGCTCGCGCTGGCTGGCGCTGGTGGCGTTGTGCAGTGCTGCCAGATTGCGGCAGCCTTCCTGCAGCAGTGCCTGTTGATGATCGCGCCACGGTCCAGGCGGCGGATCGGCAACGCGCATCACATAGGCGTGGATGGCCGCGCGCGCCTCGGGTGCCGGCGGCTTGGCCGTGTTGAAGCCGCGCAGCAGCACCAGCGCCTCTTGCTGCCGCTGGCGGCGCTCGGCGGCGGCCATGCGCGGATCGAACACCGATTGCGCCACCTGGCGCCGGATCAGCTCGCGCTGCTCCGGGCTCAGCCGGCCATAGAAATCTTCCAGGCGCTCGAGAAACTTTTCGTAGCGCTTCTCTTGCACTTTCGCGGGGCTGCGGTCGAGCCACTCCTTGCGGTATTCGGCGTTGTTCTTTGCGTACTTGCGCTCCAGCTGCTGCAACTGCGCCTCGGACAGGCTCAGCGCCAGTTCGGTGCCGGCGGGTTCCGCGTGCTCGGCCACCGCCAGCAGGCGTTCGCGGATCTGGTCCGCCATGCGGCATGCCTCGGCCGCGGTCACGTCGCGCGGCGCCAGGGCCTGCGCCTCTTGCAGCAGGCCAAGCACCCGGGGCAGTTCGTTCTGCCGGTGCCAACTCAGCAGTTGCGCCAGACCGTCGCGCACCTTGGGCGTTTGCGAACCGTCGAAGTCGACGTAGGCGTCGAGCCACCAGTAGCTCAGCTCGGGCAGGTTGTTGTAGGCCAGCTTGATCGTGCTGCACGCGCCGAGCGCGGCGGCCACGAGCAGCACGCCGATAATTCGCGCCAACTTGGCGCAACGCATTCGGGTAGAAAGAAGCATGAATCAGATTCCGCAAGACAACCAGGGCCCGGTCGACGTGGTCATCATGGCGGCCGGCAAAGGCACGCGCATGAAAAGCAGGCTGCCCAAAGTGTTGCATCGTTTGGCAGGGCGTGCACTGCTCGCCCATGTGACCGGCACTGCGGCGCGCATTGGCGCCCGCCATGTGGTGGTGGTTACCGGCCACGGCGCGGCCGAGGTCGAGGCCGCCATGACTTCCGCCAGCACGGCCGGCACCGGCCTGCAGTTTGCGCGGCAAGAGCCGCAGCTGGGCACCGGCCATGCCGTGCAGCAGGCGGTTCCGCTGCTGCCCGACGATGGCACCGTGCTTGTGCTGTCGGGTGACGTGCCGCTCATTGCCGAGCAAACACTGCGCGCGCTGATTGCCGCAAGCGCCGGCCAGCGGCTTGCACTGCTGACCATCGAGTTCGACAACCCGACGGGCTACGGCCGCATCGTCCGCGCGGAAGGCCAGGAAGGTGAGGTCACCGCCATCGTCGAAGAAAAGGACGCCACCGAGGCGCAGCGCCAGATCCGGGAGATCTACAGCGGCATGATGGCCGTGCCCGCGGCCCTGCTCAAGGGCTGGCTGGCCCGGCTGGACAACCGAAACGCGCAGGGCGAGTACTACCTGACCGACATCGTCAAGCTGGCCGCCGCCGATGGCGTGCCGGTGGTTGCGCATGTCACGACCGATGCGCTCCAGGTGGCCGGCATCAACAGCCCCACGCAGTTGGCGGCGCTGGAGCGTGCGTGGCAGCTGCGGCAGGCCGAAGCGCTCATGACGCAAGGCGTGCGGCTTGCCGACCCGGCCCGGTTCGACCTGCGCGGCACGCTGTCTTGCGAGGCCGATGTCGAGATCGACGTCAACTGCGTGTTCGAAGGCTCGGTGTTCCTGGGCGAGGGCGCGCGCATCGGCGCCAACTGCGTCATTGCCAATGCGCGCATCGAGGCGGGCGCGGTGATCCATCCCTTTACCCACATCGAAGGCGAAAAGGCGGGCGTGACGGTTGGCGAAAGGTCGCTCATCGGCCCCTTTGCCCGGCTGCGGCCCGGCGCGCAACTGGGTGCCGAAGTGCACATCGGCAACTTCGTCGAGGTCAAGAACTCGACCCTGGCCGAGGGCGCCAAGGCCAATCACCTGGCCTATCTTGGCGACGCCACCGTGGGCCAGCGCGTCAACTACGGCGCAGGCAGCATTACCGCCAACTACGACGGCGCCAACAAGCACCGCACCGTCATCGAGGACGACGTTCATGTGGGCAGCAACTGCGTGCTGGTGGCGCCCATCACCATTGGGGCGGGCGGCACCATCGGGGGCGGCTCGACCGTGAACAAGTCGACCGAGCCCGGCGCACTTACCGTGGCGCGGAGCAAGCCGGTGAGCTTTCCCAACTGGAAGCGCCCGCAGAAGAAGCCCAAGGCCTGAACAGGCGCGGCTTTATTCCAGCGGCAACCGGGGCTCGAACTTCGCGCGCTTCAGGCTGAAAAAAGCCTTGACGTTGCGCACGTTCGCGTCGGCGTTGAATAGCCGCTGGGCGAGGGCGCCGTAGCCCGGCATGTCGCGGGTGGCCACCACCAGCACAAAGTCGGGGCCCGGCGAAACGCGCCAGCATTGCTGCACGGCGTCGTCTGCAATCACGCGCGCCTCGAAGGCATCGAGCGCCGCCGCGTCTTGCCTGTCCAGCGAAATTTCGACCACCGCCTGCAGGCCGTGGCCGAGCGCGGTTGCCAGGCGGTCTGGCGAGAGCAGCGCGACTTGCCGCTCGATGAGCCCCTCTTGCCGCAGGCGTTGAACCCGCCGCAGGCAGGTAGGCGGCGAAATGCCTGCGTCTTCGGCCAGCCGCTGGTTTGTCTGCGAGGCGTCGCGCTGGAGCGCATCGAGCAAGCGGAGGTCTATTGCATCCAGCGAGATTGATTCCATATATTGGTGAATTATGGAAGAAAAATCCAAGTCACCGGTGCGGTGAAATTAATTCTCAAAATAGAGCGTCATTTTGAACGCATATTTTTCGATCTGATCTCTAACATCAGGTCTCCTCTTCATTCAAAGGCAGCTCACCATGTGCGGCATCGTCGGCGCAGCGTCTCATCGCAATATCGTTCCGGTCCTCGTCCAGGGGCTTCAAAGGCTCGAATACCGCGGCTATGACTCCTGCGGCGTGGCGGTTCATGCGGGCGGCCTCACGCGTGCCCGCACCACATCGCGAGTGGCAGACCTCGTCACCCAGGTGCGCGAAGACCGTGTCGAAGGCCTCACCGGCATTGCCCACACCCGCTGGGCCACGCACGGCGCACCGGCGGTGCACAACGCGCACCCGCACTTCAGCCATGGTCCTGGTGCCGACGCACAGGGCGCGCGCCCGGGCCGTATCGCGCTGGTGCACAACGGCATCATCGAAAACCACGAAGCCCTGCGCGCCGCGCTCGAAGCCAAGGGCTACCTGTTCGAGAGCCAGACCGACACCGAGGTGATCGCCCACCTTGTCGACAGCCTGTACGACGGCGACCTGTTCGAAGCCGTGAAGGCGGCGGTGCTGCAGCTGCACGGCGCCTATGCCATTGCCGTGATCTGCCGCGACGAACCGCAGCGCGTGGTTGGTGCGCGTGCGGGTTCGCCGCTCATCCTTGGCGTGGGCAAGGAAGGCGGCGAGAACTTTCTTGCAAGCGACGCCATGGCCCTGGCCGGTGTCACCGACCAGATCGTCTACCTCGAAGAAGGCGACGTGGTCGATCTGCAGCCCGGCAAATACTGGATCGTCGACCGCGGCCACAAGCCCGTCGAGCGGCAGGTGCGCACCGTGCAGGCCCACAGCGGCGCGGCCGAACTCGGCCCCTACCGCCACTACATGCAGAAGGAAATCTTCGAGCAGCCGCGCGCCATTGGCGACACCCTTGAAGGCGTGGCCGGCATCGTGCCCGAGCTGTTCGACGGCATCGGCCAGGACGGCGCCACCGGCGCCAGCGCGCACCGCGTGTTCAAGGACATCGACAAGATCCTCATTCTTGCGTGCGGCACAAGCTACTACAGCGGCTGCACCGCCAAGTACTGGCTCGAAGGCATCGCAAAGATCTCGACGCAGGTCGAGATTGCGAGCGAATACCGCTACCGCGATTCAGTGCCCGACCCCAAGACGCTCGTCGTCACCATCAGCCAGTCTGGCGAAACCGCCGACACCCTGGCCGCGCTCAAGCATGCGCGATCGCTTGGCATGGAGCAGACGCTCACCATCTGCAACGTGGCTACCAGCGCCATGGTGCGCGAATGCAAGCTTGCCTACATCACCCGCGCCGGCGTCGAAATTGGCGTGGCCTCGACCAAGGCCTTCACCACGCAGCTGGCCGGTCTTTTTCTGCTGACGCTCGCCATTGCGCAAAGCAAGGGCCGCCTGAGCGAAGCCGACGAGGCTCGCTACCTGAAGGAAATGCGCCACCTGCCCGTTGCACTCCAATCGGTGCTAGCGCTGGAGCCGCAGATCATCGGCTGGGCCGAAGACTTTGCGCGCAAGGACAACGCGCTCTTTCTCGGCCGCGGGCTGCACTACCCGATTGCGCTCGAAGGCGCGCTCAAGCTCAAGGAAGTGACCTACATCCACGCCGAGGCCTATGCCGCCGGCGAGCTCAAGCACGGCCCGCTCGCGCTGGTGACCAGCGAAATGCCCGTGGTGGCCGTAGCGCCCAACGACGCCCTGCTCGAAAAGCTCAAGAGCAACCTGCAGGAAGTGCGCGCGCGCGGCGGTGTGCTCTATGTGCTGGCCGACGGCGACACCAGGATCAAGGGCAGCGAAGGCCTGCACGTCATTCGCATGCCAGAGCACTACGGCGCGCTGTCGCCGTTGCTGCACGTGGTGCCGCTGCAGCTGCTGGCGTATCACACGGCCTGCGCGCGAGGGACCGATGTGGACAAGCCGCGCAATCTTGCAAAGAGCGTGACTGTGGAGTGATCGGGTGCTGGTGGGGGTAGTAGCGCGGTCGGCAGCAGCATCGACTACAGCCCAGGCCGTGGTGCCTTTTGCAGCAGCTCCGAAAGCTGCGCCTTCCACAACGCTGCCTGCCCCGTGGTTCCGTGTCCGGCGGTCCGGTCGCTGGCCGGAATCAGGTAGTAGCTGCCGTTTTTCACGCGCTTCATTTCGCGTTCCATGATGCCGGTCTCGGGCGGGTTGCGCTCGTCGTCCGCGGCATTGATGGCAAGCACGGCGGCCTGTATGCGCTCCAGCCCGGGGGAGGGGTTGTAGTCGGCGGACGCTTCCCACTGGTAGAGGATGTCGTTGGCGTCCGCGGTGAACGGCCCATTCAGGCGACTCTCCAGCAGCTTGTCGGCCTGCGCGCGCGTCGGCGCGGCCTTGTACATCGCCAGATTGCCGCCGCTGGTGGCGGTGCCGAAGAACACGGAGGCAAACTGCGCGCTGCGAGGCTGTGCGGTGTAGTTGCCGTTCTTCCATTCCGGATCCCGGCGGATGGACTCCGTGAGCAGGCGCCGCATCATCCAGTTGCGGCTGGACATCTCGGTGGGCTGGCACGCCATCGGCACCAGCGCGTCCATGGCGTTCGGGTACTTCACCCCCCACATCCATGCGTGCATGCCCCCCATCGAATTGCCGATGATCGCCCGCAGGTGCTTGACGCCAAGGTGCTCCGTAACGAGCCGGTATTGCGCCTGCACCATGTCGTCGTAGTTGTAGCGCGGAAAGTTGGCGCGCAGGCCATCGGATGGCCGGGCCGACTTGCCCGTTCCCAACCCGTCGGGAATGATGATGTAGTAGCGGGTGGCATCCAGTGGCTGGCCCACGCCGAACAGCTCGCCGGCAAATGCGGGTGTGAGCATGCTTGCGGCCGAGCCGGCGGTTCCGTGCAGGATCAGCACCGGCTCGCCGCTGGGTGCGCCAACGGTGACGTAGTTCAGGCGCAGTTCCGGCATGACCTGGCCGGTATGAAAGCGAAAGTCCCTGGCCGTCCAGCTGCCCTCCTGGGGTGCCGGGTAGTCTGCGGCCTGGCTGCTCAAGGCGAGCATCGCCAGGCACGCGTACAAGGCAGCCCGTAAGCCGAAGGGGTTGAAGTGCGGACGCGTGGGCATGGTCTGTCTCCTGTGGTTTGGGCGCAATTTATCGCGAAAGCCACATTCGCGGCGCCCCCTTGGGCGCTCAGTCGGCGTATTCGCCAGCGTCCTTGATGACCTTCGACCAGCGGAGCTTCTCTGATTCGACGAACTTCCTGTGGCCGGCCGGGGTCAGGCGGTCGTCGTTCACCACGGTAAGGCCCAGCGCCTCTTCGCGCTTGATGAGTTCCGGGTCCTTCAAGGCGCTGCGAAGCGCCGCATTCAGCTTGTCGAGCACCGCAGGTGGCGTTCCCTTTGGCGCATACAGGCCGTGCCAGACCTGCACGTCGAAGTCCTTGAGCCCGGACTCCGACAGCGTGGGGGTGTCCTTGAGCGACGGCAGCGGCAGGCGCTTGAGGCTTGTTATGCCATAGACCTTGACCTTCTTGCCCTCGATTTGCGGAACCGCGTTGGTGGCCTGCTCGCACATGAGATCGACCTGCCCGCCGATGAGGTCAGTCATGGCTGGTGCGGTTCCCTTGTACGGCACGGCAGTCATGCTGGTCTTCAACGCGCTCTGGAACATCAGGCCGCACAGGTGAGACGCGGAGCCCAGCCCTGCATGGGCCAGGTTGACCTTTCCGCCGTTGGCAGCAATCCACTTGCGCAGGTCTGCGAAGTTGCTGGCCTCCAGGCCCGGCTTGCTGATCACCACCGAAGGGGCCTCGTTGATCAGGCCCAGCATTTCGAAGTCGTCAGGCACCTTGTAGGAGAGCTTGCGATACAACGCAGGCGCGGTCGCCATGCCGATGTGATGCACCAGCAGCGTGTAGCCGTCCGGCGCGGCGCGCGCCACTTTCGCCGAACCGATGGTGCCGCCCGCACCCACGGCGTTGTCGACGACCACGGTCTGCCCGAGCGGCTTGCGAAGTGCCTCTGCCAGGTCGCGGGCTATCTTGTCGGTCGGGCCGCCGGCCGCGAACGGAACAACCAGCGTAACCGGCTTGTCGGGAAAATCTGCACAGGCCAGCGTGGCAGATGCGATCAGGCCGATGCCGGCGGCGTAGCGCCAGATGTTTTTCATTGTGTTGTCTCCTTGGTGGGCATCTGCTTCAGGCTGAGAGCGCCTGCATCTCGCGGTACAGGTCGGCCTTGCCCTCGAAGCCGATCCCCGGCAAATCGGGCAGGGTCACAAAGCTGTTCTCGACCTTCACGCCATCCGGGAACCCGCCGAACGGCTGGAACAGGTCGGGGTAAGACTCATTGCCGCCAAGGCCCAGGCCGGCCGCGATGTTCAACGACATCTGGTGCCCGCCATGCGGAATGCAGCGGCTGGCCGACCAGCCGTGTTCCTTCAACATATCCAGTGTGCGCAGGTACTCCACCAGGCCGTAGCTCAGCGCGCAGTCGAACTGCAGCCAGTCGCGGTCCGGGCGCATGCCGCCGTAGCGAATCAGGTTGCGCGCGTCCTGCATCGAGAAAAGGTCTTCACCCGTGGCCATCGGGTTCTTGTAGAAGTTGCGAAGGGCCGCTTGCAATTCGAAGTCCAGCGGATCGCCCGGCTCCTCATACCAGAACAGGTCGTACTGCGACAGCGCCTTGGCATAGGCAATGGCGGTTTCCAGGTCGAAGCGGCCATTGGCATCGACGCAGAGTTTCTGGCCGTCCTGGAGCACTTCCATGATCGAGTCGATGCGGCGAAGGTCTTCATCGAGAGAGGCTCCGCCGATTTTCTTTTTCACGACCGTATAGCCGCGGTCGATGTAGCTGCGCATCTCGTCCTTCAGCTTGCCGTGGTCCTGCCCCGGGTAGTAGTAGCCGCCCGCCGCGTAGACGAATATCTTGCGGTTGGGCTTGCCGTTGCCGTAGCGGTCCGCCAGCAACTGGAACAGCGGCTTGCCTTCGATCTTGGCCACTGCGTCCCACACCGCCATGTCGATGGTGCCGATGGCCACCGAGCGCTCTCCATGGCCGCCCGGCTTCTCGTTGGTAAACATCGTGTTCCAGATCTTGTGCGGATCGAGGTTGTCGCCGCTGTCGTCGACGAGGGACGCCGGATTCGCCTCCATGATGCGGGGAATGAACCGCTCGCGCATCAGCTTGCCCTGGCCGTAGCGGCCGTTCGAGTTGAAGCCGTAGCCGACCACCGGCTTGCCGTCCCGGATCACGTCGGTGATCACTGCGACAAGGCTCAACGTCATCTTGCTAAAGTCGATGTAGGCGTTGCGAATGGGCGAGCTGATGGGGATGGTCTTCTCGCGGATTTCGACGATCTTCACGGGGGTCTCCAGGACGGGTAAGTGGAGACCGGATGGTCGGCCTTGCCGCCTTTTCGGGCCAATGTTCAATTTCTCAACTTCTATGCGCTGGACGAACCGGACATGAACCTGATCTGGCTTGACGACTTTCTGGCGTTGGCAGCAACGGGGAACTTCTCGCGCGCGGCAGACGAGCGCCATAGCTCCCAACCCGCATTCAGCCGCCGCATTCGCGCGCTGGAGGAGTGGATCGGCGCCGACCTGTTCGACCGCAGCACGCAGCCCGCCACGCTCACTGAAGTTGGCGAGTGGTTTGCCGGCGTGGCGCAGGAGTTGACCGCAAGGGTGGCACGCGTGCCGGGCGACGCCAGGAAGATTGCGGAGGCCAGTTCGGTCACCTTGCGCATTGCATGCACGCATGCGCTTTCCATGACCTTTCTGCCGCGGTGGATTCGCAGCCTCGAGTCGAGCATCACGCTCGGGCCTGTGCAACTCATGTCCGACGTCCTCCAGCGTTGCGAATCGCTGATGCTGCAGAGCAAGGTGCAGTTCGTACTGAGCCACGCGCATTCCGACGCGCATGGCGCGCTCGATGCGGCCCCCTACCGGTCGGCCCGGATCGGCGAAGACATGCTGGTGGCCGTGTCCGCGCCCGATGACTCCGGCAAGCCGCTGCACCAGCTTTCACGCAAGGGCGCTGCGGCCGTGCCGGTGCTCTCGTACAGCGAAGAATCGGGGCTGGGCCGCATCATGCGTGCGCTGGTCAGCCGACGGTTGGAGTCGCTGGCTGTCCAGGTCGTTTTCACGGCCCATCTCGCTTCGGTCCTCCGGACGATGGCACTCGACGGCAGGGGAATCGCATGGCTGCCGCAAACCCTCGTCGAAGAAGACATCAGCCAAGGGCGCCTTGTCGCCGCAGCGAGCGCCGAGTGGGCCGTTCCGCTGGAGATCAGGCTCTACCGGGACAGCGATCTCCTGGGAAAGGCGGCCAATGAATTCTGGAGCGCTGCGATCAGGGGGTGAGCGGGCGGCCGGCGCGGCCTTCTTCTAGAGCGGCGAGATCCTTGCACTCTTCATCATCTGCGCCGTCAGCTCGACTTCATGCCGGATTACCTGCAGATAACCCTCGGGTGTCGAAGGCGCAACCTGGCTACCCAGTTCGGTCAACGATGCGATCACCTGGGGGTCTTTGAGCATTTGACTGAAGACCTCGTAAACACGCGCCGCTATAGGGTCGGGCGTGCCCGCGGGCAGCGAGAGCCCGCCCCACGACGTTAGCTCGACACCCTGCAGGCCTTGCTCGGCCAGCGTAGGCACGTCGGGCAGGCTGGCATTGCGCCGCGTACCTGCAACGCCCAGTGCCTTGAGCTTGCCGGCCTTCACCTGCGGAAAGGCCACCGCGAAGATCGGCATGCCGAAGCTCACCTGCCCGCCCAGCACGGCGTTGACCAGCTCCGACGCGCCCTTGTACGGCACATGCGTGGCGCTGACGCCGGCGGCATTCAGGAACAGCTCCACGCCAAGATGCGATGGCGTGCCCACGCCGCCGGAGGCGTAGTCCAGCTTGCCGGGGGCTGCACGCGCTTTGGCGACGAGGTCTTGCAGCGTCTCGATGCCCGACGCCGGATTGACCACCAGCAACACGTCCGACGTGGTGAGCCGCATGACGTGGCGGAAGTTCTTCATCACGTCGTAGCCGGGGCTGCGGTACATCAGCACGTTGGCCGCCATGGGCGCGGCGGAGTAGATCCACGTGTACCCGTCGGGCGCAGCACGGGCCACCTGGCGCGCCCCGATGTTGCCGGCCGCGCCGCCCTTGTTTTCGATGATGACCGGCTGGCCAAGCAAGCGGCTGGCCGCCTCGGCGAGGATGCGCGCGCCGGTGTCGGGGCCGGTGCCGGCCAGGTAGGGCACCACCCACTTGATGGGGCGGCTGGGCCATGGGTCGGCGGCGGCCTTCGCGATGCCTGCGAGCGGCAGCAGGGGCGATGCAGCCAGTGCGCGGCAGAGCGCGCGGCGTGATTGGTCGATGCAATCGACAGGTTCGTTGTTCAATTTCGCTTGTCTCCGGATCATTCTGTTTTGCGATTGGTGCGGGCCGGCCTACGGCGCCTCGCCGAGCAGCTCGCGCGCGATGATGTTCTTCTGTATCTCGCTGGTGCCCGTGAGCACGCGGTACATGCGCAGCATGCGAAACAGGAACTCCACACGCCGGCCCTGCACGATGCCTTCGCCGCCATGGATCTGCACCGCCGCATCGGCAATGCGAAAGGCCGCTTCCGAGCAGAAGAGCTTCGCCATCGACGCATCGGCCCGCGCATCGCCGCCTGCGTCGAGCTGGCGCGCGGTCGAGATCATCAGCGCGCGCGCCGCCGCCAGTTGCGTGGCCATGTCCGCCAGCGAATGCTGGATGGCCTGGAACTGCGCGATTGGCCGGCCGAACTGGCGGCGCGTGCGCGCGTAGTCGCGGGCATCCTTCAGGGCCACCGTGGCCAGGCCCACCATGCCGGGGCAATGCAGCAGCCGGTTCACGGTGATGCGGCCCAGCGCCAGCGCCAGCCCGCGGCCCGGCTCGCCGATGAGGTTGGCGGCGGGCACGCGGCAATCGGTCAGCAGGATGTCGCCAGTGGTCGACTGCCCGGCCATGGTCTTGTAGCCGGCCTTCACCTCCACGCCGTCCTGCCGCAGGTCGACGAAGAAGGCCGAGATCTCGCGGCGTTCGGGGCTGTCCGACGTGGACGCCATCAGCACCGCGTAGTCCGCGAAGGGCGAGCCCGAGATGAAGCGCTTGCGCCCGTTGATGACGTAGGTGTCGCCCTCCAGGCGTGCCTGCGTCTGCAGCGCGCCGGGGTCCGAGCCGGCCTCGGCCTCGGTGAGCGCGAAGCAGATGGCCTTTTCGGCCTGTGCCACCGGCACGATGAAATTCGCGAGCTGCATCGGCGTGGCGTAGCGCGCCAGCGCACCCACGCGCGGCGGGCCGCTGAGTTCGCCGAACACATGCGGTGCCAGCGGTGAGCCGCTCGCGTAGATCGATTCCTTGATCAGCACGTGGTCGAGCAGCGAGAGCCCGAGGCCGCCCATCTTCGTGGGCAGCGTCATGCCGTAGAAGCCCAGTTCATGCGAGCGGCGCCACACGCGCTGCAGCGTGGCCTTGTCGGCGCCGTGTTCATGGTCGATGCCTTGCTCGCGCACCAGCGCGGCCAACTCGCCGTTGATGAAGTCGCCGATGCGGGCAATCAGTTCGGCCGCCCGCTCCGAACCTTCGAAAGGCCCGTCGAACAGCGGAGAGCGAACGCCGGCAGCGGCGGTGGCTGTACTCGTGGGCCCGGATTCAATGGCTTGCGTTGTCATGGTTTTGCGGCTCCTCAGTTCACGCGGCGGTCGTGGCCCGCCCAGTACGGCGACTGGATGACCTTGCGCGCGATTTTTCCGTTGGCGTTCTTCTGCAGCGCCTCGACAAACTCGATGCGGCGCGGCCGCTTGAAGCCGGCAAGCCGTTCGGCGCAGAAGGCGTCGAGCGCAGCCGCGTCCGCAGCCGCTCCGGCCTTCAGCACGATGTGCGCGGCCACGGCCTCGCCCCACTTGTCGTCGGGCACACTGAACACACACGCTTCATCGACCGCGGCGTGCTGGTACAGCACCGCCTCCACCTCCGACGGGTACACGTTGAAGCCTCCGCTGATCACCATGTCCTTCTTGCGGTCGACAATGTAGATATAGCCATCGTCGTCCGCGCGCGCCAGGTCGCCTGTGTGGTAGCGGCCGTTCTTCAGCACCTCGGCCGTGAGCTCGGGTGCGCGCCAGTAGCCCGCAAAGACATCGGCGCCGCCCACCACGATCTCGCCGATCTCGCCGGTGGCCACGGGCTGGCCTTCGTCGTCCACGATGTCCACCTGCGACTCGAGAAACGGCCGTCCGCACGACGCCAGCCGCCCGGGCATGGCGGCCCTCGCGAACAGGTGGTCTTCAACGCTCAGGCCGCACACGCCCGAGGTCGTCTCCCCTGCGCCATAGCCTTGCGAGAGCACCGGGCCGAAGACGTCCATGGCCTGCATGATGCGGGCCGGCGCCATCGGTGCGGCGCCGTAGCCCAGGCGCCGGAGGTCGGGCAGGGGGCGGTAGCGGCCCTGCACCTCGGCCAGCAGCATGTTGATCATGGTCGGCACCATGAAGGTGTGGGTCACGCGTTCGCGATTCATCTCCGCGATGAACCGGCCGGGGTCGAAGCCGCTGAAAAGCCGGATCGTGGCGCCGCTGCACAGCGCCGGCACCAGTTGCATGCCCGATGCGTGCGTGATCGGACCCACCAGCCCCAGCAGGTCGCCGGGCTGCAGGCTGTCGGCGCGCATCAAAAACTTGCGCAGTTGCGCGAGCCGGTTGCCGAAGGTCTGCATTGCGGCCTTGAGCACGCCGCTGGAGCCCGAGGTGTAGTGCAGCACCGCAAGCTCATCGGCGCTCACCCGCGCTGGAGTGAACCGGTCGCTGGCGCGAGAGAGCACGCCTTCGTATGAAGCGGGAGAGCCCTCCGCGGCATCGAGAAGCAGCAGGCGCGGCGCGCCCTTGAGCTGCGGCAGAAAGCTCTCGGCGCGTTCGGCGGTGGTGACGATCAGTGTTGCCTCGCTGTTCGCGATGACCTCGGCCACCTCGACCGGGGCCAGCCGCGCGTTGATGGGCGCCTTCACCAGCGCAGCCTTGTAGCACGCCAGTTCGAGTTCGACGATTTCGATGCAGTTCGGCAGGTACACGCCCACCCGGTCGCCGCGCTGCAGGCCGAGGCCGCACAGCGCGTTGGCCAGGCGGTTGGAGCGCTGCTCGAGTTCCTGGTAGGTGACCGAGCGCTGCGCGCTGGTAACGGCAAGCCGCTTCGCGTGAATGCGTGCGGCACGGGATGTGAGCTCGCCGACGTTGGCGATGTCGGGGGTTGTGGTTTGCAAGTTGTCTCCTGGATGCCCGCGCCACGGCACGGGATGAAGACAACTTTGGCAGCGGAAGGCGCGCAACAACAAATACCGATTGCTGATGCGCGGCCATCAAAAGCGTTGATGGCCCCGCCGGCCCGGAACGCCCGGCGCTATGGCCTGGCCGGCGCCGCCGGCTTTTCTCCCAGCAGGAACTCGGCCTCCCAGCGGCCCGACGCGATCATGCGGCGGGTCTCTTCGACCAGCACGCTCATCACCGCCCGGGTCGCGGGGTCGGGCTCGCGCGCCGAAGGGGTCGCAAGAAAGTAGGAGCGCGTCAGGTCGGGCTGCACCACGCGCGCCACCAGCCACTGCCTGCCGCCCGCTGGCGCATCGCCCAGCGCGCAGGCGGGCGAGAAGGTGAAGCCCGCACCCGCCAGGTACAGCGAACGGATCACGCGAGCGGAATCGTGCTCGTGCGCAATGTTGAGCTCCAGGCCCAGGTCCGATGCGGCGCGCTCGACCTGCGCGCGAATGCTGAAGCGGCGCGATTGCAGCACCAGCGGCAGGCCGGCCGCCCGGGCGAAGGGCATCTCGGGCCGGGGCACCGCAGCAGCCTTGCGCTTCTTCGATGCACCGGCGGCGGGCTGCACGGTCATGGCTGCAACCTCGCCGTCGGCGTCGTGGCCGCAGACGAACATCGCCTCTCGCGCAAGCGGTTGCACGTCGAGCCCGTTCACTTCGTCGCTGTCCACCAGAATGCCGATGTCCGCGCGACGCTCGACCATGGCCTTGCGCACCATCAGGCTCAGGTCGTCGATGACGAACACGCGAATGCGTGGATGCGTTTGTTTCAGCCGCGCCAGCACCGGCCCGAGCAGCAGCGAGGCGAGCAGGAACGGTACTGCCACCGTGACCGACCCTTCGGGCCCGTCGGGCGTGCGCTGCAGGCGCTCGCGCATTGCGCTGGCGTCGGACAGCAGCTTGCGCGCGTCGTGATACAGCTGAAGCCCTGCCGCCGTAGGCGTGACGCCGACGTGCGAACGCTCGAAGAGCTGCGTGCCAAGCTCTTCCTCAAGCTTCTTGATCTGGGCGGTGAGCGCGGGTTGCGCCACGTACAGCGCACCCGCCGCCCGCGAAAGACTGCCGGCTTCCAGCACGGCGATGAAGTAGCGCAGCGATCGGAGTTCCATAGGCCCTGAATTCTGAACCCGCGCCGTCCATGGATCGCGCGTTCGTCAGAAGGCGCTCTTGACGACGCCGCCGTCGACGCGAAGCGCCGCACCCGTCGTCGCCGAGGCGAGCGGACTTGCCACGTAGGCCACGAGCGAGGCCACCTCCTGCGGCGAGGCGAAGCGCTTGATCAGCGAGGTCGGGCGAACGTGGTCGAAGAACTCTGCCTCTACCTGCTCGAAGCTCTTGTCGCTCGAGCGTGCCATGCCTTCCACGAAGTCGCCGACGCCGCGCGATCTGGTTGGGCCCGGAAGCACGCTGTTCACTGTGATGTTCGTTCCGGCGAGCGATTCGGCAAGGCCGCGCGACACCGCCAGTTGCGCGGTCTTCGTCATGCCGTAGTGAATCATCTCGGTCGGTATCTGCACGGCGCTCTCGCTCGAGATGAAGATGATCCTTCCCCAATTGGCGCGTTTCATTTCCGGCAGTACCAGTCGTGCGAGGCGAACGCCGCTCAACACGTTGACGTCGAAGAAGCGCTGCCAGTCTTCATCGGGAATATCTTCGAAAGCCTTTGCCTCGAAGATGCCCAGGTTGTTCACCAGGATGCCGATGCCGGGATGACGACGCACGGCTTCCTCGGCGGCATCTGCGCGGCTCAGGTCGCCGGCGTAGCCGAGCACCGTGCCTTGCGTTTCCGAACGGATGCGCTCCGCCGCCTCGTCGACCGCCGTTTGCGATCTGCCGTTCACGATCACGCTTGCGCCCTCCTGGGCCAGCGTGCGCGCAATTGCGTAGCCGATGCCGGCGGTGCTTCCGCTCACCAGCGCGAGCTTTCCATCGAGTTGCAGGTCCATGTGGGTTCTCCTGGGTTGGTTCGGCGTTCATGTTCGCCGAGTTCTGTTGTTCGTGCCGCCCGCGGGCAGCGAGTTGGGAGCAGTTCCCCGTCAGCCGAGGAAGTTGACCAATGCCGGAATGACCTGCTCTGGCGCCTCTTCCATCAACCAGTGCCCGGAGCCTTTGACGATGACGCCCTGCACATTGGTTGCGACCATCTTTCCCTGCTCGATCAGAAAGGTTCCGCCGGCCTTTTCACCGGAGAGCACCAGCATCGGCATGGGCAGTGGCGTCTTGCCCAGTTCGGCGAACTCGGCCGCATCCTGCTCGAAGGCCTTGAAATATTCAAACCCTGCACGCATGCCGCCGGGTTGCGCATAGGCCCTGGCGTAGAACTGGCGGTCGGCTTCGGGCACCGAGTGCTTGGGGTCGGCCGCAAAGTCGTTCCAGAAGTGCTCGAAATAGATGCGCTCGCGCCCTTTTACAAGCGCCAGCGGCGTTGCACCGTGGAAATGAAAATGCCACAGGTCGCGCAGGAGCCACACGTGCTGCCATTCGCCGATCCCGGGCAGGAAGGCGTCCATGAGCACCACCTTGTCGGTCTCCGAAGGAAACTGCGCGGCATACGCGTAGGCCACCATCAGGCCGATGTCGTGCCCGACGATGCTGACGCTGCGAATGCCGAGCGAGCGCACAAGCTCGTGGATGTCCACAGCCATGTTCTTCTTGCCATAGCCCGTCTCGGGCTTCGAGGAATTGCCGGCCCCCCGAAGATCGGGCACAACCACCGTGTGCGTCCTTGCCAGGAGCGGCATCAGCGGGTTCCACATGTGCCCGGTCTCGGCGTAGCCATGCAGCAGCACCACAACCGGCCCGCTGCCCCCCATGCGGTAGTGGATGCGGGTGCCGTTCACTTCGGCGCTGCCCGAGCGGAAGCCCGGCACCGCGTCGGCGGCGGGCGCCGCGTGTGCGGCTCCGCCAAAGGCCAGGGCGGCGCCGGCTGCGACCGCGCCGGCAAGCAGGTCGCGGCGGGTGGGAGTGGAGGGGGCGGCGGGGTTGAAACGGGTTGCGGTCATGTTGGACTTCCTTCTGTTGGTTTCTGGGCTGGGGTGAATTTATGGTTCAGCTTCACTTCCAGAAAGAGGCCAAAAGTGGTTTACTCATTCAGCTTTCATGAATGATTGGATGTGCCGCCCATGGACCGATTGCGTGCGTACGAGGTATTCGTCACCGTGGTGGCGCGGGGCAGTTTCACCAAGGCGGCCGATGCGCTGGACACCTCGCCAGCCAATGTGACGCGCTACATCAACGAGCTTGAGGCGCATCTGCGCACGCGGCTCATCAACCGCACGTCGCGCCGCCTGTCGCTCACCGAAGGCGGCGAAGCGCTTTTCGACCGGGCGAAATCGATTCTTGAAGAAGTGGCGGAGACCGAGGCCCTGGCCACCACCGCGTCATTGCAGCCTCGGGGGCGCCTGCGCATCAACGCGCCGTTGAGCTTTGGCAGCCTCGTGCTGGCGCCGTTGTGGCCGAAGTTCATTGCGAAGTACCCGGACGTCGAGCTCGACATCGCGCTCATCGACCGCGTGGTCGACATCGTCGAAGAGGGCTACGACCTGGCCATCCGCATCTCGCGCACCACCTCGGGCAGCCATATTGCACGCCGTCTGGGCCGCTCGCCGAACCTGGTCTGCGCCTCGCCCGGCTACCTTGCGGCCCATGGCATGCCCCAGGTGCCGGCAGACCTTGCCAGGCACCTTTGCCTGGGCTACACGTACGGTGCGACGTCCGACGAGTGGCAGTTTGCCGGCCCCGGCGGAACGCTGGAGTCCGTGCGGGTGCGCTGGGCCTTGCGCGCCAACAATGGCGAAACCGCCCGCGCCGCGGCGATTGCCGGTGCCGGCGTCATCTGGCAACCGAGCTTCGTGATTGGTGAAGATGTGCGGGCTGGCCGGCTGGTGGAGGTCATGCCCGGTTATCACATGCCGCCCGTCGACATCCTGGCGATCTATGCGAGCCGTCGGCATCTCAGCGCGAAGGTGCGGCTGATGGTCGACTTTCTGGTCGATGCTCTACAAGAGTGATGGCACGTGCGCGGCACACAGCCACGGTGGCCTGCCGGCGATCACTGGCGCGGAGATTTTCCTACCGCAAGGGTCGCTTTTTCCCTGCGCCCGCCGAGATGGCGCTGGCTACCGTGGCTGCATACCCACCACCAAGGAAAAGTCACATGAAAAGCATCATCCTTTGGCTATGCGGCGTGCCCATTGGCGTCATCATCTTGTTGAAGGTATTCGGGGTGTTTTGAGAGCTAGAAGCTTCCGGATTCATTCCGGCTGGATGCCCGCCTCCTTGACCACCTTGCCCCATTTGGCCAAGTCGGCCTTGATCACCGCGGCGTATTCCTGCGGTGTTCCGCCCTGGATTTCTATGCCGGCAGCTTGCAGCTTGGTTCGAACATCGGGCAGCTTCAGCGCTGCGTTGATTTCGGCATTGAGCTTGTCGACGATCGCCTTGGGCGTGCCCGCGGGCGCCAGGAACCCGCCGTTCGTGTTGGCGTCGTAGCCCTTGAATCCCTGTTCGTCCGCGGTCGGCACGTCGGGTAGCGACTGCGTCCGCTTGCGCGTGGACACGGCCACCGCGCGCACATTGCCGGCCTTCACTTGCGGCTGGATGGCGCTGATGGTGTCGATGAAGAGCGCGGTGCGTCCGGCCAGCAAGTCGGGATGCGCAGCGGAGGAGCCCTTGTAGGGGACCAGCAGCATCGGTGAGCCGCTTGCCATGCGGAACATCTCGGCCGCCATCTCTTGCGCGCTGCCCCGGCCGGAAGTGGCGACCTTGGCCTCGTCCGGATGGGCCTTCATCCATGCCACGAGCTCGGGCAGCGTCTTGGCGGGGAGCTGCGGGTAAATGGCGAACACCAGCGGAACCTCGTGCGTGTAGACGATGGGCTCGAAGCTTTTCTCAGGGTCCCAGCCGAGGTTCTTGAACAGGAACTTGTTCGTGTTGTGGCTGCCGCCCACGATGCCGATGGTGTAGCCGTCGGGCGCCGACTTGGCGAGCGCGTCGGTGCCGAGGTTGTTGGATGCGCCGGGCCGGTTGTCGACGATCACCGGCTGCCCCATCGACACCGCGAGCTTGTCCCCGACCACGCGGGCAATGGTGTCGATGGCGCCGCCGGGCGGAGCGGGCACGATGATCTTGATCGCGCGGGCCGGGTAGGCGGCCTGCGCCAATGCCACGGCGGGCACTGCGGCCAGCGACGCCGAGACGGCAAGGATCTTGAACAGGGAAGCGAGCTGCATGAATGTCTCCTTATCGGGGGTCTCTTGTTGTGAAAGGCGGCTCGCGCGCTCACTCGACGGTGATCTTGCGGCTGCGGATGATCTGGGCGTAGCGGCTTCTGTCGTCGCCGATGAGCCTGGTGAACTCCTGCGGCGTGGTGGCACGCGGCACGCCGCCCAGGCCGATGAAACGTGCCTTGACCGATTCGTCCGCGAGCACGGCGCGCACATCGGCTGCAATGCGGTCGACCACGTCCTGTGGCGTGCCCGCAGGGGCCAGCAGGCCGATCCAGGAGATCGCGTTGAAGCCCGGCGCTGCGCCTTCGGCCAGCGTGGGAACGTCGGGGAACGCGGGCACGCGCTTGTCGCCGGTGACGGCCAGTGCACGCAGCTTGCCCGCCTTGATGTGGCCGGAGGCCTCCAGCACGGTCATGAACGACAGCTGCACATGGCCGGCGAGCAGGTCGGCAATGGCCGGGCCGCCGCCGCGGTAGGGCACATGCAGGATGAAGGAGCCCGTCTGGTCCTTGAACATCTCAGCGGCCAGGTGCGGTGCGCCCCCGGCGCCCGAGCTGCTGTAGCTCATCTGGCCCGGCTTCGACTTGGCCAGCGCCACGAACTCGGCCGCGGTCTTCGCAGGCACCGACGGATGCACCATCATCGCGAGCGGCAGCTCGGCCACCAGGGACACCGGCGCAAAGGCCTTGTCGGCGTCGTAGGGCAGCTTGGCATACAGCAGGGGATTGATCGCCTGCGTGCCGATGTTGCCCAGGAGCAGCGTGTAGCCGTCCGGCTTGGCCTTGGCGACGTAGTCGGCGCCGATCTGCCCGGCGGCACCGCCCCTGTTCTCGACTATGACGGGCTGGTTCCAGCGCCGGCCCAGTTGCTCGGCGATGACGCGGCCACCGGTGTCCGTGCCGCCGCCCGGCGGGAACGGAACCACGAGCGTCACGGGGCGGGAAGGGAAGGTCTGCGCAAAGCCGGGCAGGTGCATCGCGAAGAGCGCGAGGGCGAAGGGGAGGGCGAGGGGGATCGCAAGGCGTCGAGTGAACAAGGGTGTGTCTCCTTCATTTGTTTTGAATGCGGTCGCTTTGCCGCGAGTGCAAGTGCTCAGGGGCTCAGGGGCTCAGGTGGTCAGGCTCATGGCCGGGCGCTCGCCCGAGAGGGCCTGGGCAATGCTTGCCAGCACCATCTCGCCCATGGCCGTGCGGGTCTCCCACGTGGCGCTTGCGCGGTGCGCCTGCAGCGTGGTGCGGTCTGACTGGCGCAGCGCCTGCGGCACGCGCGGTTCGTCGACGAAAACGTCCAGGCCCGCACCCGCGATGCGGCCCTCGGCCAGGGCCTGCGTCAGGTCGGCTTCGTTGACAAGGCGGCCGCGAGCCACATTCACCAGGAAGCCGCGCGGCCCCAGCGCATCGAGCACGGCCGCATCGACAATGCCTTCGGCACTGTCCGCAGCCGCGCACAGCACCAGCGCATCGGATTCGCGGGCCAGGTCCGGCAAGCTCGGGACGAAGCGGTGCGCAACGTCGTCCATTGCGCGCAGGTCGGTGTAGGCGATGTCGCAACCGAAGGCAGCCGCCCGCACGGCCAAGGCGCGGCCCACGCGGCCCATCCCGACAATGCCGACGCGCATGCCGCTGAAGCGCCGCGCGAGCGGAATGGCACTGGGCTGGGGATGAAGCTCCCACTGGCCGTCCCGCACAAAGCGGTCGCCCGCGCACAGGTTCCGGCACGCCGCAATGAGCAGCCCGATGGCCAGGTCGGCCACGTCTTGCGTGAGCGCGCCCAGCGTGGCCGTGACGGGCAGCGCGCGTTCGCGGCAGTACGCCAGGTCGACCGCGTCGGTGCCGACGCCGTTGATGGCCACCACCTTCAGGCTTGGCAGTTGCTCCAGCATGGCCCGCGAAATGCCTGTGTGCCCGCCAGTGATCACCGCATCGATCGCTGCGCCGTGTTGACGCAGCCAGCCCTCGGGGTCTGGCAGTTCGAAGAGCTTGTGCACGGCATAGAGCGACGCGAGCTTGTCGTTGATCGCGGGAATGAGGATCGGATTGAGCTGGAGGACTTGGGGTTTCATTTCGCTGTTCGTTTCACGCCGACCGGAAGGGCCGGGCGTCGGACGCATGCTATTAATGGATTGATATATGCGTCAATATTGATCTATATAATCAATGTAAATTGACTCGGAACGGCACCGCGATGGCTTCCTGGATTTCGATGAACGAGGCGTGCAACCTCCTGGGTGTGCAGGCCCAGACGCTCTACGCGTATGTGAGCCGCGGCAAGCTGGAAGTCATGCCCGACCCCGCCGATACGCGGCGCCGGCTCTACCGCGCCGAAGACGTGGCTGCGTTGGCCAAGCGCAAGCAGGCCGGGCGCAAGCACGAGACGCTGGCCGCCAACACGCTGTTCGGCTCGGAGCCGAGCATTCCGACGGCGCTTTGTTCGTTCTTCCGTGGGCGGCCGTACTACAGGGGACGCGATGCCGTGGCGCTGGCCCGCACGGCCACGCTCGAAGAGGCGGCCCAGCTGTTGTGGGACGCCGGGCGCGCGGTCGATTTCTCGTGCCCGGCGCCGGTGCGCGCCGGAAAGCCGGGCCGCGATGCAGCCTTTACGGCGCTGGCAGGCCTGGCGGCCGCAGGCCATTCCACCGGGGGACGCCTCACGCGGGTGCTGCATGCCGAGGCGCAAGGCCTCGTGGGCCGGCTGGCCCATGCGTTCGGCGCCACTTCAGGCACCGAACCGCTGCATCTGCGCTTTGCGAAAGGATGGAGGCAGCCGGCCAAGGTGGCCGAATTGCTGAGAACCGCGCTGGTGCTGCTCGCCGATCACGAGCTCACCAGCTCGGCGTTTGCCGCGCGCATTGCCGCTTCGACCGGCGCATCATTGCCCGCATGCCTGCTTGCGGGATTGACCACGCTCTCCGGCCCCTTGCATGGCGATGCCTCGGGGCGCGTCCGGGCGCTGTTCAGCGAGGTGGAGCGGCTGGGGGAAGACCATGTGCTGGCGCACTACCTGGCGAACGGCCTGTCCCCGGCGGGGTTCGGCCACCATCTCTATCCCGACGGCGATCCGCGTGCGGCTGCGTTGCTGGCCCTGTTCGATCCGCCGAAGGTCATCGCACGCTTCATCGACAAGGTGACCAAGCTGACCGGGCTGCAGCCCAACATCGACGTGGCGCTGGCCGCGCTTGCGGCGCACCATCGGCTGCCGGCCGATGCGGCCTTCGGCCTGTTCGCAACGGCACGCAGCGTGGGGCTGCTGGCGCACAGCCTCGAGCAGCTGGGCGTGGCGCAAGTCATTCGCCCGCGTGGGCGCTATGTAGGGCCGGTGCCCGAACCGTATGAGTGTGCCTAGTGGAGCAGCCGGAGACAGACTGCGTCGACCAGGGGCCCCAAGCGCCAAGGCCGTGACCGGCTACAGTCGGCCAGGATCGGTCGTTTGCGGCGCATGCCAATCTAGAAGCCTTCGAGAATGCCTCCATCAACTGAAGCCCTGCAGCGGCTGAGCGACTTCGTCTCTGGAAAAACCCCGGTGCCTGAGTTCGAGCAACAGCTCTACAGCGATCCGGACATTGAAACACTGCTCTCGGAGGAGAGCGCTCCTCGATTTTGCGAAACGGGGATTACGCTATTCCACTACCTGATTGGACTGAACCTCAGCGACCCGGGAGACGTGCTCAGCGCAAAGGACGTATTGGTCTCGTTGCTTCAGAAGCACGGAGTGAAGGCGGCGCTCCCCGCGGCCGCAACCGCGGAATACGCGCTGCTGCTCGATGCCCAGCCGCGCTGGCTCGACGCGGACGTCAAGTTCATTGCCTCGTTGCTCGATGCCGCGCCGTCCCTGCCTCCCAAACAGAGAAAGGCATGGCTGCGTCAGAGAATCCTGGAGCTGTTCAAGTACGCCAAGCAGCCCCCGCGCTGGTTGCAGTCTCCAGCGTGGCCCATCGGAGATGCCGGCCCTTTGGTCTTCCTGGGGCAGTTTCCTGTGGCCGACTACTTTCATGACGAGGCGGCGGTGTATGTCTTCCATGACCCGGCGAAGGGCGCGTTCACAACATTCGTTCAGCACTGCTGAGCTCGCGGCATGAGGACGACGATCACCAAGACGCCGCCTGACGGCCAAGAGCGGAAGTTCGTCCGATCCTTCGGCAAGAAACCCGCAAGGCGGGCCTGCTCCGGGCCGGCATGGCAACTGTGCCGCGCATGTGTCGTCACGCTGCTTCTGCCCTTCGGGTGCGTTACCGCAACGCCTGCAGCGCCGGTGGTCTTCCCGGGAGCCTCCTGGTCGGTAGCGCCCGAGCCTGAACCGGGCGGCGCCTGCCAAAGAGACCTGGACGCCACCCGCAGCTACCTGCAAACGCTGGACACGACCGCTCTCATGGCGGTGCAGGACGGCCGCGTGCTGTTCAGCGAGGGCCCCGTCCAGACGGTCAGCATCGTGTTCTCGGTGCGCAAGAGCGTGCTCTCGATGATGTACGGCAAATACGTGGCCAACGGCACCGTCGATCTCGACCGCACGCTGGCCGACCTGGGCATCGACGACGTGGGCGGCTTGCTGCCGATCGAGCGGCAAGCCACCCTGCGCAACCTGCTCGCTGCGCGTTCGGGGGTCTACCACGCTGCCGCCAATGGCGGAGACGATGCGGGAGCAGCGCCCCCGCGTGGATTGCACGTGCCCGGCAGCTATTTTTTGTACAACAACTGGGACTTCAACGCTGCAGGCACCATCTTCGAACGCCTGACCGGGCGAGGCATCTATCGGGCTTTCGCGGACGAGCTCGCCACGCCGCTGCAGTTGGAAGATTTTGAGCTGGCCCGCCACGCACGCAGCGGCGATGCGCGGCGCTCGCAGCACTTGGCTTACCCCTTCTATCTGTCCACGCGTGACATGGCACGCCTGGGTTACTTGATGCTGCGCCATGGCGATTGGCGCGGCCAGCAACTCGTGCCGGCCGACTGGGTCGAACAAATGACGCACCAGACCACGCCCGCTGCACAGATGCATCCGCCGCACACGGCAAGGCGCGGCTTCGGATATGGGTATCTGTGGTGGCTGCTCGAAGAGCCAGAAAGCTCGCCGCTGAACGGTGCGTACATGGCTTGGGGCATACATGGCCAGTACATCCTCGTGGTGCCAAAGCGAGAGATGGTGATCGCGCACAAGCGCCAAGTGCCGGTCGCGGGCAACTGGAAGGTCAGCTGGGTCGGTCCGGCGGCATTCCTGCGCGCAGCGCGGATGTTGGCCGCGGCGCCCTGTCGCATGGGGGAGCGGTAATCTTGCTGTGCCTGGACAAGCTCGGCTCCGTGTCCGACCAGGCTTTCTGGGCTTCGCTCACTGCCCGCGGATTCACGGCTGCGACCCGGCGCCCCGCCCGTCCGATCGACCCGCCGCCTCCACCAGAAAGCTGACCAGCGCCTGCACCCGCGCGCTGCGCCCCTTGCGCGTGGGCACCAGCACCACCACCGGCGCGGCGCCAAATTCCCAGTCGGCCATCACGCGCTCGAGGCGGCCGGCGGCCAGCGCTTCGGCGGCGTCCCATTGGGAACGAAGCACGATGCCCAGGCCATCCTCGGCCCACTGGCGCGCCACGCTGCCGTCGTTGCTGACGAACGCCGGGTTGATGCGCAGCGTCTCGCTCTTGCGGGCGCCGCTGCCCGCGGGCCGCATGTGCCACAGCGTCACGTCCTCGTCGTTCTCGCGGATGCAGATGCAGGCGTGGTAGGCCAGGTCCGCCGGGTTGCGGGGCGTGCCGTGCTCGCGCAGGTAGCCGGGGCTCGCGCACAGCCAGCGTTCGTTGGAAGCGAGCGTATGGGCCACCCAGGACGAGTCGCGCACCGCGCCCACGTGCACCACCGCGTCGGAATCGTGCTTGTCGGGCCACGGTGTTTCGCGCAGGTCCAGCTGCAGCCGCAGGGCCGGATGCAGGCGGGAGAAACGGGACAGCCACGGCGCGACATGCGTGCGGCCATAGCCGAAGGACGCGGCCACCCGCAGCGTTCCGCTCAGGCGCCGGTCGTCCCGCTGCAGGGATTCGCGCAGGCCGTCGAACTTCAGCAGGAGTTCATAGGCCTCGCGCCCGAACCGTTCGCCTTCCGAGGTCAGGTGCAGCTTGCGCGACGTGCGGTTGGCCAGCACCAGGCCCAGCGAAGCCTCGAGCTTGCGCAAGCGCATCGACAGCGCGGGCGGCGTGACACCGAGCGAGCGCGCAGCCGCGCTGAGCGAACTCTCGCGCAGCAGCGCGGCAGCCAAGCGAAGGTCTTCAATCTGCATCATTCAGCAGAGCTTAACTATTGATGACGAAAGAGTGAAGCACGAAAGCGCCTTGGCACACCTACAGTGAGCGCCATGCAAAACACTTCCATTCCCATTGCCGCCGAGGCCGGGCGCTATCCCCGGGCCGTGCTGTTCGACCTGCTCACTGCGCTGCTCGACTCGTGGACCGTCTGGAACGCGGCTGCGGGCTCCGAGCAGATGGGCCGTACCTGGCGCGCCGAATACCTGCGGCTGACCTATGGCTGCGGCGCCTACGTGGCCTACGAAGACCTGGTGCGGCAGGCCGCCGCCACCGTGGGGTTGCCCGCGAGCGCCCCCCAGTCGCTGGACGACCATTGGGACGAGCTGCCCGCATGGAGCGGCGCCACCGAACTGCTGCGGGCGCTCCAGCCTCACTGCAAGCTGGCCGTGGTGACCAACTGCTCGCGGCGCCTGGGCCGGCGTGCCGCCGAGCGCCTGGGAATCGACTGGGACGTGGTCGTGACCTCCGAGGAGGCGGGCTTCTACAAGCCCGATCCGAGGCCCTACCGGCTCGCCCTGGAGCGCCTGGACGTGCAGCCGGCCGAGGCAGCCTTCGTTGCCGGTTCAGGCTACGACATGTTCGGCACCGCCAGCGTGGGCCTGCGTACCTATTGGCACAACCGCGTCGGCCTCGCCCGGCCCGACGGCGCGCCGCCGGCGGAGGTCGAGTCGCCCACGCTCGATGACGCGCTGCCATGGCTGCGCGGCTTCCGGCCGGCCGCTTCCTGATTCAACCCACCACTCCAGGACCTGCCCATGATCCGCTCCCTTCGCCTGGCCGGCAGCCTTGCTTCCCTCTGTGCCGGCTTGCTGGCCGTGTCCGGCGCCTTCGCACAGTCGTATCCGAACCGCCCGGTCACCCTCATCGTTCCCTTCCCGGCCGGCGGCCCCAGCGATGCACTGGCCCGCGCTGTTGCACAGAAGATGGCCGCGCCGCTGGGCCAACCTGTCGTCATCGAGAACCTCGGTGGCGCGAACGGCGTCATTGGCCTGACCAAGGCGACCAAGGCCGCCGCCGACGGCTACACCATCTCCTTCGGAGGCATCGGCACGCACGTGGCCAACCTCGCGCTGTACAAGAAGCTGGCTTATGACCCCGTCGCCGATTTCGCGCCCATCGGGCCCGCCGGCGCGGCCCCGATGCTGCTGCTGGCGCGCGCCGACCTGCCGGCAAACGATCTGCGCGAGTTCAGCGCCTGGCTGGCGAAGCACAAGGACAAGGCCTCCTACGGCAGCGCGGGCGTGGGATCCATTTCGCACTATGGCTGCGTGCTGTTGCTGTCTTCCCTTGGCCAGAACGCCACTCACGTGCCCTACAAGGGCGTTGCGCCGGCAATCAACGACCTGATGGGCGGGCAGACCGACTTCATGTGCGACCAGACCACCACTGCGCTGCCGCAGATCGCCGGTGGGCGCATCAAGGCCATTGCGGCACTGTCGGGTGCGCGCCTCGCGCAGCTGCCGCGTGCAGCCACTGCGGCGGAGGCCGGCCATGCCCTGGACGTGCGTTCCTGGAATGCCTTCTTCGCCCCCCGCGGCACCCCGCAGCCCGTGCTTGCCAAGCTGACCGGCGCGCTGCAGCAGGCAGTGGCCGATCCGGCGCTTCGCAAGCAGATGGAAGGCCTGGGTGTCGACTTGCCCGCACCTGCCGATGCAACGCCCGCGGCCGTCACCGCGCTCATCGCGCGCGGCATCCGCGACGACGTGCCGGCCCTCAAGGCCAAGGGCCAATACCTGGACTGATCGGAAAGAACAACATGCAGAACAACCCCCCAAATCATCTTGCCGAGATCGACACCCCCGCAGCGATCGTGTCGCTTCAGCGCATGCAGCGGAACATCGCCCGCATGCAGCAGCAGGCCAATGCGTTGGGCGTGCGCTTCCGCCCGCACGTGAAGACCAGCAAATGCGCCGATGTGGTCGCGGCCCAGCTTGCCGCAGGTGCGGCGGGCATCACGGTATCGACGCTGAAGGAGGCCGACCAGTTCTTCGCCCGCGGCGTGACCGACATCCTCTATGCCGTCGGCATGGCGCCGCACCGGCTCGCGCATGCGCTGGACCTGCGCCAGCGCGGCTGCGCGCTGCAGATCCTGACCGACAGCGTCGAGGGTGCGCGGGCCATCGCCGAATACGGCCGTACGCACGGCCACGCCTTCGAGGTGCTTATCGAAATCGACACCGACGGCCACCGCTCCGGCATCAAGCCGGGCGAGGACCTGCTGCTCGAGGTCGGCCGTGCGCTGCATGAGGGCGGCATGCGCCTGGCCGGCGTGCTCACGCATGCGGGCTCCAGCTACGAACTGCACACGCCCCAGGCCCTGGCCGCCCTGGCCGAGCAGGAACGCGCCGGCTGCGTACAGGCTGCACAGCGCCTGCGCGCTGCGGGCCTGCCGTGCCCCATCGTGTCGGTAGGCTCCACCCCCACGGCGCTGGAAGCCGCCTCGCTAGAGGGCGTGACCGAACTGCGCGCCGGGGTCTATGTCTTCTTCGACCTGGTGATGCGCAATGTGGGCGTCTGCAGCGTTGACGACATCGCGCTGAGCGTGCTCACCACCGTCATCGGGCACCAGGCCGACAAGGGCTGGGCCATCGTCGATGCCGGCTGGATGGCCATGAGCCGCGACCGGGGCACGGGCAAGCAGCAGCGCGACTACGGCTATGGCCAGGTGTGCACCGTGGACGGGACGCCGATCGAGGGCTACCTGCTGTCGGCCGCCAACCAGGAGCACGGCATCCTCTCGCGCGAAGGCGCCGCGGACCCGGACATCGTGGCGCGCTTCCCGGCCGGAACCCGGCTGCGGATACTGCCCAACCATGCCTGCGCCACCGGCGCGCAGTTTCCCGCCTACCAGGCGCTGGCCGCGGATGGCACGGTGCAAACCTGGGAGCGCTTCCATGGTTGGTGAGAACGGCGCTGAACCACGCAACATGTCGGGCCCGGTCCATGTCGCAGCGCCCGCTCTGGCCAGGCCGGGCGGCCACTACAGCCATGCCGCGGTGGGCGGCGGCCTGGTCTTCATCGCCGGGCAACTGCCGATCACGCCAGAGGGCGAGCGCCTGGCCGATGCGGCGTTCGAAGCCCAGGTGGCGCAGGCGCTGGCGAACGTGCAGGCCGCCTTGCTGGCCGCGGGCTCAGGCATCGACAAGCTGCTGCAGGTGAGGGTCTACCTCGACGACATCGCCAACTGGCCGGCGTTCGACCGGATCTATGCGCAGTGGGCCGGACCATCGCGCCCGGCCAGGGCCATCGTGCCGACCGGGCCGTTGCACTTCGGGTTCAAGGTCGAGGTGGAGGCGATGGCGCTTGCGTGATCGGGCGATTGACCGCTCAGGGGTGTCGCGACCGGCTACGGTCGGCCAAGAGCGGTCCTCTGGCGCCGGCGGCGGTTCATCTCAGCGCCGCCTGGTAGGCCTCGATCCGCGGCATGAGCTGCAGGCGTCGCGCCAATGCGTCGGCGGACCAGACTGCTTCGCGCTCGTAGAACTCCGCGAAGGCTGGCACGTTCGACGGAATGATGACCCACGGCTGCTTCGTGCCGGTGAATATATGAACATCTGGCGCCATCAAATCGGGATTGTCGAGCGTTCCAACGCGAACAAACTTCGTTACCGGACCGGAACCTGCGTAGTGGCTCCAGATCGCAACACGGCACTTTGGGCACCGGGCGATCTGCTGTCCAGAACCGCTTGCGGAGGGCGTGTTCACCACGTCGGCGTCCCCTGCAAGGTTCACGACCTCGTCGGCCTCATACATTGCGTTGAGTGCGAAAGCGGCACCAGACTCGCGTTGGCACCAGCGGCAGTGACAGCAATGCACGATCATCGGTGCTTTAGCCAGGCGATAGCGGATATAGGAGCAACCGCATCCGCCCTCGATGGGATATGTCATGGGAGCCATGATATGGCTGGATTGGCAGTCACACTTGGTTCGCTCTTGTGTCGGGGCAACATCGCCCGCTGTTTGGGTCCAGCCGGAGGCGATACACGCAATGCATCGACGACCAGTGAAAACGCGTGTGATGGCTGCCGACGACTTGGGTAGTACAGGTAGTAGCCTGGGAATGGAGGACACCAGTCCTCCAGCACACGCACCAGCCGGCCTTCTTCGAGGTGCGGTGCGAACTCCTCTTCGGGCAGGAATGCGATGCCCAGCCCAGCCAGGGCAGCATCCACCATGCCGGGCGACGTGTTGAAGGTGAGCTGCCCATCCACCCGCACGTTCAATGACTTGCCTCGTCGCTCGAAGTCCCACACCCACAGCCCTCCCGCGGTTTGCATACGCATGTTGATGCAGTTGTGCTTGAGCAGATCGTGCGGAGTTTTGGGGGGCGTATGCGACTTGAAGTATGCAGGGGAGGCCGCCGCCGCCATGCGCAACTGCGGCCCGATCGGCATCGCGATCATGTCTTTGTCGATGGTGTCACCCAGACGCACGCCGGCGTCGAAACGGTCGGCCACGATGTCCCGGAATCCGTAGTTGATGTCGAACTCGACCTTGATGTCGGGGTATTCGCGCAGCAAGGGTGTGAGCTTGGGCAGCAGCGTGGTCCGAAGGATATGTTCGCCGCAAGTGATCCGCACCGTGCCCGCCGGCTTGTCGCGCATTTCCGTCAGCTCATCCAGTTCCGCGCCGATCTCGTCGAAGCGATGGCCGATGGCATTCAGCAGCCGCTCTCCGGCGGCCGTGGGCGACACGCTGCGCGTGGTGCGCGTGAGCAGCCGGATCTCAAGCCGTGCTTCAAGGCCGCTGATGGCTTGGCTGAGGGCCGACTGCGTGACGCCCAGCAGCGAAGCGGCCCGCGTGAAGCTGCCTTCCCGGGCCACGGTCACGAAGTACAGGAGATCGTTGAGATTGCGTTTGACCATGAGGCAGTCTCCCATGCTGATTAATTAGTAGATCTAATATAGCTTTTAAGAATTGATTAGCTAGTCAGATCGACGTCGGTGCCCCAACATTCAGGGCAAGAGTTACCGCAGGCTGCCGCCTTGGCCGCCGGTAACGCCAACCTACAAAAGCAGAGCGAGCGAGCAATGAGCAACCCATTCAACTTGGAACAAACCGCGGAAACCATGAGCAGCCAAGCCTGGGCACGGCGCGAATTTCTGAGAAAAGCGGGGACCGGCGCAGCAGCGCTGGGGCTCATGTCATTCACAGGCACAGCCGTTCTCGCGGCGAACATGAAAGCGAATCCAGATATGGCCAACGGCGCAGACAACTTCTACAAAAGCGACAAGGTGACCCTGCAGAAGGTCGCCTTCAAGGACCAATACCAGATGAACGTCGCGGGCAACCTCTTCGTTCCCAAGGCGCTCGACCGCAGCAAGGCCCATCCGGCGCTCGTCGTGAGCCATCCGATGGGGGCCGTGAAAGAGCAAAGCGCGAACCTCTACGCGACCAAGATGGCCGAACAGGGCTTCGTCGCGCTCGCCATCGACTTGCCAGGCTGGGGCGAGAGCGAAGGGCCGCGCAACCTCGTGTCACCGGAGATGTATGCCGAAGCGTTCAGCGCCGCGGTCGATTTCCTGGGAACGCGGCCCTTCGTGGACCGCAGCCGCATTGGCGCGATCGGCATCTGCGGCAGCGGCAGCTTCGCGATCAGCGCGGCGAAGATCGATCCGCGCATGAAGGCGATTGCTACGGTGAGCATGTACGACATGGGGGCGGTCAACCGAGACGCCCTCCAGAAGTCCATGACACTGGAGCAGCGCAAGGCCGTCATTGCCGCGGCCGCCGAGCAGCGCTACGTGGAGTTCCAAGGGGGCGAAGTGGCTGTCGCAGGCGGAACCGATCTCCAGCTGACCGCACAGACGCATCCGATCCAGCGCGAGTTCTACGATTTCTACCGCACGCCGCGCGGTGAGTTCACCCCCGCCGGCGCGTCTCCCCTCAGGACCACGAAGCCGACGGTCGCCAGCAACGTCAAGTTCATGAACTTCTACCCGTTCAACGACATCGAGACGATCTCCCCGCGTCCGCTGCTGTTCATCAGCGGCGACCAGGCGCACTCCAAGGAATTCAGCGAGGACGCCTACCGGCGCGCCGCCGAGCCGAAGGAACTGGTCTGGGTGCGAGGCGCGGGCCACGTCGATCTCTACGACCGCGTGAACCTCATTCCCTGGGACAAGCTGACCTCGTTCTTCGGCAGGCACCTGGCGCAGACGGTGGCTTTGTGACGGCACAGCTGCCCGGGGCCGTGGACCGGCAAAGTTCCAGCGGGGCGGCGGGCGTGCCGCCGGCGGCCGCCCATTGGAGCGGCGTGTTCGCAATGTCGCTGTGCGTGTTCGCGCTGATCGCCTCGGAATTCATGCCCGTGAGCCTGCTGACGCCGATCGCGGCCGATCTCCACGTCACCCAGGGTATGGCCGGGCAGGGCATCGCGATTTCGGGCGCGTTCGCAGTGCTGACCAGCCTCTCTATCTCGGCGCTCGCCGGCGGCATGGACCGCAAGACCTTGCTGCTGGGATTGACCGCGCTGATGGCCGTCTCAGGTGCCGTGGTCGCTTGGGCGCCGAGCTATCCGATCTACATGGCCGGCCGTGCGCTCGTCGGCGTGGTCATCGGAGGCTTCTGGTCCATGTCGGCCGCAACGGCAATGCGGCTCGTACCGCCTCGGGAGGTACCGCGCGCTCTGGCAATCTTCAACGGTGGCAATGCGCTGGCGACGGTGATCGCCGCGCCGCTGGGCAGCTACCTCGGTTCGGTCATTGGATGGCGCGGTGCCTTCTTCTGCCTGGTCCCCGTGGCGATGATCGCTTGGCTCTGGCAGTGGATCAGCCTGCCGGCGATGAGCGCCCGACGGCGCGTGCCGGGTTCGGGCAATGTGTTCAAGGTGCTGAAGAGCCGCCCCGTGGCCTTGGGCATGGCTGCATGCGGCGCCTTCTTCATGGGGCAGTTCGCATTGTTCACCTACGTGCGGCCATTCCTCGAAACGGTGGTAGGGGTGGGCGTCTCCACGCTGTCGCTCATCCTGCTCGTGATCGGCGTCGCAGGGTTTGCCGGCACGGCGCTGATTGGCCCCGTCCTCAAGCGCGGCCTGTACCGGCCGCTGATCGGCATTCCGATCCTGATGGCTGTGATCGCCGTGGCGCTCGTTCCCTTGGGCGCTTCTGTCTCAGCCAGCGCGGCGCTGCTGGGCCTGTGGGGCCTTATGGCGACTGCCGCCCCGGTCGGCTGGTGGAGCTGGGTCGCCGAAGCCATGCCGCACAACGCCGAGGCTGGCGGCGGTTTGATGGTCGCGGTAATCCAGTTGGCCATCGCACTGGGTTCGACGGTGGGCGGCATGCTGTTCGACTCGATGGGCTACCGGAGCACCTTCATGGCGAGTTCCGCCGTGCTGTTGCTCGGGGCGGTGCTTGCCTTTCTGACCTCGCGTTCTCAAGCGCGGCAAGCGGCATGAGCCGCGCATCGCACCAGGAGAAGCCCATGGCCATTAACATCTCTTTGCGTGGGCTTGGCCTGCTGTGCGGCCTGCTCGTGCTCGGGGCATGCAACGCTGCCCAGCCTGGAGCTTCAGGCAATCCCGCTGCGGTTGCGCCGGCGGCTGCTGTTCAACCGGAGGAATCACGCATGTGGATGACCGTTGGTACACGCCGCTTCGCCATCACCCCGGCCGATACCGAGGCAGCCCGCGAGTTCGCCGCGATGCTGCCGCTCTCGATCGACATGCCGGACCTCAACAGCAACGAGAAACACGCGGAGCTGCCTAAAGCGCTGCCGACGAGTGCGATTCGTCCCGGCACGATCCGCAATGGCGATCTGATGCTGTACGGGTCGCGAACCCTTGTTGTCTTCTACAAGACCTTCGACTCGTCCTATTCGTACACCCGTCTGGGCCGCGTGGACGACCCCGCTGCGCTGGCCCAGGCGTTGGGCAGCGGCAGCGTGCGCATCGGGTTCTCGAAGAACTAGGCGCGCTTGGGCGCCGGCATCCGATATCTCAACGCTTCGATGACCAATGCCAGCGCTGGGGATAGCTGCCGGCGATTGGCGTAGTAGAGGTGATAACCCGGGAAGGTCGGCCACCAGTCCTGCAGAACCGGAACCAGCCGCCCCTCGTCGATGTGCTGTTCCATGACGTCGAAGGGCACGTAGGCGAAGCCCATTCCGTCCAGTGCCGCGCGCAGCATCAGGAAGGTGTTGTTGAACACCGTCTGGCCTTGCACCCGCACGCTGAGTTGCTTCCTTCCTTTCTCGAAATCCCACGCGTACAGGCCGCCGTGGGTGGGGAGCCGCAAATTCACGCAGCGATGTTCCGTCAGGTCCGCGGGTTTCATCGGCACGGGTTTGCCCGCGAGGTATTCCGGAGAGGCTGCGACCGCCATCCGCAATGCCGGCGCAATCGGAACTGCCACCATGTCCTTGTCGACGCGGTTGCCTACTCGCACACCGGCATCGAACCTTTCGGCTGCGATGTCGGTGAAGCCGTAGTCGACGCTGAACTCCACCTCGACGTCCGGATACTGCTTGAGCAGGGGCACGAGCCTGGGCCACAGCACCGTGGCAATCGCATGGTCATGCGTGGTGATGCGAACCGTGCCGGCCGGCTTGTCGCGCATTGCGGTGAGGGATTCGAGCTCCCGCTCGATGTCCTGCAACCGGGGGCCCAGCGTCTTGAGGAGCCGGGCGCCCGCGTCAGTGACTGAGACGCTGCGCGTCGTGCGGGTGAGCAGGCGCACGCCCAGGCGGCCTTCCAGCGCGAGCATGGAGTGGCTGAGCGCCGAGCGCGATACGCCCATCTGGGCGGCGGCACGGGTGAAGCTGCGTTCGCGGGCGACCACGACGAACGCTTGCAGGTCATTCAGGTTTTCTTTTGCCATTGGTGAGCCCGGTTCACATAAGCATCCCGATTTTGCTGTCTTCTCAACCAGGCGTGGTGTCCATAGAGTTCATGCATCCCTGTCGCCGCACAGCGGCGGCGCATTTCCTTCCATCGACGACCAGGAGCTGATCCCACCATGTGCATTCGACCCTTGAAGGCCGCGCTCTATCTTGCGGCCCTGAACTCCATCGGTGCAGGCGCCGAACCTGCGCCGGCGCCGGCAGCGGCCCAGCAGATTGCCAAAGCCGGCAGCCAACCCTCTGCAGTTGGTCCTGCTGAATATTTCACCGGCCGCGTTCGTGTCGACCCGGTCTGGCCCGCCACCGAAACCCTCAATGCCTCCGGCGGCCTGGTGACCTTCGAGCCCGGCGCGCGCTCCGCCTGGCACACGCACCCGGCCGGACAGCGCTTGGTGGTCCAGTCGGGTGTCGGCTTGACCCAGGAGTGGGGCCAGCCCGTGCAGGAAATCCGGCCCGGTGATGTCGTCTGGTGCCCTCCGGGCGTGAAGCACTGGCACGGCGCCGCGCCCTTCACGGCACTGGTCCACCTGGCCGTCACCGGCACCGTGGGTGGAAAGAATGTCGAATGGATGGAGAAGGTTTCGGATGAGCAATACAACCAGCGCTAGACATTGCAGCAAGACGGGCGCGTTGGTCTTGGCCATGTGCCTCGCGGTTGCGCCGTGCCACGCCGACACAGGATCCCAGGAGTCTACGAACATGAACGCCAACCTCACTGCATCAGAGACGCTTTCGCTGCGCCAGCAATCCATCATCCCTGTTGCGGCGTTCGCAGCGGCCGGCGACGTCGTCCGTCTGAACACCGCGCTCGAGCAGGGACTCGATGCCGGCCTGACGATCAACGACTCGAAAGAAATCCTGGTGCAGGTGTACGCCTATGCCGGGTTCCCGCGCAGCCTGAATGCGCTGGGCGAACTGATGAAGGTCGTGGAGGCCCGCAAGCAGCGTGGTGTCCAGGACAAGCAGGGGCAGTTGCCCTCGCGCCCCATCCCGAAAGGCGACGCACTGCTCGCAGCCGGGACGGCAAACCAGACGAAGCTCGCCGGGCAGCCGGTCAAGGGTGCATTGTTCGATTTCGCGCCGGCCATCGACGAGTATCTGAAGACGCACCTCTTCGGCGATGTGTTCGAGCGGGACAACCTCGATTGGCCAAGCCGCGAGCTGGCGACCGTCGGGATGCTGTCTGCGCTTCCGGGCGCTGAGTCCCAGCTCCAATCCCACATGGGCATCAGCATGAACGTGGGCATCACCGCGAGCCAGTTGAACCAGCTGACGCAGGTCCTTGCAGACCGCGTAGATGCGGGTGCAGCCCGCAGGGCTCGCGAAGCGCTGGATCGTGCATCGAGACATCGACGGTAAGAACCCGCCGCTGCTATCCATGCCCTGGCGCCCCAAAACACGATGCCCCCGCCGGCCGCATAGACTCGGCCGATGCAGCGCGACTCCACCCCCAACCGCAAGAACCGTCAGCAGATGGTCTGGTTGGCCGCCGCGCTGTGGCTTGCCTTGCCGCTGGCTACCTTGCATTGTGCAAACGCCATGCAGCCCGCAGTTGCGAATGCAGCAGCCCCCCAGCCCGATGGCGCCGTACACATCACCCGGGCCGAGTTGCTGTCCATCCCCGGGACAGGTTATTCAGCTCCGCCGCGACGCATCGAGGACGCAGGGCTTCCGACTGACGGATGGCAGGAGGTCAGCCTGCCGCATACGGCCGAGCGCGAACTGGTTCCCACGTCCTCGGGCGGCGTGAACACCATCACCGATTGGTATCGCATCGACCTGGCCGGCCTGGCGTCATCGGAGGCGCAGCCGCGCCTTTTGTACCTTCCGCGTTGGAAGACCCTGGGCCGCATTGCCGTGTACGGCGACGGCGTGCTGCTCTACCAATCGCAAGGCAGCGCCGTGCACAACGGCTACAACCGCCCGCTGCTTGTGCCGCTGGATGCCGCGGCCAATACGCCTTCGCCCGCGCTGGTGCTGATTCGCGTCGATCGCCTGCGAAGCAGCGGCAGCGGCTTCTCGACGGTATGGGTGGGCGATGAGGATTCGCTGGGCTGGCGCTACCAGGTTCGCCAGTTGCTGCAAGTGCAGCTGCCCTTCATGGGCAGTGCCGCATTCCTTGCAGTCGGCGCATTCGCGTTTGCGGTGTGGCTGGGCAGGAGGCGCGAATTGCTCTACCTGCTGTTCTTTGCCATTTCGGCGCTCGCCTACTTGCGCACGCTTCACTACTTTGTAAGCGGCGACTACTTGCCGGTTTCGGACGAATGGTTCGAATGGATCACCGTTGTTTCGCTGCTCTGGCTGATCATCGTCATCCACTTGTTCTTGCAGCGCCTGCATCAGCAGCCTTCCGTCTGGCTGACCCGCTTGTCGGTGGCACTGGCGCTGGCGTGCAGCATTGCCACGCTGCCGCATATGTCTGCGGCAGTGCCAAGTCTTTATTTGCTCACGCCCTTGCTCAACCTGGCGGTGTTGCCCGTTGCGGTATTGCTCTTTGCAGTAAACCTGCGCAAGGCACTGCGCGCCAAGATGCCCGAGGGGCGGCTGGTGGCGTGCTGGGCGGTGGCGGCCGTCGCATTCACCTCGTATGACGGGCTGCTGCAAAACAACCTGGTCAGCCCGGAGAGCGTGTACACCTCTCCCTACGCCATCATCAGCCTGTTCTTCATCTTTTCGTACATCATGTTCAAGCGGTACACGGGCGCGTTCGCCGAAGTGGCCCGCTTGAACAAGGGCCTGGCGCAGCGCCTGCAGGCGCGCGAAGCCGAGCTGGAGCAAAGCTACCAGCGGCTGCGCGTGATCGAGAACGAGGCAATGCTTGGCGCCGAGCGCCGGCGCCTCATGCAAGACATGCACGACGGGCTGGGGTCTTCGTTGATCAGCGCCATCCGGTCGGTGGAGCAAGGCGCCATGACGGGCAGCGAGATCTCCGGGGTGCTCAAGGGCTGCATGGACGACCTGAAGCTCGCCATCGATTCGATGGAGAGCGTGGATGCCGATCTGCTGCTGTTGCTGGCCACCTTGCGCTTCAGGCTGGCGCCGCGCATCGAGAGCGCCGGCCTTGCGCTGCGCTGGGAAGTGCAGTCGGTGCCTTCATTGTCCTGGCTGAACCCGGGCAGCGCACTGCACATCTTGCGCATCATGCAAGAGTGCGTGGCCAACGTGCTGCGCCACACCCGGGCCACCACCATCCGCTTCAGCACCGCAACGGACGGGCAGGGCGTATGCGTGATGATCGAAGACAACGGCGAAGGCTTTGCCGTGGAAGAGGCCTTGCATCGAAGAGGCCGCGGACTGCGCAACCAGCAGCGGCGCGCAATGGCCATCGGCGGCACTGTCAACTGGGAGTCCGGCAGCGCCGGAACCCGCTTCACGCTCTGGTTGCCGCTCGAACAGGCGGCCGGCGCCGAAAAGGGCTTGAGTCTCTCCTGAGGCCCGGGGCCGTCAGGTGCGCAGGTCGAGCCTTTTCCACGCCTCGAACACTTCCAGCTGCTTTCGCAGCCAATCCAACGGCACCGAATTCGTTCCCCAGTGATGCAGCCGTCCGGCCGCCTCGCCAAGGTTCCACAGGTGCCTGAGCTGCACGAAAAGCGGCAGCGCTGCCGCATCGCGCTCGCTCACTTCGCCGCCGCCGGCGCGGTAGCCGCGCAGGTAGTGCATCCAGCGCTCGCGCAGCGCATCGTCGGGCTCCTTCAAGTTCTTGCGGAACATGTACGACCAGGGCAGCACGCTCAGGTCGTATGCCAGGAAGCCCGGGCCTGCATCGTCGAAGTCGAAGAACACCGCTCTCCTGGCGCCGGACTCGTCCGTGTTCACATGGTTGTTGAAGCCGTGCGTATCGCCGTGGCAGACCACCCGCGTCAGCCCTTGTTCGGCCGCGGCAAGTTCGTCGACAAGCTCGTGCACCAGGCGGCGGTACGTGTCGAACAACGCCGCGTCCACCTCAGGGTGCGATTCCAGGTAGCCGAGGGTTCTGCCGGCAAGATGGTGGCCATCGAGCGTGTAGCGGCTTGGCGGGCCGGCGTAGTCGCGTGCGGCTTCGTGGATGTTCGCCAGCGTGCGGCCGGTCAGTTCGTATTCGTCCAGCGTGTCGGGCGTCGTGCCCTCTGCATGGTGAAACAGTGCCAATGCGCGCAGCCCTTCAGGAAATTGCAGCTGTATGTGCGCGCGTCCGTCTGCCGCCACCACCGGCGCCGCCACCGCCACGCCCTTGGCTGCCAGGTGCGCCAGCAGCGCGACTTCGAAGTCGACGTTGAAGCCGCCTCGCGGGCGAATCGAGTACAGGCGAGCCACATACCGGGTTCCGTCGGCCGACCGCAGTGCGTAGTTGTCGTTCAGGCCGCGGCGGATCAGGTGGCACTGCTGCACCTCGAAGCCATGGTGCCGCGCCACCCAGCGCGCAACGGAATGCGTGGCGGCGGTGGTGTGGGTGGAGACGAGATCGGGGTCGTTTTTCTTGCTGTCGGTCATGGCGGATCGTTCATCCAGGGGGAGCCTCGCCAATGCAGCCGCGCTCGTCTTGATGGGGCAGAATTTACCCTGCATTCCCGTTTGCAGAATGAACGACCACCGCTCCGACCGCGTAAGCCTCGTCCGCGACAGCCAGAGCGGCGTCGAGGCGGTGCGGGCGCGTTTCGTCGGCCATGCGTACGACCCTCATCGCCACGACGAATGGCTCGTGGGTGTTACCGACAGCGGCTTTCAGGATTTCTTTTGCCGAGGCGCGCGGCGCATGAGCACGGCCGGGCGCGTCATTCTTATCGAGCCAGGCGAACTCCACGACGGGCGCGCCGGTGGTGAGGCCGGGTTCAGCTACTCGATGCTCTACCTGCCCGCGGAATGGCTCCAGGCGGGCCTTGGCGGGGTTCGAGACGACGGTATCGGCTTTCGGTCGACGCTGGGCGACGACCCGCGGCTTGGGGCGGCGATTCGCCATGCGTGCGACTTGCTGGGCCGTCCGCGTGAGCGGCTGGCACGCGATGCAGCGCTCGATGCGGTGGTATCGGCGCTTCGCCCGCATCTGGGCCAATTCGTTCGAGAGGCCGAGCCGAAGGCCGCTCCCACCAACCTGATCGCGCGCCGCGCGCGAGATCTCTTGCATTCGGCCATGGCCGAAGACCCGGGCGCCGATGTCCTGGCACGCTCGGCTGGCGCGGCTGATCGCTTCACACTCGCACGCGCATTTCGCGCCGCGTACGGCACGTCACCCCATGCGTACCTGGTGCAGCTTCGCCTTACCGAAGCTCGGCGGCGCCTTCGGGGCGGGCAAGCGCCCGCACTGGTTGCCGCCGACTGCGGGTTTGCAGACCAGAGCCATTTCGGCCGGTGGTTTCGCCGCGCCTACGGCCTTACGCCGGCCGCGTATCGCGCCTGCTGCACCAACATTCGCACAAGTGTTCGCACGAACGTTCCAGACGAGGCGCTCTGATCTTGCGACAGTCCTTGCAACCGAAGCAAAACAAGGACTGGCAGATGGTGTTCGATACGAAGGTCGCGATTCTCGTGCTGGAGGATCTTGCGGTGTGGCAAAAGCTCAACGTGACAGCGTTTGTGGCAACCGGCATTGCCACCGGGGCACCCGATGCCATCGGAGAGCCCTATGTCGATGCCGCAGGCCGGTCCCATGCGCGGCTGCTTGCACAACCGATCCTCATCTTTGCGGCCTCTGGCGAAACACTGCGTCGCGCCTACGAGCAGTCGCTCAAGAGAGGCCTTGCGCGCGCGCCCTACGTCAGGGCCATGTTCGAGACGGGGCACGACGCGGCGAATCGTGCGGCCTTTCTGGCCGAACCCGCCGAAGCGCCCGATCTGGTGGGCCTGGCACTGCGGGGGCCGAAAAAAGATGTGGATAAGGCGCTCAAGGGCGCAGTGCTTCACGCATAGCACTGCCGCAGGGCACCGAGCTACTGCGCGGGCTCAGCGGCCGAGGCCGGCCGCGTTCATGAAGAAGCGAAGCAGAAGGGCGAGCAGGTAGAGCGAAGCCACGCTCGCCAGCCATATGCCCCCGAGCCAAGCCAGGCGGCGCAACCACTTGGGGCTGCGGTGCTCAGTGGTACCCATCCCCATGCCTCACCTTGCCGCGGAACACCCAGTAGCTCCATGCCGTGTACATCAGGATCACCGGAATGATCAGCAGCGCCC
>NZ_JAVDUZ010000007.1:0-329915 GCF_031456585.1 Variovorax sp. 3319
GACAACATCCGCCGCATCACGGACCTGCGCAACACGGTGGGCGACCGCTACCAGCTGTTCCTGGGGGTGGACGACCTGGCGTACGAGGGGCTGGCTCTGGGCTGCGACGGGTTGCTGGCGGGGGTGGGCTGTGCGTTCCCGCGCGAGACGGTGGCGCTTTATGAGTTGATGAAGGCGGGCAAGTTTGCCGAGGCGCTGAAGCTGTACCAGTGGATGACGCCGATGCTGCACCTGGATGTGTCGACCAAGCTGGTGCAGAACCTGAAGCTGATCGATGCGCTGGTGGGGGTGGGCAGCGAGCACATGCGCCGCCCGCGCCTGCCGCTGGTGGGCGAGGAGCGCGCGGCCGTGGAGGCGATCGTGAAGAAGGCGCTGGCCACCAGGCCTGTGCAGTACCAGTCGGTTATGTAATAACCGCTCTTTTCATTGTTCCCAACCTAGGAAGAAGCATGAAGACAAAAGTAGGCATGGTCCCTTTCATCGGCCTCGTGGGCCTTGCTGCCCTCACCATCGCAGGCCACGCCAGCGCGCAAGAGCAGGTAGTGAAGATCGGCCACAGCGGTCCGCTCTCGGGCCCCAATGCATTCGCGGGCAAGGACAATGAAAACGGTGTGCGCCTTGCCATCGAGGAACTCAACGCGAAGAAGATCACGGCTGGCGGCAAGACGCTGAAGTTCGAACTGGTGTCCGAAGACGACCAGTGCGACGCCAAGAGCGGCGTGAGCGTTGCGCAAAAGCTCGTGGACGACGGCGTCAAATACGTCATGGGGCCGTACTGCTCGGGCGTAGCCATTCCGGCATCGCGCATCTACGCCGACGGGGGCACCATGGTTTCCACCGTGGGCACCAACCCGAAGGTCACGCAGGGCGGCTACAAGAACCTGTACCGCATCATCGCAAGCGACAACCAGATCGGCTCGAGCATGGCCGTGTATGCGGCCAAGGTGCTCAAGGTCACCAAGGTGGGCGTCATCGACGACCGCACCGCTTTCGGCCAGGGCCTTGCGGAAGAGTTCACCAAGGAGGCGAAGAAGCAGGGCCTCACCATCGTCGGCCAGGAGTTCACCACCGACAAGGCCGTGGACTTCACCGCCATCCTCACCAACATGAAGGCCAAGGCGCCCGAAGCCATCTTCTTCGGCGGCTATGCGCCTCAGGCCGCGCCCATGGCGCGCCAGATGAAGCAGCTCGCCGTGCCCGGCAAGCTGCTGGGCGGCGACACGGTGTGCAGCCCGGCCACCGGCAAGCTCGGCGGCGATGCGGTCAACGACCTGGTGTTCTGCGCGCAGGGCGGCTCCATTCTCGAAAAGGCGCAGAGCGGCCCGGCGTTCAAGGCCAAGTTCAAGAAGCGCTTCAATGTCGATGCGGATGCCTATGCGGCTTCTTACTACGACCAGATGATGTTCATCGGCGAATCGATGCAAAAGGCCAACTCCATCGACCCCGACAAGGTGGGCGCCGAGCTGTACAAGACCACCTACAAGGGCGTGGCCGCAACTTACAGCTATGACGACAAGGGCAACATGAAGCAGGCGCCGGTGACGGTGTTCACCTTCAAGAACGCAGCGCCCGTTGCGCTTGCCAGCTATTGAGCCGAAGGAACACATGCAGCGCATCCAGATCGTCGATTCGCACACGGGCGGCGAGCCCACGCGCCTGGTCATCGGCGGGTTCCCCGACCTGGGCACCGGCAGCATGGCCGAGCGCCGCTCGTTGCTGGCCGAGCGGCACGACAACTGGCGCACCGCCACCGTGATCGAGCCGCGCGGCAGCGACGTCGTGGTGGGTGCGCTGCTGTGCGAGCCGGTTTCCAAGGATGCCGCGGCGGGCGTGATCTTCTTCAACAACACCGGCTACCTCGGCATGTGCGGCCACGGCACCATCGGGCTGGTGGCAAGCCTCGCGCACATGGGGCGCATCGGCGTGGGCGAACACCGCATCGAAACGCCGGTGGGCACCGTCACGACCACGCTGCATGACGATGGCTCGGTGAGCGTGCGCAACGTACCGGCGTATCGGCACCTGCATCAAGTAGCCGTGGAGCTGCCGGGCCACGGCACCGTTCGGGGCGACGTCGCCTGGGGCGGCAACTGGTTTTTCCTGGTGAGCGACCACGGCCAGCGCGTGGCCAGCGACAACCTCGCCGCGCTCACCGGCTACACCGAGGCACTTCGCAAGGCGCTCGCGGCGCAGGGCATCACGGGCGCAGAAGGCGCCGAGATCGACCACATCGAACTTTTCGCTGATGACGGGGAGGGCGCTGACAGCCGCAATTTCGTGCTCTGCCCCGGCAACGCCTACGACCGCTCGCCATGCGGCACCGGCACCAGCGCCAAGATCGCCTGCCTTGCGGCCGACGGCAAACTCGCACCGGGCGCAGTGTGGACACAGGCCAGCGTGATCGGCAGCCGCTTCGAAGCCAGCTACGCGGTGGAAGACGGCAAGGTCATTCCAACCTTGCGGGGCCGTGCGCACATCAGCGCCGAAGCCACATTGCTGATCGACGACAACGATCCGTTCGGGTGGGGCATCCGGCTCTGACGCCCCGCTGCATGGACGCGGACGTCATCGTCATCGGGGCCGGCATCGTCGGCGCCGCCTGCGCCCATGCACTGGCGCAGGCGGGCCGGCGGGTGCTGGTGCTCGACGCACACATCGGCGGGGCCACCGGCGCTGGCATGGGGCACCTGGTCGTCATGGACGACAACCCGGCCGAGCTTGCACTGAGCAGCCATTCGACCGCGCAGTGGCGGGCCCTCGCGCCGCGCATGAGTGAAGACTGCGCGTACAGCGCCTGCGGCACCCTCTGGATTGCTGCAAACGAAGAAGAAATGGCCGAGGCTGAACGCAAGCAGCAGAGGTTGCGCGCGCACGGCATCGAAAGCCGTCTGCTGGGCAAGGCCGAGCTGGCGCGTGCCGAGCCTGCGTTGCGCAACGGGCTCGCTGGTGCGCTGCTGGTGCCCGGCGACGGCATCCTGTATGCGCCTAGCGCAGCACGCTGGCTGCTGGGGCAGGGCGGAGATTCCGTGCGTACCGAACATGTGAAGGTCGACGCCATCGAAGACGACGGCACGCTGCGGCTGGCAGATGGCAGCCGCCGCACTGCGTCGCAGATCGTGCTCGCCAATGGCATCGAGGCCACCACGCTGTGCCCTGAGCTGCCTATCCGTCCCAAGAAGGGCCACTTGCTGATTACCGACCGCTATCCGGGCACCGTGCATCACCAGCTCGTCGAGCTCGGCTACGTCACAAGCGCGCATCACAGCGAAGGCGACTCGGTCGCGTTCAACGTGCAGCCGCGGCCTACGGGGCAACTGCTGATCGGCTCCTCACGCCAGTTCGACACCATCGACCCGCCCGTCGAAGCACCCATGCTCGCGCGCATGCTGCAGCGCACGCTCGACTACCTGCCTGGCCTTGCGAACCTCACCGCCGTGCGCTCCTGGACAGGTATGCGCGCCGCCACGCCCGACGGGTTGCCGCTGCTCGGCAAGCATCCATGGCGCGAGAAGCTCTGGCTCGCGGTCGGCCACGAAGGCCTGGGCGTGACCACCGCGCCGGGCAGTGCGCATCTGCTCGCGGCGCTGATGACTGGCCTTGCCCCTGAGTTCGATGCAGCGCCTTACGCGCCGCGCGGCCTGGCGGAGCGGCTCACATGAGCAGCGAAATATCGCTCCGCATCGATGGCGGCGTCGTCCGCGTGAAAGCGGGCAGCTCGGTGGCTGCGGCGCTGCGCGTTGCCGGCGGCATGGGCATTGCGCGAAGCTCCGTCTCAGGCCAAGCGCGCGCCCCGTTCTGCGGCATGGGCGTGTGCCAGGAATGCCGGGTGCGGGTCGATGGACGGCGCATGCTCGCATGCCAGACGGTCTGCGCCGAAGGCATGCAGGTGGAGACCACGGCATGACGGCCATGACGCTGGAGCATTGCGACCTGTTGATCGTCGGCGCGGGCCCGGCGGGCATGGCCGCGGCGGTGGCGGCTGCGCCCAGTGGCGCATCGATCGTCGTGATAGACGACAACCCCGCGCCCGGCGGGCAGATCTGGCGCGATGGCCCTGGCACCACATTGCCACCCGCCGCACGCAAGTGGCGCGAGGCACTCGAGCGCCACGCCAACATCCGCGTTTGCAGCGGCACGCGCGTGGTCGCTGTGCCCGCGCCCAACGAACTGCTGCTCGAAGACGTGGTGCGCGGCTGGCGCGTGCAATGGAAGAAGCTGGTTCTGTGTACCGGCGCACGCGAATTGCTGCTGCCTTTTTCTGGCTGGACATTGCCGGGCGTCACCGGCGCGGGCGGCTTGCAGGCGCTCATCAAGGCGGGCTTGCGCGTGGAGGGCGAACGCATCGTCATCGCGGGCAGCGGGCCTTTGCTGCTCGCGGCTGCGGCCACTGCGCGCGCTGCGGGCGCGAAGGTCGTGCGCATTGCCGAGCAGGCCTCGTTCGCAGCGGTGGCGGGCTTTGCGGTCAATCTGCTGCGTTGGCCTGGCAAGGCTGCCCAGGCTGCGACGCTAGGCAATGCGCGATACCGCACTTCGTCGCGCATCGTCTCCGTTGAAGGCAACGGCCAAGTCGAATCGGTCCGGGTTCGGCAGGGGGAGCGCGATGTTCGAATCGAATGCGAGCGCGTGGCTTGCGGCTTTGGCCTTACGCCCAACACGCAGCTAGGCCAGATGCTCGGCTGCGCTCTCACGCCTGAAGACGGCGGTGCGCGGGCACTCGCGGTCGATGCATGGCAGCGCACCAGCGTGCCAGGCGTCTATGCGGCCGGCGAGTGCACCGGCTTCGGCGGCAGCGAACGTGCCCTTGCGCAGGGCAGCATTGCAGGTCTCGCCGCGGTCAGCAACGAACGCGACGCAAAGCCGCATGTGGCCGATCGCGCCCGCTGGAACGCCTTTGCCGCGCAGTTGCATCGAAGCTTTGCGCTTGCCCCGGACATCCGCCAGATGCCGCAGCCCGACACCCTGGTGTGCCGCTGCGAAGACGTGCCGCTTTCCGCGCTTGCCGGCTGCACCGGCTGGACCGACGCCAAGCTGCATCGCCGCTGCGGCATGGGCGCGTGCCAGGGCCGCGTATGCGGCGATGCGGCGCAGTTCCTCTTCGGCTGGACCCCGCCTGCTCCCCGGCCGCCGCTCTTTCCGGCGCGCATTGCAACCCTGGCAGGCCTTGCGGCCCACGGCAACGATGTGGACCGAAAATGAAACCGAAGCAGCTTCATAAGAAAAAAACCATGGCCACTCCGAAGACCTTGCCCCGCCCCCAGCCCAAGCGACGGGCCGCCGACCTTGCCTACGACGCGATCGAAACGCTGCTTTCCACCATGCAGCTGGAGCCCGGCAGCCAGGTGGTCGAGGCCGACCTGGCCGAGCGCACCGGCCTTGGCCGCACGCCAGTACGAGAGGCGTTGATGCGCATGGTGTCCATCGGCCTCATCGTGCAGCAGCCGCGCCGCGGCCTGCTGGTGTCGACCATCGATCTGGCCGACCATCTCGACGTGATCCAGACCCGCCGTGTGCTCGAGCTGCTGATTGCAGCCTGCTCTGCGCGCCGCGCCACCGCGCTGCAGCGCAAGGAAATCGTGCGCTGCGCTGAGGTGATGGTCGAGGCCGCCCATCGCGGCGACCTGAATGACTACATGAAGGCCGATCGCGCGCTCGATCTCGTCAATCACCAGGCGAGCCACAACGATTCGGCGGTAAAGGCGGTGATCCCGCTCATCGTGCAGTGCCGGCGCTTCTGGTACGCCTACCAGCATGAAGGCGAGATCGTCGAAGGTGCCAATGCGCACCTCGAACTGGCACAGGGCATTGCCACGGGCAATGAGGCCGCGGCCGTGGCGGGTGCCAACCGGCTCATGGACTACCTCGAGCTTTTCGCCCGCAAGATCATCGACAAGTAAGCCGAAGAGCCACGCGGCCAATACCGGGGAACTACGCGTGATCTGCCGGGCCCTGCGGCGCATACTGGCCCGATGGCCGTCGCACCCCGCGCCCAACCCGAAGACTTCTTCACCGCCGAAGAGTGGCGGTCGCTCACCAGCCGTTCGTCATGGAAGGGACTGTGGCTGGTTGCGCATTGCTGGGGCGTGATTGGCGCCGCGATGCTCGTGGGCATCGCCTGGCCGTGGACCGTGCCGTTCATCGTGCCCATCGTCGGCGCGCGGCAGCTGGGGCTTTTTATCCTCATGCACGACGCCGCGCATGCGGGCGTGCACCGCAACCGCAAGGTCAACGACTGGGTCGCATACTGGCTGTGCTCGCATACGCTGCGCGACTATCGGCCGTACCACCTGCAGCACCACCGCTTCGTGCAGCAGACCGAAGACCCGGACTTGGTGTTGTCTGCGCCGTTTCCGATCACGCGCGCATCGATGTGGCGCAAGGTGGTGCGCGACCTGAGCGGGCAGACCTTCTACAAGCAGCGCTTCGGCCATATTGCCGAAGGCCTCCGAAGCCGCGCGCCGGGTGAATCGGCACTCAAGGTGTTCGGGCGCGAGCTCGCGAAGGATCGGCGCTTTTTGCTTGGCAACGGAGTCGGTCTGCTGGCCTTCGCGCTGGCAGGCTACGGGTGGGCATGGCTGCTGATGTGGCTGCTGCCCATGGCCACCTGGCTGCCGCTCGTGAGCCGCGTGCGCAACATTGCCGAGCATGCGCTGGTGGCGCAGAACGAGGCCGACCCGCTGCGCCAGGCGCGCACCACGCACGCCGGATGGCTCGAACGCGCGCTGGTGGCGCCGTATTGGGTCAACTACCACTGCGAGCACCACATGTTCACGGGCCTGCCCTGCTGGAGCTTGCCCCAGGCGCACCAGCTGCTGCGGCAACGTGGCGCCACCGCGCGCATGGAAGTGCAGCCCGGCTACCTGAGCCTGCTGAGGCGTGCGGCCCCGGCGCAGCCTGCCTAGCTGCCGTTTTCTTCAGGCCCGGGGCTTGGCCAGCCCAGCAATTCGGCCAGGCGCTGCACGATCCAGTCGGCCTCCGCGGGCGATACGCCACCTTCGGGCATGGCCAGCCCGGCATGGATGCGCCGGAGGATCTCGCTTTCGACCGGCACCTCGGTGTGGTGCTGGATTTGCGCGTGGCCCACGAGGTGGTTGGCCAGGTCTTCGCAGATCTCGTAGCGCTCGCGCACGACTCCGATGGGCTCCAGCAGGCGCTTGCGCGCGTCGCTGTACACCGCGAAGAACGAGGGCGGAATGAAGATCTGGTTCTCGTCGGACATCGCGCGTGGATCTTGGGCCAGGGCTGCCCCAATGACAAAACGCGCCCGGGGGCGCGTTCGTCGTGGCTCTTGCGAGCCGGCGGGGCTACTGGATCAGCCGCCCTTCTTTGCGCGCTTGCCGGGGTTCTTCTTGCTGCGCGTTGCGGTGCCGCGTTCCAGGCTGACCTTCTGGCCGCCACCGGACTTGGGCAGGGCGTAGCCGGGCAGGGGCGTCGGCTTCGGGGTGGCAACGCGGTCGGCTTCGGTACGAATTTTCTTGGGCATGAAAAGCTCGGGTAAAAAAGTAATGTTCGAGGGCCAATTAGGCCACAGCGGGGATTTTGCCTGCCAGAAGCCGAAGCAACGGGCATGACAGGGTTTCTTTCAGAGTTCGAGCAGGCGCACTTTCACGCTCTTGCCCTTCACGCGGCCGCTGGAGAGCTTGCGCGCAGCCTCGGCCGCAATGCCACGCTCCACGGCCACATAGGTCGAGAACTCGTTGACGTTGATCTTGCCGACTTGGTCCTTGGTGTAGCCGCAGTCGCCGGTGAGCGCGCCCAGCACGTCGCCGGCGCGGATCTTTTCTTTTCGGCCGCCCACGATCTGCAGCGTGGCCATCGGCGGGCGCATCGGCTCGCCCTTGCCGGGCGTGAGTTCGGCCAGGTCGTGCCATTCGGATTCGCGGCCCTGCAACTGCTCGATTTTGCCGACGCTGCCCATCTCATCCATGCTGGCCAGGTTCAGGGCCAGGCCCTCGGCGCCGCCCTGCTGGCCTACGCGGCCGGTGCGGCCGACGCGGTGGATGTGAATTTCGGAGTCGGGCGTCACGTCGACGTTGATCACCGCTTCGAGCTGCGCAATATCGAGCCCGCGCGCGGCCACGTCGGTGGCCACCAATACCGAGCAGCTGCGGTTGGCAAACTGCACCAGCACCTGGTCGCGCTCGCGCTGCTCCAGCTCGCCGAACAGCGCCAGCGCACTGAAGCCCTGCGCCTGCAGCACCTCGACGAGGTCGCGGCACTGCTGCTTGGTGTTGCAGAAGGCCAGCGTGCTCACGGGGCGGAAATGGTCGAGCAGCATGCTCACGGCGTGCAGCCGTTCGCTTTCTTTCACCTGGTACCAGCGCTGGCGGATCTTGCTGCCTTCGTGCTGCGCCTGCACCGTGATCTGCTCGGGGCTCTTCATGAACTGCTGCGCGAGCTTGCCAATGCCTTCGGGGTAGGTGGCCGAAAACAGCAGCGTCTGGCGCTCCTTGGGGCATTGGCGGGCCACCTTCACGATGTCGTCGAAGAAGCCCATGTCGAGCATGCGGTCCGCTTCGTCGAGCACCAGGGTGTTGAGCGCCTCGAGGTTCAGGTTCTCGCGCTCCAGATGGTCCATGATGCGGCCCGGCGTGCCCACCACGATGTGCGCGCCGTGCTCCAGGCTGGCAATTTGCCCGCGCAGCGCAACGCCGCCGCAGAGCGTGACCACCTTGATGTTTTCTTCGGCGCGGGCAAGGCGGCGGATTTCGGTCGTGACCTGGTCGGCCAGCTCGCGCGTGGGGCACAGCACCATCGCCTGGATGGCAAAGCGGCGCGGGTTGAGGTTGGAGAGCAGCGCCAGTGCAAAGGCGGCGGTTTTGCCGCTGCCCGTTTTGGCCTGCGCGATCAGGTCCTTGCCGAGCAATGCAGGCGGCAGCGCGGCGGCCTGGATGGCCGTCATCTGCGTGTAGCCGAGCTGCGTGAGGTTGGCCAGCATCTGGGGCGAGAGCGCCAGCGTGGCAAAGCCGTGGTCGGCCTGGGCCTGGGCTGGGGAGCCGTCGGCTGTGGAATTGGTCGTGGTCATCGTTCGGCAGCCGGACCCGGAAAAACAAAGGCCTTGCCAGCACCCTTTGCGGGGTGCCGCAAGGCCCTTCGTCCGTCGCGGATCAGCGGCGAGGTGCGTTGTTGTTGCCGGAGTTCGTCGGCGGGGGGCCGCGGCGCTCCAGGTGGCGGAAGGTGATACGGCCCTTGGTCAGGTCGTAGGGCGAGAGCTCGAGCGACACCTTGTCACCCGCCAGGATGCGGATGTGGTGCTTGCGCATCTTGCCGCCGCTGTAGGCGATCAGCTGATGGCCGTTGTCGAGCGTCACGCGGTAGCGCGAGTCGGGCAGGACTTCGGTCACTGCGCCGTTCATTTCGATCAGTTCTTCCTTGGGCATGTGTGATTACCTCTGACTCGTTCGATGTGTGTTGGATATGAAGATGGGCGTAATTGTTTCAGCCTGCGCACGAAAGCGCGAGCGGGGCGGTGCTGCGCGGGCTGCTGCTTTCGCGCACCCAGCAAAGGCCCTGGTCGACGGCATAGCGCACCGCGGCGGCATGGCTGGCAAAGCGCGGCGTGAAACGCATCACGCGGTCGTGCATGCCGCTGCCACGGCCGGAGCGGATCGAGACGGAGGCGGCGTACTTGCCGTCGTCCTGGTGGCGAATGAGCGGGGAAACAAGGTACTTGCCCACCGCGATACTGTGTTGAATGATGTCCATGAAGCCTTGGCACCCTGCGCGAAAGTTGTGCGCAAAATGCCGAAAAAATAATTGAAAACGGGCGTGGGCCGGCCAGAACGGCGCGGCGGACGCGCTATTCGCTTCAACAAGAACGAAGGCAGTGGTGGCAATCATGGGCGCCCGGTCTGGCGCTCCAACACACTGTGAAGCCGGCTTGAAAGAAAGAGGCCTGAAAAATCCAAGGGACGTTGCAGGTCAGCCGGCGGAGTGACGAAAAGTGCTTCGTCGTGGTATCGAAACGAACCCGACATTATAGCCCGCAGGGCATGACAGTTGCTTGTCTTAAAAACAACGATTGGGTGAATTGGCTGTCAGGGCCCGTCACGCGGGCACTCAGTGCTACTAAAAATATAGCTGACGGCGGAGATTCAGATGGCCAGCGGTGCAGTTGCGGTCAAAAGGGCGGCTCGCGCACTGCGTGCGGCGTGCCAGATCAGTCCCAATCCCGCGAGCTGGCAGGCCGCGCCAACCCAGCCGATTGCGCCTACGCCCACCCAGTCGATCGCTGCCCCGCCCAATGCCGACCCCGCCGCAATGCCAAGGTAGACCGCCGATGCGTTGAGCGACAGCGTCATCGGTGCGCGTTCCGGTGCAAGTCGAATAAGCCGCACCGCCTGTGCGGGTCCAAACCCCCAGCCCGCAAAGCCCCAGAGCGTCGACAGGCCCACGATCAGCGGCAGGGCGAGGCCGCGCGGCAGCATTTGTGCCGACAGCGAGAGCCCTCCCAGGATCACCACCAGCATCAGCGCAAAGCCCTGCGCCACGCGGTCCGCGCCAAAGCGGTCCGTCGCCCAGCCGCCCGCCGCGGTGCCTAGGGCGGCCGCCACGCCAATGGTGCAGAACACCGCGCCTACTCCTTCAGGCCCGAAGCCCAGCGTGCCGGAAAGGAACAGCGCGATGTACGTGTAGAAGCTGAACCCGCCCGTGGCCCAGAGCACGGTGGTGAGCAACGCCGGCAGCACGCCAGGTTCGCGTGCCACCGCAAAAGACGAAGTACGCGCTGCAGCCGCAGGCACAACCGCCGCGCCGGCCAACGGACGCGGCAATCCCATCGCCAGGCCCACGGCCGCCAGCGTTGCCACCGCTGCAATCAGCAGGTAGGCCATGCGCCAGCCGCCCCAGCCCGAGATCCAGGCGCCCAGCGGCACGCCGAGCGCCACTGCCACGGTGCCGCCGCCTGCCACGATGGCGAGCGCCCGGCCGCGCAGCGCGGGCGAGACCATCGATGCGGCCACCGCGCTCGCGGTCGGCAGGAACACGCCGGCCACCAGCCCCAGCGCGACGCGCGCCAGTGCCAGTTGGGCAAAGCCCTGCGCCATTGCCGCCGCCAGCGCAAGGCCCGAGAAGACAGCAAGGCTGGCGACAAGGAGGAGCCGGCGCCCGAAGCGGGCACATACCGCAGCCATCACCGGCGAGCCGATGGCATAGCTCAGCGCAAACAGCAGCACGAGTTGTCCAGCGCGCGTGGCGCTGACCTGCAGGTCGGTCGCCAACATCGGCAACAGGCCGGCAACCATGAAGCTCTCGGTGCCGATGGCGAACGCGCCGAGTGCGAGCCAAGCCAGGCCCAGGGGAAGGCGTTCCGCAGGTTGCGATGCCGGTGCGTTGATGGAGGCGGTATGCATGGCAGGAACTCCGTCGAGCGTTTCGAGGCATCCAGAATAGGCTTGCGATTGGCTCTTCAAAAGAACCACAATCGGCGAAGTCCATGGAGCCACTTTTCGAACTCGCCATCCGCCTGCCCGGCACCGGCTCGCGTGAACTGCTGCGCGAACTGCACCGGCAACTGCGCGCCGCCATCCTGGATGGCCGGCTGCAGCCCGGCGCGCGCCTGCCCGCCACGCGCACGCTGGCACAGCGCCTGGGCGTGTCGCGCAACACAATGCTTGCGGCCTACGACCTGTTGCTGAGTGAGGGCTACCTGCTGGCGCGCCCCGGCGCCGGTACCTATGTGGCCGACACCGTGGCCGTGCCGCAATCGCGCCGCGGCCGCGCCTTAAAGGGCGGGGCCGTCCGGCGCGATGCACGGCTGGTGCCGCTCGGCGTGCCCGGCGCCGATCTCGCACCCACGCTGCAGCCATCGCCCGCGCGCGACGACTTTCGCGTGGGGCTGCCCGACATCAGCGCTTTTCCGTTCGATATCTGGCGCCGCCTGTCCGACCGCGCCCTGCGTCGCATTGCGCGAGGGCCGGCGGACTACGCCGATCCGCAGGGCCAGTCCGCGCTGCGCGAAGCCATCGCCAGCCACGTGTCGTTCACGCGCGCGGTCGGCTGCACCGCCGAAGACATCGTGGTCACGGCCGGCGCACAGCAGGCATTCGGGTTGCTCGCGCGCATTCTCGTGGTGCCGGGGCGCACGGTGGTCGCCGTGGAGCAGCTCTTCTATCCGTCGCTGCGCGAGGCCATGACTGCGGCGGGCGCGAAGGTGGTTCCCGTGCCGACCGACGCGGAAGGCTTGTGCGTGGACCAACTGCCGCCCGAGGCGCGCGTGATCTGCGTGACGCCTTCGCACCAGTTTCCCACCGGCGTTGCGATGTCGCCCCAGCGGCGCGCGGCGCTGCTGGCCTTCGCGCAGGCGCGCAACGCCGTCGTTATCGAAGACGACTACGACAGCGAATTCCGCTTTGCCGGCCGCCCGCTCGATGCGCTGCAGACGCTCGACCGCGCCGAGTCGGTCTGCTACGTGGGCACTTTCTCCAAGAGCCTCTTTCCCGCGCTGCGGCTCGGCTTTGTGGTGGCACCGCCGTGGGCGCGCGCGGCGCTGGTGCGGGCGCGCGAGCTGGCCGACTGGCACGGTCCGGTGCTCGGGCAGGAGGCGCTTGCCGCGTTCATTGCCGAAGGGCACCTTGCACGCCACATCCGCAAGATGCGCAAGATCTACGGCGCGCGGCGCACAGCGTTGCTCGAGGCGCTGGCGCGGCACGGGGCAGGGCGGCTCGATGCGATTCCCTCGGATGCCGGGCTGCACCTGTCGGCCTGGCTGCGCACCGGCATGCGCGCCGATGCGGTGGTCGAGCGCGCCGCCGCAGCCGGAATCACCCTGCCGCCGCTGTCGCGCTTCGCTTGGGACCCGCTGGCGCCAGGCGTGCCCAACGGTCTGGCGTTCGGCTACGGCCTCATCGGCGAATCGCAGATCGACGGGGCGGTTCGGCGCCTTGTGGATCTGCTCTGAGAGCCCATCAGCGCATCAACCGATTCCGAGCATCCGCTTGTTCGCGGCCACGTCCACCCCGCCGGCAGCGAAGTCGTCGAAGGCCCGCTCGGCCACGCGAATGATGTGGTCGGCAATGAAGGCCGCGCCCTCGCGCGCGCCGTCCTCGGGATGCTTGATGCAGCATTCCCATTCGAGCACCGCCCAGCCCGGAAAGTCGTACTGCGCCATCTTCGAGAAGATGGCGCCGAAGTCGACCTGCCCGTCGCCCAGCGAGCGGAAGCGCCCGGCCCGGTTGATCCAGCTCTGGAAGCCGCCGTACACGCCTTGCTTGCCGGTCGGGTTGAACTCGGCATCCTTCACGTGAAAGATCTTGATGCGCTCGTGATAGTGGTCGATGTACGCCAGGTAATCGAGCTGTTGCAGCATGAAGTGGCTCGGGTCGTACAGCAGGCAGGCGCGCGGATGGTTGTTCACGCGCTCCAAGAACATCTCGTAGCTCACCCCGTCGTGCAGGTCTTCGCCGGGATGGATTTCATAGCCCACGTCCACGCCCGCTGCATCGAACGCGTCGAGGATCGGCCGCCAGCGGCGCGCGAGTTCGTCGAAGGCTTCCTCGATGAGCCCTGGCGGACGCGGCGGCCATGAGTAGAGGTAAGGCCAGGCCAGCGCACCCGAGAAGGTGGCGTGCGCCGTGAGGCCGAGATTGGCCGAGGCCTTGGCCGCGAAGTGCAGTTGCTCCACGGCCCACTGCTGGCGCCGCACCGGGTCGCCACGCACCTCGGGCGCCGCAAAGCCGTCAAAGCCCGCGTCGTAGGCCGGATGCACCGCAACCAGCTGGCCTTGCAGATGGGTCGACAGTTCGGTGATCTCGACGCCGTGCGCGGCGAGCGCGCCCTTTACCTCGTCGCAGTAGGTCTTGCTCTCGGCGGCTTTCTTCAAATCGAACAGGCGCGCGTCCCAGCTCGGTATTTGCACGCCCTTGTAGCCAAGGCCGGCGGCCCAGCCGGCAATGGCGTCGAGCGAGTTGAACGGGGCTTGGTCTCCCGCGAACTGGGCCAGAAAAATGGCCGGGCCCTTGATCGTCTTCATGCTTGTCTTCCTTCTTGGTCGTGGCGGCGTTGAAAGCATACTTGGCGTGTCGTCCGACCCCGTGCGAGAGGCCAAAGCGCCAAAATGGACTTTCCTTTTCGCACAGCACCTGCTGCCAGCATCGCGATGCCACAACCCGTCTCCGCCCGGCTGAAGATCGGCCTGTCTGCCTGCTTTTCCCACGCGGACCCGGCGCGCTCGCTGTTCACCAACAAGACGCTCCAGTACGTCGAGCAGTCGATCGCGCACTGGCTCATGTCGGCCGGCGCCATGGTGGTCATGGTGCCTTGCCCCACGGGCGAAACCGCACGCGGCGACACCAAGCTGTCGCACTACGCCGAATGGCTCGATGGTGTGGTGATGCACGGCGGCGCCGACGTATGGCCCGGCAGCTACGGCGAGGTGCCGCTCAAGGACGCGTGGGTGGGCGACCGCATTCGCGACCTGTACGACCTGGCGCTGGTCGAAGCCTTCGAGCAGGCCGGCAAGCCCATCTTCGGTGTGTGCCGCGGGCTGCAGCTGATCAACGTTGCTTTCGGCGGCACGCTGTACCAGGACATCGAGGCCCAGCACCATCACCCTGAAGCCGTGCGGCACCGCGACCCCGTCACCTACGACCAGAATTTTCACCAGATCGAAATCGTGGACGGCACCCGCTTGTCCAAGCTCTATCCCGAGGTAAAGACTGCGCGGGTCAACAGCATTCACCACCAGGGGGTGAAAGACCTCGCACCGGGTTTCGAGATCGAGGCCTGGAGCCTGCCCGACCGCGTGCCAGAGGCCATCCGGCGGCGCCCCGAGCGCGGCCGCAGCTACATAGCGGCCACGCAGTGGCACCCCGAGTTCCACAAGTACGGCAGCACCGAGACGGTCGACGACACGCCCATCCTGCATGACTTTCTGTGGGCCTGCGCCACTGCGAAGGTGGCGCCCCGCACCACGCCGAATGCAGGGCCCGGGCGCATTCGCGACCGCGCGGCGCGGGTGCTGCGCCAGGCGCTGCTGCGCCGCTGAACCTTCCGGCGGCTAGCGCCGGTCAGACCGGTTGGTGCTGCCGCTGGCGCCGGCATCGATGGTGCCGAACACCGTTACGCCGCTGCCCGACGACGAGGTGGCGCGGTCACCGCCGCTTGCCGACCCGGTACCGGCGCAGCCCGCCAGGGCGCCCACTGCAATGGCAAGAACAGCTGCAATGATTGGCTTCACGCAATCTCCAGGATGTTTGACTTGCAGCCACTATAGGACCGGGAAGGCCCGAGGCTCGCCTGCGGGCTGTAACAACACGCACGCGCGCCAAGGCGTTCAGCCCTTGCGCGGATCGGTGGCCAGCAGCATCTCGACCAGCGACCGCAGGTGCTCCTGCAGCCGCGCCGCACCCGCTTCGTCGAGCGCCAGCGTGGCCTCGTCCATGTAGAGCTTGCGATTGATCTCGACCTGGATGCTGTGCCGGTTTTCAGCCGGCCGGCCGTGGCGGCGAACCAGTTCCACGCCCTTGTAGGGGTGGTTGTAGTCCACGCTGTAGCCGTGGGCGCGCAGATGCTCGCAGATCTTTTGCGAAAGCGCCGGGTCGGCGGTGCTGCCATCGCGGTCGCCAATGACGAAGTCCGCGTGCGCGAGCCCCGGAAAATCCGTGGCATGGCTGCCTGCGATTGCCGGCATGGAATGGCAGTTGATATGAATGCTGTAGCCGTGCCGCACGTGCGCAGCCTCGACCGCCTCGGCCACCGCCGCGTGGTACGGCCGCCAGCAGTTGTCGATGCGCCCGCGCACCTCGTCCACTGCAAGCAGCCGGTCGTAGATGGGCAGGCCTTCGTCGGTGAGCTTCCAGATCAGGCCCTTGCCGAGCCGAACCTTGGAAAGCACGCGCGGGTCGTCCGAAAGCGGCTCGGTCCAGGGGCCATCGAGCAGCGTGGTGTCCAGCTCCGTGGTGTCGCGGTTGGCGTCCAGGTAGCTGCGCGGAAAGTGCGCCTCTATCCAGGCCGCGCCCATGGCGGGCGCAAACGCGTAAAGCTTCTCGACGTGCGTGTCCTCGGCCCGGCGCAGCGTGGCCAGGTCGCACGCAGGCCGGAAGTCCTCGGGGTAGACGGTCCCGCTGTGCGGCGAATCGAGCACCAGCGGCGTGCGCCCGGCAACGCTCGTCACCTGGGCGCGGGTTTGGATCAGTTTCAAGACTGGGTGCATAGGCAAATCAGGTCAGTCCAATCGGATGCGGGCAAACGCGGCAACCTTCTTCATCTTCTCGATCTCGCTGTCGATCTGCTTGGCGAACTCCGCGGGCGTGGTGCCCGAGGCGTAGAGCCCCTGCAGCGCCAGCCGCTCGCGCACCGTGGCGTCCTTCAGTGCGGTGGCCACGGCCTGCTGCATGCGCAGCGCAATGTCGGCCGGCGTGCCGGCGGGCGCCACCAGCCCGAACCACGAGGGATCGTTGTTGGCCGGATAGCCCAGTTCGCGATACGTCGGCACCTCGGGCAACACGTCGAGCCGGCTGCTCCACGACACCGCCAGTGCCTTCAGCTTGCCCGCCTTCACATGCGGCAGCGACGAAGCCACCTGGTCGAAATACACCGGCACTTCGCCCGCGAGCACGTCATTGATGGCCGGGCCCGCACCGCGATAGGGGATGTGCACCATCGAGGTTCCGGTGCTGCTCTTGAAGAGCTCGCCCCACATGTGCCCGATGGTGCCGTTGCCCGGCGATGCGTAAGACACCTTGCCGGGGTTCGCCTTCAGGTACTTCACCAGCTCGGCGAAGCTCTTCACCGGCAGCACCTGCGGGTTGATGACCACGACGCCCGGCGCCTTCACCAGCTCGGTCACCGCGACAAAGCCCTTGATCGGGTCGTAGGGGAGCTTCTGGTAGACGGCCGGATTCACGCCGTGGGTGGAGAGGGTGGCCACGCCGAAGGCAAGGCCGTCCGGCGCCGCGCGGGCCACTTCGGCCATGCCGATGGAGCCGCCGGCCCCAGCGCGGTTGTCGATGACCACGGGCTGCTGGAGGATCTTGGCCAGCGGCTCCGAGAGCACGCGCGCGGTGATGTCGGTGGCGCCGCCGGGCGGGAAGGGCACGATCATGCGGATCGGCTTGCCTTGCTGGGCAAAGGATATTCCTGGAGCGACAGAAACGGCAGCCAGGGCGGAAAGAAGATGACGACGTTGCATGGGGTCTATTCCAATGAGACAGAGGGTAATGAGCAAAAGTTGCTGCGTTACTTAAAGCAAAGGATATACCCGCTAACATTCTGATTTGGAATGTTTTAATGGGCTTCCAGCCATGTCGCTCCGCCGCCTCAACCCGCCCCTGAACCTGCTGCGCGCCTTCTCTACCGTGGTGCGCTTTGGCGGCGTGTCGCGCGCCGCGGAAGCGCTGCACCTGACGCAGGGCGCTGTCAGCAAGCAGGTGCAGGAGCTTGAGCGCTGGATTGGCGTTCCCCTGTTCGAGCGCAGCCGCAAGCGCCTGGCGCTCACGCCAGCGGGCGAGCGCTACGAGAAGTCGGTGCGCGCCGTGCTCGCGCAGCTTGAGGCCGCCACGCTGGAGCTCATTACCAGCGGCGACGGCGGCGGCGCGCTGCACCTGTCCACGCTACCCACCTTCGGCGCCAAGTGGCTGATTCCGCGCCTGCCCGACTTTCAGCGCAGCCATCCGCAGATCACCCTGCATTTCGTGCCCTACACCCACGGCTACGACTTCGAGCGGCCCGAGCTCGACTGCGCCATCCTCTTTGGCGACGGCCACTGGCCCGGGGCTCGCTCGCACTACCTTGCGGGGCAGGACGTGGCGCTCATCGCGCCGCGTGCCGGCCAGGCCGAGGTGGCCATTCGCACGCCGCAAGACGTGGCGCGCTGCACGCTGCTGCGCCACGTGACCGTGCCGCAATCGTGGCTGCAATGGAGCGAGGCGCACGGCGTGCGCGGACTCGATCCGCTGGCCGGCCCGCAGTTCGACCAGTTCCAGACCATGATCCGCGCGGTGATGGTGGGCATGGGCGTGGCCCTGGTGCCACGTTGCCTGGTGCAGGACGAAATTGCCTCCGGCCTCGTGGACGAGCCGCTCCCTGGCGGCGGCTACCGCGGCAACGAGGGCTACTGGTTCTGCTACCCCGAGGGCCGGGGCCAGCTGGCCACGCTCGACCATTTCCGCCGCTGGCTGCTGGCGGAGGTCGATCGCAACGCGGAAACGCCGCCGGCCCTCACCTGACCGGCGCGGCGTTTATCTATTCAGGCTTGGCGCCCGATGCTTTCACTGCGCCGCCCCAGCGCTGGATCTCGCTTGCCACGAATCGGTCGAACTCCGGGCCCGTGGTGGGCGTGGGCTCGGAGCCCCGCTCGCGTATGAAGCGCGCCATTTGCTCGCTCTTCAGGATGTCGGTCACTTCCTGGCTCAAACGCGCCGTGATCTCGGGCGGGGTGCCGCGCGGCGCCATCAGCCCGAGCCAGCCCACGGCTTCGAAGTCTTTCGTTCCCGACACGCCGCTTTCGCGCACGGTGGGCACATCGGGCAGTTGCGAGGTGCGCCTGGCCGATGTCACCGCCAGCGCAATCGCCCGGCCCGACTTGATGTGCGGCAGCGCGGCCGTCACGGAGTCGACCATCAGCGGCACCTGGTTGCCAAGAAAATCCGCCTGTGCCGGGCCGCTGCCGCGGTAGGGAATGTGGGTAATGAAGACGCGCGCCGCCGACTTGAACATTTCGCCCGACAGGTGCTGCGTGCCGCCGATGCCGGCGCTCGCGTAGCTCAGCTTGCCGGGCTCGGCCCTGGCGCGTGCGGCCAGGTCGGCCATGCTGCGAATGCCGCTTTCGGGCGTGGCCAGGAACACCAGCGGCACCGTGGCGATGAGCGAGATGCCCACCAGGTCCTTGCGCGGGTCGAAGCCCGGCTTGGCGTAGAGCGTCTGGTTCACCGCCATCGCGCTTCCGGCCACCACCAGCGTGTAGCCGTCGGCCGGCGAGCGCACCACGAACTCGGTGCCGATGTTGCTGCCGGCGCCGGCCTTGTTGTCGACGATCACCGGCTGGCCCAGCCGCTTGCCGAGCTGCTCGGCAAGTGCGCGCGCGAAGATGTCGGTGGCCTGTCCGGGCGGGAAGGGCACCACCAGCTTCACGGGCCTGTCAGGCCACGCGGCGGCCTGCGCCAGGCCGCACGTGCCGGCAAACAATACCGCGGCACCGGCCACCAGGCCGGCGGCGAAACGCCTGCGCTGCGCCTTCATGGTGCCGACAGGTGTTTGCCCACGATGCCCGCCAGTTCGAACATCGTGACCTGGTCCTTGCCGAACACCGGCTTCAGCTTGGCGTCGGCATTGATCGCGCGCTTGTTGGTCGCGTCCTGCAAGCCGTTGGCCTTGATGTAGTCCCACAGCTTCTTGATGACTTCGGTGCGCGCCACCGGCTCGGCACCGATCACGGCGGCCAGCGAGTCGCTCGGCTTCAGGCCCGCGCCGGGCTTGCGCGGCGCGGCGGCCTTCTTCGCGGCCGGTGCTTTCTTGGCGGCAGGGGCCTTCTTGCCCGCCACCTTCTTGGCTGCGGCCGTCTTGCCCGCGGGGGCCGCCTTGCCGAAGGTCTTGCGCGGCGGGAACTTGCTGCCGCCTTCGCGCGGGGCGAATTCGAAGGTCACCTTGCCTTCTTCGGCGTTCCAGGTCAGGAAGGCCTTGAAGGCGCGGCGGGTGCGCATGCTCACGAACTTGTCGAGCAGGTCGGTCTTGCCGGTGGCAAGCAGCTTCTCCATCTGTGCGCGCTCCACAGGCTGCTGCAGGATGATCTTGCCGGTCTTGAAGGTGCAGCTCGGCGTTGGCTGCGCGTTGGTGGGCACCGATTTTTCGCAGACGTAGTTGCTGCCGTGCTCGAACACCGGCGCGCCGCACATGGGGCAGGGCCCCACGGTGTCCTGCTCGCTGAAGTCGACGATCTCGCCGGTGTCGGCGTTCTTGTCGTCGCCAAAGTCGAACTCGAGCTTCCAGTTCTTCGCTTCGTCGTCGAACTTCAGCACGATCTCCGACGTGAAGGGCCAGCCGGCCTTGGAGCGGAAGCCTTCCAGCGGGCCGATGTGCTTGTCGCGCAGCAGCGCCTCGGCCTCTGCTACTTCGAAGGTGCGGCCAGCCGGCGACTTGCCGAACGAGAAGCCGCAGGGCTCTTGTCCGGCCTTGCCGGTGCAGCTGTAGCGGCGGTAGTTTTCCTTCACCACGCCGCCGCAGTTGGGGCAGGGCGTGGCCAGCGTGGCGTAGTCGCCGGGCACGGTGTCGCGGTCATATTCCTTGGCCTTCTTGACGATGTGCTGCGTCATCTCGGCAATTTCGCGCATGAAGGCATCGCGGCTGAGCGCGCCTTTTTCCATTTGCGCGAGCTTGTATTCCCACTCGCCCGTGAGCTCGGCCTTGGAGAGTTCTTCAACGCCCAGGCCGCGCAGGAGCGTCATCAGCTGGAAGGCCTTGGCTGTGGGAATCAGCTCGCGGCCTTCGCGCAGCATGTACTTTTCGGCGATCAGGCCTTCGATGGTGGCTGCGCGCGTGGCTGGCGTGCCCAGGCCCTTTTCCTGCATGGCCTCGCGCAGTTCGTCGTCGTCGATGGTCTTGCCGGCGCCTTCCATTGCGCCCAGCAGCGTGGCTTCCGAATAGCGCGCCGGTGGCCGGGTCTTCAGCGCCTTCAGGTCGGCCGATTCGGTCTTTACCGTTTCGCCGGGCTTCACCACCACCAGGTTCTTGCCGTCCTTCTCGTCATCGTCGTTGATGGCTTCCTTGCCCCAGATGGCGAGCCAGCCCGGCTTCACCAGCACCTTGCCGTCGCTGCGGAACGGGTACTTCTTGCCACCGGCTTCCACGGTGCTGATGCGCGTGGTCACCTGGAATTCGGCGCTCGGGAAGAACACCGACATGAACCGGCGCACCACGAAGTCGTAGAGCTTCTGCTCGGCGTCCGAAAGTCCGCTGGGCGCCTGCAGCGTTGGAATGATGGCAAAGTGATCCGACACCTTGGCGTTGTCGAAGATGCGCTTGTTGGGCTTCACGTAGCTGCCGTCGACCGCTTGCTGCGCAAAGGGGGCAAGGTGCTTCATGCCGCTTGTGGCAAGCATCTTCATCGTGTCCTTCACCACCGGCAGGTAATCTTCGGGCAGTGCGCGCGAGTCGGTACGCGGGTAGGTCAGGGCCTTGTGGCGTTCGTACAGGCTTTGCGCCAGCGCGAGCGTGGTCTTGGCCGAGAAGCCGAAGCGGCCGTTGGCCTCGCGCTGAAGCGACGTCAGGTCGAACAGCATCGGCGAAGCCTGTGTGGTCGGCTTGCTTTCTTCGGTGACGGTAGCCGGCTTGCCGCGCGCCGCATCGGCAATCTCGCGGGCTTCGCGCTCGCTCCATACGCGGTCGGCGCGAATCTCGGCATCGGTTGCGCCGTCGGGGCCTGCCGGCGGCTTCTTGAAGTTCGCGTCGAACCACTTGCCCGGGTACTGGCCGGCCTCGGCCTGGAATACGCCGTGGATTTCCCAGTAGTCGCGGCTCACGAACTTGCGGATCTTTTCTTCGCGCTCGACCACCACCGAGAGCGTGGGCGTCTGCACGCGGCCCACCGTCGTCAAAAAGAAGCCGCCGTCGCGCGAATTGAAGGCCGTCATGGCCCGGGTGCCGTTGATGCCCACCAGCCAGTCGGCCTCCGAGCGCGAGCGCGCTGCGTCGGCCAGGCCCTGCATCTGCTTTTCGGTGCGCAGCGCGTCGAAGCCGTCGCGAATGGCCTGCGGCGTCATCGACTGCAGCCACAGGCGCTTCACCGGCTTGTTCAGACCGGTCTTGCCGCCTGCGTACTGCTCGATCAGGCGAAAGATCAGCTCACCCTCGCGGCCCGCGTCGCAGGCATTGATGAGTTGCGTCACGTCCTTGCGCTTGGCCTGCTTGACCACGGCGTTCAGGCGCGTCTTGGTCTTGTCGACCGGCTTCAGGTCGAAGTGGGGCGGAATCACCGGCAGGTTCGCGAAGCTCCACTTGCCCCGCTTGACGTCGAACTCCTCGGGCGCCTGGATTTCGACCAGGTGGCCGACAGCGCTGGTCACGACATAGCTTTCGTTCTCGAAATGCTCGTCATGTTTGTCGAACTTGCCGGCCACCGGCGTGAGGGCGCGGACGATGTCCTGTGCCACCGACGGCTTTTCTGCAATTACCAAAGTCTTCATCAACATTCCTAAAAGAGTTCCCAGGCCGGCGCCGAGCCGCCTCAAGGCGACCTGCGGCCCCCTTCGGGGGGCAGCGACGACACGCCGTGCGAGAGCGTGGGGGCCACATACAATCTGCGGCTTCCCGCGTGTGCGCACGCGCACACGCGCATGTGTGCATATTCAACCTAACAGACTTCGGCGATGCCTTCCAAATCCCCACAATTCGCCGGCCGCCGCATTCAGATGCGGCGTTCGGATGTCCACGGCAACGGCGTGTTCGCGGTGGACGACCTGGCCGAAGGCGAGACGCTGATCGAATACAAGGGCGAAGTCATCAGCTGGAAAGAGGCGCTGCGCCGCCATCCGCACGACCCGTCCCAGCCCAACCACACCTTCTACTTCCATATCGACGACGGCCGCGTGATCGACGGCAACGTCAATGGCAACGCTGCGCGCTGGATCAATCATTCGTGCGAGCCGAATTGCGAGGCCGACGAGGTCGACGGGCGCGTTTATATCAAGGCGCTGCGCAATATTGCTGCAGGAGAAGAGCTCAACTACGACTACGGCCTGATCATCGACGAGCCCTACACGCCCAAGCTGCTGGCCGAGTTTCCGTGCTGGTGCGGCTCCGAGAATTGCCGCGGCACGTTGCTGACGCCCAAGGACGAAGACGAAGAAAAGAAAAAGAAGAAAAAAGCGAAGAAAAAGGCTGAAAAGAAAAAAGCCGAAAAACAAGCCGAGAAAAAAGAGGCAAAGAAGGCGGACAAAAAGGCCGAAAAGAAGGCTGAAAAGAAGTCGGAAAAAAAGAAGTCCATGAAGGACGAGGCCGGCAAAGGCTGAGCATGAGCACCACGGCCGCCTGGTTCGAAGAGCGGATTGCCGCTGCAGTGGCGCCGCTGTTGCCCGGCTTCGCGGTCGAGGCGGTGGCCGAGATCGACTCGACCAACACCGAGCTCATGCGCCGCGCGCGCGCCGGTCGCGCCGAGCCGGTGCTCCTGGTGGCCGAGCGCCAGACGGCCGGGCGCGGCCGCCTTGGCCGGCCCTGGCAAAGCGCCCAGCAGGGCGAGCAAGAAAACGCCGCCTCCCTCACCTTCTCGCTGGGCCTGCCGCTTGTGCCGCGCGACTGGTCGGGTCTCTCGCTGGCCGTGGGTGTCGGCGTGGCCGAAAGCCTCGACCCGTCGGGCGATGCGAAGGTGGCGCTCAAGTGGCCCAACGACCTGTGGGTGAACGACCGCAAGCTGGCCGGCATCCTGATCGAAACCGCCACGCCGCACGCGGGCCGTACCGATGCAGCGGCCTCGCCGCGCTACGTGGTGATCGGCATCGGCATCAACATCGGTCCTCGCGAAGCCGAGGGCATGCGCACTCCGCCCGCGTGGCTGCGCGAATGGCGCCCTGACGCCATCGCGCCCCAGGTGCTTGCCGAACTGGCCGCGCCGCTGGTGCGCAGCGTGCAGGCTTTCGAGGCCCAGGGCTTCGCGCCCTTTGCCGAGCGCTTTGCTGCGCGTGATGCGTTGCGCGGGCGCGAGGTGCAGCTGAGCGACGGCAGCTCCGGCACGTGCGAAGGCGTGGCCTGGGGCGGGGAACTGCAGGTGCGCACGGCCGGCGGCTTGCAGATGGTCTCGAGCGACGAAGTCAGCGTGCGTCCTCGCGGCATGGCTTTCTGAGATTCACCATGAAGTTGCGCCTCGTACTGATCCTTCTCATCCTGGCCAACGGCGGCTACTGGCTGTGGTCTCGCGGCGACCTTGCCGGCTTCGGGTTGATGCCGGCCGGCATCACCGAGCGCGAGCCGCAGCGCCTCTCGCGCCAGGTCCACCCCGAATGGCTGCAGATCCGCAAGGACGGCAAGACCGGCAACGGAAACACTACCGCTGCGCCCTGAACGCGCTGTAAATCAAGGCGCTACTTCTTCGCCCTCGAAGCGCACCGTAAAGCGCGCGCCCGGCGGTTGCCGGCCCGGATGCGCGTCTTCGAGCTTGACCTGGGCATGATGCTGGTTGGCAATTTCCCGCACGATCGGCAAGCCAAGTCCCGAGCCGTCGGCCTCGTTGCCCAGCACCCGGTAGAACGGCTCGAACACAAGCTCGCGATCGGATTCCGCAATGCCCGGGCCGTTGTCTTCCACCTGCAGCAGCACCACGTGGCCGAACGGGTCGGCCAGCACGCGCGCGGTAATCACGCCGGGCCGCTCGGGTGTCGACGGGGTGTAGTTGATGGCGTTGTCGACCAGGTTGCGCACCAGCTCCTTCAGCAAGGTGGCGTTGCCTTCGAGCACCACGCCGGGTGCGCCTTCCTCGGCGCCGTCGTAGCCAAGGTCGATGCGCTTCTCGATGGCGCGCGGCACGGCTTCGCGAATCACTTCGATGGTGAGCCGGGCCAGGTCGCAGGGTTGGCGGCCCGTGCCCGCGCCGGTGCTTTCGGCACGGGCGAGCGACAGCAACTGGTTGACGGTGTGGGTCGCACGCACGCTGGCGCGGCCAATCTGCTTGAGCGACTGCTTCAGCTCGTCGGCGTTGGCACCTTCGCGCTGCGCCAGGTCTGCCTGCATGCGCAGGCCCGCAAGCGGCGTCTTGAGCTGGTGCGCCGCATCGGCGAGAAAGCGCTTCTGCGTGTGGATCGAATCGTTGAGCTTGTCGAGCAGTTCATTGACCGAAGACACCAGCGGCACCACTTCGAGCGGCACCGACGATTCGTCGAGCGGGCTCAGGTCGCCGGGGCGCCGCTCGCGGATGCGCGCCTCCACCACCGAGAGCGGCTTGATGCCGCGCACCAGTGCCAGCCAGATCAACAGCACCGCGAGCGGCAGGATCGCGAATTGCGGCAGCAGTACGCCCTTGATGATCTCGATGGCCAGCACAGATTGCTTCTCGCGCGTCTCGGCCACCTGCAGCAGCGCGGGGGCCGATTCGTCGCCGCCATCGGCCAGCCAGAGCGACGCCACGCGCACCGGCTTGCCGCGCATCTCGCCGTTGCGAAGCGTGACCACGCCCGTGACCGGGGGCTCGTCGGTGTTTGGGTGAGGCACGTCGGCCTCTCCGCTCAGGAGCTTGCCGTGGCTGTCGAGCACCTGGTAGTAGACACGGTCGGCGTCGTCGGCCCGCAAGATCTCGCGCGCCGGCTGCGGCAGCACAAACTCCGTCTGGCCCTGCTGCACGGTGACCAGGCGTGCCAGCGTCTGCACGTTGTATTCGAGCGCGCGGTCGAACGGCGCATTGGCAATGCCCTGTGCCACCAGCCACGTGACGCCGATGCTCACCGGCACCAGCAGCAGCAGCGGCGTGAGCATCCAGTCGAGGATCTCGCCGAACAGTGAGCGCTGCGCGCGCTGGAACAGTTTCAAGGCTTACGGCCTCCGAAGCCCTCGGGCGAGCCCCCGGCGGTCATTGCTGGATTTTTTCGAGGCAATAGCCCAGGCCGCGAACGGTGGCAATGCGCACCGGCCCCTTCTCGATCTTCTTGCGCAGGCGATGGATGTACACCTCGATGGCGTTCAGGCTCACTTCTTCGCCCCACTCGCACAGGCGCTCCACCAGCTGGTCCTTGCTGACCAGGCGGCCGGCGCGCTGCAGCAGCACCTCGAGCAGGCCGAGTTCGCGCGCCGAAAGCTCGACCATCTTGCCGTCGATGGTTGCCACCCGGCCGGCCTGGTCGTACACCAGCGGGCCATGCCGGATGGTGTTGCTGGTTGCGCCCATGCCGCGGCGCGTGAGCGCCCGCACACGCGCTTCGAGCTCTTGCAGGCTGAAGGGCTTGGCCATGTAGTCGTCGGCACCGTGGTCCAGGCCCTTCACGCGTTCTTCCACGCTGTCGGCCGCGGTAAGCACCAGCACGGGCAGTTGTGAACCGCGCGCGCGCAGGCGTTTGAGAATCTCGATGCCGTGCAGATTGGGCAGCCCGAGATCGAGAATCAGCAGGTCGAACTCGCTGTGCGTCATGAGTGCGGTGTCGGCCTGCGAACCATTGGCCACGTGGTCGACCGCCGCGCCCGAAGTGCGCAGGCTGCGCAGCAGGGCATCGGCCAGCACCTGGTCGTCTTCGGCAATCAGAATCCGCATGAGCCACCTCCGGCCGGTTCGGGCGCGCACTGGCGCCGTTCACATTTGTCTCTCTCCCGGCCGAGTCTAGCCCGCTGTGTACGCTTCCAGACCGATGGTTACCACGGTGGCGACGTCGTTGCCGACGCTGGCGCGGAACTCGCGCTCGGCCTGTGTGACCGCGCCGCGAAAAGCGTCGAGCCATGCCAGCCCGTCGGCTGTGAAAAGCACGCGCCGCGCACGCGCATCGAGCGGGTCGGGCCCGCGTGTGACCAGCCCCCAGGCTTCGCATTGGTCCACCAGTGCGCCCATCGCCTGCTTGGTCATGCCGGCGCGCTCGGCCAGTTCGGTCAGGCGCGAACCTTCGCGTGCCAGGTGCCGCGTGATGTGGATGTGCGCAGCGCTTACCTGTGCGCGGGCGGCCAGGTTCGACAGCGCCAGCGGCACATCGACGTCGTGCGCCATCAGCTCGAGCACGCGCTCGTCGAAGCGGCGCATCGCGTGGCCCAGCAAGCGGCCCAGATGGGTTTGCCGCCAAGCATCGGGATCGGTCGGAAAAGCACTTTCAGCCATTGCGCAAATGGTAAAGCAAACTGACTAAAAAGTGGGTTTACTCAAACCAATGAGCCCCTACACTACTGTTCAAGCATCCAGCCTGTAATTAAAAGCAGATGGATGGCAGTCACACACAAATCGTTGATTTTCAAGGAGATTTCCACATGGACGCAGTCGTCAAGGGCTCAAGCATCTCGGTCGCCAACAGTGAAAAGGCCAAGGCCCTGCAAGCCGCGCTGGCACAAATCGAAAAGCAGTTCGGCAAGGGCACGATCATGCGGCTCGGCGAAGGCGAGGCGCTCGAAGACATCCAGGTGGTCTCCACCGGCTCGCTCGGCCTGGACATCGCGCTGGGCGTCGGCGGCCTGCCGCGCGGCCGCGTCATCGAAATCTACGGCCCTGAATCGTCGGGCAAGACCACGCTCACGCTGCAGGTCATCGCCGCCATGCAAAAGCAGGCCGGCACCTGCGCTTTCGTCGACGCCGAGCATGCGCTCGACGTGCAATACGCCCAGAAGCTCGGCGTGAACCTGTCCGACCTGCTGATCAGCCAGCCCGACACCGGCGAGCAGGCGCTCGAAATCGTCGATTCGCTGGTTCGCTCGGGTGCCGTCGACCTGATCGTGGTCGACTCGGTGGCCGCGCTCACGCCCAAGGCCGAAATCGAAGGCGAAATGGGCGACTCGCTGCCCGGCCTGCAGGCCCGCCTGATGAGCCAGGCGCTGCGCAAGCTCACCGCGACCATCAAGAAGACCAATTGCATGGTCATCTTCATCAACCAGATCCGCATGAAGATCGGCGTGATGTTCGGCTCGCCCGAAACCACCACCGGCGGCAATGCGCTGAAGTTCTACGCCTCGGTGCGCCTGGACATCCGCCGCATCGGCACCATCAAGAAGGGCGACGAGGCCATCGGCAACGAAACCAAGGTGAAGGTGGTGAAGAACAAGGTCTCGCCCCCGTTCAAGACGGCCGAGTTCGACATTTTGTTCGGCGAAGGCATCAGCCGCGAAGGCGAAATCATCGACATGGGCGTAAACGCCAAGATCCTCGACAAGTCGGGCGCCTGGTACGCCTATAACGGCGAAAAAATCGGCCAGGGCCGCGACAACGCACGTGAGTTCCTGCGCGAGAACCCCGAGTTGTCGCGCGAAATCGAAAACAAGGTGCGCGAGTCGCTGGGTATCCCGCTGCTCGCAGCCGATGCAGACGCCCCCGCGGCCGAAAAGGCCGAGAAGCCTGCAAAGGCAGCCAAGGCCGAGAAGGCTGACAAGGGCGAGTAAGCGAGCACGGCGGCTCCTGTGGGGCCGCGCGAGCGAACAGCAGGCATGGCCTTCGGTGCCCCCTCCCTCAAAGGCCGCGCGTTGCGGCTCCTGAGCCAGCGCGAACATTCGCGTGCGGAGCTGGAGCGCAAGCTGGCCAAGCATGAAGAAGAGCCCGGCACGCTGGCGCGCGCGCTCGATGAACTTGCCGCCAAGGACTTCATCAGCGAGCCGCGCGTGGTGGCATCGGTGCTGAACCAGCGCGCCGCCCGCTCGGGCGCATTGCGGGTGCGGCAGGAACTGCAGGCCAAGGGCATTGCGCCCGAAGCCATTGCAGAGGCCGTAGCCAGCCTCCAAGACACCGAGGTAGAGCGCGCCACCGCGTTGTGGCGCCGCCGTTTCGACGCACCGCCCGCCGACGCGAAGGAGCGCGCCAGGCAAATGCGCTTTCTGATGGCGCGCGGCTTCTCGGGCGCGGTGGTGGCCAAGGTACTCAGGAGCAATTTCGATGGCGACAACGAACCAGGCGAATGAAGATGCTGCCGCAATGCAGTCCCGTGTCGTTACGCAGCGCGTGGCCTGCGACTGGCGCCGCGCCTATGCGCTAGCCTCAGACCCGGCCCGGTTGCCCGACTGGGCGAGCGGCCTGGCCAAGAGTGCACTGGTGCCGCACGGCGATCATTGGGTGGCCACCACGCCGGATGGCGAAGCCCGCCTTCGCTTCGTGCCCGCCAACGATCTTGGTGTGCTCGACCATTGGGTAGCCCCCGAAGGCGTGTCCGAAATCTATCTGCCGTTTCGCGTGATCGGCGTGGCGTCCGGCATTTGCGAGTTCCAGTTCACACTGCTGCGCCAGCCGCACATGGACGATGCGGCCTTCGAGCGCGACGCTGCCTGGATTGCACGCGACTTGCAGTCGCTGCGGCGCTTGCTCGAAGCGGACTGAGCCGCGGGCTGCCCGGCCTCGCCCCGGGGGTGCGGGCTTGGGGTTCGTCCAATGGCATGATCGGCGCGGCCGGTCCCACTCGTGGGCCGCCTTCACAAAACTTCGGAGGAGGAACCCCATGTCTTCAGGATCTGCAGACCAGCCGTCGCTCGTGCGCACAGGCGCCAAGGCCGGCGCCGCTTTCATCGGATCGGTGGTCAAGGGCGGCTTGCTCTCGCTCGTTCTCGGCGGTGGCGCCTTCTTCTATTACCTGAGCCAGCTGCAGGGTCCCGGCAACACGGCGGCGCGTGCGGGCGGCGCCGGTGCCGTGCTCGCGTTGGTCACGTCGCCTCCTCTGCTGGTTGCGGTGCTGCTGCTTCTCTTTGTGGCCGTCTACATGATGCTCGGTGTGCAGCAGGGCCGCGCCAAGGCAATGCAGCACCTGGTGGCCGCGCGCGGCGAGGCTGTGTCCCAGCGGCTGGGCGGCGCAATCGCAGGCCGCATCGAGGCGATGCCACGCACGCACGGCACGCTGCAAAGTGCGGCCGACTGGCTGTCGGTCGATGCCCTGAGCAAGCAGCTTGCGCCGGTGCTGGGTGAGGGCAAGGCGGTACGCGCGGTGGTCGGCTTTGTGCTTAACCGTCTGCCGCTGAGCGACATGCTCGCCGAATGGCAGCAAGGCCGTGCAGCGCATGGAGAGCCGACGGCTGGAGAAGAAGGAGCGGCGCAGGACCCCGCCCTGCGCGCACTGCTTACGCGCCGCATCAACGAAACACTGCAGGAAATGGCCGAGCCATCGAGCAAGCCGCTCTACATTGCGCTGGGCGCGCACGCGGTCTTGCTGGGGGTCGGCCTGTGGCTCGTCAGGTGAGCTGAGAACGACGGCTGGCGCTCAGAGCGCCAGCATCAGTTTCAGGTTCTGCACGGCAGCGCCGCTGGCGCCCTTGCCCAGGTTGTCCAGACGCGCAATCACCACCGCATGGCGGTGGTCTTCGTTCGGGAACACGCGAATCTCGAGCTCGTTGGTGTCGTTGAGCGCCAGCGCGTCGAGCTTGCCGTTGTCGGTGGGTGGCAGCACTTTCACGAACTGCTCGGGCGTGTTGCTCTTGGCGTAATGCGCGGCAATGGCATCGTGCAGGTCGCCCGCCTTCGGCTTGCCGGGCAGCAGGTCGAGGTGCAGAGGCAACTGCACGAGCATGCCCTGCTTGAAATTGCCCACCGAAGGAATGAAGACGGGCCGGCGGGTGAGGCCGGTGTACTTCATGATTTCAGGGATGTGCTTGTGCTTGAGGCCGAGCGCGTAGGTTTCGAAAAGCGGCGCCTTGCCGCCCTCGTACTCCTCGATCATGGCCCGTCCGCCGCCCGAGTAGCCGCTGACCGAAGGCAGCGAAACCGGAAAGTCCGCCGGCAGCAGGCCCGCATCGACCAGCGGGCGCACGATGGCGATGGCGCCCGTGGCATAGCAGCCCGGGTTGCCGACACGGTCGGCCGCGGCGACGGCCTGCCAGTGGCCTTCCACCAGTTCAGGAAAACCGAATACCCAGCCGGGCGCCACGCGGTGCGCGGTGGAGGCGTCGATGATCTTCGGCTTTTTGCCCGGCAGCTGGTCGATGAGCGCGACCGACTCTCGTGCGGCGTCGTCGTGCAGGCAGAGCACCACCAAGTCGACGCCGGCCATCAGCTCGCGCTTGGCGTTCACGTCTTTTCGCAGCTCGGGCGCAATGCTCACGAGCTCGATTTGCGGCATCGTCTGGAGCCGCTCGCGAATTTGCAAGCCGGTGGTACCGGCTTCGCCGTCGATGAAAACCTTGGCCATATCGGAGTATCCGTGGGGTCGCTAGAAGAAAGTACGTATTGACCGCAAGGTCACGTCGAGTATTGGTGCGCCGCACCATGATACAGTCCGCGGTTGTTCGCCGCCCCCAACCGTCAGGTTGCCGTCGCCCGCGAACAACAGAGCCAAAGACGCCTCAGACCCCAGATCTCCCGTTCTCAACTTCCTCCTTCCGAGAGACATCCCTCATGAAGATTCACGAGTACCAAGGCAAGGAAATTCTTGCCAAGTTCGGCGTGCCGGTGCCGCGCGGCATTCCGGCATATACGGTCCAGGAGGCGGTCGAGGCCGCCCAGAAACTTGGAGGCCCGGTCTGGGTCGTCAAGGCCCAGATTCACGCGGGTGGCCGCGGCAAGGGCGGCGGCGTCAAGGTCGCCAAGTCCATCGAGGACGTCAAGAAGCTCGCCGGCGAAATTCTCGGCATGCAGCTCAAGACCCACCAGACCGGCCCTGAAGGCCAGAAGGTGCGCCGCCTCTACATCGAAGATGGCGCCGATATCAACAAGGAATACTACGTCTCGGCCGTGACCGACCGCGCAACGCAGAAGATCGCGTTCATCGCCTCGAGCGAAGGCGGCATGGACATCGAGGAAGTGGCCCACTCCACGCCCGAGAAGATCATCACGGTGTACGCCGACCCCAAGGAAGGCCTGACCGACGCGCAAGCCAAGCAAATTGCCGACGGCATCGGCATGCCGGCCGATTCGACCGCGCAAACGGTCGACATCCTGAAGAAGCTCTACACCTGCTACATGGAGACGGACGCCTCGCTGGTCGAGATCAACCCGCTCAACCGTGACAGCAAGGGCAACGTCATGGCGCTGGACGCCAAGTTCAACTTCGACAGCAACGCACTGTTCCGCCACCCCGAGATCGTGGCCCTGCGCGACCTGGACGAAGAAGACGCAGCCGAAGTCGAAGCCTCCAAGTTCGACCTGGCCTACATCTCGCTCGACGGCAACATCGGCTGCCTGGTGAACGGTGCCGGCCTGGCCATGGCCACCATGGACACCATCAAGCTGTTCGGCGGCGAGCCGGCCAACTTTTTGGACGTGGGCGGCGGCGCCACCCCCGAGAAGGTCACCGAAGCCTTCAAGATCATGCTGAAGAACAAGAATGTCGAGGCCATCCTCGTCAATATCTTCGGCGGCATCATGAAGTGCGACACCATTGCCACCGGCGTGATCGCAGCCTGCAAGGCCGTGAACCTGCAAGTGCCGCTGGTCGTGCGCATGAAGGGCACCAACGAAGTCGAAGGCAAGAAGCTGCTGGCCGAATCGGGCCTGCCGATCATCAGCGCCGACACCATGGCGGAAGCGGCCCAGAAGGTCGTGGCAGCAGTCAAGAAGGCCTAAGGAACAAGTCATGTCGATCTACATCAACAAAGACACCAAAGTCATCACGCAAGGCATTACCGGCAAGACCGGTCAGTTCCACACTGAAAAGTGCCAGGAATACGCGAACGGCAAGAACGCCTTCGTGGCTGGCGTGAACCCCAAGAAGGCCGGCGAGTCGATCTTCAACATCCCGATCTTCGGCTCGGTGAAGGAAGCCGCTTCGCAAACCGGCGCCACCGTGTCGGTGATCTACGTGCCGCCGGCAGGCGCGGCCGCCGCCATCTGGGAAGCCGTCGAAGCCGACCTGGACCTGGCGATCTGCATCACCGAAGGCATTCCGGTTAGGGACATGCTCGAAGTGCGCAACAAGATGAAGGCCAAGGAAGCGGCCGGCGGCAAGAAGACCTTGCTGCTGGGCCCGAACTGCCCCGGCCTGATCACGCCCGACGAAATCAAGATCGGCATCATGCCCGGCCACATTCACCGCAAGGGCCGCATCGGCGTGGTCTCGCGCTCGGGCACGCTCACGTATGAAGCCGTGGCGCAGCTCACCGAAATCGGCCTCGGCCAGTCGTCGGCAGTCGGCATTGGCGGCGACCCGATCAACGGCCTGAAGCACATCGACGTGATGAAGGCTTTCAACGACGATCCGGACACCGATGCGGTCATCATGATCGGCGAAATCGGCGGCCCCGACGAAGCCGACGCGGCCCGCTGGTGCAAGGAACATATGAAGAAGCCCGTGGTCGGCTTCATCGCCGGTGTTACCGCTCCTCCCGGCAAGCGCATGGGACACGCCGGTGCGCTGATCTCGGGCGGTGCCGACACGGCCGATGCCAAGCTCGCCATCATGGAAGAGTGCGGCTTTACCGTGACGCGCAACTTCTCCGAACTGGCAAAGCTGCTCAAGGCACAGCTCTAAACCGCAGCAGATCCCTCTCTGCGCGCCACGCAAAAAGAAAAAAGCGCCCGCAAACCCTGCGGGCGCTTTTTTCACTACAACACAGTGGAAAAAGAGACATGGAACTCCTTCAAAGCACCGATTTCTGGATCGGCCTGATCAAGATTGTCTGGATCAACATCATTCTTTCGGGTGACAACGCGGTGGTGATTGCCATGGCCGCGCGCTCCCTGCCGCCCGCGCAGCAGCAAAAAGCCGTGCTGTTCGGCTCGGGCGCAGCCGTGGTGCTGCGCATCGCGCTGACGGTGGTCGCGGCCAAGCTGCTGGCGCTGCCGTATCTGCAGATCGTCGGCGGCCTGCTTTTGCTGTGGATCGGCCTGCAACTGCTTGGCGAAGAAGAAGAGGATGACGGCGAGGCCAAGGAATACGGCAGCATGCTGGCGGCCGTGCGCACCATCTTGCTGGCAGACCTGGTCATGAGCCTGGACAACGTCATTGCCGTGGCCGCCGCCGCGCAGGGCAGCATGGTGCTGCTGGTGCTTGGCCTTGCAATCAGCATTCCGCTGGTCATTTTTGGCAGTACGCTCATGATCAAGCTCATGGAACGTTTTCCGATCATCGTCATGCTGGGTGCCGCCCTGATCGGCTGGGTCGGCGGTGAAACCATCGCAAGCGACGTGTCGCTGCACGGTGTGCTCGCGGCCAACCCCTGGCTGCACTATGCGGCCGCGGCCGCCGGTGCGGTTTTTGTCGTGGCTGCTGGCCGCCTGCTGCAAAAGCGCGCCCGCGCCTCGGCCGGGCACTGACGCCGCGCGCCCCCGCTTGTACAAAATGGTGAGCGTCGGCGCGTCCCTCTTCTCCAATCGGCCCCCGCTGTCCTGGGAGTTCGCCGCGCTCACCGATGTCGGGCGCGCGCGTGCCCACAACGAGGACGATCTCCATATCGATCCGGCCCTGGGCCTTGCCGTGCTGGCCGACGGCATGGGGGGCTACAAGGGTGGCGAAGTGGCCAGCGCCATGGCCGTGTCGCTGGTGCATGCCAGCTTTGCCCGTTGGTTTGCGCAAGCCGGGCCCCAGGCGCCCGCACGGGTGATCCGGCGCGCCCTGCAGGCTGCCACCGACGAGGCGAACTCAGCCATTCTCGAAGCCGGTATTGCGAATGAAGAGCTGCAAGGCATGGGAACGACCCTCGTGCTGGCGGCCTTCCGGCCCCAGCGCGTGCTGGTCGGCCATATCGGCGATTCGCGCTGCTACAGGCTTCGCAACAACAAGCTCGAGCAACTCACACGTGACCATTCGCTGCGCCAGCAACAGCTCGACGCCGGCGCAATTACTGCTGAAGAGGCGCTGCATTCGCCGCATCGCAACCTGGTGACCCGGGCTGTGGGCGTAGAGGCACAGGTTGTGCTCGAAATGCACGAGCACACCGCACGGCCCGACGACCTGTATATGCTGTGCTCCGACGGGCTCAGTGAGATGATCTCGGATGCGCAGCTTTTCACGCTTTTGAACCACGATGTCGGGCTCCAGCAGAAAGTATCACTTTTGGTTGCAATTGCAAACGACAATGGCGGACGGGATAACATTTCGGTTGTCCTGGCAAAAGCGCGCGTCGAAGATGCGCCTTCTGCCGCCTAGCCCCAGGCCCGAGCGACTGCCCGTCGTTGCGCCTGCCACCAACCAATTTCTGTAAATCGGGGAGTCGGCAATGCCGAAAATGATCATTTCGGTCGATGGCGTTGTCATCGAGCAAGTGGCGCTCGCCAAAGACCGGACCACGCTGGGACGGCGCGCCTACAACGACATCGTGATCGACAACCTGGCGGTCAGCGGCGAGCATGCCGTGCTGCACATGCGCGGCGGCGAGGTCGAGATCGAAGACCTCAACAGCACCAACGGCACCTACGTCAACGCGGTAGTCGTCCAGAAGCAGGTGCTCAAGGACAACGACGTCATCGAGCTGGGTGGCTGCCGCATTCACTTTCGCGCCCGCAACAGCCAGGGGCTCGGCGCCGGGTCGGCGTATGACCTGGCGGGCGATTATTCTTCTCCCATTCCCTTGTCGTCTGCGCCCACCGAGGCCGGTGCGCTGGTCGAGCTTGGGGTGCCGGTGCTGCGGGACCTTTCAGACGCGAGCGGCGGGCAAGACCTGCCGCTGCAGAAGGTGGTTACCACCGTCGGCAAGCCCGGCGTTGCCGTGGCCGTCGTCACACGCCGCCGGCAGGGCTACGTGGCGGCCAGCGTCATGGGCGAAGTCAGGCTCAATGGGGCTCCGCTCGGCGCGGACGCAGTCGGCTTGCAGGAAAGCGACGTGCTGGAACTCGGCGGCGCCACGCGCATGCAGTTCGTCCGGGTCTGATCTCAAGGCCCGCGTAGCGCCCATGCCATGAATGCGCTCCGGCGGCATTGGCCACGCATCGTCATTACCCTGCTGCCGGTCTTGCTGGCGCTGGCGCATGCCACGGGGGCCTGGCGCCTGGGCGTGCTCGATCATCTCGACAACCTGATCTACGACACGCGCTTGCGGGCCACCATGCCGGCTACGCTCGATCCGCGTATCGTCATCGTGGACGTCGACGATGCCAGCCTTGCGCGGCAAGGGCAATGGCCGTGGGCACGCGACAAGCTGGCCCGGCTCACCGCGGAACTCACCGGACGCCAGCAGGCGGCAGTCCTGGGGTTCGACGTGATGTTCGTCGAGCCCGACCGGAGCTCCGGCCTCGACAAGCTGCGCCAGATAGCGCACGGCCCGCTGCGCGACATGCCCGGCCTTGCGGGTGAAATAGAACGCCTCGCTCCAACGCTCGATAACGACGCCATCTTTGCCAGGGGCATGGAAGGCCAGCCCGTCGCACTTGGCTACTACTTCACGCGAACCGAAAAGCCAGGTGCCAAGGGGCAACTGCCGGCCACGCCTTTGTTGGCCCCCGAGGCCTTTCCGGCGAACCGCGGTTACGCCACGGAATGGAACGGCTTTGGCGCCAACCTCCCGGTGTTGGCAGCGGCCGCGCCGGCATCGGGTTTTCTCAACACGCTGGTCACTTCAACCGGCCAGGGTGTCATTCGCACCGTACCGCTCATTGCCCGTTATGAGGGAGAACACGGCCGGCCGGGCTATTACGAATCGCTGGGGCTCGCCGTCTACAGGCTTGCCAATGGCACGCCTCCCGTGCTGCCGGCTTTTGCACAGGGCGGCTCCGTGCCGCGGCTCCAATCGCTCATCGTGGGCGGACTGCGGGTGCCTGTCGATCAAACCGCCAGCATGCAGGTGCCGTTTCGCGGGCCGGGCGGCGCAAACGGGGGCTCGTTCCGCTACGTGTCGGCCACCGACGTACTCGAAGGCCGCCTGGCGCCGGGCGAGCTAAAGGGCCGAGTCGTGCTCGTGGGCGCCACCGCGCCGGGATTGCAAGACCTGCGTTCCACTCCTGTAGGCGCTGCGTTCCCTGGCGTCGAAGTGCACGCCAACATCGTTTCGGCCATGCTCGACCGCCGCCTGCTCGCCGTTCCCGACTATGCGCCCGGCTACGAGGTGCTGAGCGTGGTGATCGCGGGCCTTGTACTGGCGCTGGGCCTGACGCTGCTTGCAGCATCGCGTGCCGTCGTGCTGGGCATCGTCACCGTTGCCGTGCTGGTCGGCGTCAATGCCTGGCTTTACCAAAACCATAGCCTTGTGCTTCCGCTGGCTTCGGCGCTGGCCATGGTGGCGCTCGCTTTTGTCTTCAACATGGGTTGGGGCTACTTCATCGAGACCCGCGCGCGGCGTGGACTGGCGCGGCTTTTCGGCACCTACGTGCCGCCCGAACTGGTCGACGAAATGCTCGTTACCCCGGGCCGCTACAGCATGCGCGCCGAGAGCAAGAACATGACCGTGATGTTCTGCGACATGCGCAACTTCACCCGTCTTTCAGAGCAGATGACCCCGGCCGAGCTGCAGGCGTTTCTCAACGCGCTGTTCACCCGGCTCACCAGTGTGATCAGCGCGCACCGCGGCACAGTGGACAAATACATGGGCGACTGCGTCATGGCCTTTTGGGGCGCACCAATCGATACCCCCGACCACGCCACGCTTGCCGTGCGCGCCGCGCTCGAAATGGCTGAAGCCGTTCGCGACGTCAACAAAGTCCATGGTGCCGAGGGGCGTCCGCAGATCAGCGTGGGCATCGGCATCAACAGCGGCGTAATGAGCGTTGGCGACATGGGTTCCGCTGCGCGGCGCAGCTATACCGTCGTGGGCGATGCCGTCAATCTCGCGTCCCGGCTCGAAGGCCTGAGCTCGCACTACGGCGTGGAAATCGTCGCCAGCGGAGCCACCCGCGAACTCGCCCCAGGCATCCTGTGGCAAGAGCTAGACAGCGTGCTTGTCAAAGGCAAGGCCCAGGCCATCACCGTATTTACTCCGCTCGGCCCCGACACCGCGGGCCAGACCGCTGCCGCACAGCAGCAAGCCGAGCAACTGCACCGGTGGGCCGGGGTGCTTTCTGCCTACCGCCGCCAGGATTGGGCTGCGGGCCGAAACCTTCTTGATCCTCTGCTTGCCGCAGATGCCAAAAAAGTCCTTTACCAGCTCTACGCCCAGCGATTAGCCTCCATGGCATTGCGCCCTTACGACCCTGAATGGCACGGCGCAACCCGCTTCGAAACCAAATGACGACAGGCACAAGCAAGGGGTCTTTCACAATGCAGGTTCGCGTGCTGGGTTGCTCGGGCGCCATTGCCAAGGACTGCCGGACCACATCGTTCTTGGTCGATACCGACCTCCTCGTGGATGCGGGCACCGGGGTGGGCGATCTCACGCTAGACGAAATGGCGGGCATCGACGACGTAGTGCTTACCCACTGCCACCTCGACCATATTGCCGCGCTCCCCCTCATGCTCGACGCCGTTGGCGCCCGCCGCACGCGGCCCGTGCGCGTACACGCCCTGCGGTCGACCATCGAAGCGCTGCGCGCCCACGTGTTCAACAACGTCATCTGGCCGGATTTCGAGACCATTCCCAGCCCGCAGGCTCCTTTCGTGAGTTTTCACGACATTGCCGTCGGCCAGGTCCTGCAGCTTGGCAGCGCCGTCCCCAAGCGCGTCGAAGTGCTACCTGCCGTGCACACGGTGCCTGCGTGCGGTTTCGCTGTGTGCAGGGCCGAGGGTGGCGCAAACTGGGTTTTTACTGGCGACACCGAGCGCAACGCGCCGTTCTGGGACCGCGTCAATGCGCTGGACGTGGCCATGCTCTTCATCGAGACCGCCTTCAGCAGCCGCGAGCAGGCTCTGGCCGAACGCAGCCTGCACCTGTCGCCGCAGGTGCTGGCCGACGAGCTGGCGCATATCGATCCGGGCAAGCATTACCCGATCTACATCACTCACACCAAGCCGGCGGAAACGGAGGAAATCATGAGCCAGATTCAGCTGCTCGCCGGGCATCAGGTGGCGGGGTTGGCACAGCGGGATATCCGGTGGCTGAAGGCGGATGGAGTGCTTACTCTTTGAACTGCTGGAAGAGCTGGCATGACAAATTTGTCACGCTTCGCAGCCTTTGTAAACGGTTTCTGTCACGTGATGTAACTTGTGTACGTTCGAAGTGACGAGTTTCGTCGGCTAGTGGCACGAAACGGGGTGGCACGGATGCTGCGGTAGGTACTGCGCTCCGGGCTTGGTTCCCGGGCTCAACCAACCAACCTGGAGTTTTGAATGAACCGTCGTTCTATCGCACGCAATGTGCAAAAGGGTTTCACCCTTATCGAACTGATGATCGTTGTGGCGATCATCGGTATCTTGGCTGCTATTGCCATCCCGCAATATCAAACCTACGTTGCCAAGTCTCAGGTGACCCGGGTCGTTGGTGAAGTTGGCGCGCTGAAGACCAGCGTTGAGACCTGTATCCTTGACGGCAAGTTGACCGTCGGCGTTGCCGACGCGACGAACCCGAACAACTGCGACCCGCAAGCCACCGGTTCGAACCTGCTGACCGGCGCCATGCAAGGCAACGGCACGCTCCCCAGCGGTACGGGTGTGCCCCAGGTAAAGTCGCCGCTGACCGGCACGGGCAGCGACACCATCACTGGCGAGTTCGCTGGCAATGCAGCAGCGGCGCTCGCGGGCAAGAAGGTTCAATGGACTCGCGACGCGAACGGCAGCTGGTCGTGCAAGTCGAACGTCGATCAGAAGTACGCTCCGCCCGCATGCCCGGTCGGTACGATCATCTAAGCGATTGGTGATCACACACGAAGCCGCCTTCGGGCGGCTTTTTTGCGTCTGGCAACGCTCAGTTAAGTACTAGATTTGCTGGCTAGCTGCTTAGTGGAACTCCTAAGCAGCAAAGCATCTTGGCATGCAACTCCTTTTGCTTGCTGTCCAAGTACGCATCTTGCGGAAAAAAATAGAGATCGCAGTTAGAACTGCCGTGCAGTTAACTTGGACGATTCAAGGTGCTGATGCGACGAGCGTTTGTGCGCGAAGATTTCATAAACGATTGCATGCAGCGTTGGGTGGCACGCGAACTGCAACTGATTCTCCCAACCAAGGAGAAAGTATGAAGAAGGCTCAAAAAAGATATCAAGGCTTCACGTTGATCGAATTGATGATCGTGGTGGCCGTGGTCGGTGTGCTGGCAAGTATCGCATTGCCCCAATATCAAGCTTATATTTCGCGCGCGCAAGTAACTCGTGTGATGTCGGAGGTTGGCGCCTTGAAAACAGCTGTCGAGACTTGCGTTGTGGAAGGGCGCACAAGCATAGGAGCCGGCAACATGCAATGCGACCCCGGAGCCACGGGCTCTTCTCTCATGACCGTGCCCGCAGCGAATGGCGCCGCTCCTACGTTAGGAGCCCTTCCTGCCGGCACTGGTGTGCCAGCTGTGACTTTTCCCGCCGCTGGCGATCAGACAGCCGTGGTGACGGCCACTTTCGGTAACTCGGCCGCTGCGGTGCTCGCGGGTCAAACGTTGACCTGGCAGCGCGGTACCACGGGAAATTGGACATGCCTCAGCAGTGTTCCCGCCCCGTTCAAATCCCCGCAGTGCTCGTAAATCGAATTCGCTCGAACTGACTAACTCGCCTATGAGCATCCGGTGCAGTGAGGATTTACTTGGATGCCACGGAACTGCCAGCCATGACGCTTCAGCTTAACTGAAAGCGCATATTTGGCGTCGGCAGAAATAGCTGCCTAGCTCAAATCGATCGCTAGCAGGCCGCGCATCATTTTTCCCGTTCTATGACGCCATGTCGGCGCAGATAAGACCGCAAGCTAGAACATTTAGGATCCATAAAAAAGCGCTGCACAGAACTACTCTGGCAGCGCTTTTCAGCAATGGGTCTGGCGCCGCAGGACGCCTCACCTAGTCAGTTAGATCAATCCGCCGTAGGCACTTCCCGCCAGTTCAACAGCCGCAGCGAGGTACCAGGCGGCGGCGTAAACCCGATCTTGTCCAGGTTCCCGCGCACGTCTCCCGAGATCAAGCGCACCTTGCCATCCACGCCCACAAACTTGAGGTCGGTGATCGCAGTGGTGGACTGCACGAATGCAGCGCCGCTGGCCAGGGCCGTGCGGCCGCTGTTGTAGTCGATCGCGTAGATCCGGCTCTGGCCCGAGGGGCTGCAGGCATCGCCGCTGGTCAGCAGCGATGAGAACGCCACGATGCCGTTGAAGGCGGTCGGGCTGGCCAGCATGCGAAGGCCGATGCTGCCCTCCGAGCCCAGGTCGATGTACCAGCCGCGCGAATCCGTGGGAACGACGGTGCCGCTCACGAGATTGGTAACAGCGGTAAGGCCGCTGCGTGTCACGGGCATGGTGTTGTCGGCCGGCTTGAAGGCGGTATCCGTTCCGTCGATCACGGCATAGAAGCTCTGGGTCGCGGCGGAGTTGATGTCGCTCGCATCGAGCAACCGGCCGGTACCGACCATCACGTAGCGCTTGCGTGTCGTGGGCTGGATCTGCACCAACGGCCGCGAGGTGATCGGTTGGGCAGCCGGGGTGGTAGCACCGTCGGTGAAGAGGGCAATCTTGGCTGGTGCAGGGTAGTCCGCGGTCGTACCTGCGGCTGCGGTCACGTCGAAGCGCCACAGCTGCCCGTTCAGATCGCCCACGTAGATTGCGTCCGCCGTGCCGTCGGTCAGGTCGGGAATGAAGGCGGTGGCATGGGTCAAGCCGTTGGCCGTCGCGCCGGTGCTTATCTTCTGCAGGAGCGCGCCCGTTCTCGGGTGCACGAAGTAGAGGTAGCCGTTGCGGTCGGTGTTGTCACCGTGATAGCCCGAGGTCAGCACCACCACCCAGCCGTAGCGCTTGGTCTTGAGGACCAGCGGCGCGCCGTAGCTGAAACCCATGTCTGCATCGGTGAACTCCCACAGCACCTTGCTCGCCAGCACGGTTTCGTCGGTGATCGCCGCGGGATCGGTCACGTCGAGGGCGTAGAAGCTCTTGCCCCCCTTGCCAAGACCTCCGACCAGCAGCGAGCGCCAGTTGGAGCCGGTGGCCGCAAAGCTCCCGCCGGCGCGGTCGAAGTCGACGTCTACCACCTCGGGTGTGGCATCGACGTAGTACTTGTGCAGGTAGTTCGGGTTGCCCAGCTGGGCCAGGCCGTCCGTGGCCGGCGTGGGGGGACTGCTGGGGCCGTTGAAGAGGGCGCTCGGTATGTAGGCGAACTGTTCGCGGCCGGCATCGGTGCCGGTGAGCTCGCCGCGGAAGGCATGCAGCATGCCGTCGTTCGCAGCCGCATAGACCATCGTCGGGCGCGAAGCCCTGGCTGTCTTGAAGGCGGCGTAGCCGCGGTTCACCGCGTCGGAGTACGCCGATGCGGGCGGGCCCACGGGCTTGACCTTCGAGTTGACGATGTCTCCCAGCAGCTTGCTGCGAAGACGGTAGGGCTTGGTTGCATCGGTGGCCGACTTTTCCTGGCTCCGGTCGCCGCGCAGGTAGTTCAGGTAGTTGGCGCTGTCGTCGCCGGTAACGTAGAGCGTGTCGAGCGCGGCGGCTTGGCCGCCCGTGCCGGTGGTGAGATTGCCGATGCGGAAGGCCACGCCGGCCGTGCCGTTCCAGGTGGCAATGCGCCGGTCTGTATTCCAGCCGGTGCCCGCGAACTGCGTCGCGAGCGTGGTGGTGCTGTTCCACGCCGCAGTGAGCGTGGGGGTGCCGTCGGTTGCAAAGCTGATGCTGCTCGCGCTCACTACGCCGGTCCAGTCCTGCGCATCGTATTGCGATGCATACGAAGCCGAGCCGGTTGCCGAAACCTCGAGGGCCGAGAGCGAGAACGACGTGGTGTATGCCTGGATGGCGTTCACGATGCGCTCGAAGGCTTGCGTCAGGCCTCTCACCAGCGTGTCGGGCTGGCCGGCGGCAAAGTAGTTGTCGGGCCGCGGCTGCGTCAGGTTGGCGGCACGTGTGTCGGTCAGCGTCTCGCCGTTCGTCGACCACCAGTCCAGCGGAATGGTGCCGGCGAAGGTGTAGGGGTCGAAGTTGGCCGGCAGCTTCTTGGTGTCTAGTCCGCCGAACTTGGCGGCAAGGTAGAACTGGTTGTTGTATTGGAAAGGTTGCTCCAGCACGTCCACCCAGTAGGTGCTGACTGTCTGCTTGCCGATGGTGTTGGCCTGTCCAGCCACGTCAGGGCGGATGTCCTTGGTGTTGGAGTCGAACGCAAGGCCGGCGATGTAGGCGGAGTTGTTGCGACCGCTGTAATCGTTGGAGTTGCCCAGATTGCCCAGGCCCTGAAGTGCGCCCACGCGATTGGTGGCTGTCACCGCATTCACGGTGTTGTCGTTCGCCACCTCGGGCTGCATGGCCGGCTCGCGGGTGCGGTAGGTGGTGTTGCCGGCAACGTTCTTGTCGACGTGGGTGTAAATGTCGCCGATGCCCAGCACGAAGTTGCGCTGGCACGAATACTGGATGGGGTCACCCCAATTGGTGATCACCGGGAAGCCGTCGACCCAGCCGGTCTTCGTCGCGGCGCCAGCCGCGCCCATCGAGCTCCAGGCATCCACGTTGCCCAGGTTCTTGTAGTACCGGATGACCGCGTAGTACAGCTCGCTCACCGGGTCGTAGCTCTTGTAGTCCCCCGGAAGAATCTGGCCGAACTTGTTCAGGTAGTTCATCACGCCGCTGTCCGAGATGGTCACCCCGGTTGCCGTGCCGGTCGCGGTGGCATCCGCGGCGTCGGGGTTGCGGATGAACGTGCCGTCGGTTTCGCTCCACTCCTTGTTCGCGTTGGTCGCGGGCGCCTGGCCGGGGGTGGGCGCGGTCGGGCCGACAAACTTCTGGCGCGCGCGCAGCACGCCGCCGTCTCGCTGGTCGCTGCTGTCGTTCAGGTAGCCGAAGGCGCTGAAGCGCATCTTGTCGGCGTATTTCTGAATCAGGCCTTCGGGCTTGTAGTTGGAACCGTAGGCCTTGCAGTTGGCTTCGAGTCCGCCGGCAGCGGCAGAAGGGTCGCACACCTTCACGCGCATGGTGTAGTCGCTGTCGACCGGCCCTGCGTCCGAGAATGGGACGAAGGCGTTGTTCGACGTGGGCGTGCGCCAGAGGAACTGCATCACGGCGCCGCCACCCTTTTCGTAGTACTCGATCTGCACGCTGAATGTCTGGCCTGCGGTGAGCGTGATGGTCTCGGAGTCGTCGGTGGCCGAGCCGTGGTCGGTCCAGTTGTTGATCCGCCGGTTGCCGTTCGTGAAGTTCTGGCCGCCGTTGCCGTTTGCATTGACCCAGAGCCGCACGCCGTCGTCGCTGATGGTGCGGAACACGTAGTCGCCGGCTACGGGGGCCGTGTAGGTACCGACGAAACGCGCCGAGAAGTTGTCGGCGTTGACGCCATTCACGGGAGCGGCGGTGCCCCAGTCGTGGTTGGCGGTGTCCGCGGCGACAGTGGCAATCACCGTGCCGTTGAGATTGACGTTGTTGAAGTACTGCGCCGTCATCGTGCGGCCGGCGCCGCCGCCGTTGGCGGTCACGCGCATCTTGAAGCCGCGATTGGTGATGCTCGTTCCCAGCGCCGTGGCGTTATTGAACGGCGTCGCACCGGCAATGGCTGCTACGGGGAGTGTGCGATCCGGAAAGAGGCCCCGATCACCGTGCCAGGCCTTCTCGAGAATGGTGGTGGTGGCGGTATCGACCACACGCCGGCCACCGGTCATTGCCCAGCGGAACGGGTCGATGGTGGCGGTGGACGCCCAGTTCAGGAAGTTGCCGCTCCACTTGTCGTCGTTGGCGCCCGTGCAGGTGCGATTGGTGGCGGCGCCGGCCGGGTAGAAGTAGCTGGAATCGCCCTTGTCGGTGGTGCTGACGCCGTTGGCCGTGGTATCGACCTGGTACAGGTAGCATTTAGCCGGATCGAAGTAGCCCAGGTAGTTGGTGTTGCTGGAGTAGTTGCCGACGTGGGCCGTGCGCGAAGCCGTGGGCCATTCCACCGATAACGCCAACGCCAGGTTGCCTGGCACTTCGGAGGTCGAGAACACGGGCTGGTTGGCCAGCGGCACCGCAGACGCTACCAGTGCACTGCCCAGCGCCAGGCTGAAACCGGTGGCAATGCCCGCGTAGCGCAGTGCGCGAACGAACGAATGAGTTCTTTTTTTCATGATTCGCCTGTGCCTTATTCGGGCTTGGAGAAGGAGGCTTGCAGGAACACCTGCGTATCGCGCGGACCGTCGACGCGAACCGAGACGCGGTAGATGGGCGGGCTTGGAATGGATGGGCCGGGCGTGGCCAGCTGGCTCTGGTCGCCACCCAGCGTTTCGGTACTCGACGGGGTGTAGACGCAGCCGCTCTTCCCGATGGCCGCGAAGGTGCCCGTGGCATTGCACATGCGGTCGATCACGTAATACACCGTGGAGCCGCCGCTGCCGGCGATGGGCGTGGCGGTGGGCGTGAAGGTGTTGCCCAGCACGTCGGGGCCGCTCAGATTGGTCTTCTTCAGCAGCGCCTGCGGAATGCCCTGGGCGTTGGTGGCCAGCTGGACCGCGCTGTAGTTCGCCGCCGCCACGTTGTTTGAAGTCGCGCCAGCGGCGGCAAGCGCGCCGCTGGCCTGGAATTCCCGCATGGCCTTTGCGACGGCAAGTTCGCCCTGGTTGACCAGGTCGCGCTTGAAGGCGAGATTGCCTGCTCCAACGAGTGATGTGTCCATCGACCGCATGACCGCCACGCCGCCGGCGAGCAGCACGACCAGGATGATCAGGCAGAACAGCAGAACCACGCCGCGCTCGCGCGCCGGTCCGTGCATTTTGGAAAGTGTCTTCATGGGAAAGGCAGCAACAGCATGTTGCGAAGCGGGATGGTGGTGTCGATGACGCGGTGGCGGTATCTCCGGTCGTCGGTCGCAATGGTGAGCGTGCGACGGCGATCCGCCGGCAGGTCGCTGAAGACGGTCAGGTTGCCTGCCATGACGGGTTCCTTCTCCAGAAGGCTGCTTTTCATGACCAGCGCAACTCGTGCCGCCACAATGTGGCGCATGGTGTCGGGTGCAAGCATCAGCGTGCCAATTGCATAGCCGCTGGCTGCGGGATCGATCCATGTGTCGACGACACCGTTGCTGTCCGTGTCGACGCCATACACCGCGTACATGGCAACGACACCGTCGGCCAGCGCCTGCATGGCCGAAGCGTCAGTGCCCTCGTCGCCCCCCGTGCCGGCTGCCCGCAGCAAGTCGTAGGCGACCAGCGTGCGATTGGCGTTGACGCCGACAAGCTGGAACTGAAGGTTGTTGGCGTTCACGTTGCCCAGCGGGGTGTAGAGCGACGAGCCGTCCGCTGCGAGCGTGGCAAGCGACGTGGTGGCGCCGGTCGAGGTGAAGTAGCGGCCCCCCATTCCCAGCACTTCGTTGCCCGCAGCCGTCAGATCCGCGTTCGTCGAGTTCACCTGTTCGAGCAGGCAATCGGCCGTGCCTTCCTTGCTGACCAGGCCGATGTCGCCGTTGCGCAGGCCGATGGTGTTGTCCAGCCGCAGATTGCTGTTGCCGGGAAAGCCGGAGCGGATGCGGCGCGGCACATCGCCCGCCGCCGCGTTGCCGCCCATGACCACGAGGGTGTCCGAAGCGCCAGCGGTTGCGCCCTTGGCAATCAGGAAGGGCGCGAGCCGCAGATTGCCCGCCGCGGTGGCCCCCGAGCCGCCGAGCAGCGTATCGAACGGTGCCGGAAACGCGGATGTGGTCCGCGGCAATATCGTCGTGGCCGTGCCGCCGATGAGACGCGAGGCGCTCAACCGGCAGCCGAACACCCCGCGCATGCCGGTCTGCGCAAAGCCGGAGCCGGCGCTTCGAAGCAGGCGATCGATCATGTAGGCGGCATACGAGCCGCTCTGGTTCATGTCGTTGGTCGTCGTGGTGCTGCGCTTGTGCGCCTCGCCGACGGTGACGGCGCTGGTTACGGCGAGCACCACGACCAGGCCGATGACCATGGCCACCAGCAGTTCGATCAAGGTCAGGCCGCGCTGCGCGGCGCGTGAAAAGGGCTTGGAGCGGACGTTCATGGCGGGGGTGGCAGCGTGACGCGCGTGGTGAGGCGGCTGGGCTCATCGGTTGCGCGTTGGGGGGGGCGCCAAGTGATGACGATGTCGGCGGAGTTGGTCGTGGCGTCCGAGGTGATCGTGACATTGCCACTGGGCAAGCCCCCGGCTTGCGGATTACTCGCTCGGGTGGTCCAGGCCGCGGCGTCGATCACGACCGTGCGAGTGGTCCACATGGTGGCAGCGATGTCGTTGGCGATCAGCGCGGCGCGATTGCGGTCTTCGGCATCGATCGACAGGTTGATCGCGCGCGCCTGAAGACCGATCAGGCCGAGCACGCCCAGCGAAAAGAGCAGCACTGAGACCAGGACTTCGAGCAGCGCAACGCCGGCTTGGCCGCGACGAGAAGAGTTGGCGAGGCGTTTCATGGTGCAGCGGGGCAGCCGTCTGGTTGGCTGGCTGAGAGGGTTCTGGCTGGATCGCACAGGCGCAGCTGGCCACCCAAGGCGACGGTGACTCGCAGGGGGCGGTCGCCCTCGACCACATCACTCATCTGGATGTCGTATGAGTAGCCGGCTGCCGGCGGCGCGTCGCACACGGCGCCGGTCACGCCCGGCGAAGTGTTCGGCACAAGGCGCCCGAGCGAGTTGAAGCAGATCGACTTCGGCCCGGTGACCGTGACGTTGGTGCCGACGTCTCGAAGAATGCCGGCCTGGACGAACTCGCTGACTTCGCCGTCGGTCATCAGCGTGACGGTGTTGACGGCCCAGTTGCTGCCATTGGCAACGGCCGTATAAGTGCTGCTCGTGGGCTTGTCGTTCGTCAGCGAGAACACGATCTGCCGGTTGCGGCGGGTCGCTTCCGTCTGAGCGAGGCGCAGACCGTTCTGCAGCGAATCGCTCACCGTGCGGATCTTGTTGTTTCGCACCCACCCGATCATCGACGGCGTAGCCAGGGCGGCAAGGATCGCCATGATCGCAACTGTGACGATCAGCTCGACCAGGGTGAAGCCCCGTTGGCCTCGCTGCATCAGCACGCCTGCCCCTTTTTCACGATCCAGGAGGAGGTGCAGGGGCTGGTCCAGCCCGACCAACCCGAGGGCATTCCAGCCGTGGCGCGCACGTTAGATTCGGTGATTGTGTAGACGGCTCCGGTGGCGGGGCCACTTCCAGCTGCCCTGAGCGTGTAGGTCGTGTCGGTGGGCGCGCCGGGCGCGGGACAAGTCACAACGAAATTGCCGAAGGTGCGCTTGTTGACCGGAACACTAGCGTCACACGGCGGTACCAGGGACGACGATGGCACGGCTGCGTAGGTCCGGTTGTCCTGAAAATAGCGTTCCATATCAGCACGCATGGTCGACAGGGCATTGGTGCCGTCCACCACATAGCCGCGCCGCACGTAGTCCTGGTAGCTCGGGATCGCAATCGCCGCCAGCACACCGATGATCACAACGGTGATCATGATTTCGATCAGCGTAAAGCCGCGTGAACCGCGTCGATCTCTCAGGGGTTGACGCAGAACCGAATGTTGTTTCATTGACACCTTTCGCGCCCGGCCACACCTCCAGAAGGCGCCGGGCAACAGTTGCAGACAGTTGTCAAAGAATGTCTCCAATTGTGTTTTTTTGCAAAACCGCTCGTCTGCGGTTGGTAGCCATTCGTCGGCTCCCAGTCGGCACAATCGGCGGAATGACTTCTCGTGCAGCGCCCCTCGAGGTGGCCGCCCTTCCATCGACAGCCGTGGGCGCCGTGCGGGCTGGGCTGATCGCATTCCCTTTTCTCTGCCCGCTGGTAGCCGGCCCCTCCGTCCAGGCTTGGCAGCTGTTCGCCACGTGGATTTGTGTTGCCGCACTGCTTCTCGTGATACCTCCGGCCGCCCCGGCGAGGGGCATCTGGCTTTGGCTGGCGGCGGGCATCGCCGCAGTCGTGGTTTCCTCGCACGGCTCGCCCGCCCTATGGCTTCCCGTCGTCGCCGTGCTAAGCGCCATGGCCGTCGCAGCGTGTGTGGGCACTGGCATCGCTCGGGGCGGGCCACCCGCCGCGTCGGTGCTGGCGAACGGCGTCCTCGCAGCCGGCCTCATCAGCGCCGTCCTCGGCCTGCTCCAGTACTACGGCCTTGCCGAACCCCTAGTCCCCTGGACCACCACCCCCGCGCTGGGTCAGGCATACGGCAACCTGCGCCAACGCAACCAGTTCGCCACGCTGATCAGCATGGCGCTTGTCGCGGCGCTATGGATTCACGCCACGCAGCCGTCGACCCGCATTAGGCGTTGGCTGCTGTCAGCCGCTTTGCTGCTATTGGTGGCCGCGGCGGAGTCAACGTCGCGCACTGGCTTGCTTCAGCTGCTATCGATCGTCGGTGTGGCGACTCTGATCGCCTGGCGGGAGCGTCGCAGCAAGCCTGAAAAAGCAGTAGGGAGCGGGCCCCCTTACACCTTGCCGCCGCCGCTCCTGCTGCTCGCGATGATCCCGATCTATTTCGCCATCGCCTGGATCCTGCCCCAGCTCACCGCCAGCGAGGTCGAGGGCATGATGCGCCGGCTGCAGGAAGGCGCGCCGGGCGATCACACGCGGCTGATTCTTTGGCGCAACGTGCTCACGTTGATTGCCGAGCATCCCTGGACAGGGTGGGGATGGGGCGAACTGGCCTTTGCGCACTACAGCACGCTTTATTCAGGGCCGCGGTTTCCAGAGATTCTGGACAACGCGCACAACTTGCCGCTGCACCTGGCTGTGGAACTGGGCATTCCAGCGTCGGTACTGATCTGCGGCAGTTTCATCTGGATGGTGCTGGCAGCGCGACCTTGGCGCGAGCGCGATCCGGCGCGCCTCATGGCCTGGGGCATGCTGGGCGCGATCGTGCTGCACAGCTTGCTGGAATATCCGCTCTGGTACGGGCCCTTCCAGCTGGTGTTCGGGCTGTGCCTTGGAATGCTGTGGCCCGCGAGGCGCGCGCCTGCGTGGCTTGCTTCGCAGCGGCAGCATCTCAAGGTCAAGTGGCTCAACGCCGCCGTCTTGTCCGCGGTAGCGGCCTCTGTGCTGGCAGCGGTGGTTGGCTACGCCACGTGGGACTACATCCGCATAAGCCAGATCTACCTGCCGCGCGACGAGCGTTTGCCGGCCTATGAAGACGACACCCTGGCCAAGGCCAAGGGGTCGTGGCTTTTTGCGAGGCAGGTGGGGTTTGCCGAGCTGACGCTCACGCGGGTCACGGCCGCCAATGCTGCCGAGATGCATTTGCTGGCCGAGCGCACGATGCATTTTTCGCCCGAGCCTCGCGTGATCGTCAAGCTGATCGAAAGCGCCGAGCTGACGGGCCGAGACCAGGAGGCCTGGGAGCAGGCGGAGCGCTTTCGCATTGCCTTTCCGGAGGAATACGAACGCTGGCTGAAGGGGCTGCCGGTCGACAGGCGAGCGCCCTAGCGAGCTAGCCGGCGACGTAGCTCCCCGACTTTCCGCCGTGCTTCTCCAGCACATGCACGTCGGTGATCCGCATGCCGCGGTCGACCGCCTTGCACATGTCGTAGATGGTGAGCAGCGCCACCTGCACGGCGGTCAGTGCTTCCATTTCGACGCCTGTCGGCCCTACGGTTTCAACGGTAGCGGTGCACACCACCTGAGGCGCGTTGCCCTTTTCGGCCAGCGCAAACGCCAGCGCCACGCGTGTGAGGGCCAGCGGGTGGCACAGCGGAATGAGGTCGCTGGTCTTCTTGGCGGCCTGGATGCCCGCGATGCGAGCGATGCCGAGCACGTCGCCCTTCTTTGCGGTGCCCGATTCGATCAGCGCCAGTGTCGCGGGCTGCATCTCGATGCGGCCGGTGGCCACGGCAACGCGGTGAGTGGCAGGCTTGGCCGCAACGTCGACCATATGGGCTTGGCCCTGGGCATCGAAATGGGTGAGGGAGCTCATGTGTGAACGTTCGGTGTGGAGGTGCATCATACGAGCCCGAGCCATGGACGAGGAATGCCGCGCTTGACTCCTTCTGCCAAGAAAAAAGTTTATGCCACGCCCGCTTTGCGGTCGCTGTGCGCTACCGTTTTAATAGCGTGCCAGGTGCTGCTGCCGGTGCCCGCCCGAGCGCAGCTGCAAGTGCTGCCGGGCCTGGGCGACGGCGGCGAAATGACGGCCAGCGCCGAGCGACAGCTGGGCGACCAGATTGCGCGCGAGCTCTATCGCGACACCGACTACATCGACGATCCGGTGGTCGGAGCTTACGTACAGGAGATCTGGCGGCGCCTCATGACAGCCGCACGCGAGCGCGGCGAGCTCACGCCCGAGCTCGACGAGCGGTTCGCCTGGGTCGTTCTGCTCGGCCGCGACCGCAACATCAACGCCTTCGCGCTGCCGGGCGGCTACCTTGGCCTGAACATGGGGCTGATTGCCACAGTCGGCAGCCGCGACGAACTGGCCACTGTTCTCGGGCACGAGCTGTCGCACGTCACGCAGCGCCACATCTCGCGCATCATGAGCCGCCAGGGCAAGCAGATGCCGCTCATGCTCGCGGGGCTCATTCTCGGCATGATCGCCGCCGGCAAGAGCCGCAATGCCGACGCGGGCCAGGCGGTGATCATGGGCAGCCAGGCGCTCTTCATGCAGAACCAGCTGAGTTTTTCGCGCGACATGGAGCGCGAGGCCGACCGTGTCGGTTTCGGCGTGATGACCCAGGCGGGCTTTGCGCCGCAGGGCGCGGCGACGATGTTCGAGAAGCTGCAGTACGCCTCACGCCTCAACGACAACGGCTCGTATCCTTACTTGCGCAGCCATCCGCTCACGTCCGAGCGCATCTCCGACATGCAGGGGCGGTTCCAGTTCCGTATGGACGCTGCCCCGGCCATGCCGCTTGTCATGGACCACGCGATGATCGCCGCGCGCGCCCGGGTGCTCACGCGGCCGGGCGTCGATGTGCTGCGGCTCTGGGTCGATGCTGCGTCGAGCGGCGAGTTCGCCAGGAGCAGCCCGGCCCAGCAGGCAGGCACGCTCTACGCGGCTGCCCTGTCGGCCAAGGAGCTGCGCGATTTCAGGTCGGCGCGCGCGCTGGCCGAGCGGCTGACCGCACGAACCGCCGAAGACGCACCCGCCGCCAAGCTGGCGCGGTGGCTCAATGCCGAAATCGAGCTTGCCGGCGGCGGTGCTCCCAAGGCCGCAGCCCTGCTCGACGTCAAATCCCGCGAAAGACCCGAGATGCTGCTTGCGGCAGAGGCTGCCGTGGCAACCCGCCAACCCGCGCCCATGGTGCCGGTGCTGCGCGACTGGGTGGCCGCCAACCCGCGCGACGCAACCGCGTGGCGGGCGCTGGCCAATCTTTACGGCGCGCAGAACGACACGCTGCGTGCCGTGCGGGCCGATGCCGAAGCGAACGTGGCCATCCTCGACTACCCCGCTGCTCGCGACCGCTTCAAGGCCGCGCAAGAACTGGTGCGCAAGCCGGGCGCGCTCATCGATCACTACGAGGCGTCGATCATCGACACCCGCGCGCGGGCCGTGGAGGCGCTGGTGAAGCGGCAGGCCGAAGAGCCGCCGTTGAGGTGAGATCAGGAAAGGCGGCTGAGGCGAGCGTGCCGGCGTTTGTTCTCAGCGCTTCGAAAGAAGCCCGCCCAGCGCCGCTTCGATGACCAGGCCCAGCAGCGAGTAGATCAGCGAGCCGATCAGCGCCGCCAGGAAACCGCTGACCTGAAAGCCCGCGAGCAGGCCCGATGCAGCCCAGAACAGCAGCGCATTGATCACGAACAGGAAGAGCCCCAGCGTGACGATGGTCACCGGCAGCGTCAGCACCACGAGCACTGGCCTCACGATCATGTTGAGCAGGCCGATGACCGCGGCGGCAATCAGCGCGGAGCCGAAGCTGTTGACCTGGACACCGCTGTAAAGGTAGGCGACCGCCAGCAACGCGACAGCGCTGAGCAGCCATTTGATGATGATGCGCATGCGCCGCAGGATACCCCAGCAGTCATAAAACGACGAGCCCCGGGGCGTTGCCGCACCGGGGCTCGTCAGGGGAGCGCTGAAGCGCAGGCTGCGCGGCTACTCCGCGAGTTCGTTCGCAAGCACCAGCAGCGCACCCATACCCATTACTGCGCCGGGAAAAGCCCAGCCCGATTGGCGCGGCGGCGTCTGTTCGGGCGTGACCGGTTCAAGGTCGACACCGATCTTCGGCCGGCGCGCATCGACCACGTGCGTGGCCGAATGCTCGCGCTTGAGCTGCTGCGTCAGTTCGGCCAGCGGGCCCTTGGCAAGCACCGCCGTCACCTGCCCGCCGTTGCGCTCGAGCATGGGAAGCAACTGAGCCTGCACCTTGCTGAACCACTTGGCGCGCCAGTTTTCGCGTGCGCTGTGGCTCACCCATTTGCTGATGCGGTGCGTCATGCGCGGAGCGCAAGCCACCAGAACCCAATGGCGCGCCACGACGGTGCCGGCATCCGGCGCGAGTTCTGCGAACTGTTCGGCGGCATAACCGGCGTCGTCGACATAGAGAATGATCTTTTCCATGAGGCGCTCCTTCAAGTAGTTAGAGTGGCAGAGGCTGTTCCATAGAGGAAGAGCATTTTTCCCGATGGCTGCTTGCGCAGCCGCTCAGCTCGTGGTTGCGGCCTGTTCGGCCGCCTTCGGGCGGCGCATTGCCACCAGCTTGCCGATGACCAGCACCAAGAGCGCACCGGCGATACCGGCTGCGTACCTGATCGTGTCGCTCTGCGGCACCTTCGGCACCCACGTCCATGCCGCGGTGTTCGACAGCGCCGGGTCGGACACCGCCATGGTGCCGGCAATCCAGCCCAGCAGCATGCCGCCGATCGTGATGATGACCGGGAAGCGGTCCATCAGCTTGATGACCAGCTGGCTGCCCCAGACGATGATCGGGATGCTCACCAGGAGGCCGAAGATCACGAGCGGCATCTGGTGGCCCTGGCCGGCACCCTGGGCGGCGCCTGCAATGGCAATCACGTTGTCCACGCTCATGACCAGGTCGGCCACGATCACGGTCTTGACGGCGGCCCACAGCTTGTCGCTGCCCTGGATGTTGCCGTGCGCGTCGTCATGGTCGGGTGCCAGCAGCTTGACGCCGATCCACACCAGCAGCGCGGCGCCGACCAGCTTGAGGAACGGAATGGCAAGAAGCGTGAGCGCGAAGAAGATCAGGATCACGCGCAATATGATGGCGCCGGCCGTGCCCCAAAGAATGCCTTTGGTACGTTGAGCAGGCGGCAGCTTGCGGCAAGCCAAGGCGATGACGACGGCGTTGTCGCCACCGAGCAGGATGTCGATCATGATGATCTGACCGACCGCGACCCAGAATTCCGGGGCCATGAACTGTTCCATAGATTCCTCTTGTCTTCACGCGCCATTCGACTGCCTGGCGCATCCGTTCGTTTCGATTCATCCCGCACTGGAATGTTCGAAGCGATGACGAAGACCGGGGTGAAGACCGGAGATTCAGGAACGCTTCGACCAAACCTGCGCAGGTTCAAATCGAAGGTCTTGCTCGACAAAGCGCGCCCACGGGCACGCGTTGCCCGACAGGCCGGAAGTGTTGTGCTTCGTATTGACGACCTGTCGATTTCCGCCGTTGGATGGCGGTCGGGAGCTACTCCCCTTCGTAGGCGGGATTAGAGCATCGAGGCCCTTGTTCTGGCAACCCGAAAGTTTTAGGTATTTAAAAGGAAGGCTTCCGAAAGCCTTTCCGGTGCTCGCACTGTTGCTATTTATTTGGGAGCACCTATAACCTTCAGCGTCGATGGGGCATTGCCGGACTATGATCGCCGCTCGCTGTTTTTTCCTCTCCCATGGCCGCCATTCACATCACAGACATCGAGGCCGCCATCAATCATTGGCGCGAGAAGAGTCCCTCGCCCGACGGCATTACCCTCGCACCCGAATTGCGCGCGCTTGCCGAGGTCTACGCGCTCATGGTGTTTCACCATGAAGACGAGGTCGACGAGAAAGGCTTCCCTGAAAAAGCCTGGGCCGCCTGGCTCGACTGGTATCACAGCACGCCCGATACCCCCTGCATTGCTATTTGCTCCACCAGCCAGGGCGACGACCAGTGCAAGGGCTGCGGCCGCAGCTTCGACGAAGTGCAGCATTGGCCCGCCATGTCGCCGGCCGAAAAACGCGTGACGTGGCGCCGCATCACCATGGAAGATTCGGCCTGGCGCTTCAATAAATACGCCGAGCGCGCGCGCGAAGCCGAGCCGCCGCAGTGGCCGGACGAAGATCCCGCCGAGCCTCTTGGCCTCGACGACACGCCCTGACATAGGCCGCCGCATGCGCCGCCTCGCCCAAGCGCCGAACCTTGCGATTGCAGCCTTGTGGGTTCACGCCTTGCGCGAGGAAGGCGTCGAGGCAACGGTCCAACGCGAATTTCTCGGCGCCGTGATGGGGCAGTTGCCGCCCGACCAGTGCCTGCCCGAGATATGGATCGATGACGAAACCCAGTTCGAGCGCGCGCAGCAGGTGCTGCACGCGGCGCAGCATCGACCACAGCGCAACTGGCAGTGCGTGTGCGGCGAACGGATCGAGGGCGCCTTCGAGCAGTGCTGGCACTGCGGCGCGATGATGCCGGCGGCTTGAGCCTTTGAACCGCTACTTCCAGCGCAGCAGCTCGACGTCGATGCTGTTCGTACCGTCGCCCAGCGTCAGCGTGTTTTCCTGGATGGTCGCCTGCAGCAGCATGCTTCGTTGCGCGAGCGCTGCAAGCGCCTGCGAGGCCTCCGTCGGCACACGGTAGACAGAAAGGTTCTGCGGCCGCGTGAGCTTGTTCTCGATGCCGCGCCACCAGATCTCGGCCGCGTGATTGAAGCAATAGACGATCACCTCGTCCGACTTGCCGCAGGCCTTGATGATCGGCTTGTCCTCGGGCTGTCCGACTTCGATCCACAGCTTGGTTTCGCCCGTGAAATCGCGCAGCCACACATCGGGCTCGTCCACGTTCGACAAACCCGCGCCGAAGGCCAGTGTGCCGTCGCCCTGGCACACGTCCTGCAGCTTGTACGCGTTGAGCGCGAGCGCAACGAGCCGGATCATCATCCGCTCGTCGGTTTCGCTCGGGTGGCGCGCCAGGGTCAGCGCATGGTCGGCGTAGTAGCCGTGGTCGATGTCGGCCACCGCGAGGGCGGCCTTGAAGATGGTGGATTTGAGGGCCATGGGTGCGCGAGTGTATGCGCCCCCACGGGGTTCGTCAGAACGCCACCGAGGCCTGCATGTACAGCGTGCGCGGCTGTCCCACGTACTTGCCGCCGTTGTTGTCGACCGAACGGTTGTAGTAGCGGCGGTCGAACAGGTTCTTGATGCCGACGGCCAGCTTCAGGTTGCTCATCGAGGGGCCGAAGTCGTAGCCCGCGCGCAGGTTCATCGTGGCGTAGCCCGGAATGTTGCCGAGCCGGCCGGTCGAATCTTCGAGCGTGACGTAGTTTGCGCCGTCGTCGGGCGAGCCCGGCGAACGCTGCTTCGATTGCGCGTACACGTCGGCGTTGAAGGTCCACGGACCGCGCTCGTAGCGCGCGCCGAGCGTGGCCACCTGGCGCGAGTAGAACGGCAGGTCGCGGCCGGCAAAAGCACCCGCCTTCGAGGTGGCCTGCGTATAGGTGTAGGTGGCCGACAGCGACAGGCCCTTGAGCGAATCGTTCAGGCTGCCCATGTCGTAGCGCAGGGCCGATTCCAGGCCGCGGTGCCGCGTGGCGCCCAGGTCGGTCCATTGGCCTACGTCTCCGGTGATGGAGCGGGCCAGCTGCAGTTCCTTGTCGAAGTTGATGTTGAACAGCGTCAGCTCGCCGCTCCAGGCCTCGCCCTTGTAGTGCGTGCCAATTTCGTAGGTCTTCGCTTTTTCGGGGTGCAGGCCGGTGGTCGACTGCGCAAGCTGTGCGTACTGCTGGGGCCCGAAAGAGACGCCGGCGTTCGCAAACACCGACCAGCGCTCGCTCATGCGGTAGAGCACCGACAGCGTCGGCAGCACTTCGTTGGAATCGATCTTCGGGTAGATCGCGCCCGTCACTCGGTTGTTTGCCACGCTGAAGACATCGTTGTGCGAGCGGATCGACTCGTAGCGCACGCCGGGCGTGATCGTCCAGTTGCCAAAGTCGATGCGGTCGTCGATGTAGAACGCATGCGCGGTCGTGCCGCCCTTGCTGGTCTGGTAGGCCGCTTGCGCGCGCGTGTAGGCGTTGTAGCCGGGAGTGGGCGTGTAATAGGTGCTGCGCGTTGCGATCTCGGAGGCTTCTTCCTTGAGGTAGCGCACGCCGACGCTCACTTCCTGCACCACGCTGCCGGAGTCGATCAGGCGCGAGTAGCGGGGCTCGATGGCAAAGGTCTTGTAGTCGCGCGGTGCGGTAGTGAGCCGGCGTTTGCCGGTGTTGGCGCCGGTGCCTTCCTGCTCGAGGTAGCTGCTGCGGTACGAGTCCGTGTAGTAGGTCAGCATCTCGAACTTGTTCACGCCGTCGTTGTGCGTGTACTTGATCGAGCCATCGGTGCGGCGTCCCGAAAATTCGTCGAAAGGCCGGTCCGACTGGAAGGGATTTGCCGCAAATTGCGCCGTTGTCAGGCCGCCGGGCATGCGGCCCTTGCCTTCGAAATGATGCAGCGAAACGGCAATGTCGTCGGTCTTCGAAATGCGATACGCGCCCTTCAGCATCAGGTCGTCGATGCTGGTGTGGTCGTTGCTTTGGCGAAAGCCGTCGCCGTGCGTGCCCGAATACAGCAGAGCGAGTCCGAGGCCGTTCTCGTTGGTGCCACCCATAAACAGCGTGGGCGTGGTCTTCACACCGCCGCCGTGGCTGGCGCTTTCAACACCTACGCCCACTTCGCCTGCAAACTGCTTCGGAATCGCGCGCGTCACAAAGTTGATGATGCCGCCCACGTTCTGGGGGCCGTAGCGCACCGAACCCGCGCCGCGCACCACGTCGACCGCCTCCAGGCTGCCAAGGGACAAAGGCGCCAGCGAAAGCTGCGGTTGCCCATAGGGTGCGTAGGCCAGCGGCACGCCGTCCAGCAGGATGGTCGAGCGCGGCGACAGCCGCGAGGTGAGCCCGCGCACGCCCACGTTCAGCGAAATGTCGCTGCCGCCCGTACCGTTGCTCTCCTGCACCTGCACGCCGGGCACCTGGCGCAGCACGTCGCGCACGCTGCTCGAGCCGCTCTCCTGGATCTGCTTGCGCTCGATGATGCTGCGCGCGCCCGGATGCTCGAGCACCTTCGTCTCGCTGGGCGAGCCGAGCCAGTCGCCGGTGACGGTTACCGCCTCCAGCGTTTTCGCGCCGGATGCGGCATCGGCCGGCTCCGCATCGGCCGCAAAGCTCTGGAAGCTGATGGGAAACAGCGCCATGACCAGTGCGGCGCACTTCTTTTGTTTGAACAAGGTTTCTCCTCGAATATCAAGAAATCGAAAGGCCTTCGCGCGCCGCTCAGGACGTCGTGCGGCTGCTGCCGGAAAGTGCGTCCTGGCGAGCCGCCGCGGCCACGGCGCGGCGTCGCCACCACAGCCAGACACCGCTCAAGCCCAAGCCGCCCAGTGCAAGGCCGACCAGCACAACGAGAGCCTGGTGCACAGGCCCGCCGAGCACGCCGGTGTGCAGCGGATAAATCACCACCACCGCGCCGTTGCCGGCGTCCAGGTCTTGCCAGCGGCGCACCGCCAGTACCTCGCCCGTGAGCGGATGCAGCCACACCGAGCCGATGCCGTTCGGATGGGGATCGTCGGGCAGCCGAAAACGCACACGCATCGGCCGGTCGGGTTTGCCCGGCACCTGGATGTAGCCGATCGGCTGGCCCGGAAACACCTGCTGCGCACGGGCGACAAGTTCGTCGAGCGAAAGCCGGGGGCCTTTTGCGACGCCCTTTGGAACCCCAGGTGGCTTGACCTGCTGTTGCCCGATTGCGGCCGAAATGAAGTTGCCGAGCGGTCGCCACGCCATATAGGCGCCGGTGAAAACGGAAACCGCAATCAGCAGCCCGAGCACCGCGCCTCCGGTGCGGTGCAGATCGAACAGGCCGCGCAGCAGGCCGCGGTTCAGCACGATGCGCAGCGAAGGCGGCCAGCGCGTGGGCCACCAGAGCACCACGCCCGTGACCAGCAGAAAAAGGTAGGACAGCGCCACGAAAGCCAGGATGCCCTTGCCCGTGTCTTCGAGCAGCAGGCTGCTGTGCAGTTCGAACAGCACGTTGTAGGCGCCTTCGTGCGACCCGCGCCGGCCTTGCTCCGCGCCGGTTGCGGGGTCTAGATAGAGCGTGCCCTCCCACGGCCCGCGCACCAATACCCAAAGCGTCTCGCCGGCGCTGCGCGGCGGGCGCAGCGTCAGGTTGGTGCTGGGCCCGAACTCCGCCAGGATGCGTTGGCGCAGCGGTTCGAGTGGCAAGGCAGGCGCGGCGGCGCCCGTTGCTGCATCAGCCGCGCTTCGCGCGACGAAGAGCCCGGGATGCGCGTAGCGGTCGATCGGCAAGGCCACCACCAGCACGGCGCCGAGCAGAGCCGTGAGAGCCAGGATCGGACCAAGCGAGAGACCGATCCAGCGGTGAATCTTGAGCCAGAGGCGTCTCAATGGGGCACGCATGAACAACAGGGACTTCGAAGAGCCCCGTCACGGTTGCTGGCTGGCGCGCCGCTCACGGTGCGTTGGCTGGAAATTTCGGCAAAGAAGCGAAAGAGAAAACGCGAAGCGAACAGCCGCCCTCAGGCGGCTGGTGCATCGGTGCGGGAAGCCTCAGATTCTACTGGCGAGCTCCGCGGCCTTGCCCACGTAGCTCGCGGGCGTCATGGCCAGGAGCCGCTCTTTTTCAGCCTCGGGAATCTCGAGCGATCGGATCAGGCCGTGCAGCGCCTCGGCGGTGACCGTCTTGCCGCGCGTCACTTCCTTCAGCTGCTCGTAGGCGCCCTGAACGCCATAGCGGCGCATCACCGTCTGGATGGGCTCTGCCAGCACTTCCCACGAGGCGTCGAGGTCTTCGGCCAGCGCTTCTTCGTTGAGCTCCAGCTTGCCCAGGCCCGTGGCCAGGCTCGCATAAGCCAGCGTGGCGTAGCCGAACGCCACGCCGATGTTGCGCAGCACCGTGCTGTCGGTCAGGTCGCGCTGCCAGCGGCTGATGGGCAGCTTCTCGCTCAGGTGGCGCAGCACTGCATTGGCGAGGCCCAGGTTGCCTTCGGCATTCTCAAAGTCGATCGGGTTGACCTTGTGCGGCATCGTCGAAGAGCCGATTTCGCCTTTCTTGAGGCGCTGCTTGAAGTAGCCCAGGCTCACGTAGCCCCAGATGTCGCGCGAGAAGTCGATGAGGATGGTGTTGGCGCGTGCCACGGCGTCGAACAGCTCGGCCATGTAGTCGTGCGGCTCGATCTGGATGCTGTACGGCTGGAAGCTCAGGCCCAGGCCCAGCGGTGCCGGCGTTTCGATGACCTTGCGGCTGAACGCCTCCCAGTCGAAGTCAGGCCAGGCCGCGAGGTGGGCGTTGTAGTTGCCCACGGCGCCGTTCATCTTGCCGAGCAGCTGCACTGCGGCAATCTGGGCACGAGCCTTCGACAGGCGCACCGCAACGTTCGCGATTTCCTTGCCCACGGTGGTGGGGCTTGCGGTCTGGCCGTGCGTGCGCGACAGCATCGACACGCCGGCAAACTGGTGCGCCATTTCGCGCAGCTTGGCAATCAGCCCGTCGATGGCCGGCAGCACCACTTTTTCGCGGGCGGCCTGGATCTGCAACGCATGGCTGGTGTTGTTGATGTCTTCGCTGGTGCAGGCAAAGTGAACGAACTCGGCGGCGGCCAGAAGCTCCGGCCGGGCTTCGAACTTGGACTTGATCCAGTACTCGACCGCCTTCACGTCGTGGTTGGTGGTCTTTTCGATTTCCTTGATGGCCAGCGCGTCAGCCTCCGAGAAATGGGCGACAAGGCCCAGCAGGTACTTGCGGGCGCCGCCCGTGAGTGGCTTGAATTCAGCGAAGCCGCAGTCGGACAGCGCAATGAACCACGCCACCTCGACCTGCACGCGCCGGTGCATGTAGCCCTGTTCGCTCATCAGCGGTCGCAATGCCGCGAGTTTGGCCGCATAGCGGCCGTCCAGTGGGGAGAGGGCGGAAACGGTGGAGAAGCTCATGCCTGAATTTTAGGCGGCCTCGGCGGATGCCCGTTCGTGACACATCGAAGCTGCCTTTTTTGGCGTTCCCCTAAAATAGCCACGAACAATCGTTATCAAAGCAAAGGGAGAGAGCCTTCATGAAACTGATCGGATCGGCCGCCAGCCCTTATGTGCGCAAGGTGCGCGTGGTGCTGGCCGAGAAACGGCTCGACTACCAGTTCGTGATCGAAGATGTCTGGTCCGCCGACACCACCATCGCCCACTCCAACCCGCTCGGGAAGGTGCCTTGCCTCATCATGGAAGGCGGCGAGGCAATGTTCGATTCGCGCGTGATCGTCGAATACCTCGACACCCTGTCCCCCGTGGGCAAGCTCATTCCGCAGCAGGGCCGCGAGCGTGCCGAGGTCAAGACTTGGGAAGCGCTGGCCGACGGCGTCATGGACGCCGGCGTGCTCTGGCGCCTGGAAGCCACCTGGAGCGGCCGCGGCGACGGCGAGCGCAGCGCCGCGTGGATCGAGCGCCAGCGTGCCAAGGTCGAAGGCGGCATCGCCGCCATGGCCAAGGGCCTGGGCGACAAGCCATTCTGCAGCGGCATTCACCTGAGCCTGTCGGACATCGCGGTGGGCTGTGCGCTGGGCTGGGTGGGGTTTCGCTTTCCCGAAATCGACTGGCGCGGCGAGCACCCGAACCTCGGGAAGTTGTACGACAAGCTGATGCTGCGACCGAGCTTCGTCGACACGCAACCATGAAAAAAGGCGCCTGAGGCGCCTTTTTCAATTTCGGGGCGCCTGCGTGCCGCGCCCCGCCCGTTTACCGGGAAATACAAAAATGCTGCGAGGCGCCCCGACGCGAAGGAGGGAGGGAGGGAGGAGGAGAAGAATCACCTCGGGATTTCGACCAGACGAGAAACGCCTGGAAGACCTCGCAACATGAAAACCGGAGGGCATTTGCTGCCCACGTCTTTATGAGGACAGTGTGCCAGCGCGGTTCCCGGTTCAGTGGTAAACGTTTGTGACGATCAGTTCATGCGTACTACAGGCGCAGGCGTGGAAAACCGCCGCGTCGCGGCCCGCGGTCAGGGCGCTGCGAGCTGGCTTTCCACCACCTTCACGAATGCGGCTTCGTCCGGTGCAGTCATGCTCGACCACGCCTGGACCACCTTGCCGTCCCGGCCGATCAGGTACTTGTAGAAATTCCACTTCGGCGTGGTGCCGGAAGCCAGCGCCAGCTGCTTGAACAGCGGGTTGGCGTTGGGGCCGCGCACCGAGGATTTAGCAAACATCGGAAACTTCACGCCAAATGTGCTTTCACAAAAGTCGGCAATCTCCTTGTTGGAACCCGACTCCTGCGAAAAATCGTTCGAAGGAAAGCCCAGCACGACCAATCCGCGCGAGCGATATTTGCTGTCGAGTGCCTCAAGCCCCTTGTATTGCGGGGTAAAGCCGCAGAAGCTCGCGGTGTTGACCACCAGCACGACTTTGCCGGAGTACTGGCACAAAGATTGGGGTTTTTCGTCCTGCAGCCGCGGGAAGGTGTGTTGCAGCGTGGCCGGGCAGGCGCCGGCAGCGGCACCGTCGGCCGGGGCGGCTACGGGGGCAGAAGGCGTACCGGCAGAGGGTGCCTGGGCACCCGCCGTACCTATGGCAAAGAGGCATGCCGCCAGCGCCGCGGCCTGTGCGCAACGCCTCGGCGCGGGCGATCGGGTGGGGGTTTGCATAGGGGCTCCTGGTACAAAAAAAGGGAGTGTGGATCCGTGGCGCCAAGGGGCGCATGGCCGCATCATGGCGCGTCTGTCACGAGCGCGCCAAGCGGGCCGACTAAAATCAGCGGCCTTAGAAAGATTTTGATGCTTTATCCGGAACTCTTCAGACAACTCGAATCTGTCCGCTGGGACATGGACAAGGACATTCCCTGGCAGTCGTTCGATGCTTCACTGCTGTCCGAAGAGCAGGCGCAAACCATCAAGATGAACGCCATTACCGAGTGGGCGGCGCTGCCGGCCACCGAAATGTTCTTGCGCGACAACCGCCACGATAGCGACTTTTCGGCTTTCATGTCGATCTGGTTCTTCGAGGAGCAGAAGCACTCGCTGGTGCTCATGGAGTACCTCAAGCGCTTCAGCCCCCAGCACGCGCCCACCGAGCAGGAACTGCACGAGGTGCGCTTCGACTTCGACCCGGCGCCGCCGCTCGAAACCCTCATGCTGCACTTCTGCGGCGAGATCCGCCTCAACCACTGGTACCGCTGCGCGGCCCAGTGGCACACCGAGCCGGTCATCAAGCACATCTACACCACGCTGAGCCAGGACGAGGCCCGCCACGGCGGCGCCTACCTGCGCTACATGAAGCGCGCGCTCGAAAAGTTCGGCGACGAGGCCCGCGCTGCTTTCACCAAGGTTGGCGTGCTCATGGCCAGCGCGCGCCGCACCGCGCAGGCGCTGCACCCCACCAACCTGCACGTCAACAAGGCGCTGTTTCCGAACGACACCATCCAGAGCCGCATGCCCGACCCGGACTGGCTCGAGCATTGGCTCGACAAGCAGATCAAGTTCGACGCCGTCTGGGAGGGCAAGGTGGGCGAGCGCATCCTGCACAACCTGAGCCTGCTCATGAACCGCAGCTTCAAGACCGTGCAGGAGCTCAACCGCTACCGCAAGGAAGTCTCCGCCAACCTCGGGCCCAAGGCCGAGTACCAGGGCGCGTAAGGGCGCGGCGCTCGCCTGAAGCGGGGGAGCAGGGCGCCACGCAAAATGGCCTGTCACAAACCAGGCCGGTCGCCCGTCTTGTGACCATGGACGACGCCACCCTTACTTTCGACAGCCACCGCCGACGCCTTCAGGGCATTGCCTACCGCATGCTCGGCACCGTAGCCGAGGCCGAAGAGGTGGTGCAAGACGCCTGGCTGCGCTGGCACGAAGCCGACAAGGCCGGATTCGACAGCGCCGAAGCCTGGCTGGTTACCGTGGTCACGCGGCTTTCAATCGACCGGCTGCGGGCCGCCAAGGTCCAGCGAGAGCACTACATCGGCGCGTGGATGCCCGAGCCCACGCTCACTGATGCACCCGCCACGCCGGAACAGGTGCTCGAGCGGGCCGACAACGTGTCGGTGGCTTTTCTTGCCGTGCTGGAGCGCCTTGCGCCCGAGGCGCGCGCCGCCTTCTTGCTGCGCGAAGTGTTCGACGCCGACTACGAAGAAGTGGCCCGCACCCTCGGCAAGAGCGAAGCCGCCTGCCGGCAGCTGGTGCACCGCGCCAAGGCGCAGGTGCAGGAGGCGCGCCCGCGCTTTCAGGTGTCTCGCGAAACCCATGAACGCCTGCTTCGCGCCTTTGCCGATGCGGCAGCCCGCGGCAGCCTGCAAGACCTGAAGGCGCTGATGGCCGAAGACGCCGAACTCATCGGCGACGGCGGCGGCAAGGTGCAGTCCTTCAGCAAGGTCCTGTGCGGCAGCCAGCGGCTGGCGCAGCTTTACTTTGCGCTCTGGCGGCGCATGGGCGCCTCAGTGCGCATGGAACTGGTGGACATCAACGGCGAGCCGGGGTTGCTGCGCTTTTTCGATGGGCAACTCGAATCTGCGCAGACCTTCGAGATCGAGGGGGAGCGCATCGTGCGCATCCGCGCCCAGCGCAACCCCGACAAGCTGGCCCGAATCGCGCAGCTTTTTTCTTCGAAATAGCTGGCGCGGCTGTCACAGGGCCGGGCGGTGGCCCGTCTTCAGTGGGTAGGAAGCAGATTTTCAAACCCGACCACTGAAACATCTCCATGAACACGACCCCCCGCCTGAACTGGTTCAAGACCATCCCCAAGACCTTCGAAGCCATCCTGGCCGTGAGCGCCAGCATCGATTCGAGCACCGTCGGCAAGACCGTGTTCGATCTGGTGTTTGCGCGCGTCTCGCAAATCAACGGCTGCGCCTATTGTCTCGACATGCACGTGCGCGATCTGCGCAAGCAAGGCGAAGGTTGGCAGCGCATCAACAGCCTGGCCACCTGGCGCGAAGTGAGCTTTTTCAATGAGCGCGAACGTGCCGCGCTGGCGTGGGCCGAATCGCTCACGCGGCTGGCCGACAGCCACGACGAGCGCGAAACCGAGTTCGCAGCCCTGAAGGCGCAGTTCAGCGACGTCGAGATTGCCGAACTCACCGTGGCTGTCGCGCAGATCAACACCTGGAACCGCATCAACGTCGGCATGCGCATGCCCGTCGCCGTGAAGGCGCTGGACTGACTTTTACTAGCGGCGCTCGACCACCATCGGTGCAATGCGCAGGCTCTCGCGCAATTGCGTCACGGCCTCGCCGGCTTCGTTGCGCGAGGCAAACGGCCCCGCCTGCAACCGGTGCGTCCCGGCCTCGCTGAAAACGCGCAATTGCGGCGCCAGTGAAGGCAGGCCGCGCGCCGCCTGGGTGCGGAGGCTTTCTGCACCATCGCGCTCGCGGAAGGCGCCGAGTTGCACCCAGAAGCCGGCCACGGCGGCAGGAGAAGGCGCGGTGCCCAATGCGGCCGCTGCCTGTGCCGTCGGTGCAGGCAGAGGCGCCATCGGCGCTAGATCGGTGACCACCATGGACTGGCGCGGCGGCGGCGCGGCATCCGCTTCGAGCGTGGGCGGTGCTGCTTGTGCCATCGGCGTTTGCGGCACGACCGGCATTGTCGAGACCTCGACCCCATTCATCCCAACGGGTGCCACCCACGCCGAAGGCACTGGGACCGACGCAGCTGCCGCACGTTGCGACGGCGGCGCTGCCGGCGGCGCCGCGGCATACGCGGTTCCTGAATCCCGCCTCCAGGCGCCGGTACGGATGTCCTCGTTCGTGATGCGCTCGATTTCGACCGGCGCCACGCCGCGCAGCAGGTCAAGCTTGAGCGCCGCCGTGTAGCTCAGGTCGATGATCCGGCCGTCGACGAACGGGCCGCGGTCATTCACCCGCACGATCACTTCGCGCCCGTTGGCCGGGTTGCGCACCCGCACGTAGCTTGGCAGCGGCAGCGTCTTGTGCGCAGCCGTCATGGCGTACATGTCGTAGGGCTCGCCGCTCGCGGTCGATGCGCTATGAAATTTACGGCCGTACCAGGAGGCAATGCCCGATTCCCGGAACGGCCGGTCATCGGTGATCGGCTGGTAGGCCCGGCCCAGCACCGTATAGGGCTTGCTGGTGCCGCCGCTGCCGCGAATGGGTTCGATGCGGGGCTCGGCATCGGGCACCCGGTCGAGATCTGGCGGAACGTTGGTGCCCGGGCCGTCGCGGCCGCTCAGCGCGCCGCCGCCGCTGCGGGTGCCGCTTGCGCAACCTGCAATAAGAACGGCGACTGCCACCGCGCAGGCGGCCAGCGCGGTGGTGGCTGGGGTGCCGGCGCGCTCAGCCAAATACAGCCTTCCACAACGCCAGCATGGCATCGCGCTCGGCAGCCAATGCGGGCGGGGTGACCTGGGTCGGTTCTTCATTGAGGCGGGCGCGATGCTGCACACGGCGCAGTTCGCGATACGCTGCGGCGGCCTTGCGACCGACTCCCGCGGGCAGCAGCCCCGCCTCTTCCGCGCGCACCAGCAACGCAATGTTGCCCAGGTTGGGAATCAGCTCCGGATGCTCGCCCGAGGCCGACAGCACCAGAAACTGCACTGCAAACTCGGCGTCCACCATGCCCCCCGGGCTGTGCTTCACGTCGAAGCGGTCGGCCTTCACGGGCCTTGCGCCGCGTACCTTGTTGCGCATGGCAATGATCTCGGCCTTCAGCGCCTCGCGGTCACGGGGCGACACGATCACTGCCTGGCGCACGTCGTCGAAGCGCGCGCCCAGCTCGGTGCTGCCCAGCACGAATCGCGCGCGGGTCATGGCTTGATGTTCCCAGGTCCAGGCCGTGTTGCTGCCCCGGCCAAGCTGGTACTTTTCGTAGGCTGCGAAGCTCGTGGTCAGCAGGCCTGAATTGCCGTTCGGCCGCAAGGCGGTGTCGATCTCGAAAAGATCGCCCTCGCGCGTCTTCACCGTGAGCCAGTTGATGAGCTTGCGCACATAGGCCGCATACACCTCGCCCGCGCGCTCGTCGTCATCGTCGTAGACGAACACGATGTCCAGGTCGCTGCCGTAGCCCAGCTCTTTGCCGCCCAGCTTGCCGTAGCCGATGATGGCGAACTGCGGCACTTCGCGGTGGCGGTTGCGCACATGGGGCCAGCACCAGCGGGCCGTCACGCGCAGCGTGGTGTCGGCCAGCGCGCTCAGGTCGTCGGCCACCTGCTCCACGGTAATGCGGCCGTCCACGTCGCGCGCCAGCGTGCGGAACACCTCGGCGTGGTGGGCATGGCGCAGCAGGTTGAGCAGGCGCTCTTCGTCGGCTTCGCCAGTGCGGCTGAGCGAGGCGTGGCGTGCTTCGAGCTCGCGTTCGAATTCGGCCGCCACGAAGCGGCCCGACAGCATTTCGTCGCTTGCGAGTTCGTCGATCACGCCCGGGTGCTGCATCAGATAGCGCGCCGGCCACTTTGCAGCGCCCAGCAGCCGCAGGAGCCGTTGCTGTACCGCGGGCCGCTCGACCAGCAGCGCCAGGTAGCTCTCGCGCCGCATCAACGGCTCGATCCAGTCGGCCCAGCGCAATGCGGCGTCCGCATGGCGCGGCGTCTGCCCCGGCCCGTCCCCGTCGGGTTCTTTCAGCCATTGCCCGGTACGCTGGACCAGCTGGCGCAGCCGGGCCCGCGTTTCTTCGCGAAGGGCAAGCACGCGGGGCTGCTCGCACCAGTCGCGAATGCGCTCGGCAAATGCGGGCGGCAAGTCGTCGAGCAGATCGGCCAGGTCGGCGGGCGCGGAGGCCTTCTTGCCGCTGCACTTGCCGTTGCAGGGCTTCTCGCCGCCGAGCAGCTTGTCGAACTCTTGCGCCACCAGTTCACGGTGGGTGTCGAGTTGCTCGAGAAACGGGCAGCAGTTGGCATAGCCCATGGTCTGGGCAATCCAGCGCAGGTCATCGTCGCCCACCGGCAGCATGTGGGTCTGCTGGTCGTCCAGGTACTGGATGCGGTGCTCCACGCGGCGCAGAAACTCATAGGCCGAGGCCAGCGCATCGGCGGTTTCCTGCGGCATCAGGCCGGCGCGCGCCAGGCGCTGCAACGCATCGAGCGTGGGCCGGGTGCGCAGTTCGGGGAACTGCCCGCCGCGCACCACCTGCAGCAGCTGCACGGTGAATTCGATCTCGCGGATGCCCCCGCGAGAAAGCTTGACGTCGTTCGCGCGTTCGGGCCGCCCCGCACTGCGCCGGGCCGACTGCTCGCGAATCTGCCGGTGCAGCGTGCGCAGCGAGTCGAACACGCTGTAATCCAGATAGCGGCGGAACACAAAGGGCAGCACCGTGGCGCGCAAGCCCCGTGCGAGGCCTTGCGAAACGACATCGCGCGGCGCCACCACCCGGCTCTTCATCCAGGCAAAGCGCTCCCATTCGCGTCCTTGCACCTGAAAATATTCTTCGAGCGCGTCGAGCGACACCACGCTCGGGCCGGAGTTGCCGTTCGGCCGCAGCGCCAGATCGACGCGAAACACGAAGCCGTGCTCGGTGGTGTCACCCACCAGCGCGTAGATGCGCTTCACGGCGCGCGAAAAATACTCCTGGTTCGACAGGCGGCCGCGACCCTCTGCATCGCCGAGCGTTTCGCCGTCCAGGTCGTACAGGTAGATGAGGTCGATGTCGCTCGACACGTTGAGTTCGCGCGCACCGAGCTTGCCCATGCCAACCACCCAGAGCTGCGCGCGCTGGCCTTCGGGGCCGAGCGGGGCGCCGTGCAATGCGTCGAGCTCCTGGCAGGCATCGCGGCAGGCAATGTCGAGGGCGAATTCCGCCAGTTCGGTGACGGCCGTGGTTACCACGGCCAGCGGCGCCTGGGCATCGCAATCGAGCGTTACAAGCCGTTCCATCACGAGCTGCCGCACAATGCGCAGCGCGTCGCCGACGCTGTCGCCGCGCGCGCGCAACGCCTCGTAGGCCTTTGTCATCGACTCGCGCAGCGGCGCGCCGGGAGGAAGCAATGCAAGTTCGGCCGCATACCTGCGGCGCAGGCGCTGCACAAAGCGCGAATACGAAGAAAACGCGACCTCGATCGCGACGGATGGCGTGGGCGTGGCTGGCAACTGGTTCACACTGATATTGGTTTCCGTGGAACCCCTCTGATTGCTGGCGGTCATAATTCCCGACACAGCGCGATCCTCAATGAACGACACGGCGTCTCCCCCTTCACGTCTGCTCAAGATCACCGCTGCGACGGCGCGCTGGCTGTTGGGTTTACTGATCGCTGCATGGCTTTTGCTTGCACTGTCAGTGGTTGTCCTACACGCGTGGATTGTGCCGCGAATCGGCGACTACCGTGGCGCCCTGGAGGCACAAGCCAGCAAAGCCATCGGGGTACCTGTTCGCATCGGGTCGATCACCGCCCGTTCCGATAGTCTGTTTCCCGTTTTCGAGTTGCGCGACGTGGTGCTGCATGATGCCAGCCAGCGCGAGGCCCTGCGGCTTGTACGGGTGGTGGCCAGCGTGTCGCCGCGCTCGCTATGGCGCCTCAACTTCGAGCAGCTGTATATCGAGGGGCCCCAAGTCGACGTGCGCCGCGATGTGCTCGGCAAGCTGCACGTGGCGGGCCTGCACATGTCCAACGACACCACCGGAGAGACCCGCGCCGCCGACTGGTTTTTCGCCCAGCGCGAACTGGTGGTCGAAGGCGGCACCGTCCGCTGGACCGACGAGCAGCGCCAGGCCGAACCCCTGCTGCTGACCGATGTGCGCTTTGTGGCGCGCAACGGCGGTCGCCGGCACGGCCTGCGGCTCGATGCCACCCCGCCGGCCGGTTGGGGCGACCGCTTCACCCTGCGTGGCCAGTTCCGCCAGCCGCTGCTGTCGGTGCGCTCGGGGCGGTGGCAGACGTGGGACGGCCAGATCTACGCCGACCTGCCCTACATGGACGTGACCCGCCTTGGCCGATACGTTTCGCTCGACGCGCGCATTCGCGAAGGCAGCGGTGCGCTGCGCGTCTGGGCCGATGTGAAGGACGGGCAGATCGTGGGCGGCGCGGCCGACCTCGGGCTCAACCGCATCGATGCCTCGCTCGGCCGTGGACTGCAGCCGTTGGTGCTGCGCTCGGTCACCGGCCGCCTTGCCGGCCAGTTGAACGAAGAGAACTTCGAGTTCTCGACCACCGCCCTGCAGTTCGACACGGCCGACGGTATGCGCTGGCCCGGCGGCAACCTGTGGATGCAGCATTCGCCCGCACGTGGCCGCACGCCGGAGCACGGCGCATTGCGTGCCGACCGGCTCGACCTGGCGGCGCTCGCCCTGATTGCCGACCGCCTGCCGCTGGGCGACGCCACGCACCGCGTGCTCGATGCCTATGCCCCGCGCGGGCTGGTCGAGCGCATCGACCTGAACTGGCAAGGTTCGCTGGGCGCGCCCGAGCGCTACCAGGCCAAGGGGCGAGTCAGCGGCCTGCGGGTCGCATCGCAACCCGCCCCGCCCGAGATTGCCGCCGCTCCAAAAGCCGGCACCCCCGCCGCTCACCGCCCGCACGCCGGCTCCCCCGGCCTGAGCGGCGCCACCATCGAGTTCGACGCCACCCACACGGGCGGAAATGCCGCGCTGTCGATTGCGCAGGGCACGCTCGAATTTCCGGGCGTGTTCGAGGAGCCGACCATTCCCATCGACCGGCTGGCGGCCCAGCTCCAATGGAAGCTCGACAAGGGCCATGCCCAATTGCAGGTTTCCAAGGCACGTTTCGCCAATGCCGACGCCGAGGGCGAGGCCGAGGCCAGCTGGCGCACCAGCGATCCCGCCGTGTCCAGCGGCCAGGCGCTCTACCCCGGCGTGCTCGACCTGCAAGGCAAGCTGACCCGCGCCGATGGCACGCGCGTGTTCCGCTACCTGCCGCTCGAAATTCCCCAGCACACGCGCGACTACGTGCGCCAATCGGTCACCAAGGGCACGGCCAGCAGCGTCGACTTTCGCGTGCGCGGCGACCTGCACGACATGCCGTTCATGGACCCGAAAAAGGGCGAGTTCCGCATTGCGGCCAAAGTGGCCGACGTTACCTACGCCTATGTGCCGCCGGCTTCGGCCACTGCCGCGGCCACGGCTTCCAAGGCTGCGGCCTCGGCCCGCCCCGGCGCGCCAGCGCCGGTCTGGCCCGCTCTCACCGGCGTTTCGGGCGAACTGGTTTTCGAGCGTGCCGGCATGCTGGTGCGCAATGCGCGCGGCCGGCTCGTGGGCGCCAGCGGCATCGAGGTAACCAAGGCAGAGGCCCAGATTGCCGACATGTCGCACCACGCCTCGCTGCTGCGTGTCGATGCCCAGGCGAAGGGCCCGCTTGGCGAACTGCTGCGCGTGGGTGCGCCGCTGGCTGGCGAAACCGGCGAAGTGCTGTCCCGCGCGCGCGCCACCGGTTCGGCCGAGTACCGGCTGCATCTGGAGCTGCCGCTCGAGGCGATGGACACCGCCAAGGTCCAGGCCAGCATCGCGCTTTCCGACAACGAGCTGCAGCTGGTGCCCGAAGCGCCGTCATTCACCCATGCGAAGGGCGTCGTCGGTTTTACCGAAACCGGGTTTTCGCTGACCGGCGTCAATGCCAGGCTGCTCGGCGGGGATGTGCGCATCGAAGGCCGTGGCCGCTTTGCCGGCCCTAGCCGCGAGGTGGCACTGAAGGCGCAAGGCACCGCAACAGCCGAAGGCCTGCGCAGCGCGCGCGAAGCCGAGTGGCTGACGCGCATCGCGGCCAAGGCGACCGGCAGCACGCCGTATGCGGCCACGTTTTCGATGCGCGATGGCGCGCCGGAGTTCTTGCTGACCAGCACCCTGCAGGGGCTCGCGCTGCAGTTGCCCGCGCCCCTTGTGAAGACGGCGGACGAACAGATGCCGCTTCGAATCGAAAAGAAAGTGCTGCAGCGCGAGACCCGTGCGGGTGCCGCCATTGCGGTGCAAGACCAGCTTTCGATGGAGCTGGGCCGCATTGGCAGCGCTCAATATGTGCGCGACATTTCCGGCGCCGAGGCGCGGGTGCTGCGCGGAAGCATCGGCATCGGCCTGGCTGCGGGCGAAACCGCCAGCTTGCCCGACAAAGGCGTGCAGGCCAATGTGAACGTCACCAAGCTCGACATGCCCGCCTGGAAAGCCCTGGTCGGCGATGCCGCCCCGAGTGCCGGCACAGGCGAGGCGGGCGCAGCCGAGCGGCCCGAAGACGCGGCCATGGGCTACCTTCCCACGCGCATTGCCGTACGCGCGCAAGAGCTCGGCATTGGGGGCCGCACGCTGCACAACGTGGTGCTCGGCGGCACGCGCGACGGCTCGCTCTGGCGCGCCAACATCGACGCCACCGAGCTCAGCGGCTACGCCGAGTACAGCCACTCGCAGGCCGGGCGCCTCCATGCGCGGCTCGCGCGGCTCAAGATTGCGCCGGCCGAGGCATCGCAGGTCGAAACGCTGCTCGACGAACAACCCGGCACGCTGCCCGCGCTCGATATCGTCATCGACGACTTCGAGTTGCTGGGCAAGCGGCTCGGCCGCGCCGAAATCGATGCCGTCAACCGCGGCGGTGCGGGCCGCGAATGGCTGCTCAACAAATTGAGCTTCACCATGCCCGAGGCGAGCTTTGCGGCCAAGGGCACCTGGGCTGCCGTGCCCGGTGGCAGGGCGGGGCGCGCCGAGCAGCGCCGCACGGCGATGACTTTCAGGCTCGATATTGCCGATGTCGGCGACCTGCTCGCGCGCTTCGGCATGCCCGGCGTGCTGCGGCGCGGCAGCGGGCGGCTCGAGGGCGACGTCAACTGGCGCGGCTCGCCCTTCTCGCTCGACTACCCCAGCCTGGGCGGACAACTGCAGATCAACGTCGGGTCGGGCCAGTTTCTGAAGGCCGATCCGGGCCTTGCAAAGCTGCTTGGCGTGCTGAGCCTGCAGGCGTTGCCGCGCCGGCTTACGCTCGACTTCCGCGACGTGTTCAGCCAGGGCTTTGCGTTCGACTTCATCCGCGGCGACGCGAAGATCACGAACGGCATTGCGAGCACCAACAACCTGCAGATGAAGGGCGTCAATGCCGCCGCACTCATGGACGGCTCCGCCGACATCGTGCGCGAAACCCAGGACCTGCGCGTGGTGGTGGTGCCAGAAATCAACGCAGGTACCGCCGCGCTGGTGGCCACCGCCATCAACCCGGCCATCGGCCTGGGCACCTTCCTTGCGCAATGGGTGCTCAGCAAGCCGCTCGCGGCGGCCGCCACGCAGGAGTTTCATATCGAAGGCACCTGGGCCGACCCCAAAATAGCCAAGGTGCCGCGATCCATCCTGCCGAATCCCTTGAATCTTCCCGCGGCCCCGGCGGCCGCCGAAGGCCGGAAAACGGAGAACACGCAATGAAAGTCGCAGCCATCCAGATGGTGTCGGCCATCGCCCGCGAAGCCAACCTCGCACGTGCGCACGACCTGCTCGCGCAGGCCGCCGCCGCGGGCGCCGAACTGGCGGTGTTGCCCGAGTATTTCTGCATGATGGGCGCCCGCGACACCGACAAGCTGGGCCTGCGCGAAACCGCCGGTGCCGGCACTGTGCAGGGTTTTCTTGCCGATGCGGCGCGCGAGTTCGGGCTGTGGATCGTGGGCGGCACGCTGCCCATCGAGAGTGGCGATGCCGAGCACGTGTTCAACAGCTCGCTGTGCTATTCGCCCGACGGCCAATGCGTGGCGCGCTACGACAAGATCCACCTGTTCTATTTCGACAACGGCACCGAGCGCTACGACGAGCGCCGAGTCATCGCGCCGGGCTCCGCCCCCGTGGTGTTCGAGCTGCCCTCGCGCGACGGGCACCGCTGGCGTGTTGGCATGAGCGTTTGCTACGACCTGCGCTTTCCAGAGCTGTACCGCGCGCTTGCCAAACAGGGCGCCGACCTGCTGCTGGTGCCCAGTGCCTTCACCCGCACCACCGGCGCCGCGCACTGGGAGGTGCTGCTGCGCGCACGCGCCATCGAAAACCTTGCATGGGTCGTCGCACCCGCGCAGGGCGGCACGCACGAAAACGGCCGCCATACGTGGGGCCAGTCGATGGTGGTCGATCCGTGGGGCACTGTGGTTGCACAGCAGGCCCGCGAAGAGGGCGTGGTGCTGTTCGACATCGATGCCGGGCAAACAGGGCGCATGCGCGCGCAGCTGCCGGTTCTTTCGCACTGCGTTCTCTAGATGCAGGAAGTGCTGACCGCCGCATCGCCACGGTGGGCGCTGTTGGCGTTTGCGCGCCTGCGCTCGCTATGGAAGCGCTGGTTCCTGTGGCTGATTCTTGCCGTGCTGGTGTCCGTGTTGCTGATCACCGTTGTGTGGCTTGCGGGGCGGCACGAGGTCGAGCAGGTGCAGGCGGCGCTCGACCGCGACACCGCCGATGCCGTTTCAGATCTTCGCATCGGCTTGCAGCGCAATGCGCAGAGCCTGCGCGCCACGCAGGCTTCGGGCCTGGACCGCACGCATTGGCCTGAAGCCGCGGCCACCCTGCTGAGGGAGCATCGCGAGTGGCTTCGCCTTGAATGGCGCGACGCCGCGCTGCGACCGCTCGAAGCGGCCAACACGCCGTTCCGCATGCGCCTCATCGCGGAGGAGAGCCGCGGTGCAGACCAACCCGACGTGGCGCTGGCCTGCACCGCGGCGCGCAAGCTCGGCGCGCCCGCCTATTCGCCCAGCCACTTCGTGCCGGTGCTCGGCGGAGGCGGCGTCGAGGTGATGGAGCTTTGCGTGCCCATCGACGCGGGCGGTTTCCTGGTGGCGAGCTATTCGCTGCGCGACACGCTCATCGAACTCGTCGGCCCCACGCTCACGCGCGGGCAGGAAGTAGCGTTTACCGAAACCGACGGCACGCGGCTTGTGGCGCTCGGCACCTCTCGCCGCACCGGCACGCGCGTCTTCACTTCGCAGCAGCTCATCGATTTGCCCGGCGCCGCGCTGATGCTGCGCGTGGACGGCTGGCGCGCAGCGCCCGACCTCTTTCCCAACGTGCTCACGGCGCTGGTTACCGGCATTTCGATTGCGCTGGTGTCGGTGCTGGTGCTGCTGGCGCGCGACACGCGCCGCCGCCTGCGCGCCGAGCGCGACCTGGCCGATGCGCTCGCCTTTAGAAAGGCGATGGAAGACTCTGTCATTACCGGGCTGCGCGCGCGAGACCTGCAGGGGCGCATTACCTACGTCAACCCGGCGTTCTGCGAAATGGTCGGCTTCAGCCCTGAAGAGCTGATGAGCCGCAGCGGCGACTCGGCCGAGGTGCCCTATTGGCCCACCGAGCTCGCGCATGAATACCACCAGCGGCAAACCAGGCGCCTTGCCGGCGGCATGCCGCCGCGCGAAGGATTCGAGTCCGTCTTCATGCGCAAGGACGGCACGCGCTTTCCGGTGCTCATCTTCGAGGCCCCGCTCATCAACGCGCAGCGCGTGCAAACCGGTTGGATGAGCGCCTTCATCGACATCAGCGAGCAGCGCCGCATCGAAGAGCTCTCGCGCGCCAGCCAGGAGCGCCTGCAAGCCAGCGCACGTCTTGCCACCGTGGGCGAGATGGCCTCGCTCCTGAGCCACGAACTCACCCAGCCGCTGGCCGCCATTGCCAGCTACGCCACGGGTTCGCTCAACATGCTCGGCCCCAATGCAAAGGGCGAGCAGGCCGAAGTGGCCATGGCCGTGCGGCGCATTGCCGAGCAGGCCGATCGCGCGGGCCAGGTGATTCGGAGCGTGCACGACTTCGTGCGCCGGCGCGACCGCACGCGCGAAGCCGTGGCCCCGCAGGCGCTGATCGACGCGGTGCTGCCGCTGGTGCGGCTGCAGGCGCGCAAGCTCGGCGTGATCATCGAGGTGCTGCTGGAAGACCGCCTGCCCCAGGCCATGTGCGACCGCACGCTCGTCGAGCAGGTGCTGCTCAACCTGGCGCGCAATGCAATGCAGGCCATGGATACGCCGGACAATGCCGCAGAACGGGTGTTGCGGCTGCGCGTGGCGCGTGCCGTTGCGGTGGGCGGCACCGGCACCGAAGACGCGCGCCGCTGGCTCGAATTTTCGGTTGCCGACCTTGGCAGCGGCATCAGCGAAGAGGTGGCAAGCCGCCTTTTCACGCCGTTCTTCACCACGCGCGCCGACGGCATGGGGCTTGGCCTCAGCCTGTGCCGCACCGTGGTGGAGCAGCACGGCGGCGTGCTGATGTTCGAGCCCAACCGGCCACGGGGCACCGTGTTCCGCTTTACCCTGCCGGCGGCATGACCCTTTCCGGTTGCCGCGGCGACACTTGAAAACTACTGATATGCAACCGCTGATCGACGGCCTCATCTTCATCGTGGACGACGACGCCAGCGTGCGCGAGGCACTGGCCTGGCTGCTTCGTTCGCGCCGCCTCGAGAGCGAGCACTTTGCAAGCGCCGACGCCTTCGAGCAGCGCCTGGCCGAAGGGCCGCTGCCCGAGCAGCCGCTTTGCCTGCTGCTGGATGTGCGCATGCCCGGCACCAGCGGGCTTGTGCTGTTCGACCGGCTTGCCGAGCGCGGCCTGCTCGACGCCATGCCCGTCATCTTTCTTACCGGCCACGCAGACGTGCCCACCGCGGTGGACGCGGTCAAGCGCGGCGCTTTCGATTTTTGCGAAAAGCCGTTCTCCGACAACGCGCTGGTCGACCGCATCGAGCAGGCGCTGGGCGCCTCGCTCCGGGCGCTCGAAGTGCAGCGCGTGCGGCGCAGCCTGGCCGACCGCATTGCAGAGCTGACCGAACGCGAGCGCGACGTGATGCGGCTCGTGGTCGAGGGCCTCCCGAACAAGCTGATTGCCGATCAGCTGGCCATCAGCGTGCGCACGGTGGAGGTCCACCGCGCGCGCGTGTTCGAGAAGATGGATGTGAAATCGGCGGTCGAGCTGGCCAACCGCCTGAGAGATCTCTAGGAGATCAGGACTTTTCCGCGACGAAGATCTCGACGCGGCGGTTCTGCGCACGGCCGGCAGGCGTGCCGTTGTCGGCCAGGGGCTCGCGCGAGCCGCGGCCGTCGGTGGTGATGGCGGTGGTCGAGACGCCGCGGGCCACCAGGTGGTTGCGCACGCTGTCGGCGCGGCTCACCGAGAGGCGCTCGTTGCCTTCTTCGCTGCCGGTGTTGTCGGTGTGGCCCACCACGCGCACGCTGGCCGCCGTGGCGCTGCGCAGGCCTTCGGCGACCTTGTCGAGCACCTGGGCGAGGTTGCGCTTCACGTTGGAGCGGCCCACGTCGAACGAGAGTTCGTTGGGAACCACGAGGTGCAGCTGGTTGTCCGTGGTCTGCTCGATCACCACGCCCGTGCCCTTGGTGGAATTTTCCAACTCGGTCTTGAGCGATGCCAGGCGCGCTGTCCAATTGTTGGATGGCGCGGCCGACTGTGCGTCCGGTGCGGCTGAAGCCCCCGGCGCAGGCGATTGCGAGGCGCAGCCCGCAACGAACAATGCGGCCGCAGCCGCACCCAAGACAACAAACTTCCTCATGAGTTTTCCCTCTGGATTGACATTGAAACGATAACGACGGATACGACGGATACCGGCCGCTCCCGCCCGGCCGGCTTTTTCTTCTTATCTGGTTTTACTTATCTTTTGTCTGCCGGGCTGGTCAGCCGCGCGGCGCACGCTCGCCCACATAAATTTCGACGCGGCGGTTCTGCGCGCGGCCTGCGTCGCTGTTGTTGTCGGCAATCGGTTCGTGCGAGCCGCGGCCTTCGATGCGGAAGGCGGCGGCGCTCACGCCGCGTGCCACGAGGTAGTCGCGCGTGCTTGCGGCACGGTCGACCGACAGCGGGTTGTTGATGGCGTCCGAGCCGGTACTGTCGGTGTGGCCGATGATGCGCACCTCGGCGTTCGGGTTGTTGCGCAAGCCGCTCGCAAACTGGTCGAGCACGGGCGCGAAGTTCGACTTGATGTTGGAGCGGCCTACGTCGAACGACACGTCGCTCGGAATCTGCAGCTTCAGTTCGTTGTTCTGCGTTTGGGTTACGGCCACGCCGGTGCCTTGCGTTGCCGCTTCCATCTGGCGCTTCTGGTTTTCCATGCGCTGCGACCACAGGTAGCCGCCGAGCGCGCCCGCTGCGGCGCCCACCACGGCGCCGGTGCCGATTGCACCGCGGTTGCCGCCGGTCGCGGAGCCGATGGCCGCACCGCCCAGTGCGCCGATGCCGGCACCAATGCCGGTGTTGCGCTGGGTGTCGGTCATGCCGCCGGCACATCCGGACAGGACGAGTGCGGCGGCGGTGGTGGCGAGAACGAATTTTTTCATGGCTTTCCCTTTCAAGGATGAATCAGGCGGGCCACAGCTTAGCTTCGGCAAGCATGCGATGGTACGGCCTTAACGATCCGCCGAAAACAGGAAAACCTTTCGCCAGGTCCGATGAATGCTAGGATAATTGCTACTAAAGTAATAGCTGACGGGTTCTTCTCCGACATTTCCCTGCGGCTTGCGGCTACGCGAGAAATTCACGCTTCGGGAGGGCGTGTTGGCCTGGACGACTCGTTGTCATCCGCAGTCTCTTCTTCTTCTTCTTCGTGCAGCTCACCCTTGTTCCGGCCCGAAAACATGGTCCACCAGACGATCAATATGAGCACGAGCCCGGCCCCGAGGGCTTCAAGCAAAATCAAACCCATGAGAAATGGACTCCAGTGGCTGGTAGGGCTCGCGATCGTAGCAACGATGGCGGGCTGCTCCTTCAGCCCCCGCGCGCCGGAAACCCCGGCACGCCCCATCGTTACCCCGCCGCGTGACCTCGGCCCCCTGACAGGCTCGCTCACGCATCCCAAGAGCCGGTGGGTACCCGTCGGCTGGTCGGAGCTTCCGGGCTTTGGCGACGATCCGCTGCACGAGGCCTGGATTGCGTTGCTTGCCAATTGCGCGCGACCCAATGCTGCCTTTGCGCCGCTGTGCCGCGACGTGCGCCAGCTGGCCATTGCCACGCCCGAAGAGCAGCGCCAGTGGATGACCGACAGGCTGCAGCCGTACCGTGTCGAGTCGCTCGCGGGGGCGAGCGAGGGCAAGCTCACGAGCTACTACGAGCCCGTGTACGACGCCTCGCGCGTGCCCACCGCCACCTTCAACGTTCCGATCTACCAGGCGCCGGAGGGGCTGGTGCCGCGCCGCCCCTGGTACACCCGGCAAGAAATCGAAACGCTGCCCGAAGCGCAGGCGGCATTGCGCGGCCGCGAGATCGCATGGATGGCCGACCCCATCGACGCGCTCATGCTGCACATCCAGGGCTCGGGGCGTCTTCGCGTCACCGAATCCAACGGCGTGCAGCGCACCGTGCGCGTGGCGTTCTCGGCCACCAACGAGCAGCCCTACAAGAGCGTGCAGCAATGGCTCGTTTCGCAGGGCGTTTCCAAGGTTGGCAAGTGGCCCGACGACACCAAGGCGTGGGCCGCGCAGAACCCGCAGCGCGTGCCGCAATTGCTGTGGAGCAACCCGCGCTACGTGTTCTTTCGCGAAGAGACGATGAGCGAGGTCGATGCGGCTTTCGGTCCGCGCGGTGCGCAAGGCGTGCCGCTCACAGCGGGCCGCTCCATTGCGGTCGATCGCGAGAGCATTCCGTATGGCACACCGGTCTGGCTTGCATCGAGCGGGCCGGCCGCGCAGTTGCAGAAGCTGGTGGTTGCGCAAGACACCGGCAGTGCCATCGTCGGTGCGGTGCGTGCCGACTACTTTGCCGGCACCGGTGCGGACGCCGGCCGGCTGGCTGCGAGCATGAACCAGCCCCTGCGCCTGTGGGCCTTGTGGCCGAGGCAAATGCCAGCCCCCTGACCGGAGGCTGAGCGTTTCACGCTCGTGTCATGCGAACTGACTACCTTCGCGGGTTGATTTCTTGTTCAACCCACGAAAGATATTGCGCATGACCGCAAATTCCCGCAGCGACGATCCTTCGATCGATCTCGACGACATCGGCACCAACCCCACCTCGAATCCCTCTTTCACCGACCTGATCGCGTCGCGCCTGAGCCGCCGCCATCTCTTCGGCCTGGGCGTCGGCACGGCCGGCACCGCGTTGCTGCAGGCATGCGGTGGCGGCGGTGGTGGCGGCGGGGGCATCGGCTTTCCCGTGCTGCCCCCGGCACCGGCTCCCGCACCTCCGGCACCGCCGCCGCCAGCACCCGCTCCGCCGGCACCGGCGCCTGCACCTCTCAAGCTCAACTTCAATGCCGTGGCCAAGAGCCTGGACGACGTGGTGAGCGTGCCTGCCGGCTACACCGCCAGCGTGCTCTACCGCCTGGGCGACCCGATCGCCGCGGGCGTGGCCGCCTACAAGAATGACGGTACCGACGATCCGGCCACCTACGACCGGCGTGCGGGCGACCATCACGACGGCATGACCTTCTTCGGCATGAACGCCTCGAACAAGTGGGACGCGGCCAACGCCGCTCGCGGCCTGCTCGTGATGAACCACGAAGCCATCACGCCGCTGTTCTTGCACCCCGCTGGCCAGACCATCACCGGCACGGGCAATGCCGCGGTTCGCACCGTGGCCGATGAAGTGCTGCGCGAGTTCTACCTGCACGGCGTGAGCGTGATCGAGGTCAACAAGAGCGGCAACGCCTGGAGCTACAAGCAGGATTCGAGCTTCAACCGCCGCGTGCACACCCTCACCGAAATGGCGTTCTCGGGCCCAGCCGCCAAGACCGATTACCTGAAGACCAAGTATTCGACCGACGGCAGCAAGACCCGCGGCACGCTCAACAACTGCGCCAATGGCACCACGCCGTGGGGCACGTATCTCACCTGCGAAGAGAACTGGGCTGGCTACTTCCGCCGCATTGCAGCTACCGACAACCCCAGCCGCACCGCCAAGGAAATCACTTCGTTCAACCGCTACGGTGTTTCGAGCACCGGCCGTGAACTGTGGGCCACCGTCACGCCCGACACGGCCGACAACATCTATGGCCGCTGGAACACCCAGGTCACCGGCGCCACCGCCACCGACGACTTCCGCAACGGCGCCAACACCTACGGCTGGGTGGTCGAGATCGACCCCTTCAACCCCGCCAGCATCCCCAAGAAGCGCACCGCACTCGGCCGCTTCGGCCACGAAGGCGCCTGCCTCGGCCCGGTCGTGGTCGGCAAGCCGCTGGTCTGGTACATGGGTGACGACTCGCGCAACGAGTACATCTACAAGTTCGTCTCGACCAAGGCCTGGGACGCGGCCGACATTGGCGGCGGCATTGCGGCCGGCGACAAGTACATGGACGACGGCAAGCTCTACGTCGCGCGCTTCAATGCCGACGGCACGGGCAACTGGCTGGAGCTGTCGCTCGGCGTGAACGGCATCACCTCCGGCAACGCGACCTACGCCTTTGCCGATGCGGCCGATGTCGTGGTCAACGTTCGCCTCGCGGCCGATGTGGCCGGCGCCACCAAGATGGACCGGCCGGAGTGGACCGCCGTCAATCCGAAGACCGGCGACGTGTACGTCACGCTTACCAACACCAACGCTGCCTCGCGTCCGATCACCGCCACCGACGGCGCGAACCCGCGTTTCTACAACGATCCCAAGGGCGCATCGGCCACCGCGCAAACTGGCAACCCGAACGGCCACATCGTGCGCTTTGCGGACGACGGCGCCAACCCCGCCGCGCTCACCTTCAAGTGGGACGTCTATCTGTTCGGCGCGCGCTCCACGGCCTCGGCGGACATCAATGTGTCGCAGCTGAGCGCCGACAACGACTTCTCCAGCCCCGACGGCATGTGGTTCAGCCACGCCTCCGCCGGCCTGCTCTGGCTGGAGACGGACGACGGCGCATACACCGACGTGACCAACTGCATGCTGTTGGCCGCGCTCCCGGGCCAGCTTGGCGACGGCGGCGCGAAGACGATCACCAACGTCGACGGCGCCACAACCCGCACGCAGGCAACCTTCGTCGGCAAGGCACCCGGCACCGACGGCCTGCGCCGTTTCCTGGTTGGCCCGAAGGACTGCGAAATTACCGGCATTGCCGAATCGGGCGACGGCCGCGCGCTGTTCGTCAACATTCAGCACCCGGGTGAAACCACCGCTGCCGCAAGCATCAGCGATCCGACCAAGTTCGGAAGCCACTGGCCGGAAGGCGGCACGGCCCGCCCGCGCTCGGCCACGGTCGTCATCACCAAGGACGACGGCGGCCTGATCGGCCTCTGATCGGTTGCGTTGATTGCTACCCCGGGTTGCGCGCAACCCGGGGCAGCTGTGCGATCTAGCGGGGCAACGGCAGCGCCGTCTTGTAGCGCACCTGCTTGAGCGCAAAGCTCGAGCGGATTTTTTCGATGCCTGGAATCGGCGTGAGCTGTTCCAGGATGAACTTCTCCAGTGCCGCCATGTCCGCCACTGCGATGCGGATCAGGTAGTCGCTGTCGCCCGTCATCAGGTAGCACTCCATCACCTCGTCGTGCTCGGCAATGCGCTGCTCGAAGTCGGCGAGCGACTGCTTGCTTTGCGTGGTGAGGCTGATCGAGATGAACACGTTGAGCCCCAGGCCCAGCGCCTTCGCATTTGCGAGTGCTACATAGCGGTCGATCACGCCGCTCGTTTCGAGCGCCTTCACGCGGGCGAGGCAAGGCGAGGGTGACAGCTGGACGCGGCGCGCAAGCTCCACGTTCGACAGGCCGCCGTCGCGTTGCAGCTCATCGAGAATGCGCAGGTCAATGGTGTCGAGTTGCACGAAATGCCGCCCAAGAATTAAGTCGCGAAATTTTATGCTGCACCGCCGCCATGGGTATGGTCATGCCCGTAGCTAATTCTTGCCGATGCGGCCTAAAGTGCCGGTATGAACGCCCCGATTTCATCCGACCAGATGCGTGCCCTGCTGCTCGACTCGCCGCTCTCGCACGACCCCGACCCTGCGGAGACCGCCGAATGGCGCGACGCCTTCCTGGCTCTGGCGCAAACGCATGGTCCGCAGCGTGCGCGGCAGATGCTGGTGGAGCTTGCCCGGCTTGCGCGGCAGCAACGCATTGGATGGCAGCCCGAACTCGCGACGCCCTACGTCAACACCATTGCGGTGGAAGACCAGCCGCCCTTCCCGGGTGACCTGGCCGTCGAGGAACGCCTGGCTTCGCTCATGCGGTGGAACGCGCTCGCCATGGTCGCAAAGGCCAACCAGGCGTATGGCGAGCTCGGCGGCCACATTGCAAGCTATGCCAGCGCGGCCGATTTGTTCGAAACCGGCTTCAATCACTTCTTTCATGCGCGCGATCAAAAGCATCGGGGCGACCTGGTGTTCTTCCAGCCGCACAGCGCTCCAGGCGTTTACGCACGCGCGTACCTCGAAGGCCGCCTCAGCGAAGAAGACCTGAAGCACTATCGCCAGGAACTGACCGCACCCGCCTTCACACAAGGCAGCGGCGCACGCGGATTGAGCAGCTATCCGCATCCCTACCTGATGCCGGATTTCTGGCAGTTTCCGACCGGCTCGATGGGCATCGGCCCCATCAGCTCGATTTACCACGCGCGCTTCATGCGCTACCTCACGCACCGCAACCTGCTCGACTGCGAGGGCCGCAAAGTGTGGGGCGTGTTCGGCGATGGCGAGATGGACGAGCCCGAATCGATGAGCGCATTGACGCTTGCCGCGCGCGAGAAGCTCGACAACCTGGTGTGGGTCGTCAACTGCAACCTGCAGCGCCTGGACGGGCCGGTGCGCGGCAACGGCCGCATCATCGACGAGCTTGAAAAGCTCTTTGCAGGCGCGGGCTGGAACGTCATCAAGCTCGTGTGGGGCAGCGACTGGGACGGCCTCTTCGCGCAGGACGTGAGCGGCGCGCTCGCGCGCGTGTTCGCCAACACCGTCGATGGCCAGATGCAGACCTTTGCGGCCAAGGACGGCCGCTTCAACCGCGACAACTTCTTCGGCCAGAACGCTGAACTCGCGCGACTGGCCGAAGGCATGACCGACGAGCAGATCGACCGCCTGAAGCGCGGCGGCCACGACCTCGTGAAGATCTATGCCGCCTATGCTGCTGCGGCCGCGCACAAGGGCCAACCGACCGTGATCCTCGCCCACACCAAGAAGGGCTACGGCATGGGCAGTGCCGCGCAGGGCAAGATGACCACGCACTCGCACAAGAAGATGGGCGACGTCGATCTCATCGAGTTTCGCGACCGCTTCAACCTGCCGCTCACCGACGCGCAGGCCATTGCGATGGACTTCTACCGCCCGCCCGAAGACAGCGCCGAGATGCAGTACCTGCGCAGCCACCGCGCCGCGCTCGGCGGCGCCATGCCCCGCCGCGAGACCGCATGCGACGTGGTGCCCAAGCCCGACATCGCAAGCTACGCGCAATTTGCGACAGCCGCGGCCGGCAAGGAAATGAGCACCACCATGGCCTTCGTGCGCATGCTCGGCAACCTCATGAAAGACAAGGCCCTGGGCCCGCGCATCGTGCCCATCGTGGCCGACGAGGCGCGCACCTTCGGCATGGCCAACCTGTTCAAGCAGGTCGGCATCTATTCGAGCGTGGGCCAGCGCTATGCGCCCGAAGACATTGGCTCCGTGCTGAGTTATCGCGAAGCCACCGACGGCCAGATTCTTGAAGAAGGCATCAGCGAAGCCGGCGCCATTGCCAGCTGGACCGCAGCCGCCACCAGCTACAGCGTGCACGGCCTGGCCATGCTGCCTTTCTACATCTACTACTCGATGTTCGGATTTCAGCGCGTGGGCGACGCCATCTGGGCCGCCGCCGACCAGCGCGCACGCGGTTTCTTGCTGGGCGCCACCTCGGGCCGCACCACCCTCGGCGGCGAAGGCCTGCAGCACCAGGACGGCAGCAGCCACCTGGTGGCCGCGACCATTCCCAACTGCAAGGCCTACGACCCCGCCTACGCCGGCGAGATGGCCGTCATCGTCGACGCGGGCATTCGCGAAATGATGGTCGAGCAGAAGGACGTTTTCTACTACGTCACGCTCATGAACGAGAACTACGCGCAGCCCGATGTGCCCGAGGGCGCGGAGGCGGACATACTGCGCGGGTGCTATCGCTTCGGCGTGTATGCGCCGGCTGCTTCAGGCAAGGCGAAAACGAAGAAAGTCGTCACGCTCATGGGATCGGGCGCCATCTTCACCGAAGTCGTCAAGGCGGCGCAGCTGCTGGCCGATGAAGGCATCGAGGCCGAGGTGTTCAGCGTGACGAGCTGGAGCGAGCTTGCGCGCGATGGCCTGGCTTGCGAGCAGCGCGCGATCGCGGGCGAGAAGGAGGCCGGCGTGCCGTTCGTCGCGCGGCAGCTCGGTGCGAGCAAAGGCCCGATCATCGCCGCCACCGACTACGTGCGCGCCGTGCCCGAGAGCGTGCGCGCCTTCTTGCCTGAAGGCCGCCGCTATCTAACGCTGGGAACGGATGGGTTTGGCCGCAGCGATACGCGTGCGGCGCTGCGGGAGTTCTTTGGAGTGGATGCGGAGAGCATTGCGCGGGCGGCGCGGTATGCGTTGGGGTGAGCGGAGCGACGGCTGCCGCAGGGGCGCGATCCTCGGCAGGTCATGTGGAACCGGCCGCCCGCACAATGCGCGCCCCCAGCTTGCTGAGCACTTCCCGGGTCATAAATGTCTTGTCGTCCAGCGATGCCGGAAGTTCTTGAAGCATCTGTATGCGCAGGATGGTGAGCTTGGATACCCGCTTCTCGTCTGCGTCCCTCTGTGCTTGGCCTGGCGGGGTGATGTAGATCGGAATCGGGATGTATCTTGTTCCAGCGACCTTTTGCAACGTTGCCGCATTGATAGGGGTCTCACGGCTTACCGCGAGCCTGCCGAGGGGCTTCGTGGGAAACGAATCTGACCACGAGAAAACATCACTACCGTCCAGGATGGAGCGATCCACTTCTCCTTGGACGATCCTGAAAGCGGGCACACCGAGTTCGCCCGCAAGCTCTGCCGCGCGATAGAAGGCGAACGCCTTGGCCGTCCGCGAAGCGGTCGCCGGTGAACCATAGAAGTCGATCCGGTAAACGTCTCCCTCGATATGCATGGTGCTGTATCCGTAGGTGCCATCCCCCGCAGATGCCGCTCGGTACGGCGTCGCGGGCAGGCTGGTACAGCCAGAAAGCAGGACGCCTCCAGCAGCAACTGCAACGAACAAAGATCTGGCTGAACAAATCATCGACATATCAAAAGCTCGCGTTGAGATTGAACCCAAAGGTGGTCCTGGCCGTGCGATACCCCTCCGGCTTGCTGATCGGCGCGCCCATGAAGAAGTCATAGCTCAACTTGCTCCACTGCCCTCGCACGCCAATGACCGCACCCGCCAAGCTGCGGCCCAGCAGGTCCACCGTCGAGCGCCCGCCGACATGCCCGTAGTCGGCGCCGACATACAGCTCCGCCCCGCTCTGGCCCATGGCCCATCCAACATCGTTGCGGATCAGCCAGCCCCGCTCGCCCATCAGGCTCGTCTCGCCGTCGAAGCCGCGCACCGTGTAGCGCCCGCCAATCGAGAACCGGTCCTGCGGCGTCAGCGGCGTGCGGTTCCACTGCGCGCGGATCAGGCCCGAATAGCGCAGCTTCTGCTCGCCCAGCTTGAACGGCGCATTCAGGCTCACCTCGGCCGTGTACAGCTTCATGCGCGAAGTGCCTTCGCCGAACTCTTCTTCCGGCGCCGCAATGGAACCGAAGCCGCCCGTGCCATGCTTGACCGCCAACGTGCCCTCCAGCGTGGCCTCGCCGATGAACTCCTTGTGGTTCAGGGCCAGCTCCCAGCCGCCCACCACGCGGTGTTGCACATCGACCTCGGTGTCGTCCACAAAGTTGCGCGACTCGCGACGGAAGCCTTTGAGCGCCAGCGTCGTCTTGCGGCTCTGGTCGCGGTACAGCAAGCGCGAGAGCTTGATCTCGGCGTTGTTGGTCTTGCCCGCATACACATAGTCCTGGTTCAGCCCCGCCACGCTCTGGTGGTACTGGCTGTTCGAGGCCGTGAACCCCAGCATCCAGTAGCCGTAGGGCAGCGAGTAATGCACCGTCTGGCCCTCCGTGCCGTAGCTCGGCTCCGAGAGAAAGTGGCTGTTGATGCTGTGGTTGGCGCTCAGGTAGAACAGGTCGTTCAGTCCGAACGGGTTGTCCACCGACACCGTGGCACCGGCCTGATAGCGGCCCGTGGCCTTGGTGCCGCTGTCGTCCAGGCTCAGGGCCACGCGCCACTTCCTGGCCTGCACGTACTTGACCACCAGGTCGCTGTCGCCCGGCCTCGCATTGGGCGCGGTCGAGGGCTCGATCTGGATGTCGGCCTCGGCCGTGGGGGCGCGCTTGAGGTTCTCCAGCCCCTGCTCGATGTCGCGCAGGTTCAGGAGATCACCCGGCCGGGCCGGAATGGCGGAGCCCAGCAAGGCACCGCTGCCCAGCAGCGTGGGCGAAGAATCAGGCGTCAGGCGGATGGCCGCGATGCGCCCGGGCACCAGCGAGAGGGTCAAGGTGCCGGTAGACAAGTCCTGCGGCGCGGCCAGCACCCGGGTGGTGACGAAGCCGCGCGCAATCGCCGCCTGCTGGGCGCGCGCGAGCACCACGTTCACGCCTGCGGTGCCCAGGCAGCGGCCGAGGGGGGAATCGTTGCCATCAGGGCCTGAGAGATCAGAGACAGCCCACTGGAAGGCCTCGGCCTGCTCGCCGACCAGCAGCACGCGGTCGATGCGAAAGCACGGGGCTTCGGTCTCGGGAATGCGTGCCACCGGTGCAGGCGGCGCGGCCTGCAGCCGCTGGTCGACGGTGCGCTCGTTCTGCTCGCGCAGGGCGCGCTCGCGTTCCTGCTGGCGTTGTTGTTCGATGAAGGGTTGAGGGGTGGTGGGGACCTGGGCTTGAGCCAACAGTGGGCCGCCCAACAGCACGCCGGCCAGCACGGCACACGAATTCGTTCTCAATTTCCCTCCCTGCTGTTTTTATCTACACCGTCACGCGCAGTGTCTGAGCAATTCACCAACGCCCTTTGTACTTTCCGGCCGACCACATGACGACCGTAGCAACAACAGTAACGCCGAGGACGACAAGGAGCAGACGGTAAAGCTCAGATGGAGTAACCGGGAAATAAAGTACCCCATGGACTTGCCAACGAATCAAGGGTCCGATAAGCAAGGCAAGTAAGGAAAAACCGAAGCCAAACATGAAGAGGAACGTCAAGAACAGAACTACGAGCATTCTCAAGCCTACGTTTCTTCTTAGAGTCATCTGCCATCTCCAGTTGGGTTTCTTGTACTTCACGGGGCATTTGGGCTATTGACGTAGGCATTGCCCACCTCCTGACCGAAGCTGCCAAAGCTAGCACCCCCAACCCCGGGCAGGAGGCTAGGCTGCAGCCAACTCTGTATTGTGTAACCCATGTCTTGCCACAATGGCCTGTACCAGGGATTGAAATAACCATTCAATCCGTTCTGCGTGATCGCGCCGATTGGATAGCCAAGCATTGTTCCCGCCGCTGCCCCCAAAATGCTGCCTCCAGAAGCGGACGGCGCTTGATTCATATAGACCGTGTTTAATCCAGACCCGACGAGTGCGCCTCCCGTGTTGATGAACATCGAAGACATAAACCCTGCCCCATAAGTCAACGCCCCTGTATAGAACGCCACACCGACATCCCTCGGATTAACCGCTCCGTTTGTGTACAACTGTCCACCCACGTTCGCCGCTGCTCCGATTGTCCCGCCTACGGCAATTCCTTCCCAGGTCAACTTAACTCCAGCCGGTCCTAGCAGGGGAGCCACAATCAACGCGGCAGCGGTGATCGCCTGCTGCGTGCATTGCTGAGGATTGGCCTTGCAATTGTTCAGCACGTCGATCGAGTGCCTCACGGTTTCCCGATATGCGGGATCGTTCGCCAGCCGCTGCCCCGCGTACTGTCCCAGATCATTGCCAGTTGCGGCGCCAATTGGCAGTTTCCCTGCGTCCGCCAGATCGATCATCGCCTGCGTTCCATTAATCACATCGTCCCGCAGGGTGACGCAGTTCCCAGTTTTCGCACAGTTGGCCAACGCCACGTTCTGTTGATTGCTGAGATCCTGATAGCTGTTTCGTATGACCTGTTGTTCCTCCTGCGTACACTTCCGCGCTTGGCATCGCTTGATGTCTTCCGCGAGCGCTTCCCATTGAGTGCTCGTCAGATAGTTGTTCGTGACCTCGTTCAATGCCCCAGCGGCTCCTGATGTACCACCTAGTGCACCACCGATGGCCATGGTCAGCCCCGCCACCACTGAATCATGTGCAGCGCCAGTGAGCCCCAACGCGCTGACGGTCTGGTCAACGTAAGAGGCGATCTGCGTACTCGCAACCGCGCCAATGGCGCCCCCGGCACCACCTGTCAGCCCGCCAATCACCATGTGCCCGGACGCGCGGCATGTGCCGTTGCTCCCCCAGCATGCCCGCTCCTCATCGGTTGTGGCATTCCGCAAGCGTTCGTTCGCATACTGACCCCATGCACTTGACGCCTGTGATCCGAATTGCGCTGTGATCAGGACTTGCCCTTGAACATCTCTCATGGCGCGCTCGCGATCGGTCCTTTGCAGCGCGTTGGTGCCGTCGACTCCGGTGCGCACCGCCGCGTTGCCTGCAATGCCCGAGATTCCGCTTTGCGTGAGGCTCGACTGATTGACATCATTGCTGCCGATGCCGGCGCTGCCCGAACTCGATCCCGAGGTGCTGGTGCTGAAGCTGACGCTGTACCCGCTGCCTTGGAACGTGTCGTGGTTGACCAGATCGGTCATCGTCAGACTGCCTGTCGTGAAGCTGTTCCTGCCTGCAATTACGGCGGCATCGGTGCTGCTGATCACACCGCCCACGAGATTGGTGTTGCCCGCCACATTGACGCCGAAGCCGCCGTTCCCCGCCAGGAAGCCACTTTGCTGCGTCGCACTCGCAAAATCGCCGTCCCCTTGCATGTTGTGGGCATAGACGCTCACGCTGCTGTCGCCGGTGCAATACCAAGCGCAGATGGTGGCGTTGAAGCCGCCCCCACTGTTCTGGCTGTGGTACGTGCTGGTGTCCTGCAGGGTCTGGATGTGTAGGTTGCCTCCCACGTCGGCATTAATGCGGCTTCCGGAAACCGTGGCGCCCCGGACGGTGGTGTCGCCGCCGCTGGAGATGTTGACCTGTTGGCCCGCACTGACTGTGGTGTTCGTCCATGCGCCATCGGTGCCGTTGTCGCGTCCGCTCTGGCTCCCAGCGGCCATCTCGATCGTCAGACCGTTGCTTTGCCCGAAGGTGAAGCCCACACCGATGCTGGCATTGCTGCTGTGGCTGGTGGAGCTCTGCTCGCGGGTGTTCGCAGCCGCCTCGAGCGTGATGTTGTTTTCCGCCGAGAGGTTGACGTTCTTGCCCGCATCGATTTCGCTGCCGCGTATGAGGATGTTGGAGTCACGCCCGCCGCCAGTGGCGGTAATGGTCACATTGCCGCCCGCTTGCACCCGCGAACTGGCCGAGCTGTCGCTGCTCTCAGTGCGCGTGGACTCGCTCGAACTGCTACCGAGGGTAAGGGTCGCCCCCATGCTGACCACCCCGGTGCCGCCCTTGCTTTGGGTCACCGCCTGTTGTGCGATGTCCTGGTATGCGGAATAGCCGCTGAGCGCCATGCTCGCCGCGCCCAGCGCCTGCATGCGGTCGTCCTTGGTGTCACCCATCGCCTGAGTGGTCTCCTCCAGGTTCCGCAGCATATCGATCAATGGTGCCTTGATGCCCAGCGTGATGCCGCCTTGGGAGAAGCTCTGCGTGCTCTCGCTGCGGCTCGTCTCGCGCGCCTCGACGATCTGCACGTCGCGCGCTTGGATGTCGACGTCGCCACCCGGCGCAATCACGTCGCTGCCCACCTGGCCGTAGCGGTTGCCGGCGGTGATCGTCACATTGCCTGCGATGGCTCCGACGGTGCTGCCTACGGCCGTGCTCTCGTTGCGGTTGTTGGCGACGCGCATGTCCTGGTGGCCCCAGGTCCAGCCCGAGTTCGCATCGAACATGCCGCTGTTCGATTCCTCACGGACGTACTGGCTGTCGCGCGTCTGCGTCGCCGCCTCGATGGTGATGTTGTTGCCGGCCTGGAGTTCGGTTCCCTTGTCGCTCACCACATTCGAGCCGCGAATGCGGATGTCGTTGCCGGCGTCCAGCATCACGGTTTTGCCGCCCAGGCTGCTGCCGATGACGCCGGTCGAACCGTAGGTGCCACGCTCCATGCTGCTGTCGCTGCCCCAGAAGCCGCTCTCCTCGGTGCGGCGCCCGGCGTTGAGCACCGAGGTCGACTGGCCGGCATCGATGGTGATATCGCGCTTGGCGTTCACCTCCACCGCGCCCTCGGCGCTGTTGATGGTGGCCGCGCGCACGTTGACATCCCGCCCAGCACGCAGGGTGATGTCTCCGCTGGTCTCGATGCGGGAGCCGACTTCCTGCGTGCTGGACTCAGCGCGATAGTTGCCGGCGTCCCGGACCGTGGCGTCGTGCCTTGCGGTGGTGACGGTGCCCAGGTTGATGTCGCGCCCGGCGCCGATTTCGGTCGTGCCTTCCTTGCCGCTGTTGGCGACGAGCGCGCCGATCAGGTTGACGTCGCGCCCGGCCGAAGCCACCAGCACGCCCTTGGAGTCGCTCACGTAGAGGCCGGCCACCCGGTCGACGATGGTGGCACCGCGCAGGCTCGCGGCCCCGGGTGCGAAGTCCAGCGCCAGCGCGCTGGTGCTGGTCGTGGTGCGCACGTTGATGTCGCGGCCCGCTTCGATCTTGAGCTGGCTGGCCGCGTCGATCGTGCCGCCGATGTTGTTCAGGTCGGTCCGGGCCTTGAGATCGAGGCTGCCGCCGGAGATGCGGCCGTTCAGGTTCTGGATGTTCTCCGCGGTGATGCTGACGGTCTTGCGCCCGGCAACGGTGCCGCTGTTGACGAGGTCGCCATCGAGCTTGATGTTGACCTCCTTGCCGGCCAGCAAGGCGCCCGAGCCGTCGATGTCGCCGTTCTTGACGCGCACGTAGACCTGGGGCACCAGCACGCGCTGGGTGCTGCCGTCCGGCAGCGTGACGGTCTGCTCCACCAGCCAGACGATGTCGCTGGTCAGCTGGGCCATCTGGGCGTCACTGAGCGCGATGCCGGGCCGCAGCCCGTACTGGCGCGCAAAGGTAAGCCCTGCATCCATCAGCGCGGTGTACTGCGCTTCGTCGCTGTCGTAGCCGTCCAGGTAGCGGTAGCCCGTCAGTTGCGCCACCTGCTCGCGGATCAGGCGCTGCTCGTAGAAGCCGTCACCCAGGCGCTTGAGGGTGTTGTTGGGGTCTTGGCCCAGGTGGTTCAGCAGGTAGTCGCTGCTGAGCCAGTTGCGCTGGTTCGCAAAACGCGGATCGGTTTCGATCAGGTAGCGGCTCGAGGCTTCCGCATGCGTGCGGAACAGGCTGGCGGTGGGCACGGTCAGGCCCGGCAAGGTGGTGCGCACGACCTGTGTGGTCCCGGAGCTGGAGGCCAGGTTCACCTCGATGATCGGGTGGACGACGGGGCCTGCCGCGCCGCCCGAACCTGCGCCCGGCGCGTTCACCGGCGTGCCGGTGCCACCGCCCACGCCCGCGGGATTGCTGCCGTTGACGCCGCTGGCGCTGGCCACGCCCTGGTTGGTGTGGCCAAGCGCGAGCGTGCCGGTGGATCCGCCGCTGCCCACCACCGTCACATTGCCCTCTTGCCGTGCCGCAGCCAGGGTCACGGTGATGGGATCGCTGGTGTTGTAGGGGGTGACCTGCGTAGGATCTCCAACCCCCGCCTGGAAGTGCTGCCAGCCCGTGCGGGTCTGCGCGCCAGAGACCTCCACGTTCTTGTTGGTGATGGTTCCGCCGGTGACGTTGAGCGCACCACCGGCGAGGATCTGGCTCATGTCGTTGGTGCCGCTGCCCACGGCAATGTCCATCTTGCCGGCCGCGATGATCCGGCCGGGCGACGAGGTCTGCAGCACCGGGGTGGTGGTCGATTCGGTGTAGACCCAGGCGTAATAGGAGCGCGCGTAGTTCTCGTAGATGTCGCGAATGAAGGCTTCGGTCGCGGCGTCGAGGCGCTCGTGGGCATCCAGGTAAGCCTGGGCTTGAGTTGAGTCAGTCGGTGTGTCCGTGCCCGGCGGCGTCACACCGAAGGTGGCCCAGATCGGATCGGAGCGGGAGTACCAGGCACCCGGCTCCGTATAGGACTCGGTTTGATCGATGTTCACCTGCCGGGTGCCATGCAGGTCGCTGCTGTTGCGCGGCGCGTTCGTGTAATAAGCCCTGTAGCGGGACAGCGGATAGTTGGCGGACGGCACCAGGATGCCGGCAAACGGGCCGGCGACAGGGCCTGCCACGTAGCTGACGAAGCTGGGCCACAGAACCCCGTTCATGTGCGCGAAGTCGAAGTTGGGCCCGCCCACGCTCACAAAGACCAGTTGGCTGGCGTCATAGCGCGTTGCGCTGCCGGGCAGCGCGTATTCCGTGTGCTGCTTGCCGTCGGAGGTGGTCTGCGTCGTCCAAGTCACGCCGCCGTTGGTGTTGTTCAGGACATTCGCCTTGATGCCCATGTCCTTAACCGCCTCGATGGTCGCGGCATGGTTGTTCAATGCGTTGGCCGCGCCGCTGTCCGCATCGTCGGCCTTGCCGTCCACCAGCTTGCCGCCGATGTAGAGGTTTCCGGCGCTGAGGATCAAGGCGCCATTGCTGTTGTTGATGGTGCCGGCGCCGATGTCCAGGCGACTGCGCGCCGCGATGGTGCCGGCCGAGGACACGCCGCTGACCGTCTCGGCGCTGTTGTTGAGCGTGCCGGCACCGATGGCGACCCAGTCGCCATAGATGCGGCCGGTGCCCAGGTTGTCCAGCGTGCCGGCGTTGATGCGGGTGGTGCCGCCGTCGATCACGCCGCGATTGGTCAGCGTGCCGCTGGCATTCAGCGTGGTGGTCTTGCCCTGGATGTCGCCGGTGGCTTTGTTGTCGATGTCCCTCGCGGAGAGGGTCAGATCGTTGCCGGCGGCCAGCTTGCCGCTGTTGGTGATGTCGCCCGTCGTCGAAATCGTCAGGTTGCGGTTCGCGACGGTCTCGCTGCCTGCGGCAAAGGCGATGTCGCGGGTGACCGTCAGCGTCATGTCCTGGAGCGACAGCAGCTTGCCGTCCCAACTGACCGAGCCTGCATCGAGGACGACGTTCTCGCCGCCGACCAGGGTGCCGCCGGTGTTGAGCACCGACAGGGTCTTGGCCGCGCGGGGGTCCTTGACGGTGAGCACCTTTCCGGCGGACACCAGGCCGGCGCTGTTGTCGATGGTCCCGCTGCTGCTCAGCGTGGTGTTCTGGTCGGCGCGGATCGCGCCGGATCTGTTGAGGATGGACTGCGCGGCGATGTCGACGTTCTGGCCTTCGATGCCCTGTTCCGTCCCTCGGGTGTCGCTGTTGACGATGCTCGCGGCATTGAGCGTCGTTGTGGCCGCAGAGCGAATCAGGCCCTTGGTATTGGTCAGTGTTCCCGCGTAGATGTTGAGATTGCCCACCGCCAGCGTCTCGCCACCGGTGTTGTCGTATTCGGCACCGTGGGTGTCGAGCGTGACCGTGGACTGCCCGAGCACCTGGCCTTCGCCCGTGTTGGAAAAGGCCTGCGTATTGGCGACCAGTGCGTTCTTCGCGCCGATGAAACCGGCCGTGTTGGTGACCTTCCCTGCCGTCAGGGTCAGCGTGTCGCCGCTGGCAATGCCGCCTTGGCCCGAGGTATAGCCTGCTGCATTGGTGTTGCTGAGCACGTTGCCATTCGTGTGAATGGTCATCGCGCCACCGGACTGGATCAGGCCCGTATCGTTGTTCAGCGCACCCGAGTTCACACCCACGGTGGTGGTCGCCGCCAGCGTGCCCTTCTTGCTGTTGTCCAGTGCATTGCCTTGCGTGTCGACCGACAGGCTGTCGCCGAAGACCTTGCCGCCGACATTGCTCAGCCCGCTGTTGACCAGCGTGGTCGCGGCGCCGGCCTGCAAGGTGCCGCCGTTGTTCGTCGTTGCGCCTTGGGTCTCAACGCTCAGATTGCCATTCACTGCGGCAACTACTCCGCCGCCGCTGTTGTCCAGCGTGCCGGCTTCCAGCGTGGTGTTGCCGTTGGCCGCCAACGTGCCGCCGACGTTGGTCGCGGCAGCGTCCACCTTGACGTTCAAGTTCCCTACAGCAGTGATCCTGCCGAGCTTGTCATTGTTCAGGCTGCCAGTCACCACGGTGGTGTTGCCACCCGCACTGATTGCGCCCTTGTTGCTGTTGTCGAGCGGGCCGCCCACGGTCAGGGCGAGGTCGGAAGTCCCGGCCGCACGGATGGTGCCGGCCTGGTTCGTCAAGCTGCCGGCTGCGATGTTTGTGTTGCCGTTGCTGGCCATGGTGCCGCCGCTGTTGTCCACCGCGCCCACCGCCGTGATGCGCGTGGCCTCGGTGCCGGTCTGCACGATTTGGGCGCCGGTGCGGTTGCCGAGCGAGCCGGCATCAATCGTGATCTGCTTGGCGCTGGTCGCGGCCTTGGCGCCGTCTTGGTTGAAGGCGCTCGACATGGCGACCGTCAGTGCGCCGTTGGCTGTGATCTGGCCATCGGTGCCGCTGTAGCTGCCGCCCGCAATGCTCAGCGTGCCGGTGCCGGCATGCTCGATCTTGCCGCCGGTATTGGTGATGCTGGCACCACTGAGGCTCAGGTCCTGTCCATTGCTGGCGATGCGTCCGCCGTCGTTGTTCAAGGTGCCCGAGACGGCAATGCCGGTCGCCCCCGTGCCGGTCTGCACGATCTCGCCGCCGTTCGTGTTGGCAATATTCGAGACGTTCAGGTCCAACTGGCCGGCATTGAGTGCGCCCGCATCGTTGACCAGCGTCTGGCCGGGCTGCGCGCTGGCGGTGATGCGCAAGGTGCCTGGTGTCACGATCTTGGCTTGGCTACTGGTGACCACATTGCCTTGCGTGGCCGTGACCGCGATGTTGGCCGCGCTGGTCTCGCTGGCCGACAGATCGACACTCGCGCCCTGCAGCGTGGCATTGCCGGCCGCCAGGTTGGTGCCATTGGCGACCAGAGCGCCGGTCGTGGTGACGACCAGGTCGCCCGCCGCGCCAAGCTTGCCGTCGCTCTGGATGCCCGCGCCCAGCACGCCAGTGGTGCCGCTTTGCAGGCTGCCGGCGGCGACGGTCGTGTGCCGTCCGGCCGTGATGCTGCCGTCGTTGGCGAGCGCACCGCCGACCGCGACACTCACATCGTTCGCACCGCGCAGGCTGGCGCCATTGGCATTGACGAGCGAACCCGCCTGCACCTTCAGGTCGGTGGCCGCACCGATCGTGCCGCCGCTGCCGTTGTTCAGTTGGTTCGCCACCGCCACCTGCACCCCAGCCTGCGCCGACTGGATGCTGCCTTGCGTGTTGTCCAGGCTGCCGGCGCCGAGCGCGACACCCTGGTTCGCGACCAGCGTGCCGCCGGTGTTGTTCACCGCACCCGCCACGTTGGCTGTGAGCGCACCCGCGCTCGAAATCGTCCCGCGCGTGTTGTCGGCCTGGCCGCCCACCGTCAGCGTGGCATCGGCCGCACTGGTCAGCTTGCCGTCGACATTGACCAGGTCGCCGGTCGTGGTGATGTTCAGGCTGCCCGCATTCAGCGTACCGCCGGTGTTGTCAAAGCGCTGAACATTCGCGCTGAAGCTGTTGCTGACATTCAGCGTGCCGCCGTGGTTGTCGAACGCCGGCTGGCTCACGGCCATGCTGGCGACGTTCAGCGTGCCGCCGTTGTTATTGATGTTGGCGCTTTGCAGGCTGATGGGCCCGCCAGCGTAGATCTTGCCGCCGTCGTTGCGGATCGTGCCGGCGGCGGTGATCGCACCCGGCGACGGCGGCACGTACGGTGCGGGCGCGATGGTGCCGCCGGAGCCGGTCTCCGTGCCGGTGCCTGCGGGCGGCGTGGTCGGGCTCGCGGTGCCGCCTGTACCAGTTCCTGTTCCCGTGCCGCCGGTTCCGGTGTCGGGCGTGGACGGCGCAGCCGCCACGGGCTCCGCACCGATGACGCCGCCGCTCGTGTTGCTCAAGGCGGGCGCGCTCAGCGCCAAGTCGGCGCTGCTGGTCTGGCGGATGGTGCCGCCGCGGTTGTCGATGTCGCCCGCCGTGCTGGCCAACTCCAGCCGCGCGCCTTCAAGCGTGCCGCCCGTGCCGTTCAGCGCATTCGCCAGCTCGCCCTGCGTCGTGATCTTGAGGTTGCCGCCGCTGACCACGCGGCCGCTGTTGGCAAGGCCCGTTGCCGCCAGGTTCGCATCGGCGGTGGCCTGGAGGGTTCCGATGTTCTCCAGGCGCCCGGCGCTGGTCACCACCAGCTGGCCCGCACCCATCAGCGCAGTGGCGCCCGGTGCAGCCTGGATCGTGCCGGCGTTGCGCACGCCCAGCCCGGCCTCGGTGCCGATGAGCGTGATCTTGCCGGCGTACATGCCGCCGAGCGCGGCCACGTCCAGCGCAAAGGTGGGCGCCGTGCCGGTGCCGCTGGTGGGGGTGACCTGGCTGTGGTCGGCACTGACCGTGTTCGCGCCCGTCACCACCTTCAGCTCGCTCGCCCAGATACCGGCGTTGGCCTCGACCGCACGCGCGAGGATCGCGGCGTAGTCCGTCTTGCTGGCGTCCAGGCCAGCCCCGTCGATGGTGATGGTGCCGCCGCGCACCAGAAAGCTGTCGAGGCCGCCGATGGCATTGAACTGCGGCGTGCCCGTGGTCAGCGTGGCGTGCGACGCGTTGATGAAGCCGCCGCCGTTCACGCTGATGCCGGCCGGGTTGGCAATGATCACTTCGGCACGCTGCCCCGCCACTTCGACGTAGCCGTGCAGCTGGCTCGGGCTACCGCCGTTCACTTCGTTGAGGATGATGCGCGCGGCGCCGGTGGCGAGATACGGATTGCCTTGCACGAACCCGCCAAGCTGGCTCTGCACGTTGGTGCGGCTGTTGTTCAGGATGGCGCCGTTGGGCGCCACGTTGAACTGCTGGTACACGTTGCGCGAGACGCCGGCGGCGCTGGGGGTCTGGATGTTGATGAGCGGCACGCCGTTGGGCGCGACCATCACGGTGGGGCGCAGGTTGGCGGGAACGTTGGGTGCGCCGACGATCTGGGCTTGCGCTGGTGACGCCGACAGCATGCCCGAAAGCGCTGCCCCCACGATCATCGGCGCCAGGGCTGCCGCACCTGCGGCAATTGCGCCGCTCGCACCGGTCGTGGTCGCCTTGGAAGAGCCTTTGCCCGTGCTCTTGGCCGTTTCTTGAACGACCATGCGCAGCCCGCGCTTCGCATTGAACACAATGCGGTGCAAATTTTTATTCATTCCCTGATCTCTCTGCGTGACAGCAATGCACGCCGCTCAGGAGGGCGTGCTACCCGCCGGCACCGATGCCGACGCGTGCGATTTTCTCGTTACAAAGAGTTAACGACTGTCAAAATTTATGGAAACTAAGAGATAGGCGGAGAAATTGTCAGATTTTTCACACCTGCGAAGAGCATCGGAACAACGCTCGTCAATGATGTGTAACCCGTAAGTTCTAGAGGTCCGGCGCGAGGCCCTGCGTTAGAGTTCGCAGCCACCGCCACACGCGTTCATGACCGCACGATTCCAATCCGTCGCCCCCACAGTTCGCCTCGCCGACCAGGTGGCCGATGCGCTGGCGGCCGAGGTGCGCAGCGGGCGTTTGTCGGAAGGCGACAGGCTTCCGACCGAGTCCGCACTGGCCGAGCAGTTCGGCGTGAGCCGCACGGTGGTGCGCGAAGCGGTCTCTCGGCTCAAGTCGCTGGGGCTGCTCGATTCGCGCCAGGGCAGCGGCGTGTATGTGCGCGCGGCCGGCGTGGAACCGCTGCGCTTCGAGATGCCGCACGTAGCCTCGCGCGAAGCGGTCATCCAGATGGTCGAATTGCGCCGCGCCCTCGAAGCCGAAGTGGCCGCGCTCGCAGCCGAGCGCCGCACGCCTGAAGACGTAGAGCGCATCCGCGAAGCCATCGAAGCGCTGCATGCCGCGGTGGCAGCCGGCCGCAACGGCGCCGACGAAGACGTGCGTTTTCACCGCGCCATTGCCGAGGCGGCGCGCAACCCTTTTTTGATCGGCACGCTGCAGTACCTGCGGCAGTTTCTGCATGGCGCCACGCGCGTCACGCGCGCCAACGAGGCACGCCGGGCCGACTTTGCACGCGAGGTGGCGCAGGAGCATGCGCAAATCGTCGAGGCCATCGAGGCCGGCGACCCGCTGCGCGCCCGCGAAGCCGCCAAGTCCCACATGGACAACGCCATTCGCCGCATCGAGCAGGCCGACCCTGCCTTTTGGCAACAGGAGGGCGCGCAACTCGCCCGGCCGCTGGTCGAGGGCTGGCCTGCGGGCCAATAGAAGAAAAGGAAACGAGGTGTAGTTTGCGGGGTTATCCGGATAAAGCGATTCAGCCCCAATTTGTATGATGACCTGATAAATGCGCTGCCAGCGTATCTCCGGCAGCAAGCAGTTCGCGCTGGTTCACTCCGGGCCCCCGTCAATCGCTGATCGAAAGAACCCCCGACATGACTTCCAACACCAACAACACCCCCGTGGTCGGCCTCGTGGGCCTCGGTGCCATGGGCAGCGGCATGGCGCAATCGCTGCGCCGCGCGGGCTACGAGCCGCACGTTTTCGACGTGCGCCTGGACGTGGCTCACGCCTTTGCGCGCGACGGCGGTGTGGCCTGCGATACGCTGGCCGCGCTCGGCGCGCAGTGCGACATCGTGGTTTCCGTGGTGGTCAATGCGGCGCAGACAGAGTCGGTGCTGTTCGGCGACGGCACCACGCCCGGCTGCGCCGCGTCGATGAAGCCGGGCAGCCTGTTCGTGATGTGCTCCACGGTCGATCCGAACTGGTCGGTCGCTCTCGAGGCGCGCCTGGCCGCGCAGGGCATCCTGTACCTCGACGCTCCGATTTCCGGCGGCGCCGCCAAGGCCGCGAGCGGGCAGATGACGATGATGACCGCCGGCACGCACGCTGCCTATGAAAAGGCCGGCGCCGTGCTCGACGCGATGGCGGCCAAGGTTTATCGTCTTGGAGACCGGGCGGGTGCGGGCAGCAAGGTCAAGGTCATCAACCAGTTGCTGGCCGGCGTGCATATTGCCGCGGCGGCCGAGGCCATGGCGCTGGGCCTTCGCGAAGGGGTGGACCCGGCAGCGCTGTACGAGGTGATCACGCACAGCGCGGGCAACAGCTGGATGTTCGAGAACCGCATGGCGCACGTGCTGGCGGGCGACTACACGCCGCTCTCGGCCGTCGACATCTTCGTGAAAGACCTGGGCCTGGTGCTCGACGTGGCGCGCGCCAGCAAATTTCCGCTGCCGCTCTCGTCCACCGCGCACCAGATGTTCATGCAGGCGTCTACCGCCGGTTTTGCGCGCGAGGACGACAGCGCCGTCATCAAGATTTTCCCCGGCATCGAGCTGCCGGTTGCCGACAAGAAAGCCTGAACAAGGAAGACAAGCATCATGAATATTCTCATCACCGGGGGTTGCGGTTTTGTCGGTGCGCGGCTTGCGCGCACGCTGCTCGCGAGTGGTCCGCTGGCGCTGGCCGGCGGCGTGGTGCAGCCGGTTGCACGCATCACGCTGGCCGATCGCGTGCCGCCGCCCGCAGACCTGCAAGCCGATGGTCGCGTGCACTTTGTGCAGGGCGATTTGTACGAGCAGGCCGTGAGCGGCGTGCTGCCCCTGGCAGACACGCACGCCGTGTTCCACCTTGCCGCCGCAGTGAGCGGCGAATGCGAGGCCGACTTCGACCTGGGCATGCGCAGCAACCTGGACACCACGCGCGCGCTGCTCGAAGCCTGCCGCCGCGCGGGCCATGCGCCGGTGTTCGTGTTCTCCAGCTCGGTCGCGGTCTTCGGCGATTCGCCCGAGCAGCGCCTGCCCGAGGTGATCGAAGACACCACGCTGCCGACCCCGCAGAACAGCTACGGCATCCAGAAGTTCATCGGCGAGCAGCTCGTGGCCGACTTCACGCGCAAGGGCTTCGTGCAGGGCCGCAACGTGCGGCTCATGACGGTGTCGGTGCGGCCCGGCCGGCCCAACGGCGCGGCCTCCAGCTTCTTGAGCGGCATGCTGCGCGAGCCGTTGGCCGGCGAGCGCGCGCGCTGCCCCGTTTCGCCCGAGACAGCCGTTGCCCTCGCGTCGCCCGGCAACACCGTCGCGGGCATCATCCGCGCGGCCACGGCCAGCGCTGCCGAGTGGGGTGCGCGCACCGCGGTCAACCTGCCCGCCTTGACGACCACCGTGCGCGAAATGGCGGATGCGCTCGAACGCATTGCCGGCAAAGAGGCAACGTCGTTGATCGACTGGGAGCCCGATGCGAACATTGCCAAGATCGTGACAAGCTGGCCCAGCCGCATTCATGCGGCACGCGCCGAGGCGCTGGGCCTGAAGGCCGACGCGAGCTTCGACGCCATCTTGCGCGACTACGTGCGCGAGAACCCGCAGGCCGTGAAGCTGGCAGTGGCCGCAAAGGACTGATCGATGCCCAAGCTGCTGCTAGGCTGCATTGCCGACGATTTCACCGGCGCCACCGACCTGGCCAACAACCTCGTGCGCGCCGGCATGCGCGTGGTGCAGGCCATCGGCGTGCCCGCCACGCCGCTCGATGCCGAAGTCGACGCGGTGGTGGTCGCGCTCAAGTCGCGCACCATCGCCCCGGCCGAAGCCATCGCGCAGTCGCTTGCCGCGCTGCGCTGGCTGCAGGTCCAGGGCGCGCAGCAGATCTACTTCAAGTACTGCTCCACCTTCGACAGCACGCCGCAGGGCAACATCGGCCCGGTGACCGAAGCGCTCATGGAGGCGCTGCAATGCGATTTCACCATTGCCACGCCGGCCTTCCCGGACAACAAGCGAACAGTGTTCAAGGGTTATCTGTTCGCGGGCGACGTGTTGCTCAGCGAGAGCGGCATGCAAAACCATCCGCTCACGCCCATGACCGACCCGAACCTCGTGCGTGTGCTGCAGGCGCAGTGCAAGCGCAAGGTAGGGCTCATCGACCATGCGGTGGTCGCGCGGGGTGCGGCGGCCATTTCGGAGCGCATCGAACAGCTGAAAGGCGAGGGCGTGTCGATTGCCATCGTCGACTCGGTGTCGAACGACGACCTGCTGCGGCTCGGCCCCGCAATTGCGAAGATGCCGCTGGTCACAGCCGGCTCGGGCGTCGCCATCGGCTTGCCCGCCAACTTCGGCCTTGCGCCGTCATCGCAAGCCAGCGCGTTGCCGGCCGCGGGTGGGCTGCGCGCCGTGGTGTCGGGCAGTTGCTCATTGGCCACCAATCGCCAGGTGCTCGACTTCATCCAGCGCGGCGGCGCGGCGGCGGCCATCGATCCGCTGCGTATCGCCGCGGGCGTCGATGTCGCAGCTGAAACTCTGGCGTGGGCGACACCTCTCATCGACAAGCAACCAGTGCTCGTTTATTCCACGGCCGAGGCAGGTGCCGTCAAGTCGGTGCAGGGCCGGCTAGGCGTCGAAGAGGCCGGTGCCATGGTCGAGCGCACCATCGCAGCCATTGCACGCGGCCTGGTCGAACGCGGGGTGCGCCAACTCGTGGTGGCGGGCGGCGAAACCTCCGGTGCGTGCGTGCAGGCGCTGGGCATTGCGCAGATGCAGATCGGGCCGCAGATCGACCCCGGCGTGCCGTGGTGCCATGCCCGCACCGATGTGGCGGAAGGCACGTCGGTGCACATTGCGCTCAAGTCTGGCAACTTTGGGAGGGATGATTTCTTTACCAAGGCATTTACAGTGCTGGCATGAATTGCATGCCGGGTACTTGTTCAGGGCGCGCTCCCGTGCGTTCGGGGTGCGCACCCGCCGACGGGGTACCTTTCTCCGCGAATGTCCCCCGGCCTGCGGGCTTCCGCCCCTCCTCCTTTGTTTCGCTGCGCAAGGCACCCCATCGACGGGAGCGTTATGCACAAGCCCTGAACAGCGCAACACAAAACGCGGAAAAGCGACATGAACGAAACCCAGGCTAGAGAAGAAATCTGCCGCGTAGGCCGAAGCCTTTTCGAACGCGGCTATGTGCATGCGACGGCAGGCAACATCAGCGTGCGGCTGGACGACGGCTTTCTCATCACGCCCACAGACGCTTGCCTCGGCTTCCTCGACCCCGCGCGCCTGGCCAGGCTCGACACGCAAGGCAACCAGACGGCCGGCGACCGCGCAAGCAAGACCCTCGCCCTGCACATGCGCATCTATGCGGCGGCGCGCAAATTCGATGCGGGCACCGCCTGCGTGATTCATACGCACAGCACGCACTGCGTTGCGCTCACGCTCGGCGCACAAGGCGATGAACTCCTGCCCGCGCTCACACCGTATTTTGTGATGAAGGTCGGCCACGTGCCGCTCATTCCCTATCACCGCCCCGGCGCACCCGAGGCAGCCGAACTGGTCGCACAAGCCATCGAGCGCCAAGGTTCGGCCGGCACGCCGATTCGCGCCGTGATGCTCCAGCGTCTCGGCCCCAATGTGTGGCACGAGACGCCCGGCTCGGCAATGGCCGTGCTCGAGGAACTCGAAGAAACCGCAAGGCTCCACCTGCTTACCGGCAAGGCCAATCCGCAGCCGCTGAGCGACGAACAGATCGACGAACTGCGCCGCACTTTCGGTGCGCGCTGGTAGCTGGTAATAGTAAAAAGCACCCCATGCCTCAATTTGCAGCCAACCTCTCGATGCTCTATCCGGAGCTCGACTTTCTTGACCGCTTCGAAGCCGCCGCGAAAGACGGCTTCAAGGCGGTTGAATATCTTTTTCCCTACGCCTTCGACCACAACGAGATCGCAGCCCGCCTGCAGCACAACGGCCTGCAGCAGGTGCTCTTCAACGGACCCCCGGGCAACTGGGATGGCGGCGAGCGGGGTCTTGCCTGCCTGCCGGGCCGCGACGCCGAGTTTCGCGAAGGCATTGCCAAGGCCCTCGACTACGCCGCGGCGCTCGACTGCCCGCGCATCCACATCATGGCGGGCCTGGTGCCTGAAGGCCTCGAGCGCGAAGCCGTGCAGCCGGTGTACCTGGACAACCTGCGCTGGGCCGCGGCGGATGCGGCCAAGGCCGGCCGCGACGTGCTCATCGAGCCTATCAACACGCGCGACATTCCGCGCTTCTTTCTGAACCGGCAAGACCATGCGCACGAAATCATCGACATGGTGGGCGCGCCCAACCTCAAGGTGCAAATGGACCTGTATCACTGCCAGATCGTCGAGGGCGATGTGGCCATGAAGATCCGCAAATACTTGCCGACCGGCCGCGTGGGGCACATCCAGATTGCCGGCGTGCCAGAGCGCCACGAGCCCGACATTGGCGAGCAGAACTATCCATACCTGTTCGACCTTATCGACGAGGTGTCGGCTCAATGCGGCTGGCACGGGTGGATCGGCTGCGAATACCGGCCCAGCCGCGGCACGGAACCCGGGGGTACTTCGGCCGGACTGGGCTGGTTGCGGGCGTTGCGGCAACGCGCATGAAGATCGAATCGGTGCGTATTCCAGCGCGGCTGCGAGGCTTTACCGCAGGCGATGCGCAACTGTTCGACGTCACACTGGCCGGAGACCGTGTGCAGGCCGTCGTGCCCAGCGCGTCGCAGTCAGGCGCGCGTGGCACCCTGCTGAGTGCACTGGTCGAGGCGCATGCGCACATCGACAAGAACTACACCGCGCAAGAAGTCGGCGCGGCCGAGGGCAACCTGTTCGCGGCCATCGAGCGCATGGACAAGCACCGCGCAGGCTGGACCGGCGAAACGCTGCGTCCTCGCATGGAGCGTGCGCTGCAGGACGCCTGGCAATCGGGCACGCGTGCGCTGCGCACGCACATCGACTGGGTCCAAGCCGAGCCGCCGGCCGCGCTGGCGGTGTTCGAAACGTTGCGCCACGAATGGCGCGGGCGCATCGAGCTGCAGTTTGTTTCGCTCACCCCGCTCGACGTGTTTGCAGACCTTGCTGCCGGCGAGCACATTGCGCGCGAAGTAAGGCACGCCGGCGGCACGCTCGGTGCCTTCGTCTATCGCAACGAAGGCCTCGTGCACAAGCTTGGCCGCGTGTTCGACCTGGCGCAAGACCACGGCCTTGGCCTCGACTTTCATGTCGACGAAGGCCTCGATGCCGATGCGAGCGGCTTGCGCAGCATTGCGCAGCTGATGCGTGCGCGCGAATTCCGGCGCGGTGTGGTCTGCGGCCACTGCTGCTCGCTGGCGGTGCAGGACGATGCGGTCGCCAACGAAACGCTGGCACTGTGCGCAGGCGCGGGCCTTCACATGGTCGCGCTGCCGACCACCAATCTTTACCTTCAGGGTGCCTGGGACCGCACGCCTGTGCAGCGCGGAATCACGCGCATTCACGAGGCGGCGGCACGGGGCTTGCGTGTGAGCCTGGCAACGGACAACGTGCAAGACGCCTTCTATCCCTATGGCAGCTACGACCTTCTCGAGACCTTCGGCCTTGGCGTGCAAATGGCGCACCTCGCGCCCGCTGGTGAATGGTTCGATGCGGTCACCGTCAGCCCGGCCAGGGCGCTCGGCCTTACGTGGGACGGCCGCATCGCGCCTGGCTGCCCCGCCGACCTGGTGCTGCTTGCGGCCACCGATGAGCATGAACTCATCGGCCCGCGCGGGCGCCAGCGCACCGTGATCCGTGCAGGTCAGATTCTGGAGAAAACACAATGAGCATGGGCAAGCCAATGGCCAACTACGCCGCCGCCAAGCGCGTCGGCGATTTCGTCTTCATGAGCGGCGTGGTCGCGGTCGATCCGGCCACGCGGCGTGCCGTGGCAGGCTACGACGCCATTCCCGAGGAGGCCCGCACGGCTTTGCAGGGCGTGGGCTATGCCACGGGCCAGATGTCGGTCGACATCTTCGAAGCGCCCATCGTCGCGCAGAGCTGGTTCGTGCTCGAGCGCATCCGCCAGATTGCCGCCGAGCATGGAGGCACCATGGAAGACGTGGTCAAGCTGGTGCAGTACTTTCGCCACCTGCCGCACTATGCGTTCTACAACCGCGTGCGCGGGCTGTTCTATCCGGGCGACCCGCCGGTGAGCACGGTGGTCGAGGTGTCGCGCTTCCTGCCTGGCGACGAGGTGCTGGTGGAAGTGGAAGCCACCATGTACCTGCCCCAGCACCGCGCTACCTGACCCCCGCGCCCTTCAGCAAAAACTCGGTTACCTGCTCGATCAGGTAGCGCCGGTCCTTGTCGTCGCCGTCTTGCGCAACGTTGCGAAAGTACGCAGCCTGGGTGGCGTGGTCGGCGTAGAACTGCGTCACGGCCCAGATGTGGAACAGCACCAGCATCGGGTCGGCCTTGTCCATCAGGCCCTGGTTCATCCAGTTCTGGATCACGGCGGCGGCTTGGTCGGTACGCTGCTTGCTCGTGTCCATCATGCGGTTGAGCACAGGGGCGCCGTGCATCATCTCGGCCGTAAAAATGCGCGAACGCAGCGGGTGCTCGAAAGAGAACACCATCTTGCGGTGAATCAGGTCGCCCAGCACCTTGCGCGGGCCGAAGGCTTCGTCCGCAAAGCCGAACACCACGATCCAGTCGTTGAGAATGTCCTGCAGGATCTGCCGGTACAGCGCTTCCTTGCTCTCGATGTAATAGTGCAACTGCGCCTTCGAAAGCCCCGCCTTGTCGGCAATGGCTTGCGTCGATGCGCCTGCCAGCCCTTCGCTGGCAAACACCTCGATAGCGGCTTGGTTGATGAGGCCGAGCACCTGGGCGTACTTGCGCGAGCGGCCGCGCGTGGCGGGCGCATCGCCAGTGCTTTCGTCCGGGTTGCCGATGGCGGGCCGTGCACTCACAGCTGCAGTACCAGTTCCTGCCCCTTGGCGCGGGAGCAGCACAAGGCCACTTTTGTGCGGCGTTCGGTGCCCGTCAGGCAAAAGTCCCGGTGCTCCGCGGCTTCGCCGTCTCCTTCGACCACGCAGGTACCGCACAGGCCCTGCTGGCACGACACCGGAATGTCGATGCCGACTTCATGCAGCGCGTCGACGGCGGTCTGGTCGGCCGCTACCGGCACCGCGATGCCGCGTTGCGCGAGCTTCAGCGTGAAGGGCAGGCCGGTGCCCGTGTTCGCATCGGTGGGCGCGGCAAAGTATTCGGTGTGCAGCGCGTCTTCGGGCCAGTGCGCAGCCGCTTCGCGCACCGCTTTCATGAAGCCACTGGGACCGCAGACGTAAAGGTGCGTGTTGGGCACGCGCTCGGCCAGCAGCGCGCGCAGATCGATGCGCTGCGTGGCGTCTCCCTGGTCGAGGTGCAGCCGAAGGTGCGGCGCCAGCGCCGGCGATTGCAGTGCGTCTGCAAAGGCCAGGTGCTCTTCGCTGCGCGCGAACACGCACAAGGTGAAATCTGCGCTGCGTGCTGCAAGCGCCTGCGCCATGGCAAGCAGCGGCGTCATGCCAATGCCGCCTGCCAGCAGCAGGTGCTGCGTGGCCTCGCTGCGCAGTGGAAAGGTGTTGCGCGGCGCACTGATTGCAAGCAGGTCGCCCTCGCGCACGCGTTCGTGCATCGAGGCCGATCCGCCGCGGCTTTGAGCCTCGCGCTTCACGCCGATCACGTAAGACGCGGCATTCGACGGCGCATCCGGAGACCATCGCGCCAGCGAGTATTGGCGCGAGAAGCCGCCGGGCATGAACACGTCGATATGCGCGCCGGCTTCGTAGCCCGGCAGACCACGGCCCCACGGATGCGTCAGCTCGAAAGCCAGAATTTCCGGCGTCTCGCGCGAGATGCGTTCGACGCGGACGGTGAGCATGCGTTCAAGGCTCATGGTGTGTGTCTCCCTGGCTAGATGCTCTGCAGCTTGCGCGACACGCGCTCGATGAAATGGACGCGGTCGCGTTCGGTGACTGCGTTCATGTCATGCAGTTGCAACCACGTGACCTTGCAGCGCCACGCGAACAGCGCCCTCAGCGCGCGCGTGAAAAGCCGCCGGCCCGGGTCGCCGATGAGCATCACGAACCAGCGCGGCGAGCCGCCGGTGGTCACCACCGTCAGCCGCCGGATGTGCCGCATGCCCGACTTGGCAACCTGCCCCTTGCGCTCCGCGGGCAGAAAGGCCACGCCCGGCAGCCACACGCGCTCTAGCCAGCCCTTGAGCATGGACGGCGGCCCATGAAACCAGGTGGGATAGACGAACACCAGGTGCTCGGCCCACAGCAGTGCTTCAACGTGCGGTTTCACGCGTTCGCGAATGAGTTCGGGGTTGTCGAGGTAGGCAATGCGCTCTTCGCGCGTGAGCGTCGGGTCGAAGCCTTCGGCATACAGATCGATGGCCTTGACGGGGTGCCGCGGCTCCAGCGCCGCAAGGGCTGTGCGGTAGAGCGCGTGGTTGAAGCTTTCAGGGTTCGGATGGCAGTGGACGACGAGCGTTTTCATGAAAAAGAGGGCCGGTTCGCCTGTCGGCGAGACGGGGTCAGAGCCCAGTGAACAAAGAGCCGCGCAGTGCCTTATGGCAACCCAGGCGCCGGCATCTGACCCCGGCGCAAGCCCCGCGCGGCCCGCGGGAAAAAACCAAGCCGGTTACTTGCCGGCGAGCTTCTTGCGGACGTCGATGCCCACGCCCTTGTTGACGAACTGCGTGGTCACGACCTTCGAAAGGTCGATCTCGCCGGGCTTGTACAAACCGGCCTTCACCATCTTGTCGTAGAAATCTTTCACGCGTGCTTCGTCCATTGCGCCGATGCCCTTGGTGAGCGATTCGCCGCTGTCGACAATGCCCATCTTCTTCATGAGTTCGATGGAGCCTTGCGACGCGGCCACGGGCGAGTCGGGGTTGATCTTGGCGATCATCTCGTTGGCTGCCTTGTTGTCGCCGTAGAGATAGTTGTTCCAGCCGATGATCGAAGCCTCGACAAACTTGCGCACGGTCTCGGGCTTGGTCTTGACCAGATCGGCGCGTGTCTCGATGGTGGTCGAATACGTCGAAAAGCCGTTGTCGGCCAGCAGCTGCACCACCGGTTCAAAGCCTGCTTGCGCCTTGATCGACAGCGGCTCCGAGATGGCGTAGCCCTGCTGAATCGACTTCTTGTCGGCCAGGAACGGGCCAACATTGAAGGTGTAGGGCTTGAGCTGCGAATCCTTGAAGCCGTGCTCCGATTTCATCCACTGCCAGAAGCTGAACTGGCCGTCCTTGCCGATGAAGGCGACGGGGGCCTTGGTCATGTCCTTGAAGGTGTCGAAGCCCTGGCCCGGGTGCGCGAACATGGCCTGCGGATCTTTCTGGAAGAAAGCCGCAACCACGACGGTGGGCACGCCGTTCTTCACGTTGTCGAAAGACTGGAGCAGGTTGCCGGTCATCAGAAAATCGACCTTGCCTGCAGGCAGCATCGGCCGGTTGTTGACCATGGGGCCGCCCTGCTGAATGTCGACATCGAGGCCGTACTTCTTGTAGGTGCCGTCCACCAGCGCCTGGTAGAAGCCGCCATGGCCGGCCTGCGCCTTCCAGTTGGTGGCGAACACCACTTTTTCCTGCGCCTGCGCGGCAAGGGCGGCGCCGGCGAGCGCCAGGCCGAAGGCAAGCGGCCGGAGATTGAAAGCGGGGATGCGCATGGGGACGTGCTCCTGTGGAGGTTTTGAAAGTACGGGATGCGGAGACTAAATCTTTTTCTCAGCGTTCGACGGCCATGTCCGGATGCCAGCCGCGCGTTTTTCCGGGGTTCATCAAGCCCATCGGGTCGCTGCGCTTCTTGAATTCGATTTGCTGCGTATCGATGGTCTTCATTCCGCCGTCCTCGATGGTGACCACATGCGGATTGAAGATCTGGCAACCACCCTGCGATTCGATCTCGCGAATTACTTCGTACTGGTGGGCCTCACCCTTCCATCGCACCAGCAGGATGCCGAAGGTGCCGCACTCGCCGCCCGCGCGCGCGAAGTCCTGGTGCTGCAGCACGTCGTCGCCGAAGATTTTCAGGTGACGCTCGACCACCGACGGATCGAACGGCTGCGCATACGCGACCTGCAGATACGTCCAGCCGCGGTCGGCCTTCAGCGCCTGAAGCGTCGTGTGGTTGAACGCGCACTCGTAGGCGGGCGGGAGGCCCTCGGCGAGCAGCTCGGCCTCGGTGCCTGCGACGGAAATCGTGCCGCCGTGCGCATCGGCGAGCGCGCGGAACTCGGCCATCGATGCGGGCGAGACCATGGTGAACACCGCATGCCGGTCGGGCGGAAAGCGGTCGCGCATGGCGGTGTAGTAGGGCGAGAACCGCGCCTCCACCGTCGAGAGCAAGAAGATGTCCAGCGTGGGCGCCTGAGCGGCGATGCCGAAATCGAGAGCGCCGCGGTATGTGCCGAACAGCACCGTGCAGTGCACCCATTCGACCGCCGGGCTCAGCGCCACTTCCACGTCGAGGATCACGCCGTTGGTGCCGTAGGCGTGGTGCACCTGCTGGATCTCGTCGCCGTGCAGTTCGATGATGCGCGGTTCGCGATCCACCGTCATCACGCGCGCGCGCAGCAGGTTGCCCGGGTCGCGCAGGATGCCGTGGCGGAACGACCCGATGCCGCCGAAGCCCCCCGCAATGAAGCCGCCGATGCTGGCCACGTGCCATGTCGAGGGCCACATGCGCAGCGCTTGGCCCGTCTCGCGCGCGGCAAGGTCGATGTCGTGCATGCGTGCACCGGCTTCCACCCGCATGCGGCCATCCTGAATGTCGAGCACGCGGCACATCTGCGTCACGTCGAGCACGATGCCGCCTTCGAGCGGCACGCACTGGCCATAGTTGCCTGTGCCTCCGGCGCGCACGGTGAGCGGCAGCTTCCACTTTGCGGCCACGGCCGCGGCCCGGCGCACGTCGTCTTCAGTGCTGACCTTGACGACGAGGTCGGCCACGCAGCCCGCAAGCTGCGCGGTGAGGATGGGGCTGTACCAGTAGAAGTCTTTCGAGAGCTGCTTGCGCTGACCCGGAGCGGTGATCACGTTGAGGCCGCGCAGGTCCGCGTGCACGGCGCTCCAATCGATTTGCACTGTCATGTTGCTGCTAGCGCTCACGGCGCATTTCGCTCTCGTGCCAATGCCCGAGCACAAGGCGCGACAGCGCAGCGAAGACGATGAAGATCACGATACCGAGCAGCGACACCAGCAGCAGCGCCGCAAACATCATCGGGATCTCGGTGCGAAAGCTCGATTCGAGAATGCGCGAAGCGAGCCCCGTTTCCTTGCCGGCGGTACCGGCCGTGAACTCTGCCACCACCGCGCCGATCAGGCTCAGCCCGCCGGCAATCTTCAAGCCCGCCATGAAATACGGCAGCGCGCTGGGCGCGAGCAGGTAGCGGAAGGTTTGCCAAGGCGAGGCCTTGTACAGCTGGAACAGGTCGCGCAGATTGCTGTCGGCGCTTTTCAGGCCGACGACGGTGTTCGACAGGATGGGAAAGAAGGCCACGATCCAGGCGCACAGCAACAGCGCCGCGGTGGTGCTCGACACATAGATCAATATCAGCGGCGCAATCGCGATGATCGGCGTTACCTGCAGGATCACCGCGATAGGGAAGAGGCCGATCTCCACCCACTTGAAGAGCGCGAACGCAATCGCCAGCAGCACACCGCCGACGATGGCCGCGGCCAGCGCGAGCAGCGTGAGCTTGACCGTGAACCACAGCGCGCTGGAGAGCGACGCCCAGTTGTCGAACAGCGTGCGGAGAATGAGCGAGGGCGCCGGCAATATGTAGTGCGGAATGTTGTTGGCGCGCACCATCCATTCCCATGCCAGCAGCAGCGCAATGACAATGGCGGCCGGCACCACGATGCGCAGCACCGAATCGCGCCGGCGCAGCCTGTCTTCATGCGCGCGCAACATCGCCTCCGAGGGCGCAACGTCGGCGGCATTCATCGGCACCTCGGCGGCCGCCACGGCGGGCTCAGTGATCGATGTCATGCAGCGCTCCATGCAGGGATTGCGACACCGCCGTGCAGTGCGCGTTGTAGCGGCTCGAGGTGCGGAACTCTTCGCCCCGCGGATACGGTTCGTCGATGCGGATCTCGTCGATCACACGGCCAGGGCGGGCGGCCATCACCACGATGCGGTTGGAGAGATACACCGACTCGTACACGCTGTGCGTGACGAACACCACTGAAAAGCGGTGCTCGCGCCAGATGGCGAGCAGGTCGTTGTTGAGCTTGATGCGCGTCATTTCGTCGAGCGCGGCAAAGGGCTCGTCCATCAGCAACAGGCGCGGATGTGTGACCAGCGCGCGCGCAATCGAAACGCGCATCTTCATGCCGCCCGAAAGTTCGCGCGGGTACACGTCGGCAAAGCGCGAAAGACCGACCATCTCGAGCACCTGCTGAACCACCGGTGCGGCCGCATCGCGGCTCATGCCGGCCAGCTTGAGCGGCAGCCACACGTTGTCGAACACCTTGGCCCAAGGCATGAGCGTGGGCTCCTGGAACACGAAGCCCAGGTCGCGGTCGCTTTGCGTCTTTCCGGTGTTGGCGCCGGACCAGTGCATGTCGCCCGAGCTGAGCCGGGTGAGCCCGGCGATGAGCCTGAGTGCGGTGCTCTTGCCGCAGCCCGAGGGACCGAGAAAGCTGATGAAGTCGTGCTCGCCGATGTCGAGCGTCATGCCCTGCAATGCGAGCGTGCCGTTCGCAAAGCGCTTGCTGACGTGGCGCAGGCTGACCAGCGGCGGAGTGGCGGTGGTGGAGCTCATTTCCAGGCGGGCTCGTTGGCAAGGCGAGAGAGTGGGAAGCGGTCGACCTCGTGCAACAGCTCGACGAAGCGGCGGCCCACATGGTCGAGCACCGCGGCGCCCTTTTCGGGTGTGGCGCGCGTGGCATCGCCAGCGGCGCCCGAAGGGTTGATGTCGTGCATTTGCCAGCCGAGCTTGCCGCTGGGCGTGATCGAGAGAAACTTGTTTTCGGCGGCCAACTGCTCGGTCATCGAGCTGAAGTTCTGGAACTGGTCGCGGCGAACGTAGTCGGGCGTGAGGTGCAGCATTACCGAGCTTTCGAGGTCGCCCGCGTGAATGCCGTGCTTGCCCTCGTGCGCAGTGAACAGGCCCTCGGGCAGGCCCAGCGTGTACCAGTTGGCGGCCACGACCATCATGTCGTGCTCCTCGCGCAGGTCTCGCGCCACGATGTCCATCACGCTCATCTGGCCACCGTGGCTGTTGTAGAGCACGAGCTTGCGCACCCCGGCCTTCGCAACGCAGGCGCCGATGTCTTTCCAAAGCGAGATCAGCGTGTTCGCGGACACGGTGAGCGTGCCCGGGTAGCGCGAATGCTCGTTGCTCTTGCCGTAGGGCACGGTGGGCAGAAAGAGCACGGGCAGGTCGTCGGGCAGGTGCGGGAGCGTGGCGCGAACCATGCCGTCGATGGTGGCCGTGTCGGTCGACATGGGCAGGTGGGGCCCATGCTGTTCGGTGGCGCCTACCGGCAGCACGGCAATGAGCCGTTCACGGTCGAGGCGGGAGAACTCTTCGCTGGTCAGGTCGGACCAGAAGCGGCTGCACAAGGGGACCGGGTTCATCGTGGCGTACCTCGTGGTGACGGGCAATCAGGGCGGGATGATGGTCTAAATTATCCAATCGGTCAAAAAAAGATGGATCGGTAGTTACCCAGAGACAGGTCGATTGGCCGTAAGGCGGCCGCTGCAAACCCGAGTGACCGGTCTGATTCAGCGCTTCACCACATAGCGCGTCACCACAGGCGGCGATTCGCCGATGTGGAACGCCAGCCGCCGTTCGCGCAAGGCCATGTCGGCGGCCGTGGCGCGGTTGAAGCGGCGCAGGTGATCGGTCCAGCTTTCGTCTACGATCTCTTCCACGTAGCGGCCGAGTTCCGAAATGTCGTGCAGCAGCTCCCAGCCGATGGCGCCCTGGCCGAGCCGCGCGCGGCGGGTCTGGTGCATTACCAGGTGAAAGGCGGCGGCACGTGCGGGGTCGATCATGTATTCGATGGTGATGACCACGCGGCCGTTTTCTTCGGGCTTTTCAGCGGGCGGGCCGGCAGCCCAGCCGGCGCGCGCGGGGCTCATGTCGGCTTCTTCGCCCGAGACGTCGGTTACCCAGCGCAGCGCCGCCAGCATGAGCAGCGTGCCGCTCACGGCCGCAATTTCCAGGCTGGAGCGCAGGTTGGTAACCGTGGCCACCTGGCCCCAGAGGGCCGCGCCGATCGCGCTCGCGCCCATGATCGCCATCTGGTAGGTCGACATGCCGCGCGCGCGCACCCAGTCGGGCAGCGCCAGTTGCGCCGACACCGAGAGCGAATTGGCCACGGTGATCCACGCCATGCCGCCGAAGAACATGGCAGGCACCGCGACCCACGCGTTGGGCGCAAAGGCCATGACCCCGGTGGCCAGCGATTGCAGCGCCGTGCCGCGCAGCACGAGCTGGTCGCGCCCCAGCGCCTGGCGCAGCCGCGGCAGAAAGAGCACCGCGATGATCGCGCCCGAGCCCATGGCCGCGAGCAGCAGCGTGAAGGTGCCGGCACCGCCGCCCTCGAGGTTGCGCGCCAGGAGCGGCAGCAGCGCAAGCAGCGCCGTGGAGTGAAAGAAGAAGATCGTGATGCGAGAGAGCACCGCCCGCATGCGCTGCGACTGCCACACGAACTGCACGCCCACGCGCATGGCGCTGATGAGCCGCTCGCGGCCCAGCGGATTGGGCTTGTGCTCGCGCCGCCAGCGCAGCACCACGAAGCCCGATGCCACCGACAGCACGGCATTGAGCGCAAATACCCAGACGCTGCCCGCACTGGCAATCAGCATGCCCGCCGTGAGCGGGCCGATGATGCGCGAGGCGTTCATTGCGATGCCGTTCAGGCCCAGCGCCGCCGGCAACTGCGGCCGTGGCACCAGCTCGGGCACTATGGCCGAGAACACCGGCCAGCGCAGCGCCAGGCCAATGCCGTTGGCGAAAGTGAGCGCCAGCAAAAGCGGCGCGGTCATCATGTCCAGTGCAATGGCCGCGCAGAGGACGATGGCCGTTCCCGCCAGCCAGAACTGCGTAGCCACCAGCCAGCGCCGGCGGTCGAGAATGTCGGCCAGTGCCCCGCTTGGCAGGCCCAGCAGGAACACGGGCAAGGTTGAAGCCGACTGCACCAGCGCCACCCAGATCGGCGAAGTGGTCAGCGAGGTCATCATCCACGCCGCCGCCACGTCGCTCATCCACATGCAGATGTTGGCGATGAGCCAGGTGCTCCACAGCATGCGGAACACGGGCAGCTTGAGCGGCTCCAGCGCCGCGAACTTCGGCGGCTGCGGCCGGGCCGGGGGAACAGGTGTCTCTTCGGGGGAAATCGGTGGCATGTCGCCCGATTGTGCCTATCCCCTGTCGCTGCGCGCCAGGCGGTGTTCGAGCCGCCGCAGCATCGTGGTGAGCACGAGCGTCATCACCCAGTACACCACCGAAATCGCAAGGTACGGCTCCCAATAGCGCGCATAGGCGCCTGCCACCGTGCGTGCGGCGTAGGCCAGTTCGGCCAGGCCGATCGCGGAGACCAGCGAGGTGTCTTTGAGCAAGGCGATCGCGTTGTTGCCAAGCGGCGGCAGCATGCGGCGGAAGGCCTGCGGCAGCACCACATAGCGCATGACCTGCGCGGGCGTGAAGCCGATCGACCGGCCGGCATCGAACTGCCCGCGCGAGATCGACTGGATGCCGGCGCGGAACACTTCGGAGATGTAGGCCGCTGAATTGAGCGTGAGCGCCACCACGCCCGAGATGAGCGCGCCGTGTTCCTGCTTGAGCGTGCGCGCCAGGTCGCCGTCGATGAGGAGGCCGGTGGTGGGATGAATGAACACCGGCATCACCGCGAAGTGAATCAGCAGGATCTGCACGAAGAGAGGCGTGCCGCGAAAGAAGCTCACGTACACCGTCGCCGGCCACCGCAGAAAGAACCGCGCAACCCAGGTCCAGGGCGCATGGCGCGGCTGCGCGAGCCGTGCGAGCGCAAGGCACAGGCCCCAGCTTGCGCCTAGCAGCACGCACACCACTGTCATGCGCAGCGTCATCCAGGCGCCTTGCCAGAACAGGTCTTTGTATTCGACCAGGATGTCCCAGCGAAACCATCCGAACAACAGGATCGGCTGTTCCATCTAGTGCTCCCTTGCGCCCGGCTCGGACGTGCTGCTGCTCATCGGGCGTTCGGGTCCTTGTTGAACCACTTCTTGTAGATCGTGTTGTAGCTGCCGTCGGCGCGAATGGCGGCAAGGCCGGCCGTGAGCTTGTCGAGCAGCGCCTTGTCGCCCTTCTTCACGACGATGCCGAAACCCTCTTCAGGAAAGGACTTGTCGTCGATGGTCTTGAGATCGGGGTTTTGCGCCACGCGGTAGGCGATCACGCCGTTGTCGCCCATGGCTGCATCGACGCCGCCGCCGGCCAGTTCCGAAATGATGAGCGGCGTGCTCTCGAAGCGGCGGATGTTGGGGCTGGTCTTGCCGAATTCGCGCGAGGCAATGTCGTCGGCGGTGGAGGCGCTCACCACGGCGATCTTCTTGCCCGCAAGATCCTTCAGCGATGCGACCGTGCTGCCCTTCGGCAGTGCGATGAGCTGGCGCGCGGCAAAGTAGGGCGGCGTGAAGTCGTAGCTCTGCTTGCGCTTCTCGTTGATGGTGACGCCCGAGATCACCAGGTCGACGTCGCCGTTGTTGAGCGCGCCGAAAATGCCGGTGAACGGCGTGTTGACCACCTTGATCTTCAGGCCCTGCTGCTTGGCAATGGCATTGATGATGTCGATGTCGAACCCGACGATCTGCTTGTCCTTGTTCTCGAAGGCAAAGGGCGCGTAGGTAGCGCTCGAGGCCACGGTGAGTTCGCGGTTCTGTGCCTGGGCGCCAAAGGCGAGCGCGGCGGCGGCAAGGCCGAGCGCCAGGGTGCGGCGGATGGAGTTCATGGGGGGCTTCCTCTTGTTCCGCCCGATGGGCGGCGTGTGTCTGTGGTGGGCAGGAATTCTAGGTTGCAGCTAGCGTGCCAGGTGCCCGAGCGGCCAGGCGCTGCTGGCCTTCACCTCGCCAAGCGAGAAACTGGTGTGCAGGTCTTTCACGTTGGGCAGGTTCATCAGGTGGCGCCGTGCAAAAGCCGAAAAGCTGTCGAGGTCTTGCGCCACCACCTGCAGCTCGAACGTGCCGGTGCCGCTGATGTAGTGGCAGGCCACCACCTCGGGCAGCTTGCGGATCGAGTCCTCCAGTTTCTGGGTGGCGTCGTGCGTGACGCGTTCGGTGTCGACACGCACAAAAGCGAGCACGCCGAGCCCGATCTTGTGGCGGTCGATCTCGGCGTGATAGCCCTTGATGAAGCCTGCTTCTTCCAAAGCGCGCACGCGGCGCCAGCAGGGTGCGGCCGAAAGACCTACGCGCTGCGCAAGCTCGGCATTCGTCAGGCGGCCGTCGGCCTGCAGTTCTTGCAGGATTGCAAGGTCGAACTTATCAATGCTTTCCATAACTACCGATGTTAAGCAAGATTCTTTCTGAAAGGTGGTTTTTTGAGGCGAAGAACGCAAACACCTGTCGCTGGCCCCGGCATACACTTTGCGTGATCATGGGCTCATGCCCTACCGGGCACAGACCCATAGCCAATCAGCCAGGCCCATCAGGCCCTGCCAAACGGAGACAAACACATGAATGCACCCCTGCCCGAGCACATCCGCAAGGCGCTGGAAACCGTCACGCTCGACGACAAATACAGCCTGGACTACGGCCGGGCTTTCATGAGCGGGGTGCAGGCGCTGGTCAAGCTGCCCATGCTGCAGCGGCTGCGCGACAAGCAGGCCGGCAAGAACACCGCGGGATTCATCAGCGGGTATCGCGGCTCTCCACTAGGCGGCTACGACCAGGCGCTATGGAAGGCCAGCAAGTTCCTGAAGGAGCAGAACATCGTCTTCCAGCCCGGCGTGAATGAAGAACTCGCCGCCACGGCGCTCTGGGGCACCCAGCAGCTGGGCTTTTCGCCGGCGGGCACCAACAAGTTCGACGGCGTCTTCGGCATCTGGTACGGCAAGGGCCCCGGCGTGGACCGCTGCTCCGACGTTTTCAAGCACGCCAACATGGCCGGCACCACCGAATGGGGCGGCGTGATCGCAGTGGCGGGCGACGACCATATTTCGAAGAGCAGCACGGCTGCGCACCAGAGCGACCACATCTTCAAGGCGTGCGGAACGCCGGTGTTCTTTCCGGCCAACGTGCAGGAAATACTGGACCTGGGCATTCACGCCTTTGCCATGAGCCGCTTCTCGGGCATCTGGTCCGGCATGAAGACGATCCAGGAAATCGTCGAGTCGAGCGCCACGGCCATGATCGACCCGGACCGCGTCGAGATCGTCATTCCCACCGATTTCCAGATGCCCCCTGGTGGCCTGCACATTCGCTGGCCCGACCACGCGCTCGACCAGGAGGCGCGCCTCATGCACTACAAGTGGTATGCCGCGCTGGCGTACATCCGGGCCAACCGGCTGAACCACAACGTGATCGAAGGCCCGAACGACCGCTTCGGCATCATGGCCAGCGGCAAGGCCTACAACGACACCCGACAGGCCCTGATCGATCTTGGGCTGGACGACGCCACCTGCCGCCAGCTGGGCATCAGGCTGCACAAGGTGGGCGTGGTGTGGCCCCTTGAGGCGCAGCTCACGCGCGACTTTGCCACCGGCCTGCAGGAAATCCTGGTGGTCGAAGAAAAGCGCCAGGTCATCGAATACCAGCTGAAGGAAGAGCTCTACAACTGGCGCGCCGACGTGCGCCCCAATGTGCTCGGCAAGTTCAACGAGCTCGACGGCGATTTTTCCGGCGGCGAATGGGCCATGCCCAACCCCACGGCCAACACGCTGCTGCGCGCCAACGCCGACCTGAACCCCGCGCTCATTGCCAAGGCCATTGCCCAGCGCCTGCGCAAGCTGGGCATCCTGGAGCAGGCCGGTGCCGACATGCGCTCGCGCATCGACGCGCAGATGGCCATCCTCGAAGCCAAGGAGCGCTCGATGGAAGCGCTCAAGGTAGGCGGCGTGCAAGGCGCCGACCGCCAGCCGTGGTTCTGCTCGGGCTGCCCGCACAACACCAGCACCGTGGTGCCTGAAGGCTCTCGCGCCATGGGGGGCATTGGCTGCCACTTCATGGCAACCTGGATGGACCGCTCCACCATCGGCTTCACGCAGATGGGCGGCGAGGGCGTGCCGTGGGTAGGCCAGCAGCCTTTCACCACCGACCAGCACATCTTTGCGAACCTGGGCGACGGCACGTATTTCCACAGCGGCCTGCTCGCCATTCGCCAGAGCATTGCCGCGGGTGTGAACATCACCTACAAGATCCTCTACAACGACGCCGTGGCCATGACCGGCGGCCAGCAGGTCGGCGAGCGGCCCGAAGGCCATTCGGTGCTGCAGATTGCCGAAAGCCTGCATGCCGAAGGCGCGAAGAAAGTGGTCATCGTGACCGACGAGCCCGAGAAGTACGAGGGCGTGAACATTCCCGGCGACCACGTGGCGGTGAAGCATCGCGACTTGCTGGACGACATCCAGCGCGAGTTCCGCGAGATTGCCGGCACCACCGCCATCATCTACGACCAGACCTGCGCCACCGAGAAGCGCCGCCGCCGCAAGCGGGGCACGGCCGTCGATCCGGCCAAGCGCGTGGTCATCAACGACCTGGTGTGCGAAGGCTGCGGCGACTGCAGCGTGAAGAGCAACTGCCTGTCGGTCGAGCCGCTCGAAACCGAATTCGGCCGCAAGCGCACCATCAACCAGAGCACCTGCAACAAGGACATGAGCTGCCTGAAGGGCTTTTGCCCGAGCTTCGTCACTGTCGAAGGCGGCCAGCTCAAGAAGAAGGCGAAGAACAAGGCCGATACGCCGCTCGAACTCGGCCCGCTGCCCGAACCGGCCGTGCCGACACTGGCGCGCGACCAGGTGTGGGGCATCGTGGTGGCCGGTGTGGGCGGCACGGGCGTCATCACCATCGGCCAACTGCTGGGCATGGCGGCGCACATCGAGGGCAAGGGCATCGTCACGCAAGACGCGGCGGGCCTGGCGCAAAAGGGCGGCGCCACGTGGAGCCATGCGCTCATCGGCGAATCGCAGGACGCGATTCGCACCACGCGCGTCGGCACCGCCGCAGCCGACCTCATTCTTGCGGCCGATCCGCTGGTGGCCGTCAACGCCGAAACCCTGGCGCGGATGCGCGAAGGGCGCACGCACGTCGCGCTCAACACGCACAGCACGCCAACGGCCGCCTTTGTGCGCAATTCCAACTGGGTCAATCCGCAAGACGATTGTGCCAACCAGATCGCGCGCGTCGTGGGCACCGATGCGCTCGGCACTTTCGATGCCGATGCTGCCGCCACCACGCTGATGGGCGACAGCCTCTATGCCAACCCGATGCTGCTGGGCTTTGCCTGGCAAAAGGGCTGGATCCCGCTGGCACTCGAGTCGCTGCTGAGGGCCATCGAACTCAACGCCGTGGCGGTCGATAACAACAAGGCCGCCTTTGCCTGGGGCCGCCAGGCGGCGGCGAACCCGGACGCACTGCAAAAGCGCGTTCGCCCTGGCCAGGTCATCGAGTTCAAGAAGCGTGAAACCGTCGAAAGCCTCGTGGCGCGCCGGGCCGAATTTCTGACCGGCTACCAGAACGCCGCTTATGCCGACGAATACCGCCGGTTCGTGGGCAAGGTGCAGCAGGCCGAATCGGTGCTGGGCAAGAGCGCGCTGACCGAGACCGTTGCCCGCTACCTGTTCAAGCTGATGGCCTACAAGGACGAATACGAGGTGGCGCGCCTGCACACCGATCGCAGCTTCCTGGACCGGGTCGAAGGCATGTTCGAGGGCGAGATGGGCAAGGATTTCAAGCTCAACTACCACCTCGCGCCGCCCATCATCGCGAAGAAGAACGCCAAGGGCGAGCTGCAGAAGCAGCAATTCGGTCCGTGGATGCTCTCCGGCTTCAGGCTGCTGGCCCGGCTCAAGGGCTTGCGCGGCACGGCCCTGGACATCTTCGGGCGCACCGAAGAGCGCAAGACCGAGCGCGCCCTCATCGGCGAATACCGCGCGAGCATCGAAGAGGTGATTTCCGGCCTGCGCGCCGAGAACCACGCGCTGGCGCTGGAGATTGCCAGCCTGCCCGAGCAGATCCGCGGCTACGGCCACGTGAAGGAGCGCAACCTGGCTGCCGCCCGCACCCGCTGGAGCGAACTGCTCGCCAAGTGGCGCAACCCGCAAGCGGCGCAACGCGCAGCAGCCTGATTTTTTGGGAAAGGCCGGCTTGCCGCCGCGCCTTGCTCCTGAAAACATAGCGCAAGACGCGCGCCCCAAGCCCCTGGAAAGCCCTGCCCGGCGCGCCGGATAAGCGCGCGGGGCGGGGCATTGCCACGAATACAATGCCCGCTGCTGCGCGCGGCCGATGCCGCTTCAAGCTCTGACTCGCGGCCTTTTCCACGGGGCCGCGGAACCGCGGACCTGGTTCGCGCTTCTGACATTCCTCTTCTCTCTGCTGGAGACTCTCTTGTTCATTTCCTCTGCTTTCGCCCAAACCGCGCCCGCTGCTTCCGGCGGTGGCGACATGTTGTCCTCGCTGGGCAGCATGCTGCCCCTGGTGCTGATGTTCGTGGTGCTGTATTTCGTGATGATCCGTCCGCAAATGAAGCGCCAGAAGGAAGCCCGCGCAATGATCGAGGCGCTGGCCAAGGGCGATGAGGTGGCAACGGCCGGCGGCGTGCTCGGCAAGATCACCTCGCTCGGCGACCAGTACCTGGGCCTTGAAATTGCCAATGGCGTGGAGATCAAGATCCAGCGCAGCGCTGTGGTCCAGGTCTTGCCCAAGGGCGCCGTCAAGTAAGCAATAAAGGCGTGGCCGGGCCTTGCGCTTTGTGAGGCAAGACCTCAAGTCACGCCGTGTTCCGTTTCTGAAAAGCGCTTTCTCATGAACCGTTATCCGGTCTGGAAGTACGCGATCATCGTGATCGTGCTGCTTGTGGGGTTGATCTATTCCCTGCCCAATTTCTTCGGCGAGGCGCCTGCTGTGCAAGTGTCCGCGGCCAAGTCGACCGTCAAGGTCGACGCCGCCACCCAGGGCCGGGTCGAGGAGGCGCTGAAAACAGCCGGGCTCACGCCCGACCTGCTCACGCTTGAAGGCGGTTCGCTGCGCGCGCGCTTCGGCACGCCCGACGAACAGCTCAAGGCGCGCGACGTTCTGCAGCGCACGCTGGTGCCCGATCCGGCGGACCCGCCGTATGTGGTGGCGCTGAACCTGGTTTCGCGCTCCCCGGCGTGGCTCACGTCCCTGCACGCGTTCCCCATGTACCTGGGCCTCGACCTGCGCGGCGGCGTCGACTTCTTGCTGCAGGTCGACATGAAGGGCGCCATCGACAAGAAGGCCGAGTCGTTCGCAGGCGACCTGCGCACCACCTTCCGCGACAAGGGCATCCGCGGCACTTCGGTCAACCGCAACGGCCAGACCATCGAGGTTTCGTTCCGCGATGCCGCCGCGCTGCAAACAGCCAAGCAGCTCATCCAGGACCAGTTTCCCGATCTCGCAACCACTGAAGCGCAAGACGGCAGCAACTGGCGTCTTACTGCCACCATCAAGCCCGAGGCCGCTCGCCGGCTCCAGGACGCGGCGCTCAAGCAGAACATCACCACCCTTCACAACCGGATTAACGAACTCGGCGTGGCCGAACCGGTGATCCAGCAGCAGGGCCTGGACCGCATCGTGGTGCAGTTGCCCGGCGTGCAGGACACGGCCAAGGCCAAGGACATCCTGGGCCGCACTGCCACGCTCGAGATGCGGTTGGTCGACGAAAGCGCCGAAGGCCGCGCCGCCGAACTGAGCGGTGGGCCGGTGCCCTTCGGCTCCGAGAAATTCCTCGAGCGCAACGGCCGCCCGGTGATCGTCAAGAAGCAGGTGCTCGTTACCGGCGAAAGCCTCACCGACGCGCAGCCCGGCTTCGACCAGCAGAGCAACCAGCCCAAGGTCGACCTGACCATGGACGCCAAGGGCGGCCGGATCATGCGCGACGTGAGCCGCGAAAACTACAAGAAGCGCATGGCCATGCTGATCTTCGAAAAGGGCAAGGGCGAAGTGCTCACGGCCCCGTCGATCAACGGCGAGCTCGGCAACCGCTTCCAGATTTCGGGTTCGATGACCGTTGCCGAGGCCGCCGACCTCGCTCTGCTGCTGCGCGCGGGCTCGCTGGCTGCGCCGATGGAAATCATCCAGGAACGGACCATTGGCCCGAGCCTGGGTGCCGACAACATCGAAAAGGGCTTCAAGAGCGTGATGTACGGCTTCATCGCCATCATGATCTTCATGTGCGCGTACTACGCACTGTTCGGCCTGTTCTCGTCGATTGCGCTGGCCGTCAACCTGATGCTGCTGGTGGCCATTCTCTCGATGCTGCAAGCCACGCTTACCCTGCCCGGCATTGCGGCCATGGCGCTGGCCATTGGCGTGGCCATCGACTCCAACGTGCTCATCAACGAGCGTGTACGCGAAGAATTGCGCAACGGCGCCTCGCCGCAGGCTGCCATTCATGCGGGCTACGACCGCGCCTGGGGCACGATTCTCGACTCCAACGTGACCACACTGATTGCCGGCATCGCCTTGCTGGCGTTCGGCTCGGGCCCGGTTCGCGGTTTTGCAGTGGTGCACTGCATCGGCATCGTCACCTCGATGTTCTCCGCGGTGTTCTTCTCCCGCGGCCTCGTGAACTTCTGGTACGGCCAGAAGAAGAAGCTCAAGACGGTGTCGATCGGCACGGTGTGGCGCCCCAAGACCGACGGCACCGCCGTGGTCGACGCCGAATAAAGGTCAAGGACAAGCGCCATGGAATTCTTCCGCATCCACAAGACCATCCCGTTCATGCGCCATGCATTGGTGCTGAACATCATTTCCTTCGCCACCTTTGCGCTGGCGGTTTTCTTCCTGCTGCATCGCGGACTGCATCTGTCGGTGGAGTTCACGGGCGGCACCGTGATGGAGGTGGCCTACCAGCAGTCCGCCGACATCGGCAAGGTGCGCGAGGCCATCGGCAAGCTCGGCTACCCGGACGTGCAGGTGCAGAGCTACGGCACGTCGCGCGACGTGCAGATTCGCCTGCCTGCGCAAAAGGGCATGAGCTCCGACCAGCAAAGCGCGCAGGTCATGCAGGCGCTGAAGACGGTCGATCCCTCGGCCACGCAGCGCGGCATCGAGGTTGTCGGGCCGCAGGTGGGCGACGAACTCACCACCAACGGTCTCAAGGCGCTCGGCATGGTGGTGGTCGGCATCATGATCTACCTTGCGGTGCGCTTCGAATGGAAGTTCGCCGTGGCCACCGTGCTGGCCAACCTGCACGACGTGGTCATCATCCTGGGGTTCTTTGCCTTCTTCCAGTGGGAGTTTTCGCTCGCCGTGCTCGCCGCGGTGCTGGCGGTGCTGGGGTATTCGGTCAATGAATCGGTCGTGATCTTCGACCGGGTGCGCGAGAACTTCCGCCGCTACCGCAAGATGAACACGGTGGGGATCATCGACAACGCGATCACCTCGACCATCAGCCGAACCATCATTACCCACGGCTCGACGCAGCTGGTGGTGCTCTCGATGTTCTTCTTCGGCGGCCCAACGCTGCACTACTTTGCCCTGGCACTGACCATCGGTATCTGCTTCGGCATCTACTCGTCCTGCTTCGTGGCAGCGGCAATCGCCATGTGGCTCGGCATCAAGCGCGAAGACCTCATCAAGGGCTCGCCGGCCAAGCGCGACGGCGATTCCGGGGACGACCCGAACGCCGGCGCCGTGGTCTGACGCCACAGGGTCGAAGGAAAGTGCCGCGGGAAGCCAGCAACTGCAAAGAAGCTGATGCACACTTGTGCAGTTGCTTTTCCCGATGCAAGCTCTCGGCAGTTGCCGACAATAGAGCCTCACCGGCCTTTCCGATCTTTCAATGAGTATTGCGCGGTCCGCCTCTTCCTTGCAGCTCGCACGCGAGACGCGTGAGCGTTTCGTGCTGGCGACCGAGGGCGTCATCGTTCCCTTGGCGCAGGCCATCCGCGACCGCCTGACCAGGCAGGCTTCGGAAGTCGGCAGCGCGCGCACCATGCAGGAAAGCCGGGACGACTTTGTTGCATTCCAGGGACAGGCAACGCAATGGGTGTCGCTTGCCCAGACCCATTGGCGCAAATCGGTAAGCACCCCGGGTGCCGCCTCAGGCACGTCGTCCACCGGCGGGTTGCGGCTCGAGCTGATCGGCGACGACGTGATGGAAAGCAACATCCTGTCTTCGCGCCTGGCTCAGGCGATCCAGGACAAAGCCAGTTTCGAGCTCAGCGACCTGCGGCTTCGCATCCAGTACCTCGAAGACACCGTCGAGCTCGACGCCCATGACGTGCTCAAGCCCGAAACTCTGGCCAAGCTGCTGGTAGACCAGTGGCTGGCGGCCGGCTTGAGCCGTGCGCTCTGGGCCCGCGTGCAGGACACCGTTCAGCAGCATCTGGTCGGCGTGGTCGTCAAGGCCTACGAAGATGCCAATGCGTTCCTGATTTCCAAGGGCGTGATGCCGGAGATCGATCTCAAGAGCTTTGTGCGCCGCACGGGCGGTTCCGGCGGGCCGGCCACGGTGCCCGGGGCTCCATATTCCAGTGGCACCGCCGGCCAGGTACCGGGCGCTGCGCCGCAGCACGGCTCGCACGCATCGCCGCAAACGCGGGGCTTCGGCGCATCGGCGCCACAGGTAACGACAGGCGGGTCGCCGCTGCTGCTGGCTCGCCAGCGTGCGCAGACGGCTCTGCTGAGCCTCAAGCGTTTTGTGGCCGCACGCATCGGCTCGGCGGACATGCCATCGACGATGTCTTCTTCGCCGCAATCGGTCACCGGAGCGGACGGGCGGGCGCCGGGCGTCGGCAACAACGCTGGCGGTGGCGGTGGCGGTGGTGCCGGCGGGGCCACACAGGCTTTTTCCAAGACCTTTGCGGGCGTCATCGCCGATGCCGAAGCCGCCTACAGGATGGCCGCCACGCAGTACATGCAGAACCCCGGAAACGAGGCCACTGTCATCCAGCAGGCTTCGGTCGAGCTGCGCCGGCGCAGCGCCGAAATCAAGAAGCGAGCGCCCACCACTGCCGACAAGGCGACGGTCGAGATCGTGGCACTCATGTTCCAGGCCATCCTCGCGGAGGAGCGCATTCCGTTCTCGGCGCGCGTGTGGTTTGCGCGGCTGCAGATGCCCGTGCTGCGCGTGGCCATTGCCGAGCCCGAATTCTTCGGCACGCTTCAGCATCCCGCGCGCATGCTGATCGACCGCATGGGTTCCTGCGTGATGGGCTTCGACGCCGCCGCCATTTCGGGCAGCGCGCTCGAAGGCGAAATCCGGCGTGTCGTGCAGGTGATCGAGCAATACCCCGAAACCGGGCAGCGCGTCTTCAAGCTGGTGTTCGACGAGTTTGTTGCGTTCCTCAGCCGCTACCTCACGCAAAGCGACACCACCCAGCGGGTCATGAGCGTGGCGCAGCAGGTCGAGCAGAAGGAAACGATGGCGATCCAGTACACCATCGAACTGCGCAAGATGCTCAACGACATGCCGGTGCGTGACGAGATACGCGAGTTTCTTTTCAAGGTCTGGGCCGAGGTGCTGGCCATTGCCGCGCTGCGCTATGGCGCACAGGGCGAGCAGACCGTGATGCTCAAGCGCGTGGCCTCCGAGCTGGTGTGGGCCGCGAGCGCCAAGCCCAACCGCGCCGACCGCGCCCGCGTGATCCAGGACCTGCCTCAGCTGCTGCAACGCCTGCGGCTGGGCATGAACCTGCTCGGCATCATCGACGAGCCTCAAGAGGCCCATATCAAGACCATCGGTGCGACGCTGTCCGACGCCTTCCTGTCGAAAACCGAGGCGATTCCCGCGGCCAAGATCGAAGCCATGGCCGAGCGCCTGGCGCACCTGGAAGACTTTGTGAGCGACGACGGCGGCGCCTCCAACCTGCCGCTCGACGCGAACAGCATCGAACTGCTGCTGGGCGTGGATGCGGCATCGATCGAAGTCGTGCCCGACACCGCCGGCAGCGTTGTTGCCGAAGACATGCTCGAGTGGGCACACGAGCTGCAGGTGGGCAACTGGTTCATGCTCGACCACAACGACCGTGTGACCCAGGTGCAGTTTGTCTGGCGCAGCGAGCGCAAGCAGTTGCATCTGTTCGCCTCGGCCGACGGCCGCAGCTTTCTTATCCAGGTCGGGCGGCTGGCCAACTACCTGCAAGCAGGCCTCCTGGTGCCGGCCGAAGAAGAAACGCTCACGGTACGCGCCACGCGCGAAGCGCTCGCCAAGCTCGACGCAAATCCGGAACGGCTACTGAACTAGTCGGCTAGTGCGCGATGCGCCCTTCGCGGCTTTCGCAGAGTTCGTCCAGCACCAGCGCATCGGGCTCGATACCGGTACTCCAGTGCACCATCAGCACGATGATCTTGAGTTCGTCGAGCGCAACCGGGTCGCCTGGTGCGGCCATGGCGCGCTCGATGACGATTTCGCGCAACCCGCAAGACAGCACGTTCGACGATTCGAGAAAACGGATGAAGCCGAGGCAGTCAGCGCCCAGGTGCTCCTGCTCGGCTTGCGAATACACCCGCATGGCGTTGCTCGACTGGGGCAGCGCGGCTTCGGCAGCGCCTCGCAGCGTCACAGTGGCAATGGCATCGTCATCGGCGCTTCGCTCGAGCTGCATGCCTTGCGTGGCAAGGCTCAGGCCGTCGAGCCAATGCAGGGCATCGCGGATCTCTTCTGCCTCGAAGCCGTGTGCACTGAGCTTGCGGCCCAGCTGTTCAGGTTCGGGGCAAGCATCGCCGCGCCAATAGTTTTCGTAGACAAAAACGAGCACTTCGAACATGGGCCCAATATAGCCGAAGCTTGTTGCGAGCCCCCAGGCTTCGTGTCACTTCTTCTTCCCTTTTACGGGGGAGAAAAATACTAGGCCGCAGCTGTTCTCTGGAAGAGCCCGCCGGGCAGGCGCGCCACGTGGCCGTCGAGCTCGAGTTCGAGCATCTTGGCCTGCAGCGCGGCCGCGCTCCAGCCGGTGCGCGCGCTCAGGGCGTCGAGGTTGACGGGGTCGAAGCCCAGCGCCTCGAGCAGCGGGTTTTCCGAAGCCGACGAGGAGCTGGCGGAAGAAGAAGCTTCGCCGGCATCCGCAGTCTCGAAAAGGCGCCCGTTGGCACCGGCTGTGCGCAGATCGGGCAACTCTTCGAGGATGTCGTTCACCGATTCGACCAGCTTCGCACCCTGGCGGATCAGCGCATGGCAGCCCCGCGACTGCGGCGAATGGATCGAGCCCGGAATGGCGAATACTTCCTTGCCCTGCTCCGAGGTGAGGCGGGCCGTGATCAGCGAGCCCGACTGAAGTGCGGCCTCGACCACCAGCGTGCCGCGTGCCAGGCCGGCGATAAGGCGGTTGCGCTTCGGAAAATTTTGCGTGAGCGGCGGCGTGCCGAGCGGCAGCTCGCTCACGATCAGTCCCTGCAGCCTGATGCGGTGCGCCAGGTCGCGGTGCCGGGCCGGGTAGACGCGGTCAAGGCCCGTTCCCACAATGGCCACCGTGGCGAGCCGGGGCGTGTCGCCGGCTGCGTCGAGCGCGCCCTGGTGCGCGGCGCCGTCCACACCCAGTGCCAGTCCCGAAATCACCGGCAAGCCCGCTTCGCCCAGCGCCCGCGCAAAGGCGCGCGCATTGGCAGCACCTTGCGGCGTGGGGTTGCGGCTGCCCACTACCGCAATGCTGTTGGCGAGCTGTGTCAGATTGAAGTCCGCTGCGCCCAGCACGTAGAGCATCAACGGCGGGTCGACCATTTCGAGCAGCGATGCGGGGTAGTTCGCGTCGCCCAGCGTCACGATGCGGCGCGCGGTGCCGTCGTCGTGGCCGGGTTGCAGCCATTGCCAGGTCAGGTCGATTTGCGCCTGGAGGCCATTGGGCGGCTGCTGCAACGCATCGGCCTGCGCTTGCGACACCACCTGGCGGAGCGCCGCGCCGGTCTGCCCAAAAATGCCTTCAGGCAGCCCGAAGGCCGCCAGCAGCTTGCGCGCTGCGCCGTCGCCGATGCCCGGCGTCAGTGAAAGCCGCAGCCAGCCTGCGAGTTCTGCTCGTTCCAAACGAAATGGAAAGGAAGCGGAGGGGCGTCAGGGATTGACGAGGAAGTCGCCGGCACGCGGGGTGTCGGTGATTTCGAGCACCAGCGCGTACGAAACCTTTTCGAACGGGCGGAACACCATCAGCAGGCCGATGCGTTCGTTCGGAAGCTTGATCGTTTCCTTGCGTTCGCCGGTTCGGTCGAGAATGGTTTCGCCGTTCTTCAGGATGGCCAGCACGTGGCCGCTGTCGATGCCGTCGCGGGTGCCCTTGTTGATGGCCACCACCTGGTTCTGCGCCGCGAACTGCACCGCGTTGCCGTAGACGGAAATGATGCGGCCCTCGACCTGCGTGGAAGGTGCGCGCGGCACGTAGCTCAGCAACTGGCGCGGCGGCTCAGGCAGCAGGCGGTCGCCGGCGCGGATTTCCTCGCGCGCCGCAATGATGTCGATGCTGGCCGGCACCACGGTGATGACGTCCTTGTCCTTCTCGGTCTCGACCGTGGTCGATTCGCCACGCTGGAGCTGGGCCTTGCCCAGGTACTGCGCCTCGTAGCCGAGGATTTCGCCCGTTCCCGGGTCCTTGAGTGGCGTGGCGCTGCGGAACACGCGGAAATTCTTCAGCGGGCCCGGCGTTTCGAGCAGCGGGGTATCGGCATTGCCGCGTGCATAGGCGCGGTCGCCGCGCGACAGCAAGACACGGCTGTCGTTGCCCGCCACGATGCGCGGCGCGGCTTGCAGCGTGTCGGCATCCACCACGATCGGCTCGCTGAGGAACGGCTCGATGATGCTCGGGTTGAGCGTGGGCAGCGCCATGCCGGCAAGCGAATCGAAGCGCGTGCGGGGCGAAAGCTTGATGGTGCCGCCGTCGCCGCTGCCGCCCGCGCCGCGGCGCATGCTGAGGCGCGCGCGGCCGCCCGTCTTGTCCAGGTACAGCACCTGGCCGGGGTAGATGCGGTGCGGGTTGGCAATCTCGTTGATGTTCATGCCCCACAGCTCAGGCCAGCGCCAGGGGCGCAGCAGGTAAAGGCGCGAAATGGCCCACAGCGTGTCGCCGGGCTTGACGGTGTATTCGTCCGGCGCATTGGGCGCCAGTTCGCTCAACGGAACGCCGTTCTGGGCGGTTTGCTGCGCCGTGGCGCGTTGCTGCGGCGTGACGGGGTAGTTCTGAGCCCAGGCCGTGGTGCCGCCGCTGATCACCGCAAGGGCTGCCAACGTGGTGAAAAGGTGCGTGCGCTGGCGGACAGGGGTTCGGAGCTTTTTCATGTCTGGATGGGTGAGCGCATCAAAGTATCGGTGCGCATACGAATCTCACAATTTGCTACGAATTCTGCGCCCGAAGCCCTTTAAAGGGCAACGTTTTCAGGCGATCCGAGCTCATCGCGTCGCGGAATTGGCGAAAATAGCCACAACTTTTCCCGTTTTTCATGGCCAAACGAATCATTCTGAGTTACCCGGACAAGCGCCTGCACACAGTCGCCAAGCCGGTACAAGGCGTCGACGCACGCATCAAGGCCCTGGTTGCCGACATGCTGGAGACCATGTACGACGCCAACGGCATCGGCCTGGCCGCCACCCAGGTCGACGTGCACGAGCGCCTGGTCGTCATCGACGTTTCCGAAGAGCGCAACGAGCCGCTGGTGCTCATCAACCCGGAAATTATCTGGGCAAGCGACGAAAAGGTGCTGAACGAGGAGGGTTGCCTCTCGGTGCCGGGCATCTACGACGGCGTGATGCGTTCCACCTCGGTCAAGGTCCAGGCGCTGGACGAAAACGGCGAACTGCGCACCATCGAGGCCGACGGCCTCCTGGCCGTGTGCATCCAGCACGAGCTGGATCACCTGCTGGGCAAGGTGTTCGTCGAGTACCTGTCGCCGCTCAAGCGCAACCGCATCAAGAGCAAGCTGCTCAAGCAGCAACGCGAAGAAGCCAAGGAAGGCCGGGCCTGAGAATGAGGCTTGCCTGGTCCCACGCTTTCGTTGTTGTGGCCGGGTTGCTGCTGGTCGGCTGTGCCAGCGAACCGACGCGCATCGTTCCGGGCACCACGGCGGCCGAAACCCTGCAGCGCCTGGGCGCGCCAACTGGCCGCTATCCGCTCAACGGGGGTGGCGAGCGCCTGCAGTATTCGCGCATGCCGGCGGGCTTCGAGGTGATCGACATCGACGTCGATGCGTCGGGCAGGGTCGTCTCTGTCACGCAGGTGCTCAACGAGGCGCGCTTCGGCCACGACATCAAGGTCGGCCAATGGCGCCAGAACGAGGTGGTTGCCTTTTATGGCCGGCCCTATGAAATCAGCCGCGTCAGCTCTTTTGACGGAACCGTCTGGACCTGGCGCTACAAGGCCGTGAACGAGCGCCGCATGCTCTATATCTATATCGATCCCACAGGCGTGGTTCGCCGCTATCACACGGGGGATGACCTCGAATTCGATCGGATCCGGGATTGAGCCCGCTCAAGGTCGTTTTTGCGGGCACGCCCGAGTTCGCGCGCGTCGCGCTTGAAGCCATTGCCGCCGCGGGGCATGAAGTGGTGCTGGTGCTGAGCCAGCCCGACCGACCCGCAGGGCGCGGCATGAAGCTGCAGGCCTCCCCCGTCAAGCAATGCGCCGTTGCCAACAACTGGCCTGTGGCCCAGCCGCGAAGCCTTCGGCTCGACGGCAAGTACCCCGAAGACGCTTCGGCCGCGCGCGAGACCCTCCTGGCTGCAAAGCCCGACGTCATGGTGGTTGCCGCCTACGGGCTCATCCTGCCGCAATGGGTGCTCGACCTGCCGAAGTTCGGCTGCCTGAACATCCACGCCAGCCTGCTGCCGCGCTGGCGCGGCGCGGCGCCGATCCACCGCGCCATCGAGGCCGGCGACACGCGAACCGGCATCACCATCATGCAGATGGACGCCGGGCTGGACACCGGCGACATGCTGCTGCGCGAGGCGGTCGATATTGGAAGCGACAACACCGCCCGCCTGCACGACCGGCTGGCCGACCTGGGCGGCCGCATGATCGTCCAGGCATTGGCCAGCATCGGCGAGTTGAAGCGCACCCCGCAGCCTGCCGAAGGCGTGACCTACGCCAACAAGGTTGAAAAACACGAAGCGCAGGTCGACTGGAACCAGCCCGCCGACGCCATCGTGCGGCGCATTCGCGCATTCGATCCTTTTCCCGGGGCAAACAGCGTGCTCGATGGCGAAACGATCAAGCTCTGGGCTGCATACGCGGCGCCGGCCGGGCAATCGGCTGCGCCGGGCACCATCGTCGCCGTAACCGACACCGGCGTTGCGGTGGCCGCAGCCGGATCCGTCGTGATGATCACCGAACTCCAGCGGCCAGGCGGCAAGCGCCTGGCCGTGGCCGATTTCCTGCGCGGCTTCGATCTGAAGCCCGGGCAGGTGTTCGGCTGATGTTCCTGTCTTCAGCCATACGGCGCCGTCCCGAATTCCGCGCCGGCATCCGTGACATGTCTTCGGCCGCGCTGGGCATCGGCGCCTGGGGGCTCATGACCGGCGTGGCCATGGTCAAGTCGAACATGAGCGTGCTGGAATCGGTGGCGATGACGCTGCTGGTGTATGCCGGCAGCTCGCAGCTCGCTGCCATTCCGCTGCTGTTCGCGGGCGCGCCGGCCTGGGTGATATTGGCCACGGGCTTCTGCGTCAACCTGCGCTTCGTGGTCTTCAGCCTGCACTTGCGGCCCTACCTCATGCACATGCCGCGTTGGCGCCGCATGACGCACGGCTATCTCACGGCCGACCTGAGCTACGCGCTCTTTACCCGGCGCTATGCCTCGCCGCCGGTCGGGCCCGACGAGCAGAAGGCGCAGGAGGCCTATCTCACAGGCAACTACTTCGTGACCTGGTGCTCGTGGATGGGCATGAGCCTGCTGGGCATAGCGCTTGCCAACTTCATTCCGCAGAACTGGGGCCTCGGCTTTGCCGGGGTGCTGAGCCTGGTGGCCATCGTCTGCTCGATGGCGACAACGCCGCTGCGCATGCTGGCCGCGCTGATCGCCAGCGTTACCGCGGTCGCAGCCTATACCTTGCCGCTCAAGCTCAACATCGTGGTGGCCATCGGTGCGGCGGTGCTGCTGTGCTTCTGGCTGGAAAAGCAGCTCGGGCTCGACCCCGACGCGGAAGACAACAAATGAGCGGCACCACCGATTTCTGGACCCTTGCGGTCATCGTCGGACTGGCAGGGGTTACCGTGCTCACGCGGTGCTTCTTCTTCATTCTCGACAGGCCCTGGGGCTTGCCCGGCTGGGCGCACCGTGCACTGCACTACGCACCGGCGGCAGCGCTGGCGGGCGTTATCGCGCCGGAGATCGTGATGACCCAGGGCCACCTGATCACCACGCTGCACGACGCCCGCCTGTATGCGACCGTGGTCGGCGCCGCTTATTACTACTGGCGGCGTGGCGTGCTCGGCACGATGCTGGCAGGCATGGCGGTGTACCTGCCCTTGCACCTCTGGCTGGGTTGGTAGCCGGCGGGCCTTTTCTTTTTCAGTCCAGCTTCACGCCCGCAGCCTGGATGATCTTGCCCCAACGCTCGCTCTCGGCCCGCGATAGTTTGTAGAACTCCTGCGGTGTCCCCGGCAGCGGCTCGAAGCCGAAATCGGCGAAGAGCTTCACCACCTTGGGTGCCTTCATCGCCTTCTGCAGTTCGCTGTTGATGCGCGCCACGGCTTCCGGCGGCATGCCTGCCGGGCCGATCAAGCCATGGAAGGCATAGGCGTTGACGTCGCTGAAGCCCGCTTCGACGAAGGTCGGCACTTCGGGCAACGCGCCCGCACGCTGCGGCAGCGCAATTGCCAGCACCCGCACCTTGCCCGCCTTGATGATCGGCAGGCCCGAAGCCAGGTCGAGCATCATCGTGGGCACCTGGCCGCCCATCACGTCGGTCATTGCGGGTGCGGCGCCCTTGTAGGGCACGTGCGTGATGCTGATGCCGGCCTTCTGCTTGAAGAGCTCCATGGCCATGTGGTGCGGCGAGCCATTGCCTGGCGAGGCGTAGCTCACCTTCTCGGGGTTGGCCTTTACGTAGCGCACGAACTCGGCCACGTTCTTCGCGGGAAAGTCCGGGTGCACCACCAGCGCCACCGGAAAGCGGCCGATCGTGCCGATGTAGGTGAAGTCGCTTGCGGGCTTGTAGGGCAGCTTGGCGAACATGTGCTCGTTGAAGAGCAGCGCCGCGTTCTCGGCCTGCATGATCGTGTAGCCGTCAGGCTTGGCCTGCATCAGCACCGACACGCCGATGTTGGTCGATGCGCCCGGCCGGTTGTCGATGATGAGCGGCTGCCCGAGCGACGGCTGCATGGCCTCCGCCAATGCACGCGCAAGGTTGTCGGTGCCGCCGCCAGCCACGTAGGGCACGATCCACTTGACCGGTTGGCTCGGGTAGGCGGCTTGCTGGGCAGATGCAAAAGGCGCCGCGGTGGCCAGTGCAAGGGTTGCGGCCAGCAGGGGAAGAAATCGTTTCATCGTCTGTGTCTCCGTTGCTTGTCTTGAAAATCGGTAGCCGGTCAGTCCCCGCGAAGCGTCTGCCAGAGCTCGCGGTCGCGCTCCGCCGTCCACACCACGGGGTGTTCGATGCCGCGCAGTTCGTCATAGGCTCGCGACACGTCGAAGGGCAGCACATGCTGGAACACGGGCCATGCGCCAAAGCGCGGGGTCATCGCCGCTTCTGCTCGCGCGAAGCAGCCCTTGAGCGTCTCGCCCGCGGCAATGCCGGCCTTCACGCTCTCCAGAAGCGTCCCCAGAAAAGCCTGGGTGAGTCCGATGGCCTCGGCGCAGGCGGCTTCGTCCTGCAGCACGGCGCCGCGGCCCGGTACCAGCACGCGCGGCTTCAATGCGCGCACCGCGTCGAGCGTGCCGGCCCAATCGCCGATATAGGCGTCGCCGGCGTACACGCCGCAGTGGTTCTCGACCACGTCGCCCGAAAAAAGAACGCCGCAGTCGGGAAGCCATGCGACCGTGTCGCCGCTCGAATGGCCCCGGCCCAGCGCCATCAGGCGCAGTTCACGGCCCAGGCCCGGACGTGGGCCGAGCCACAGGCTCATCTCGCGCTCGAAGCTCGTCGTCGGAAAGGTCAGGCCCGGAATTTCCTCTACACCCGCAAAGAGGCGCGGAAACCGCCCGACCTCCGAATCGAAGTCGGCCTGTCCGCGTGTGCGAATCCAGTCGAGCGTGCCGTTGCTCGCGATGATGTTCTGCACCTGGTCGAAGGCGCTCGCGCCCATCACGCGCACTGCGTGATAGTGCGTGAGCACGATGGTCTTTATCGGCTTGTCTGTCACCGTGCGAATGGCGGCGAGAAAGTCTCGGGCCATGCGCGGTGTCGGGCGCGTGTCGATCAGCACCACTTGCTCGTCGCCCACGACGAAGCCGCAGTTCGGATCGAAATCGCTGATGTAGCCGTACACGCCGGGCGCGAGCTCGCGCAACTGCGGTTTCTGCTCTCGCGTGTCGGAGGCAGAGGCGAAGGAGACGTTGGCGTTCATGGGGCTTGGTTGGTGGTGAGGTCTTCGGCCGCCGCGCGAATGCAGGCGAGCAGCACGGCCTGGTCGCCGCACTGGTTGGCCAGCAGCAGGACGAGGCGGGCGTTGAGGTCGGCGCTCTGCGCTTCGCCCAGGCCTTCGTGGGCCGCAAGCAGGGCGGCGTAGAAGCCGTCGGGGTCGGGGATGCGGAGCTCGGTGATCATGCGGTGGTGTTCCGGGCAAGCGCCGTGCGCAGTGCATCGGCAATGGCGGCGGGCGTGGCGTGCGGCAGCGCCGCGGCGCGGTAGGCATCGGGGCGCACGAGCACAAGGCTGCCCACGTCACGCAGGCCGAGGTGGTTCGTGAGCCGGTCGTCGGCTTGCAGTGTCGGCAAGCCGCTGTCGCCGCCGATGGCAAACAGGCGCAGCGGCAACGAGCCCGCCGCTTCCATCGCCGCCTCGGCCTCGGCGCGGGTTGGCGCCAACCAGAAGCCAACGCACTGAGTGCCATCGGCCAGCAACTGCATCAGCGTCGTTTCGCTGCCATCGGCCCAATGCAGCGGCAGGTTCTGCACACTGCGTCCACCTTTGGGCAGCTGTGGCGAGGGCGGATAGTCGTTGGCAACCGACATGCGGCCCGTGTTCACCAAAGCCCTCGCAAACGGATAGCGCGCGGCAAGCGATACCACCGCGCGGCGCAACGTGTGCTCGGCCGGCGAACGCGGCGCGAGGAAGCGAGCCGAGCGGCTCGTCACCCGCAGGTTTTCCTGCGCTGCGGGTTGGCGCTCGGCGTCGTAGCTGTCGAGCAGCGCATCGCTCGCCTGCCCTTGCGCTACGAGCGCCAGCTTCCATCCAAGATTCGCCGCATCCTGGATGCCGCTGTTGCCCCCGCGCGCACCGAACGGGCTCACCACATGCGCCGCATCGCCGATGAAGAACACGCTGCCATGGCGGAAGCTGTCGAGCAGGTGGTCGCGGTAGCCGTAAGGGCCGATCCACACGAATTCGAACTCCACGTCCGGCCCCAGTTGCTCGCGCAGCCGCGCGCCTGCGACCTCGGGCTTGCTGATGTAGCTCGTGTCGCAGTCTTCGGGCATCTGGTAGTCGATGCGCCACACGCCATCGGCCATCAGGTGCTGCCATACGCCGCGACCTTCGTTGAAGGGCGCGTCCACCCATGTCCAGCGCTCGGTCGGCAGCGGCTTCTTGAAGCGCACATCGCTGATGCACCAGCGGTCGGTGCTGCGCGACGAGTGCGCATCGATGCCGAGCTGCGTGCGAATCGGGCTGTTGGCACCGGTGGCGTCTATCAGCCGGTCGGCCTCGATGGTGTAGCGGCCGGCGGGTGTCTCGACCTCGATGCGCACGCCGTCATCCAGTTGCTCGACGCTGGTCACGCGGCTCTTCCAGCGCATGTCGGTCAGGCCGAGTTCGAGGATGCGTTCGACCAGGAACCACTCCACGTAGAACTGCTGCAGGTTGATGAACGGCGGCTGCCTGGAGACGCTGTTCGCCTGGAGGTTGAAGTTGTACACCTCCTGCTCGCCCGAGAAGGTGCGCCCGAAAGACCAGGTGATGCCCTTGGCCGCCATGCGCTCGTACACACCCAGCCGCTCGAAGATTTCGAGGCTCTTTTGCGCGTAGCAGATGCCGCGCGAAGAAGCACCGCGCACACCCACGGTGTCGTCTTCGTCGAGCAGCACGGCGCGCACGCCGCGTTGTGCCAGGTCGCAGGCCAGCGTCAGGCCCGAAGGCCCGGCGCCGACGATCACCAGGGGGTGGCGAACGATTTGACTGCCTTCCAGTTCGGGCGGTGGCGTGAAAGGCCAACTCGGCAGCTCGTAGGCCGGCGCAAATGCAAAGGTTTCCATATCGGTCTACAGCGCGTGGGCGAACTCGGCAATCGCGTCCGCCGCCTTCGGAATCAGTTCGGGCTGCCCCGCCAGGTAGTGGTTGCCGCCCACGATGTCGACATTGCGAATGCGCGCGCCGCCGGCGGCCATCCACGCATCCCGTGTGCTCGGAAAGGTCGACTGGTCGCCCGTGTACGTGAGCAGCAGCTTGGGCACCGTAGTGCGCGCGAGGTTGGTGGGCCCGTCGGCCTGCGAGCGCGAAGACCACTGCGAAAGAAATGCGGTGAGCGAGGTGGTGCGTCCCATTGCGTTGGCCGAGTAGTTCACCTGCCGTGCGTCGCCCCACACGCTGCCCGGCAGCCGGTCGTTGGCATCAAGCGAAAGATCCACGCAGCGCGGGTCGGCATGCGTGCGATAGACAATGAAGGTCTGGTCGCGCGGCGCACCCGGTGTGCCGCGCAGCAGCGCGAGCCGGTCGATGCACCATTGCTCGATGCGATCGAGCCGGGCCTTCTGCGCCTTGCTGAAGCGCTCGAGAAATTCGGGGGTGTAAGGCATGCGGTGGCGCGGGTCGTACATGTCGAGGTCGGGGTCCACCGAAAGCGGATCGTGCTCGTCGGTGACCGAAGGATCGATCCAGTCGCGCATCAGCCGCGTGCGGCCCAGGTGCGCAGCGCACAGCGCAATGCCGTCGACCGGGGGCAGGTCACCGGAGTGCAGGTGCGTGGGGTCGCCGTCCGGAAAATGCGTGGCGGTGAGCTTCTCCGCTTGCGCCTGGTAAAAGCTCGCAAGCGCGGCGCCGCCCGAGTTGCCGACCAGGAAGACTTTCTCGTAGCCGGCCGCGCGCAGGTACTGCACGCCTGCCCCCAGGTCCTGGATGGCGCGCTCCATCAGCAGCACCGTGTCGTTGCCCACGTAGCGCGAGTTCAGCCCCATGCAGCAGATGCCGCGCTCGGCCAGCGGGCCGATGAGGTAGTGGCCCATGAAGTTGCTGGTCGGGTGCATCACGATGGCCGCGATCTTCTTCGGGCCTTGCGGCGCGCGAAAGGCGCCATAGATGCGAGGGCGCAGCATCTGCAGGCCCGACTGGCTCTCCATTGTGGCGCCGGGTTTCACGTCGATGACGGCAAGCTGCAATTCAGGCATTTGCAGTGCCCCTTGCGGCGCGCAGCCCGGCCTTGCGCACGGTCCACGCGTCCAGGTCCGCGCGGGCGCGCAGCGCATGCGCTTCCATCTCGGCCTGCGGCACGGTCGGCGTGGTCAGCTCCACGCGAATGCCATTGGGGTCGAAGAAGTAGATCGATTCGATGATGTGGTGGTCGGTCACGCCCAGCACTTCAACGCCGGCGTTCTCCAGCCGCGCCTTGGCGGCGAGCAGGTCGCTTACCGAATCCACCCGCAGCGCGATGTGGTTCACCCACGCCGGCGTATTGGGCGAGGGCAGCGCCGCCACGTCGTCGCCCAGGTCGAAAAAGGCGATGTACGAGCCGTCGCGCATCTGGAAAAAAATGTGCACGTAGGGGCAGTACTCGCCCGTGCTCGGCACGTGGTCGCTCTTGATGACATGCGCGAGCGGCAGGCCCAGCAGGTCTTCGTAGAAACGGCGGGTTTCCTCGCTGTCGCGGCAGCGCCAGGCAAAGTGATGCAGTCCGCGCACTGGCGGTGCGGGTGGGGGCGCCGTATTGGCGGTGGTCGGCATGGCTTCTTGTCTCCGGTGAGCCGTTATTGGGCGACGCCGCGTCTTATGATGCAATCGAAATTAATTCATCGATTGATGAAATAGATGTATGAATCTGACCTTGCGCCAATTGCGCGCCTTTGCCGCCGTGGCTGAAACCGGGGGCTTCACTGCTGCGGCGCAGCAACTGCATCTCACGCAGTCGGCGCTCAGCGTGCTGGTGCGCGAACTCGAGCGCGAAATGGGCGTGAAGCTGCTCGACCGCCACACCCGGCGCGTGCAGCTTTCCGAAGCGGGCCGTGAGTTCTTGCCCTCCGTGCACCGTTTGCTCGGTGACCTGACGGTCGCGGTGGCGGGCGTGACTGATTTGCGTGACAAGAAGAAAGGAGTGTTGCGCCTTGCAGCGCCCCAACTCATGGCCTGCACGCTGATGCCGCGCGTGATTGCGCTCTATCGCAAGGCCTATCCCGACGTTGACGTTCGCCTTGCCGACACCTTGCCCGAGCACCTGCTCGCCGGTATCGCCGCGGGCGACGCGGAGCTTGCGGTCGGGCAAGACGTGGCCGTCGATGCAGCCATTGAACGCCGCGTGCTGCTGCGCGACAGGCATTGGCTGATCTGCCCGCCAGACCACGCCTTTGCCAAGCGCCGCAAGGTGCGCTGGCACGAGCTCGGGCCATACACCTTCATTGCCCCCACGCGCGACTTTCGCCAGCGCGTGCTGCCCGAGCTTGCTCCGGCGGAGCGCGAATACATGCTGCGTCCGGGCACGCAAGAGGTGTCGTACATGACCACTGCGCTCGGCATGGTGGCTTCGGGCCTGGGCCTTACCGTGTGCCCGACTTATTCCGCGCCGCTGGTGCGTGCCCATGGCCTGCAGATGGTGCGATTGGAGTCGCCCGATTTCCATCGCGAGGTGTGCATCTACAGCGCCGCTCGCCGCACGCTCTCGCCCGCCGCGGCGAGCTTTGTCGAGGTGCTCGAACGCTTCGCCAGGGCGCAGCCGAAGGGCTGACGGAAAGCATCGGAAAGCCGCAAGAAGTGGTGTAGAGCCCTCGCTGGGCGAAACCTACAATGCAAGGCGACTTGTCTTCCACTACACACAGACCCATGAACGTCATTCGATTCACCGACCTCTGCGCGCAGGGCAAGGCCGCCGGCCAGCGCGTCTTCATCCGTGCCGACCTCAACGTGCCGCAGGACGATGCGGGCAACATCACCGAAGACACGCGCATTCGCGCCTCGGTGCCCTGCATCCAGCTGGCGCTCGACGCCGGCGCCGCCGTCATGGTGACCTCGCACCTGGGCCGCCCCACCGAAGGCGCGTTCAAGCCTGAAGACTCACTGGCTCCCGTGGCCAAGCGCCTGGGCGAACTGCTTGGCCGGGACGTGCCGGTGTTGGCCAACTGGGTCGACGGTGTCGAGGTGAAGCCCGGCCAGGTGGTGCTGCTCGAGAACTGCCGCGTCAACAAGGGCGAGAAGAAAAACGACGAGGCGCTGGCCCGCAAGCTCGCCGCGCTCACCGACATCTACGTGAACGACGCGTTCGGCACCGCGCACCGTGCCGAAGCCACCACCTACGGCATTGCGCAGTTTGCCAAGGTGGCTGCGGCCGGCCCGCTGCTTGCCGCCGAGCTCGACGCCATTTCGAAGGCACTGGCCCTGCCCAAGCGGCCGCTCGTGGCCATCGTGGCCGGCTCCAAGGTGAGCACCAAGCTCACCATTCTCAAAAGCCTGTCGGCCAACGTCGACCAGCTGATCGTCGGCGGCGGCATCGCCAACACATTCATGCTTGCGGCCGGCCTCAAGATCGGCAAGTCGCTGGCCGAGCCCGACCTCGTCGACCAGGCCAAGGAAGTGATCGAATCCATGCGCGCACGCGGCGCCGACGTGCCAATTCCGGTGGACGTGGTCACGGCCAAGACCTTTGCGGCCGATGCGCCCGCCACGGTAAAAGACGCAAGCAACGTGGCCGACGACGACCTGATCCTGGACATCGGCCCGAAGACCGCCGAGATCCTTTCGGCGCAACTGCGCGAGGCCGGCACCATCGTCTGGAACGGCCCCGTGGGCGTGTTCGAGTTCGACGCCTTTGCGGGCGGCACCAAAGCCATTGCGCAGGCCATTGCCGAAAGCAGCGCCTTCTCGATTGCCGGCGGCGGCGACACGCTCGCGGCCATTGCCAAGTACGGCATCGAGAAGCAGGTTGGCTACATCTCGACCGGCGGCGGCGCCTTTCTCGAGGTGCTCGAGGGCAAGACCCTGCCGGCCTTCGAAATCCTTGCCAAGCGTGCTGCGGGCTGATTTTTCGCGCCGCGCAGCGGTGTCCACTTCCTGTAGTCACACAAAGTGTATACAGTAGCGGATACAAAATGGAGACAAGCTCAATGATCACGGATCGCCTTCCCCGCCACGCCACCAAGATCGTCGCCACGCTCGGCCCGGCTTCCAACACGCCCGAGCTGCTGGAGCAGATGATCCTGAACAAGGTCAGCGTGGTGCGGCTCAACTTCAGCCATGGCACGGCGCAAGACCACATCGACCGCGCCGCCATGGTGCGCGAAGCCGCCCGCAAGATCGGCCGCGAAGTGGCGATCATGGCCGACCTGCAAGGCCCCAAGATCCGCGTCGGCAAGTTTGCGCAGGGCAAGGTCTGGCTGGAGCCGGGCGCGAAGTTCGTGCTCGACGCCTCGCGCACCGAGCCGGGCGACGCCGACGCCGTCGGCCTCGACTACAAGGACCTGCCGCGCGACGTGCGCCCCGGCGACAGGCTGCTGCTGAACGACGGTCTCATTGTGCTCACGGTCGACGCGGTGCGCGGCGAAGCGGTGCACACCACCGTGAAGCTTGGCGGCGAACTCTCCAACAACAAGGGCATCAACAAGCAGGGCGGCGGGCTCACGGCGCCGGCGCTTACGGCCAAGGACATGGAAGACATCAAGACTGCCATGAGCTTCCAGGCCGACTACGTGGCGGTGAGCTTTCCCAAGAACGCCACCGACATGGAAATGGCGCGCCAGTTGTGCAACGTGGCCGCTGCCGAGTACGGCCACAAGCCCGGACTCATTGCCAAGATCGAGCGCGCCGAGGCAATCCCCAAGCTGGAAGAAATCCTCCGCGCCAGCGACGGCATCATGGTGGCGCGCGGCGACCTGGCCGTTGAAGTCGGCAACGCTGCCGTGCCCGCGCTGCAGAAAAAAATGATCCGCATGGCGCGCGACATGGACAAGGTGGTGATCACCGCAACCCAGATGATGGAGTCGATGATCACCAACCCCGTGCCCACGCGCGCCGAGGTGAGCGACGTGGCCAACGCCGTGCTCGACGGCACCGACGCCGTCATGCTCTCGGCCGAAACCGCCTCGGGCCGCTACCCGCTCGAAACCGTCCAGGAGATGAGCCGCATCTGCGAAGCCGCTGAATCGGCCGAGGACCAGACGCTCGACGCAGACTTCAGCGGCAAGACCTACAGCCGCATCGACCAATCCATTGCCATGGGTGCGCTGTTTACCGCGCACCACCTGGGCGCCAAGGCGATCGTGGCGCTCACCGAATCGGGCTCCACCCCGCTGTGGATGAGCCGCCACCGCGCGCACATTCCGATGTACGCATTGACCTCGCGCCTCGCCACGCAGCGCCGCATGGCGCTCTACCGCAACGTGCGCCCGCTGCTGATGGATTCGGAGAGCGACCGCGACACCGCGCTCGAGCAGGCCGAAGCCCACCTGAAGAAGCGCGGAATCGTGCAGACCGGCGACGTCTATGCGATTACCTGCGGTGAACCGATGGGTGCCCCGGGCGGTACCAACATGCTCAAGATCTGCCGGGCCAGCTGATTGAATTGACTCAGCCGTTCCTGAACAGAAAGCTGTAGGCGTTCAAGGCCGGCACGCCGCCCAGGTGCGCGTACAGCACCTTCGAACCCGCCGGAAATTCGCCCAGCCGCACCTTCTCGATCATTCCGTTCATCGACTTGCCCTCGTACACGGGGTCGGTCAGCATGCCTTCCAGGCGCGCGCAAAGGCGAATCGCTTCCAGCGTGCCTTCATTGGGCAAGCCGTATTCGGGGCCGCCGAAGCGGCGGTCGAGCACCACGTCCTTGTCGGTGATGTCGCGGCCCAACTCGACCAGTTCGGCCGTGCCCTTGGCAATGCGCACGATCTGCTCGAAGGTCTGCTGCGGCTTGGCCGAGGCGTCTATGCCGACCACGCGGTCGGCGCGCCCGTCGGCTGCAAAGCCCACCACCATGCCGGCCTGCGTGCTGCCCGTGACCGAGCAGGTCACGATGTAGTCGAACTTGAAGCCCAGTTCGGCCTCCTGCTGCCGCACCTCCTCCGCAAAGCCCACAAAGCCCAGGCCGCCGCGCGGATGTTCCGAGCAGCCGGCCGGAATCGGAAAGGGCTTGCCGCCCGCCTTGCGCACGTCGGCCATGGCCTCTTCCCAGCTCTTGCGAATGCCGATGTCGAAGCCCGCGCTGTCGAGCCGCACGTCGGCGCCCATGATGCGTGACATCTCGATGTTGCCAACCCGGTCGTACACCGCGTCCGAGTAGTTGACCCAGTTCTCCTGCACCAGCACGCATTTCAGGCCCAGGTGCGCGGCCACTGCGGCCACCTGCCGTGTCTGGTTCGACTGGATGCCGCCAATGGACACCAGCGTGTCGTAGCCGCCCTCGAGCGCCTCGGGAATCAGGTATTCGAGCTTGCGGGTCTTGTTGCCGCCGAAGGCCAGGCCGCTGTTGCAGTCCTCGCGTTTGGCATAGAGCTCGACCTCGCCGCCCAAATGGGCGCTCAGGCGCTTGAGCGGGTGAATCGGCGTGGGGCCGAAGGTGAGTGCGTGGCGGGGAAATTTCTTGAGATTCATCGGTGCTGCTCCAGAGAAGGGGTGACATCGATGGTAGGAAGAAGCTCTCGAAAGGTGCTTGCAAACTCCGATGGAATTACGGCGTAAAAAAAGACAAGATCGAGAGATCGAAGATATTTGATTCGCCAGGACCAAGATGAGCACAACAAAGTTGCGTGCCTCGCCGGCACAGGCGGCCGAGGCGGCAGCGGAGCTGGACCGCACCGATCGCGCCATCCTTCGTGCGCTGCAGCGTGACGCCTCGGTGTCGAACGTGGCGCTGGCCGCCAAGGTCAACCTGAGTGCGCCGGCTTGCCTGCGCCGCGTGGAGCGGCTCAAGGCCGCGGGGCTCATCAAGGGCATCGTGGCGCTGCTCGATGCCGACGCGCTCGAGCTAGGCATGCTGGTGATGATCGGCGTGGTGCTCGACCGTTCCACGCCCGACTCCTTCGCCGACTTTGAAAAGGCCGCGCAAAAGGTGTCGGGCTGCCTCGAATGCCATGTGGTCACGGGCGAGTTCGACTACTTCATGCTCGTGCGCACGCGCGACAACGACAGCTTCAATCGCTTGCATGCGGAGCAACTGCTGTACCTGCCCGGCGTGCGTCAGATCCGGACCTTCGTGGTGCTCAAGCAGGTCATGTCGACCACCCAGTTGCCGATCTGAAGAGCTGATCGCGCAAGCGGCGCTGCGACAGCGGCCTAACCGGCGCTGTAAACCGGAAGGGCTTTTTCTGCGTACCAGCCAGATGACCTTTCCCATGCCCGCGCCGGCGCGCAAGCTTCGCCGCGCCCTCGCCCTGTCTCTGGGGGCCGCTGCCATGGCGGCGCTGCCGGCCTGCTCGCCGCTCAAGCTCATCAATGGGCTCGTGCCCACGGGCACTTACGGGTTCCAGGGCGGCATTGCCTATGCCAAAGAGCCGCGCCAGCGGCTGGACGTGTACCAACCGCTGCCGGCGACGCTGCCTGAGCAGGGCGAGCGCCCGCTGGTGGTGTTCTTCTATGGCGGCGCATGGACCACCGGCGACCGTGCGAGTTACCGCTTTCTGGGCGAAGCGCTCGCCTCGCGGGGTGCTGTGGTGGTGGTGCCCGACTACGGCCTTTCGCCGCGCCATACCTATCCGGTGTTCGTGCGCGACAGCGCGCTGGCGGTCAAATGGGCGCTCGACAATGCCGCCCGGCTCGGCGCAGACCCGAAGCGCGTCTACGTGATGGGCCACAGCTCCGGCGGCTACAACGCCGCCATGGTCGCGCTGGACGAACGCTGGCTGGCCGAGGCCGGCGCCAGTCCGAAGCAGCTGGCCGGCTGGATCGGGCTTGCCGGGCCGTACGACTTCCTGCCGATCGGCGACCCGGACGTGCGTGTCGCGTTCCACTGGCCCGACACCCCGCGCGACTCGCAGCCGATCGCGCATGCGGGCGCCGCCTCGCCTCGAACATTGCTGCTGGCGGCTGCCAAGGACAACCTCGTCTACCCCGAGCCCAACACCCTGCGCATGGCCCGCACGTTGCGCGACGCGGGCGTACCGGTAGAGGTTCATCTGTACGACAACCTGAGCCACGTCACGCTGATGGGCGCGTTTGCCAGGCCGATCCAGTGGCTCGGCGGCCCGGTGCTTCCCCCTGTCATCGATTTCCTCGGATTGCCGTCAGTGCCGTCCCACAAGGGCGCTCGATAGAATTGCGGCAGTTTTCTCTCGTCTTTCCGCCTTCTTTTTCCCCTATTTCCGCGAGGTATTTCCCATGGCACTCGTCTCGATGCGCGAACTGCTGGACCACGCAGCCGCCAACGGCTACGGCATTCCGGCCTTCAACGTCAACAACCTCGAACAGGTCCAGGCCGTGATGGAGGCCGCCAAGGAAACCGGTGCGCCCGTCATCCTGCAAGCCAGCGCCGGCGCCCGCAAATACGCCGGTGAGGCCTTCATCAAGCACCTCATCCAGGCCGCGATCGAGCAGTACCCGAACATTCCGCTGGTGATGCACCAGGACCACGGCCAGAGCCCGGCCATCTGCCAGGGCGCTATCGACCTTGGCTTTTCATCCGTGATGATGGACGGCTCGCTCAAGGAAGACGGCAAGACGCCGGCCTCCTTCGAATACAACGTCGACGTGACGCGCAAGGTCGTGCAGCTGGCCCACAAGGTCGGCGTGACGGTCGAAGGCGAACTGGGCTGCCTGGGTTCGCTCGAAACCGGCCTGGCCGGTGAAGAAGACGGCATTGGCGCCGAAGGCGTGCTCGATCACGCGGCGCTCCTCACCGACCCCGAGGAAGCGGCCCAGTTCGTGAAGGCCACGCAACTCGATGCCCTGGCCATTGCCATCGGCACCAGCCACGGCGCCTACAAGTTCACCCGCAAGCCCACGGGCGACATCCTGTCGATCTCGCGCGTGAAGGAAATCCACGCCCGCCTGCCCAACACCCACCTGGTGATGCACGGCTCGTCGTCGGTGCCGCAAGACCTGCTCGAGATCATCCGCAAGTACGGCGGCAACATGAAGGAAACCTACGGCGTGCCCGTCGAGGAAATCCAGGAAGCCATCAAGTACGGCGTGCGCAAGATCAACATCGACACCGACATTCGCCTGGCAATGACCGGCGCGGTGCGCAAGTTCCTGGCCGAGAACCCCGAGAAGTTCGACGCACGCGAATGGCTCAAGCCGGCGCGCGAAGCCGCCAAGCAGATCTGCAAGCAGCGCTACATCGAGTTCGGCTGCGAAGGCCAGGGCGCCAAGATCAAGGGCGAGACGCTGCAAGTGGTTGCCGCCAAGTACGCCAAGGGCGAGCTCGCGCAAGAAGTGGTCTGAAGAAACTTTTTTCGCGATTCGCAGGCCACCGTTCGCGGTGGCTTTTTTCTGCGCGCACAATCCGTTTTTCCCGTCACCCGTTTCCGTACAGCATCGCCCCATGACCACCGTCCACACCTCCTCCATCCAGAGCCTGCCCCTGCTTGCGCGCGGCAAGGTGCGCGACAACTACGCCGTCGGCGAAGACCGCATCCTGATGGTCGCGAGCGACCGGCTCAGCGCCTTCGACGTGATCATGGGCGAGCCGATTCCGGGCAAGGGCGAAATCCTCACGCAAATGGCCCTGTGGTGGTTCGAACGGCTCGGCCAGCTGTGCCCCAACCACCTGACGGGCGAGGCGCCCGAGAGCGTGGTTACCGCCGACGAGGTGCCGCAGGTCACCGGGCGTTCGATGCTCGTCAAGCGCCTGAAGCCGATTCCGGTCGAGGCCGTGGTGCGCGGCTACCTGGCCGGCAGCGGCTGGAAGGAATACCAGGAAAGCCGCTCTGTGTGCGGCGTGCCCCTGCCCGAAGGGCTCACTAACGCGAGCAAGCTGCCGCGCCCGATCTTCACGCCCGCCGCCAAGGCAGCGGCCGGCGAGCATGACGAGAACATCAGCTACGACCGCGTGGTCGAGATCGTCGGCCCCAAGCTGGCGCAGCAAATCCGCGAAACCAGCCTCGAGATCTACGAGACCGCCGCGCAGATCGCTCTTACCAAGGGAATGATCATCGCCGACACCAAGTTCGAATTTGGCCTGGACGAGGCCGGCACGCTGGTGCTGATGGACGAAGTGCTCACGCCCGACAGTTCGCGCTACTGGCCGGTCGAGGGCTACCAGGCCGCGCTGGCGGCCGGCACCAATCCGCCGAGCTACGACAAGCAGTTTGTGCGCGACTGGCTCGAGGCCACCAAGATCAACGGCAAGCCCTGGGACAAGACGCCGCCCGCGCCGCGCCTGCCGGCCGAAGTCATTGAGAAAACTGCGGCCAAGTACCGCGAAGCGCTGGAGCGGCTCACCGGCTGAACTGGCTGGTCAGCGGCCGCCTGAACTCAGCGTGGCCACTGTCCGCCCGCTTGCATCGAGCAGCGCCAGCCGCCCGGGGCCGGCCAGCCTATAGCTGGCGGTGGTCTGCAGCGCAGAGATGAATTGCGCTTCGTTGGCGCCGCGCACCGGGTCGGTGCAGGCCATGCGGGTAGAGGCCAGTTGGCCGATGGTCAGGGCGCTGCCGCTGCGCGTGAACGATCCCGACACGCGGTTGCAGCCGCCCGAGCCGCTGACGCGGCCGCTGCTGCGGTCGAACTGAATTTGCGCGTCGCCGCCGGGCGCCACGGGCTCGTTGCCCAGCTGCGCGAGGCGCCACACCGGCCCCTCGATCGGCTCGTCCAGGCTGATGCCGCTGCCGCAACCGGACAGCGCGGCCCCGAGGATGACGGTCGCAAAAACGGAGAGCGCGAGGCGGGCTCGGTGGCGGGCAAGGAAACGCATGGCCGGATTTTCCTTCTCAATTGCAACAAGTTGAATCGCCGCCAATCGTATTCGACGGCGCCCGGGCCCGCCAATGCCGCGCCTTGTCAGCCCCGCTCAGAACCCGTTGCACAAAAAAAAGCGACCCGAAGATCGCTTTTCATGCGGTTGCGCACATCCATGCGCACATCCATGCGCAATCGGCGGTCAGCTCAATACAACGCTGCTGAGCCGGCGGCGATACGTGGCCACCACCGGATCGTCCGGCGGAATCTGCCCGTCGGCCACCTTTACCTTCGGCGGCTCGATGAGGTCGAGGATTGCGATGTACGTCTTGCGCGCGAGTTCTTCGTTCCAGCTCTTGTCGCGCATCAGTATTTCGAGCAGTTCGTCCATGGCGTCGGTCCAGCGCTGCTCGGCCATCAATAGGCGGGCACGGCCAAACCGCGCGTCGAAGTCGCGCTTGCCTGCGGCGATCTTGCTGTCGAATTCGGCGAGCGACGGTGCGGCGCCAGAGGCCGGCGCCGCAAAATCGATGGCGTCCATCCAGCGCTGCAGCGAATCGAAGCGGCGCACCAGCGTGGTCTTGGCGATGACAGGCGCAAAAGCCACCTTGGCGTCGTCGATGCGGCCCTGTTGCAGCAGCAGCTTGATGTAGTCGAAGCGCGCATCGTCGTTGGCCGGGTCGGTAGCCACCGCATGCTGCAGCCGCTCGAGCGCGCCCTCGGTGTCGCCTTCGGCCAGCGCTTCCTGTGCTGCGGCTTCCTCGGAGGCTGCCTCGACCTCTTCGGCGCCGGGCACGTGCTTGTCCAGGAACTCGCGGATCTTGTCGGCCGGAATGGCGCCGACGAAGCCGTCGACCGGCTGGCCGTCCTTGAACATCACGCAGAACGGAATGCTGCGCACGCCGAACATCTCCGAGAGCTGCGACGAAATCTGCGGCACCTTGTCGGCGTCGAGCTTGGCCAGCGTGAAGCGGCCGGCGTACTCGGTTTCGAGCTTTTCGAGCACCGGGCCGAGCTGTTTGCACGGGCCGCACCATTCGGCCCAGATGTCCAGCAGCACCGGCGTGGCGACCGAGCCTTCGATCAGTTCGGCCTGAAAATTTTCGAGAGTGATGTCGATCATCGGAACCAGCTGGGGGTGAAACGTAAAATTGAAACCATGAACGAAACCATTCAGGTCGGTGTAGTGATGGGCTCGAGCTCCGATTGGGAGACGATGCGCAACGCGGTCGAGATTCTCCAGCAATTCGGAATCAAGCACGAAGCGAAGGTGGTCTCGGCCCACCGGATGCCCGATGCGCTCTTTGCGTACGCCGAAAGCGCCGCTGGGCGCGGGCTCACCGCAATCATCGCGGGCGCGGGCGGCGCGGCCCACTTGCCCGGCATGCTGGCCTCCAAGACCACCGTGCCCGTGCTGGGCGTGCCAGTGGCCAGCCGGCACCTGCAGGGGGTGGATTCGCTCTACAGCATCGTGCAGATGCCCAAGGGTGTTCCGGTGGCGACTTTTGCCATTGGCAATGCGGGCGCCGCCAACGCGGCGCTTTTCGCGGTGGCGATGCTGGCGGTAAACGACCCGGCGCTGCGAGCCCGGCTCGACGCCTTCCGCACCGCGCAAACCGCTGCGGCCGAGGCCATGGCGTTGCCGCCGCCCGCGGCTGCCGACGCGGGCGCTGTTTCGCCTGTCTCGCCTTTTTCGCCGCAAGGCGGGGGTGCACTGTGAGCAAGAACGACCTTCCGATTCTTCCGGGCGCCACGCTGGGCGTGCTCGGCGGCGGCCAACTGGGCCGCATGTTCGCCCATGCCGCCCAGCGCATGGGCTATTTCACGGCGGTGCTCGACCCTGACGCCGACAGCCCGGCGGGCCGCGTGAGCCACCACCACATTCATACCGACTACGCCGACGTGGACGGCCTGGCACGCCTCGCGGGCCTGGCCGATGCGGTAACGACCGAGTTCGAGAACGTGCCCGCGCCGTCGCTCGACAAGCTGTCCGTGGCCCGGCCGGTGGCGCCCGATGCCGCCGCCATTGCCATCGCGCAGGACCGCATCGCCGAAAAAGCCCATTTCACCCGCTGCGGCGTGGCCTGCGCGCCGTATGCAGTCATCGAAACCGCGGCGCAGCTGGCAGCCGGTGAGGACGGGCTCCTGCCCGGCATTCTCAAGACCGCCCGCCTCGGCTACGACGGCAAGGGCCAGCAGCGCGTGTCGACGCGGGCCGAGCTGATCGATGCTTGGCAGGCCGCGGGCTGCGTGCCCTGCGTGCTCGAAAAGATGTTGCCGCTCGAATTCGAATGCTCGGTGATCGTGGCGCGTGGCCGCGACGGGCAGATGGTGCACTTTCCGCCCCAGCGCAACCTGCATCGCGACGGCATCCTGGCCGTGACCGAGGTGCATGCGCAGAACATGCCCAAGACCGTGGCCCAGGCAGCCATCAACTCGGCGAAGAGCATTGCGGTGGGGCTCAACTACGTGGGCGTGCTGTGCGTCGAGTTCTTCGCGCTGGCCGACGGCTCGCTGGTGGTGAACGAAATGGCGCCCCGCCCGCACAACAGCGGCCACTACACCATGGAAGCCTGCGACGTGTCGCAGTTCGAACTGCAGGTGCGCACCCTTGCCGGCTTGCCGCTGGCGGCACCGCGCCAGCACAGCCCCGCGATCATGCTGAACCTGCTCGGCGACCTGTGGTTCACCGCCGAAGGTGGCGACAAGCCGGTGACGCCGCGCTGGAGCGACGTGCTCGCGTTGCCCGGCGCACACCTGCACCTCTACGGCAAGGTCGAACCGCGCCGCGGCCGCAAGATGGGCCACCTTACCTTCACCGGCGCCACGCTCGAGGGCGTGCGCGCCGCGGCTTCGCAAGCCGCCATCCTGCTCGGCCTGCCGGCGCTCACGGCGGCCGACTTCGCATGATTCTCGACGGCCAGTCTCCCCAGGCCATTGCCGAGGCCGCGCGCGTTCTGCGCGCGGGCGGGCTGGTCGCGTTCCCGACCGAAACCGTCTACGGGCTGGGCGCCGATGCCACCAGCGACATGGCGGTGGCCGGCATCTTCAAGGCCAAGGGGAGGCCTTCGGACCATCCGTTGATCGTGCATGTGGCGGCCGGCATCAAGGGCACCGAGGCGCTGTCGCGCTTTGCGCAGCCGCTTCCGCCTTTCGCGCAAAAACTGGTGCAGGCCTTCTGGCCCGGCCCATTGACGCTGATCGTCACGCGCCAACCCGGGGTTGCCGCAGCGGCAGCCGGCGGGCAGGACACCATCGGCCTGCGCTGCCCCTCGCATCCGGTGGCGCAGGCGCTGCTCGAAGCCTGTGCCGAGCAGGGCGTGCCCGGCCTTGCGGGGCCCAGTGCCAACCGGTTCGGCCGCGTGAGCCCGACCACGGCGCAGCATGTGTTCGACGAGTTCGGCGAATCGCTGCCGGTGGTCGACGGCGGCGCCTGCGAGGTGGGCATCGAATCCACCATCATCGACTGCAGCCGCGGCGCGCCCGTGCTGCTGCGGCCGGGCCTGATCACGCGCGCGCAGGTCGAGGCGGCGCTGGGCGAGCGCTTGAGCGACCGCGAGGTGCTCGAAACGCCGGACCCGCGTGCCCCGGGCACGCTGGAGGCGCACTACGCCCCCAATGCCAAGCTGCGGTTGATGGACGCCAGGGCCATCCAGACCGGGCTCGACGTGCTCGGTGCGGGCGCGGCGAACATCGCGGTTTGGACGCGCGCCGGGGTGCGCAGCCATTCGCAGCGTGTGCTGCAGCGGCGAATGCCCGACGATGCCGCGGCCAGCGCGCACCAGCTGTTCGCGGTGCTGCGCGAATTCGACGCGCAGGGCGTCAAGCTGATCTGGGTCGAGACGCCGCCGGACACCCCTGAATGGGAAGGGGTGCGAGACCGCCTCCAACGAGCTTCAATGGGCTGACCCTCAAGGGTCAGCCGCCGGCTGCCAGCACGCCTTGGAAGAAGCCGCGCGCCGAAGCCAGGCAGAAAGGCGGCGCCAGCGTGCCGTGATAGGCCAGCGTGACCGCCCGCGCCTTGTCGGAGTCGCTGCCCGAAGTGTTCTGCGCCAGGGTGCTCTTGGCCTGCGCAAACCCGGCCCGCGCGGCGGAATAGGCGTCGGTGGTGGCGTTGTCTTCCAGGTCGACAACGGTCAGCGCTGCGGCCGGCATGCCGCGGGCGCGGAAGTACCCTGCGGTGGCACGGGTGCTCAGGAAGTTCACGGTCGGATCATTGGCTCCGCCGCACATGAGCACCGGCCGGGTGGGCAGCCAGTTGCGCAGGTCGTTGGCGCGCGCGGCCTTTCTGAAGCCCACGGCCGGCCGGCAATCGAGCGGCGAGGTCGTGCTGAGCGAACCGGCCGTAGGAGGCAGCGCATTGCCGGGGCAGGGATTGGCCTGGATGTCGCTGGCCGCTTGCGTCAGGTAGCTCTGGCGAATCAGGTTGTTGGCGCCGTAGAAGATCGACAGGTCGGGGCTCACCGGCCCCGGCGTGGCGCCTGCCGGAAAGAGTGCCAGCTGAGGCAGTTTTCCATTGGCAAAAAGCGTGGTGATCGGCGTCAGGCTCGGCAGCAGGGTGTCGATGCCGGCGGCGTACTGCGACTCATAGATGTCGCCGGTATTGCCGTACACGTCGCCGAACTGCTGTTGCCAGCTGGCCGAGAGCAGCGGCACGAAGAGCGTGCTGCCCAGCGCCGGCCAGCCCTCGAAGGTGTAGTCCGCCAGCAGGCCGATGGCCGACGGCGCAGAAAGCGGCGCCGACGCGGTCACCGGCTTGCCCGTGGCCTGCATCTCGCGGTGCGCCGCCATGGCCACGTAGCCGCCCTGCGAATAGCCGGTGATCAGCAGCGAGCCCGCATCGGTCGCGTTGATATCCGAAAAGGTCTTGCGCGCCGCGGTGAGCGCATCGACCATGTCCTTGCCCTGCTGGTCGCCGTTCAGGTACGGGTGATAGGGCAGCGTCGACTTGTCGTAGCCTGCGTAGTTGGGCGCCACCACGATATAGCCTTGCGCAGCGAACATGGCGGCAACCGTAAGGCCCTCGCCGGCTGCGGGCTGGCCGGCCTCGGTCCACTTGGCAATGTTGAAGTTGCGCGCGGCGGTGGTGCCGTGGGCATACAGAACCACCGGCCGTGCGCCGCTGCAGGCCACGTCCGAGCCGGTCGGCACCATGACCGCGGCCGTGGCGTTGGTGGCTTCGTTCTTGCCGCCGATCGTCCGGTATTCGAGGTAGCGCGTCTCAATGCCGCATTTGGGCGTGCCGGTCACCTGGAGCAGCGCCCTGCCGGAAGCATCGGCCTCGAGCAGCGACTTGAACTGGTCCGCGGTCAGCTTGGACGCCTGCTCCGGCGGGGTCGTCACGACCGAACCCCGGCCTGTGTCCGATGCGGGCGGCGGAAAACCGATTCCGATACCCCCGCCGCCTCCGCCACCACCACCTCCGCCACAGGCTGCCAGCAGCAGCACGGCGCCGGCGAGTGCCGCCGATGCAGCCTTCTTGTGAGCTGAGGCGCGGGATGGTTGTTGCGGTGTCTTCAAGGCAAATCTCCTGTGTGCTCCGGTGTGCACGGGTGTCGAGCCGAACGGGCGTTCGATTCTGTGCAGCGCCCCGGCCGCGCGCAAGCGGCTATTACCTACAGAAGTTTTCAGTACACCGGGCAGACGACCAGCGCCTAGTTGTCCTGGTACGCCCAGTCGACCAGCGCGTCGAACGCGGCGCGCGCCGCGCCCGCGTTCTCGCCGTTGGCAATGGCCACCAGCACGTAGCGGCGGCCGCTCGCGCCGTGCACATAGCCGGCCACGCCCGACGAATCGCGCAGCGTGCCGGTCTTCAGGTGGGCTGCGCCGCCCGAGCGCAGCGCGCGCCGCTTGAGCGTGCCGTCCACCCCCGAGGCCGGCAGCGACGACACCAGCTCCGGCATGACCGGCGAGCGCCAGGCCACTTGCAGCATCTTGCCGAGCGCTGCGGCGCTGATGCGCTCTTCACGCGAAAGGCCCGAGCCGTTGTCGAACACCGGCTGCGCCTCGCCCGTGCCGATGCGATCGCGCCACCACTGGCCCAGCGCATTGCGCGAAGCCTCGAACGTGCCGCGGTTCTTTTGCGTGAGGCCCAAGGTGAGGAACACCTGCTGCGCCATCACGTTGTTGCTGTATTTGTTGATGTCGCGAACCACTTCCGCGAGCGGCGGCGAGGCAAATTCGAACACCGGCTTCAGGCCCGGCGGCACCCGGCCGTCGCGCATCTGCCCGCCGACGCGGCCGCCCATTTCAGCCCACATGCCGCCGACGGCGCGGAGACCGTAGGTGCGCGGATCGGCATAGGCCACGGCCCAGCTCTTCTCGCCGCAGGCTGCCGGAAGACCGCCGTTGAAGCGGATGCGGTTCGGGTCGCTGAAGTCCGGCCTGATTGCCGTGCGCCAGTCGCCGCATTCGCCCGGCGCCATCGCTATGGTGGGCTGCATCGAAACACTGGCAAGCGGGGGCTCGTAGTTGATGCGCGCCAACTGCCCCCCGCGCTCGGGCGTGAAGGTCATGTTGACCGACTTGAAGTTGACCAGCAGCGCGTCGGGCGAGGCGTTGTAGGGCCGCAGCGGCTCGCCGTCGAACGCGGCGGGGTCGTTCTCGGCGGTGTTCTCGAACGTGCTGCGGTCCAGCACGATATCGCCGCTCACGGTGTTGATGCCCAGGCCCTGCACGCGTCGCAGCAGCAGCCACACCCGTTCGAGCACCAGCTTGGGATCGCCCTGGCCCTTGATGTACAGGTTGCCGTTGAGCACGCCGTTGCTCACCGTACCGTCGAGGTAGACCGGCGTGCTCCAGCTGTAGGCCGGGCCGAGCAGGTCGAGCGCGGCGTAGGTGGTTACCACCTTCATGATCGATGCAGGGTTCACCGGCACCTGCGAGCGCCACGCCAGGCGCGGCGGGCGCAGGCCGTCGGCATCGGCCACCAGCATGGTGACCGAATCGCGCGGTACCTTGGCCCGCGCGAGGGCGGTCTCTACCTCTGTTGGAAAGGCTTGCTGCGCATCGGCGCCCGAGGCAAAGAGCGTGGCAAGGGTCAGTGCGCAAACGGGCCGGAGAAAGGAGAGACGACGAAGAACCATCGGCCGATTATCTCGGCGGAAAAACGTGCAGCTGGGCGTAATAAAGCAGCATCACTGTCTTGGCATCGGCAATGCGTCCGTCCGCCACCATGGCCAGCGCCTCGTCGATGCCGAGTTCGAGCACCTCGATGTCCTCGCCTTCCTCAGCCAGGCCGCCGCCGTTGCCGACGCGCATCGAGGCTTCGTACCCGGCAATGAAGAAGTGCAGTTTCTCGGTCACCGAGCCTGGGCTCATGAAGGCTTCGAAGATCTTCTGCACCGCGCCGAGCCGCAGGCCCAGTTCTTCTTCCACCTCGGCGCGAATGCGCTCTTCGGGCGCCGCGTTGTCGAGCAGCCCCGCGGCGGCTTCGATCAGCAGGTCGTCGTGGCCGTTGACGAAGGCCGGGTAGCGGAACTGCCGCGTCAGCAGCACCGTGCGCCGGGCAAGGTTGTAGGGCAGCAGCGTGGCGCCGTTGCCGCGGTCATAGGTTTCGCGATGCATGCGCTGCCACTCGCCGTCGTTGCGCCGCCAGTCGAAGGCGGTGGTCTTCAGCGTGTACCAGTTGTCGGAAAGCAAGGTGACTTCGTGCACCCGGACGCGGTCTTGTAGGGTCATGGCGCGGAGCTTATGCGCAGATTCGTGCAAAAACAAGAAAATTCGTGCAATCTGCGTTGTGGCCGGATACGATCGGACGATGCTCACCCGCCAGCGCAAACAACACATCCTCTCGGTCTTGCAGCGCGACGGCAACGTCGTTGCTAAGTCGCTCAGCGAGGAGCTTGCGCTGTCTGAAGACACCATCCGCCGCGACCTGCGCGAACTTGCCGCCGAGGGCCTGCTGCAGCGCGTGCACGGCGGTGCCCTGCCGCTCGCCAGGGCCGAGGCCGACTTTGCAGGCCGCCTGCAATTGGCCACCGCCGAGAAAGTGGCCATTGGCCGCGCCGCCGCCCGCCTGGTGCAGCCGGGGCAGGTGGTGTTCATCGACGGCGGCACCACGGCCGTGCAGATGGCGCGGCACTTGCCCAGGAACCTGCGCGCCAGCGTGGTGACGCACAGCCCCTCGGTGGCGGTCGAGCTGGTCGGCCACGCCGGCATCGAGGTGGTGCTGGTCGGCGGGCGGCTTTTCAGGCATTCGATGGTGGCGGTGGGCGCCGCCGCCATGGACGCCATCTCGCGCGTGCATGCCGACACCTGCTTTCTGGGCGTGACCGGCGTGCATGCCAGGGCGGGACTGACCACCGGCGATGACGAAGAGGCCGCGATCAAGCGCGCGCTCATGGCGGCCGCGGCCGAGACGGTGGTGCTGGCTTCGTCGGAAAAAATCGGGGCGGCTTCGGCTTGGGTGATCAACCCTGTTTCGGCCGCCACCAGTCTTCTGGTGTCTCCGGAAGCGCCGGCCTCCGCGCTGGCGGACCTGCGCAAGGCGGGGCTTGCCATCTTGCGCAGCGACGGCGCCTGACGGGCGCGTTTACGCCTGATTCGCCCCTTGCCGGCGGGACTGCGGCGGGCCCTCGATAATCGGGGGATGCCCGCCATGCCCCGTTTTTCGCCCCGCACCCTCGGCATTGGTGCGGCCGTGGTCACCGTGCTGGTCTGGACCGCTTTCATCGTGATCGCCCGAGCCTCGGCCGGACGCTCGCTCACACCTTTCGACCTGGCCCTGGCCCGCATCTGCGGCGCCAGCATGGTGCTGGTCCCGTGGGGCGCCTGGCTGGTCATGAAGGGCCGTGGCCGTTCCGGGGGAGGCGCCGTCTCGTCGCTGTTCGGCCTTTCGCCGCTCTCGCTGCGGGTGACCGCCACCGCCGGCGTCTTCGGTGGCCTGGCCTACGCCATGCTTGCCTACAGCGGCTTCTTCTTTGCGCCCGCGGGCCACGCCTCGGTGCTGATGCCGGGCAGCCTGCCGCTGTGGACCACGCTGCTTGCGGCCCTGGTGCTGCGCGACCGCATCACGCCGGGCCGTGCGTTCGGCTTGGCGCTGATCGTTGCCGGCGACCTCATGGTCGGCGGGCGCAGCCTGCTGCACGCCTTCGAGGGCGGCGAGGTCTGGAAGGGCGACCTGCTCTTCATGGGCGCGGCCTTCTGCTGGGCCTGCTACAGCGTGGTGGCGCGCCGCCATGGGCTCGACGCGGTGCGCGCGACCATCGCTATTACCGTGTTCGCGCTGTTGACCTATGTGCCCGTGTACAGCCTGCTCGTCGCAGGCGGCGCGGTCGTGAGCCACATCGGTTCTGCGCCGTGGGGCGAAGTGGCGTTCCAGATGGTGTTCCAGGGCATCGGCTCGGTGGTGATCTCGGGCATTACCTTCACCAGGATGATTCAATATTTCGGGCCGGTGCGCAGCACCATGATCACGGCATTGGTGCCGGGCCTCTCGGCCTTCGGCGCGGTGATCTGGCTGGACGAGCCGCTGTACTGGAACCTGGTGGCCGGCCTGCTGCTGGTGACCGCCGGCATCCTGTTCGGCGTGCAGAAGGCCGCCGCGGGGCGCAATGCCGCAATACCCGCGGTGCCGGCCGCCGCAGCCATGGGGCGCCGCGATGCATAAGCTCCTGGCCTTCGACACCAGCACCGAGCACCTGTCGGTCGCGGTGCGCCACGGCGAGCGCCTGTTCACGCACAGCGGCGCCGGCGGCGCGCAGGCGTCGGGCACGCTGATTCCGCTCATCCTGCAATTGCTGACGGATGCGGGGCTCGAACTGGCCGCGCTCGACGCCATTGCCTTCGGCCGCGGACCGGGTTCGTTTACGGGCTTGCGCACCGCCTGCTCGGTGGCACAGGGCCTGGCCTTCGGCTCCGGCGTGCCGCTGTTGCCTGTCGATACCCTGCTGGCCGTGGCCGAAGAGGCGCGCCATGCCTTCGGCGCCCGCCAGGTGGTCGCGGTGCTCGATGCGCGCATGGACCAGCTGTATGCCGCCCGCTACGACTTCGAAGGCGGCGGCGAACTGGGCGCGCCGCAGGGCAACGACGACGAGCCGCTGCTGCTCGCCCCAGAAGCGCTGGAAGTGCCCCCCGGCTGGTCGCTCGCCGGCAATGCCTTTGCCGCCTACGGGCCGCGCCTGGCACCGGCCGCCGCACGCCACGAGGTGCTGCCGACCGCCACCGCCATGCTCAGGCTCGCGCCGGCGCTGCTTGCTGCCGGACGCACGGTGGATGCGGCACATGCCTGGCCGCTGTATGTTCGCGATAAAGTGGCGCAAACCACGCAGGAGCGTGCCGCCATCAAGGCGGCCGCAGTTGCGAATTTGCCGGTGACCAACCCATGAGTGCCGTTCTTCAACCCGTCGAAGCCCGCCTCGAACCGCTCACCATCGAGCGGCTCGATGCAGTCTGCGCGGTGGAGCAGACGGCCTACAGCCACCCCTGGACGCGCGCGAACTTCATCGATTCGATGGCCGTCGGCTACCACTGCCAGTGCCTGCTTGCGCCGGTGTCGCTGCCGCACCTGGCCACGCCAGTTACCACCCTCGGCGAAACGCTCATCGGGTATTTCGTGGCCATGAAAGGCGTCGATGAGGTGCATCTGCTCAACATCACCGTGGCGCCGGCTTTCCAGCGCCAGGGCTGGGCTCCGTTGATGCTCGAGGCGCTGACCGGTTGGTCGCGCGGCGAAGGCGCGCAATGGCTGTGGCTCGAGGTGCGCGAAAGCAACCGGCGCGCGCTCGACATCTATGTGCGCCAGGGGTTCCGCAGTGTGGGCGTGCGCAAGGGCTATTACCCGGCGCATGAAGGCAAGCGCGAAGACGCCGTGGTCATGAGCCTGAGATTGAACGAAACAGGCTCCGCCTGGGGAGCCTTGCGATGAGTGCAGTGCAGACATTGAAGCTCGATGCGCGCCAACGCGCGATGCTTGACGAAATGGGCGTGAAGGTCTGGTGGCCGATGCCCGAGGCCTTCGACGCGCCTCCTGCCGCCGCGGAGACCAAAGCGGTTGCCGCGGAGCCACCGCCTGTCGATGAGCGCGAGCCGTACGCCGCGCCGGCGTCCCCGGCGCCGATGGCCCCCTTGGCTTCGCCCGCGCAGTCACCGGCCGCGCAGTCACCGGCCGCGCGGTCGGCGGCGGCGCAACCGCCTGCCGCGCGCCCCGTTGCCGCGCCGCTCGTCCACGGCGCCGCAGTGCTTGTCGAAACACCCCGCCGCCTCTATGCCGAAGCCGGCACCGGGCCGGCACAAGGCGGCTGGCTGGTCGTCGCCGACATGCCGCCCGAAGCCGACGGCCGCCACGGCGAGCCATTTGCAGGCGATGCCGGCAAGCTTCTCGACAACATGCTGCGCGCCCTCAAGCTGAACGACGGCAGGACGCCGGTGCACCTGATGCGCACGCACCGCGGCGTGGCCGCAGGACAGCCCGGCAGCCCGCGACCCATTGCCGAAGCCTTCGACGAACACGCCGCCGCATTGGCGCCGGCCCTGGTGCTTGCCATGGGGCCGCTGGCCGCGCAAAGCCTTATGCAAAGCGCAGATCCCCTCGGAAAATTGCGTGGCCGGGCCGTGCCGCTGCCCTCGGTCAACGGCGTGCCCGTGGTGGCCACCTATCACCCGGCGTACCTGCTGCGAAACCCCGCCGACAAGGCGCGCGCCTGGGCCGACTTGTGCCTGGCTGCCGAACAGCAAACGCCATCGAATCAGGCGGTGGCCGGCGGTCCGTAAAATCGGGCCCCATGACTTTCCTCGACAAGCTGGCCACCGCACAGCAAAAAAACGGTTCGTTGCTCTGCGTGGGGCTCGATCCGGAGCCAGCCAAGTTCCCGGGGCAACTCAAGGGCGATGCCAGCCGCATCTATGACTTCTGCGCGCGCATCGTCGATGCGACCGCCGATCTGGTCATTGCATTCAAACCGCAGATTGCCTACTTTGCGGCCCACCGTGCCGAAGCCCAGCTGGAGCAGCTGATGGAGCACATGCGCCGCAATGCGCCCCATGTGCCCGTCATCCTGGACGCCAAGCGGGGCGACATCGGCTCTACCGCCGAGCAGTACGCCATCGAGGCTTTCGAGCGCTACGGCGCCGATGCGGTCACGCTGTCGCCCTTCATGGGTTTCGACTCCGTTGCGCCGTACCTGAAGCACGAAGGCAAGGGCGCCTTCCTGTTGTGCCGCACCAGCAACCCCGGTGGCTCCGACCTGCAGGGCCAGCGCCTGGCCGACATCGAGGGCCAGCCCTTTCTGTACGAGCACGTTGCCAAGCTCGCGCAAGGCCCGTGGAACCTCAATGGACAACTCGGCCTCGTGGTGGGGGCCACCTACCCCGCAGAGATCGAACGCGTGCGCGAACTCGCGCCCACGGTGCCGCTGCTGATTCCGGGTGTCGGCGCACAGGGCGGCGATGCGGTGGCAACGGTGCGTGCGGGCTGGCGCGCCGATGCGCCGATCATCGTGAACTCGTCGCGCGCCATCATCTATGCCTCGTCCGGCGACGACTTTGCCGCCGCCGCGAAGAACGCCGCGCGCATGACGCGCGATGCTCTCGAAGCCGCAAAGCCCTGAGCTTCAGGCCCTGCGCAGGCGCGTGAACGCTTCGAACTCCCAGTTCCGCATGCCCAGGAGCAGCGTGTAGCCCTCGCGGTCCTTGGCCGAGAGCTTCTGGTCCGTCTGGTGCTGCTGCGCAAAGTCTTGCGCCACGCGCTGCAGGCGCTCCAGGAACGCCGGCGCCAGCGACCGGCTGATCGAGCCGTGCACCAGCAGTAGTCCCTCGGCCGGGCCATCGAAGCCGCCGCGGTAGTAGTCGAGCACCACGTTCTCGCGAAAGAACTCCATCACCGGGCCATGCGGCCGCCAGCGGAAGGTCTTGGCCAGCTTGAGCCGGTAGCGGTTGAGCGGCCGCAGTTCGATGATGCCGATGCGGTCCAGCTGCGCCAGAAAGCTGATGCACTCCGCTTCGCTGATGCGGTATGAGGCCACGATCTGCTCCAGCGTCCACTGGCTCAGCACGCTGATGGCCACCAGCAGCAGCTTCTTGTCCTTGACCACCGCCCTTTCCTGCTCCTGCGTGAGCTCTTTCAGCAGCGGCTGGGCGTCGGCCACGCGGCGGGCCAGCTCGGCAAAGTCGATCTTCAGTGCGCGGCAGATCGCGTCGACGCGCGACAGCGGCATGTCGCTCTTGGCCAGCATGCGCTTCACGCTGGATTCCGCCATGTCGAGCGACCGCGCCAGGTCGGCGTAGGTCATGCGGGCGCTCTTGAGTTCGTTCTTGAGGGCTTGGACAAGGTCGACGGTAGTGCTCATGAAAGGTGGCTTGTGCGGGGAGGGGTATCGAAAAAGGATACCGAAAGGTGTGAATTAATACCTCGTATCGATTCTCGATGCCTACAGAGAGGCTGGCAACTAAATTCCGCGGCTCGTACCACCCAACCAACGAGGCCCGCCATGTTCCTGCCCACTCTCAGCCGCCGCGAACGCGGGCTGCTCTTCGCATTTGCGCTGCTTGCGCTGATCGCTCTGTTCGGCCCCGCGCTGCCTGCGGCCGACGTGGCAATTGCCTCGGTGTTTGCCGACGACCGGGTCTGGCACGGCCTGCCCAACGCAATGGACGTGCTGAGCAACCTGCCTTTCCTGCTGATCGGCTGCTGGGGCTTGTACCGGCTCAACCGGATCGACCGGGCCCACCAGCAGGCGCTGGCGCAGTTTCCGCTGGCGCCGCCGGCCAGCGACCCGCCGGACAACACGCTCGACTGCGCCTGGCTGTTCTTCGCGGGCCTGATCGCCACCGCTGCGGGCTCGGCCTTCTATCACCTGCTGCCGGAGGCTCCCCGGCTCGCGGCAGACCGCGCCGGCATGGCGGTGGCCTTTGCGGGGCTGATCGGCATGGCCGTCTGCGAGCGCGTGAGCCAGCGCGCCGGCTGGCCGGCGGCGTGGTTCGTGCTGACTGCGGGGCTGTTGGCGGCAGAGTTGGTGCAGGAAACCGGCAACGTACTGCCCTGGGCCCTCGTGCAGTTTGGCGGCATGGCCCTGGTGCTGACGCTTGCGCTGGCCACGCCGATGCGCTGTGCGGTCGGCCTCAAACTGGGCTGGGTGATCTTGTTCTACGCCGTCGCCAAGGCTTTCGAGCTGGCGGACCACCAGGTCTACGAGGCCTCCGGCCACCTGATTTCGGGCCATAGCCTCAAGCACCTGGTGGCGGCGCTGGCGGGCCTGCCTGTGCTGGCCGCACTCCGGAAGCTCGATGTGAGCTGGCGCGGGACCCTGCTGCGGCACAATCCTGACGCAGCCGTCGTAACGGCCTGAGGAGAATTCTTCGAATGACAACCCCCGCCGCTGCTGCGACTGCCGCCACCGCGCCCCACGAGGCGAACGCGCACGCCAACCAGTTCGCGCTTCTCAAGCAGCGGCGTTTCGCGCCTTTCTTCTGGACGCAGTTCGCGGGCGCGGCGAACGACAACCTCTTCAAATTCGCCTTCACCGTGATGGTGACCTACCAGCTCCAGCTGAGCTGGATGCCGCCGGCCATGGCGGGCCTGGTGATCGGGGCGCTGTTCATCCTGCCGTTCTTGTTGTTCTCGGCAACGGCCGGGCAGCTCACCGACAAGTTCGACAAGACGAAGATCATTCGCTTTGTGAAGAACTTCGAGATTGCGATCATGCTGATTGCAGCCTGGGGCTTCGTGCGCGCAGATGCGGTGGTACTGCTGGGCTGCGTGTTTCTGATGGGCCTGCATTCCACGCTGTTCGGCCCGGTCAAGTTTGCCTACTTGCCGCAGGTGCTCGATGCGCGCGAACTCACGGGCGGCAACGGCATGGTCGAGATGGGCACGTTCGTCGCCATCCTGCTCGGGCAGGTGGCGGGCGGGCTGCTGGTGGCGTTGCCGCAAGTCGGCCACACCACGGTGGCGGTGGCCTGCGTGCTGCTGGCATTGGTCGGGCGCGGCGTGGCGCAGGCGATTCCGCGGGCGCCCGCCACCGACCCGGGGCTGGTGATCAACTGGAACCCGGTCAGCGAGACGTGGCGCAACCTCAAGCTGGCGCACGGCAATATCGTGGTGTTCCGCTCGCTGCTGGGCATTTCATGGATGTGGTTCTTCGGTGCCGTCTTCCTGAGCCAGTTCCCGAGCTTCGCGAAAGAAGTGCTGCACGGCGACGAGCAGGTGGCCTCGTTGCTGCTGGTGGTGTTTTCTGTGGGCATTGGCGTGGGCTCGCTGCTGTGCGAAACGCTGAGCCGCCGGCAGGTCGAAATTGGCCTGGTGCCGCTGGGTGCCATCGGCATGAGCGTGTTTGCCATCGATCTGTACTTTGCGTCGCGCGGTCTGCCGCCGGTGGCCGTCATGGGCCTCGGGGCCTTTGTGAGCCAGGCCGCGCATTGGCGCGTGATGGCCGACCTGGCGCTGCTGTCGCTCTTTGCGGGGTTGTACAGCGTGCCCATGTACGCGCTGATCCAATTGCGCAGCCAGCCCACGCACCGCGCGCGCATCATTGCGGCCAACAACATTCTCAATGCGCTGTTCATGATCGGCAGTTCGGTCATCGCGGGTGCGCTGCTTGGCGCCGGCTTCACCATTCCGCAGATCTTCCTGTTTACCGGCATTGCCAACGCGGTGGTGGCGTTCTATATCTTCATGCTGGTGCCGGAGTACCTGCTGCGCTTCATTGCGTGGATGCTGTCGCACTTCGTCTATCGCTTCGAGATCAAGGGCGACGAGCACATTCCGACCGAAGGCGCGGCGGTGCTGGTGTGCAACCACGTGAGCTTCATCGACGCCATCCTGCTGATGGCCGCAAGCCCGCGGCCGATTCGCTTCATCATGGACCACCGGATCTTCAAGGTGCCGGTGCTCGGCTGGCTGTTCAAGCTGGCCAAGGCGATTCCGATCGCGCCGCAAAAAGAAGACCCGGCCGCCTATGAAGCCGCCTTTGCCAAGGCGCTGCAGGTTCTGCGCGAAGGCGACCTGCTGGCTATCTTTCCCGAAGGCGCCATCACCCGCGACGGCAAGCTGCAGCCTTTCAAGGGCGGCGTGATGAAGATCATCGAAAGCGCACGCGCCGAAGGCATCGAACCGCCGGTGATTCCCATGGCGCTGAACAACCTCTGGGGCTCGTACTTCAGCCGCATCGAGCTGCGGGGTGGCCAGAACGTGGCCATGGCAAAGCCCTTTCGCCGTGGCTTCTTCAGCCGCGTGGGGCTCAACGTCGGCCATGCCGTGCCGCCGGTCGAAGTGCAGCCGGAGGCGCTGCAGCAGCGCGTGAGCGGATTGCTGGCAACCACCTGACGTCCTGAAGCCAGGCCTCGTCGGCGCGCAAGGCGCTGGAAAGTATCTTTCTGGGATACCAGTAGCGGCTCAAACCAGAACTGGTTGAAGCATTTGATCCTCGCGGTGCGGGAGCGAACCATCATTCGCTCACCTTCACTACGCCGCGAGGCATTCATGCAAACCTTCCCTTCCACCACCGTTTCGATCCAGCGCGATACGCGGGCCTGGCAGCTCCAGGTCTGGGCTTCTTTCGCGATTGCCGTGTTCCTGTGCGCCACCGGCTTGAGCTGGCTGCCAGGGGAGGCGCTGGACCGTGCGTTCATGGTGATGGGCTATGTGTTCTGCCTGAGCACCGCCTTCATGCTGGCCAAGTTCATTCGCGACAACCAGCATGCGGACGGCGGCGGCACCGCAAGCCGCGACGTGCCGATGTGGCGCATGGTGGTCTGGGGAAGCTTCTTCACGGCCATGGGCCTTACGGGCTGGGGCTTGATCCGTATGGAGATCAACGACGCCTACAAGGCCTTCCTGGGCGTGAGCTGGCTGTTCCTGATCAGCTCGGCTTTCACGCTGGCCAAGACGCTGCGCGACCGCCACGAAGCCGACCTTGTCGAAGCGCGCCTGCAAGGCCGCCGTGCCGCTCGCCAGGAAGCCGCCGTCGCCGGCTCGGCTGAGTGAGGGCGGCACCTTCACTTTGCTTGATTTACATCTCAACCCACGAAAGACCGTCATGAAAAAGTCGATTGCTGCTCTTCTTGTCGCTGCCAGCACCGTGTTCGGCGGTGCAGTGCTTCCCCTTCATGCCCAGGCCCAGAGCCAGGCTTCCGAGGCTTCGGGCGCACTGTCGCTGTTGCCCGTGGCCTCGGTGGTGGGTGCTGCTTCAGCCGCCGGCGCTTCGGCTACCGCGGTGGTCGCGGTGCCGGCGGCGATCTCGGTGGGCGGCTCGATGCTCACCGTGGTTGCAGTCGAGGCCTCGGCCGACGGAACTGTCTACGTGCTGGAGCGCGCGTCGGATGGCGCCCGTGCCAGCGTCAAGGTAGTGGGCCGCGCCGCCAACGGCGTGTCTGCCTCCGTCGGCACGGGTGTGCTGGTCAGCGTGATCGGTACCGGCATCGTGTTGTCGGCCGCAGGCGAGGTGCTGGCCTTTGTGCCCAATGCCATCGGCCGCGCCCTGTTGCACAACGAGAGGCTGTCATGAGGCGCGCGCTCTTTCCTGTGCTCTTTGCGCTTGCGGCGGCCCTGCCGCTGCAAGCGCAAGCCGGCCGCTCCTGCGAGCAGGCCAAGCCGACGGCCGAGTTGATCATCAAGGGCATGCAGCTGGCCGAGCGCACCTCGCAGCAGCTGGATGCGAGCGGCGCCCGCGTCGTGCTGCTGGCCCGGGCCGGGCAAGACCTGGGCAAGTACGGCCTGCGCTATTCGCATCTGGGCATTGCCTACAAGACCGAGCAAGGCCCGTGGCGCGTGGTGCACAAGCTCAACCAGTGCGGCACGGCCGTGGCCGCGGTCTACCGGCAGGGGCTCGGCGAGTTTTTTCTTGACGACCTGTGGCGCTACGAGGCGGCCTGGGTGGTGCCAACCGCGCCTGTGCAAGCGCAACTCCTGGCTGCGCTGCAGGAGCCGCCGCCCCGCATCGTGCGGCTGAATGTGGCGCCCTACAGCATCGTGAGCTACGTGTGGGGGCAGAAGTACCAGCAGTCGAACCAGTGGGCCGTCGAGACGCTGGCCGCGGCGATGGAGCCGGCCACCATCGCCAACCGGGGGCAGGCCCAGGCGTGGATGCAGTTCAAGGGCTACGAGCCGACGACGCTCCGGCTTGGCCCGCTCACGCGCCTGGGCGGCCGTGTGGGGTCGGCCAACGTGGCGTTCGACGATCACCCGAATGACAAGCGCTTTTCGGACCGCATCGAAACGGTCACTGTCGATTCGGTATTTGCATGGCTGCCGCGCGCGGGGCTGGGTGCTGCGCCTGTGGCGTTCAAGCTGTAGTTGCAAGCCGGGCGTTCGCGCTTCGAAAAGAAAACGAGGAAAAAAGAAATGAGCAAGTCATTGCGACTGTCTGAAAAGTGGTTTCGCCGCGGCCTGTGGCTGGTGGCCCTGGTGTTCGCGAGCTTCCTGATCGGGCTTGGCGGCACCATCGTGGGCGACTTGCCGCAGGTCGAGCGGGCGCTGCAGCTGGACGACTTCATCGACCGTGCCGCGGCCGAGCCGCTGCGCAACACCATCAAGGCGGCGGAGCAAACCGAGCTCGTCGCAACACGCGAGCTCGAGCAGGTTCGCCTGCAGCTCACTGCCGCACAGCAGGCCAGCGCCAACGCCCGCGAGACCTTTGCCAACTGGATAGCCACGCGGCGCGCCACCGCGCAGCCCGACCAGGACACGGAACTCATTGCGCGCACCAAGGCGCTCGATGCCTTCAAGCAAAAGGAAGACGAGGTTCAACAGCAGGTGAATGCGCAACGCCAGATCGTGCTCGATGCGCGGCAGGGCGAGCAGCGCGCGCGCCAATCGCTGGCGGTGCTGGAGCGCGACGCGCAGGAGAAGCTCGAGGCCGAGTACCGCCGCGTCGAACTGCGCGTGTTCGGCTACAGGCTTGCGCTGACGCTGCCCCTGCTGGTGGTGGCGGGCTGGCTCTTCGTCAAAAAGCGCAAAGGCACGTATTGGCCGTTTGTGTGGGGCTTCATCTTCTTTGCGGTGTTCGCTTTTTTCGTCGAGCTGGTGCCCTACATGCCCAGCTATGGCGGCTACGTGCGCTACGTGGTGGGTATCCTGGCCACGGTGCTTGTGGGGCGCTATGCCATCGTCGCGCTCAACAGCTACCTTGCGCGCCAGAAGCTCGCCGAGCAGCAGCCCGACCAGGTGCGGCGCGAAGAGCTCAGCTACGACACCGCGCTCACGCGGCTCGGCAAGAACGTGTGCCCAGGATGCGAGCGGCCGGTGGACCTTAAGAACAACGAGATCGACTTCTGCCCGCATTGCGGCATTGGCCTGTTCGACCATTGCGAGCAATGCGAAACCCGCAAAAGTGCGTTTTCGAAGTTCTGCCACGCCTGCGGTACCTCCGCCGCGCCGCCGACGGCGCCTGCATCCGAAGGGGAGTCTGCGAAATCGTTCACATCCGGCGTGGCGGTTCGGCCCGCGGTTTAGCGGGAGCGCTGCGGGGCCGTGCTACAACGTCCGGCGCGTCACAACTGTGGCCGCGGGTTTTCAGTTCTCAACATCGACGGAGCACACGCATGAGCATTTTCGGCAGCATTCTTTCCAAGATTTTCCCGTCCGCAAACGCCGCCACCGCGCCCGCTGCTCCGGCAGCCCCGGCGTCCGCAGGCGCACCCGCTGCAGCCGCACCGCCGGCGGCCATTACCGTGGTGGACGTCGAGGCCCTGCTCGACGGCATGCCCGGTGCGAGCAGCCTGAACTGGCGCACCTCCATCGTCGACCTGATGAAGCTGCTTGGCCTGGACAGCAGCCTCGATGCGCGCAAGCAGCTCGCAGCCGAGCTCAGCTACGGCGCCGACACCAGCGACAGCGCCAAGATGAACATCTGGCTGCATCGCCAGGTCATGACCAAGCTGGCCGCCAATGGCGGCAAGGTTCCGGCCGAACTGCGCGACTGATCGGCTGGTCGCCAACCTGTAAAAAAGCCCGGCACGCCGGGCTTTTTTTTCAGGTCCAGCCGGCATCCACCACGAAGTCTTGCGCGGTGCACATCCTCGAATCGTCCGCGGCAAGAAAAAGCGTCATTGCGGCAATGTCTTCGGCCATCACGCGGCCCGGCAGGCACTGGGCTGCATCGATCTCGGCTCCCGATTCGGGCTTGACCCACAGCTTGATCTGCCGCTCGGTCATGACCCAGCCCGGCACGATCGAATTGACGCGGATGTTCTCCTTGCCCAAGTCTCGCGCCAGCGACCGCGTGAGCCCGCGCGCGGCGGCCTTGCAGGCCTGGTAGACGGGATAGCCGCGGCCCTTGATCATCCAGCTGATCGAGCCGAAGTTGATGATCGAGCCACCGCCCAGCGCGCGCATGTCGTCTGCAACGGCCTGCGCGGCGAAGAACTGGTGCTTGAAGTTGACCGCCACCAGGCGGTCGAAATCTTCGCTTGTGACGTCGGCCATTTCATGGCGGCGGTCATTGGCCGCGTTGTTCAGCAGCACGCCAATGGGGCCGAACTGCGCGCGCACCGCGGCAATGGCGGCAGCAAGCGCTGCGGTGTCGGTCACGTCGCATTCGCAGAACAGCACCGGATTGCCGCCCTGGAGCTGGGCCGCGAGTGCTCGGCCCGCTGCGGCGTCGAGGTCGCAGAAACCGACCCTGGCGCCCTGGGCGTGAAAAGCCCGCACAAGCCCTTCGCCGATGCCTGTGGCGCCGCCCGAGATGAACACGGTGCGGCCGGCAAGCGAGGGGTAGCGGGCGGTGTATGCGGAAGAAGGTGAAGAAGAGGCGGTGGTCATGGCGTTTAGCGTAGCGGATGTACATCGTCGAGCGAATCCGGTTTACTCCTGCATACCTCCGGTGTACGTGGCGTATGGCTTCCGGGATGTGGGCAACGTGCGCCTGCGTGGGTAGGCTTGTCGCCCATGAACATTTCTTACCGTCGCCGCGCGTTGGCCGGCCTTGCCGCCCTCGCGCTTCTTCCCCTGGCCGCTGCTGTGCAGCCCGCGCGCGCGCAGGCGCCAGCGCCCGTTCAACTCTTCAAGCTGGTTTCGCCCAAGGACGAAATCGTCGTTGGCGTAGAGGCGGCGCAACTCGGCGGGGGTTCAGGCCCCGGCGTGCAGCGCCTGGCCGAGTTGCTGGCGGCCAAGGGGCAGCTCACGCTGTGGCAATACGCATCGCAGAAGGACGCGGGCGGCGCGCTGGTTCAGGCGCCGCTGCGCCAGGTGGCGGTGTTCAAGAACGACCTGCTGCGCATCGAGCCGTACACCACGCCGCTTGCCGTCAAGGCGCCAGGCGCAGCAAAGTAGGCGCGCGCGGTTCGACGGTGCCAGTGCGGTGCCTACACACCGCGTGCGCGGTCGGCCTTGAAGCGTGCCCTGAACGTCGTGAAAGTACCCGCTTCGAGCGATTCACGAATTTCGCGCATCAGGTTCAGGTAGTAATGCAGGTTGTGGATGGTGGTAAGCATCGGCCCCAGCATCTCGGCGCAGCGGTCCAGGTGGTGCAGGTACGCGCGGCTGAAGCCCTCGCGTCCACCGTCGTTCCAGCTTACGCCCGAGGTGCCCGCGCAGGCATGGCAGGTGCAGCTCGGGTCGATGGGCTGCGGATCGTTCTTGTGGCGCGCATTGCGCATCTTCAGGTCGCCGAAGCGCGTGAACAGCGTGCCGTTGCGCGCGTTTCGGGTCGGCATCACGCAGTCGAACATGTCGACGCCGTCGGCCACGCCCTGCACCAGGTCCTCGGGCGTGCCCACACCCATCAGGTAGCGCGGCTTGTCGGCCGGCAGCCGGTGCGGCGTGTGGCCCATGATGTGCAGCATTTCTTCCTTGGGCTCGCCCACGCTCACGCCGCCGATGGCGTAGCCCGGAAAGTCCATGTCCACGAGCGCGGCGAGCGATTCTTCGCGCAGGTTCTCGAACATGCCGCCCTGCACGATGCCGAAGAGTGCGTTCGGGTTTTCGAGCCGCGCAAATTCATGCTGGCAGCGCTTGGCCCACCGCAGGCTCAGTTCCATCGAGATGCGTGCCTCGGCTTCGGTCGTGATGTGGCCCTTGGTGTCGTAGGGCGTGCACTCGTCGAACTGCATCACGATGTCGCTGTTCAGGATGGTCTGGATCTGCATCGACACTTCGGGCGTGAGAAACAGCTTGTCGCCGTTGACGGGCGAAGCAAACTTGACGCCCTCTTCGCTGATCTTGCGCATGGCGCCCAGCGACCACACCTGGAAACCGCCCGAGTCGGTGAGGATGGGCTTGTTCCACTTTTCGAACTGGTGCAGCCCGCCGAAGCTCGCCATCACGTCCAGGCCGGGGCGCATCCACAGGTGGAAGGTGTTGCCCAGAATGATCTGCGCGCCCATCTCCTCGAGGCTGCGCGGCATCACGCCCTTGACGGTGCCGTAGGTGCCCACGGGCATGAAGATCGGCGTTTGCACCACGCCATGGTTGAGCGTGAGGGTGGCCCGGCGCGCGTGGCTGTCGGGGTCGGTCTTGAGAAGTTCGAACTTCAGGCGGGGCAAGGTGGTGTCGGTCATTTCCGGGGGGCGGCGCCGGTGTCCGGCAGCAGCATCAGGATGGTACGGTTGAAGTCCTCGACGGCGAGCAAACGGCCCTGCCGGTCGACGGTGATGCCGGTGGGGCGGCCCATGGGGCGCACGCCGGACTTGGGGTTCCAGCCGGCGAGCCATTCGATCGGCTTGCCGGACGGCAGGCCCCGCGCATCGAGCTTGTAGCCCACGACACGGTGGCCGGGTGCCTGGTGGCCGCGCCATGCAACCAGCAGCTGGCCCGCGAAGCGGCTGTTTGCAGGCCCGGCGATCATCTGCAGCGGCGCGACGTGCGCGGGCCAGAGCATGAGCGGCGCTTCGGTGGCCTTGCAGTCGTGCCGGTTCTCATAGCCGCGCGCAGGCCGGCGGTTGCCGACGCAATAGGGCCATCCGTAGTCGCGCCCGGCCTGCAGGCGGTTCAACTCTTCGAGGGGCTGGCCCACGTCTTCGTAGTCGATGGAATTCTCGCCCTGCAGCACGGTGCCCCTGGCTGGGCCATCCGGGAGCACGGTCAATGCCACCGAGTTGCGCAGGCCCGTGGCAAAGGGCTTGAAGCTCTGCAGCTTGTGGTCCGGCCCGGAGAGCACCGCTTCGTACACGGTGGCGCGGGGCTTGGGCCCTGCTAAATCGGGGCAGGGCACCGGGTACTGCTTCGCCGCATCGCGGCATGCATCCGAATCGGAGCCGACGTTCACGTAAAGACGGCCGCCCGGTCCGAACGCGAGTTCCTTGAGCGGGTGCGTACCGTCGCCCGGCAGCCCATCGATCACCGTTTCGCGCTGCAGTGCGCCGCCGGGCGCGGGAATCGGCGTGCGCCAGACCGTGCCCGATTCGCCGATGTAGATCTTGCCGTCGGGTCCGGCAACGAGCCCCAGGGGCCGGTCGAGTTGCTCGGCCAGCACGCTGAAGCGCGCGCGCCGCGGCGCAGGGCCTTCGGCGGGCAACACCATCTCTAGCAAGCGGCCGCGGCGGGGCTCCCACGAGCCCATGTCGACCACCCAGTAGCGGCCTGGCGCCACCTCGAGGATGCGACGGGGCGCACGCAGGCCCTGCGCCTCATCGGCCAGCAGCGCGACACAGGTGCCCGCGGGGCTGCCGATGTCGAGCCGCGCGTAGTCGGCGCACAGCCCCTGCGGCGTGTAGCCGCGCGCATGGCCGGCCGTCGGCAGCAGCATCGCGCATCCGAGCGCGGACAGCCAGAGGCGAAGGTCGCCGGTCTTCATGCGGCTGAGCGCGCCAGCAGCATGGCGTCGCCGTAGCTGAAGAAGCGGTAGCGGTGCGCAATGGCGTGGGCATACAGCGCCATCACGCGCTCGTAGCCCGCAAAGGCCGAGACCAGCATCATCAGCGTGCTCTTCGGCAGATGGAAGTTGGTGACCAGCAGGTCCACGTGCTCGAAGGCGAAGCCGGGCGTGATGAAGATGCGCGTGTCGCCGCTGACCTCACCGCTCTTGGCCCACGACTCGAGCGTGCGCACGGTGGTGGTGCCGACGGCGACCACACGGCCGCCGCGCGGCTTGCACTCGGCAATTGCGCGCTGCGTGGCTTCAGGCACCTCGTAGCGCTCGGCGTGCATGGTGTGCTCGGCGATGTTCTCGGTCTTTACCGGTTGGAAAGTGCCGGCGCCCACGTGCAGCGTGACGTTGGCGCGCTGCACGCCGCGCGCTTCGAGCTCGTCCAGCAGCGCTTCGTCGAAGTGCAGCGCAGCCGTTGGTGCGGCCACGGCGCCGGGCACGCGCGCGAACACGGTCTGGTAGCGGCTCTCGTCGTCGGCTGAGTCGGTATGGGTGATGTAGGGCGGCAGCGGCACGTGTCCGCAGCGGGCCATCAGCGCATAGGGGTCTTCGCCGGCGTCGCTTTCAAAACCGAACCGGAACAGTGCGCCATCTTCCTCCGGCCAGCGGCCCAGCAGCGTGGCGCGAAAGCCGCCCACCATCTGCAGCGTGGTGCCCACCGGCGGCTTCTTGCTGACCTTCATGTGCGCAACCACCTCGTGGCCCTGCAGCACGCGCTCGACCAGCAGTTCGAGCTTGCCCCCGGTCGGCTTCTCGCCGAAAAGGCGCGCCTTGACCACGCGCGTGTCGTTGAAGACCAGCAGGTCGCCCGCCCGCAGCAATGAAGGCAGGCTCTTGAAGATGCGGTCGGCCGGCTCGCTGCCGGTGCCGTCGAGCAGACGGGAAGAAGTGCGTTCGGTGGCCGGATGCTGCGCCACCAGTTCGGGGGGCAGGACGAAGTCGAAATCGGAAAGCGTGAAGGCGCGCATGATGCTTGAGGGCCGGACGGGCCCGTGCCAAGGAGGCGTGGGAAGGAGAAAAAGGCGGAGAGCGGCGATTCTCCCATGGCCCGGAATCACAGGCGCCGCCCGGGGTTGCCGAGGCAGAATCGACGCATGGTCGATTCCTCTGTCGCGCGTGTCACGCCGCCCCCTGCTCCTCCTTCCGAAGGCGAGCTCTTCAAGAAGATCCTGGGCGGTGCCTGGATGGGCCTGCACCCCGACATCCGTCGGCGCTTCGACAAGAACCCTTTGCCGGGCAAGGCGCTGCATTACCTGGGCGCGCTCAGCGAACTGCGCTGCTCGCGCTTCGGCAAGCTGCTGGGGCACCTCACTCAGCCGATGATCCATGGTGCGCTGATCCCCTACAGCGACAGCCACTTCCCGGTCGAAATCCAGGTCTACGCCAGGCCCGGCGACTCGGCCATCTACAAGCAGCGCATCTACCGCTTGCACGGGCGCCAACCTATCCAGTTCACCAGCTTCATGCGCGAGAGCGAAGGTGGCGAGGTGTTGGAGTACGTGGGCATGGGGCTGGGCATGAAGCTGGCGCTGAGCGTGGAAGCCAATGGCAGCCTGCATTTCCAGAGCGATGGCTATTTCTGGGAACTTTTCGGCTGGCGCATTCCGCTGCCGGGCCTGTTCACACCTGGCAAGACTTTCCTCTGGCACCACAACGAGACGCCCGAGCGTTTCAACATCCGCATCGAGATTCGCCACTGCCTCATGGGCACCACTTTCACGCAGGTCGGCGTGTTCGAAGAAGTGGCGCAGCCGCGGGTGGTGGCCGCATGATCGACACGCAACTGCTGGCCCTTCAGCTCATGGCGGTGCAGGGCGCCCTGGGCGCCTTCGACACGCTCTATCACCACGAAGGCACAGAAGCCCTGCCGCGCCGCGGCACGGCAGGGCGCGAGCTGGCGATTCACGCCACGCGTTCGTCGATTTATTGCGCGCTGTTCCTCGGGCTGTCGGCGTGGGCCTGGCACGGCGCGTGGGCGTGGGTGCTGCTCGCAGTGTTCGCTATCGAGATCGTGCTCACGCTGTGGGACTTCGTGGTCGAAGACGGCAGCCGCCTGCTGCCGCCCACCGAACGCGTCACCCATACGGTGCTGGCCATCAATGCCGGCGCATTCATCGCGCTGTTGGGGATGAGCGCGGTCGACTGGGCAGCACAACCGACCGCGATGGTGTGGCAGCCGCACGGCTGGCTCAGCGCCTTCCTGGCGCTGTGCGGCGTGGGCGTCGGCATCTCGGGCCTGCGCGACGGCTTTGCGGCGCGCGCGCTGTTCAAGCAACAGAAGCAGGCGCAGGCGCGCGACGCCGAGGCACCGGTGCACTTCGGCACGAAGCCACAGCAGGTGCTGATAACGGGCGGCACCGGCTTCATCGGCCAGATCCTCGTGCGCCACCTGCTGGCCGATGGCCACGCGGTAACGCTGTGGACGCGCGACGCGCGCGCCGCCGCCTGGGGCTTCGGCGGCGCGGTGCGCTGCGTGGAGTCGCTCGAACAGATTCCTGTGGCGGACGCCATCGATGTCATCGTCAACCTTGCGGGCGCGCGCATCCTCGGCCAGCGCTGGAGTGCGCGGCGCCAGCAGCAGCTGCTGCAAAGCCGCGAAGGCCTGACACAGCAGCTTGTCGCGTGGATTGCAGCGCGCCCTCGTAAGCCGCGGCTGCTGCTCTCGGGCTCCGCCATCGGCTACTACGGCGTGCAGCCGCAGGGCGACGCCACCGAACTCACCGAAGACGCGCCGCCGCAAGGCATCTTCATGTCGACACTGTGCCAGCGCTGGGAGCAGGCAGCCCACGCTGCCTTGCCGCACGGCGTTCGCGTGGCCTGCCTGCGCTTCGGCTTCGTATTGGGACACCAGGGCTCGCTGCCGCAGCTGCTGATGCCGGTTCAACTCGGCATGGGCGGGCGCCTGGGCAGCGGACGGCAATGGCTCTCGTGGGTGCACGTGCACGACCTGATTCGCGCCATCGCGCACGTATGGACCATGACCGAATCTGCCACTGGCCACGTCGCCGCGCAGGCCTTCAACGTTACCGCGCCTGGCACGCTGGGCCAAGAGGCCTTCACCCGCATCGCGGCCAACGTGTTGAATCGCCCCTGCTGGCTGCCCACGCCCGCCGCGCCCGTGAAGTGGTTGCTCGGCGAGCAGGCGGACCTGCTGCTCGAAGGCCAGCGCGTAGTGCCGGCGCGGCTGCTGCGCACCGGCTTTCAGTTCATGTTTCCGGATGCCCGCAGCGCCTTGACGGACCTTTGCCGTCCACGCTAGAAGCCTTGCCCGTGCCCGCCAAGAAAGAACCGAGTTCCTCCGCCGCTCCGGCGCAACCGCCCGGCGCCGGCCTGAGCGCCGTTCAGCGCGCGCTGCGCAAGCTCGGCCTGGTGCGCGACATCGACTTTGCGCTCTACCTGCCGATGCGCTACGAGGACGAGACCCGCATCGTGCGGCTCGCCGATACGCGCGACGGCGACATGGCGCAGGTCGAAGGCGTGGTGACCGAGTGCGAGGTGGTGTTTCGGCCGCGCCGGCAACTGATTGCCACCATCGACGACGGCAGCGACACGTGCCAGTTGCGCTTTTTCAATTTCTATCCGTCGCAGCAGAAGCAGCTCGCGGTGGGGGCGCGCGTGCGGGCGCGGGGCGAAGTGCGCGGCGGATTCGTCGGGCGGCAGATCATGCATCCGACCGTCAAGGCGGCCGGTACTTCGCTGCCCGAGGCCCTCACGCCTGTGTACTCGACCGTGGCCGGGCTCCCGCAGCCCGTGCTCCGGCGCGAGGTGCGTTCGGGTCTTGCGCGTGCGGTGCTCGATGAGACGATTCCGGTGCAGATCGGCCTGCGCGGCGCCTGGGACTTGCGCAGTTCGCTGACCTTTCTGCACTATCCCACGCCCGACGTGGCAATGGCAACGCTCGAAGACCACAGCCATCCCGCATGGCAGCGCATCAAGGCCGAGGAACTGCTGGCGCAGCAGCTTTCGCAGCTGCAAGCGCGGCTGGAGCGGGCGGCGCAGCGCGCACCGGCGCTGCCCTCTTCGGCCAAGCCGGAACCAAGCTCGCTGCATGCGCAATTGCTCGCGGTGCTGCCGTTTGGCCTTACCGGCGCGCAGCAGCGGGTGGGCGAGGAAATCACGCGAGACCTCGGCCGCGAGATTCCGATGCACCGCCTGCTGCAGGGCGATGTGGGCTCGGGCAAGACGGTGGTGGCTGCGCTCGCCGCTGCGCGGGCCATCGATGCGGGCTTTCAGTGCGCGTTGATGGCGCCGACGGAAATACTTGCCGCGCAGCACTTCGGCAAGCTGGTGGGCTGGCTCGATCCGCTGCTGGCGGAGCGGGGCTTGCGCGTGGCCTGGCTCACAGGCAGCCAGAAAAAGAAAGAGCGCGACGCCATGTCGGCCGCGGTGGAAAGCGGCGAGGCGGCCCTGGTGATCGGCACCCATGCGGTCATATCGGAAAAAGTGCGCTTCAAGAACCTGGCGCTCGCGATCATCGACGAGCAGCACCGCTTCGGCGTGGCCCAGCGGCTTGCGCTGCGCGGCAAGGCCGTCGGCCATCTCGAACCCCATTTGCTGATGATGAGCGCCACGCCCATCCCGCGCACGCTGGCGATGAGCTATTACGCCGACCTGGATGTGTCCACGCTTGACGAGTTGCCGCCTGGCCGCACCCCGATCGTCACCAAGCTGGTGGCCGATCACCGGCGCGACGAGGTGATTGCGCGTATCCAGGCGCAGCTTGGCCAGGGGCGGCAGGTGTATTGGGTCTGCCCGCTCATCGAGGAGAGCGAGGCCGTCGATCTGCGCAATGCGACCGAGACACGCGATGAACTTGCCGACGCCTTGGGCGAGGAGGTGAACGTCGGGCTGCTGCACTCACGCATGCCCACTGCCGAGAAGCAGGCCGTGATGGAGGCCTTCACGGCCAACGAAATCCAGGTGCTGGTGAGCACCACGGTGATCGAGGTGGGCGTGGATGTGCCGAACGCCTCGCTGATGGTGATCGAGCACGCCGAGCGGTTCGGCCTCTCGCAGCTGCACCAGCTGCGCGGCCGCGTGGGACGCGGCGCGGCGGCATCCGCCTGCGTGCTTCTCTATGCGCCGGGCGACAGCGGACGCGTGGGCGAGGCGGCGCGGGCACGGCTCAAGGCCATGGCCGAAACCAGCGACGGCTTCGAAATAGCACGCCGCGACCTTGAGATTCGCGGCCCTGGCGAGTTTCTGGGCGCGCGCCAGTCGGGTGCGCCGTTGCTGCGCTTTGCCGACCTGACCACCGATGCGATGCTGCTTGATTGGGCGCGCGAGCTGGCGCCGGTCATGCTGCAAAAGCATCCTGACCTGGCACAGCGGCATATCGATCGCTGGCTCGGCACCAAGGCCGAATACCTGAAGGCATAGGCCTGTTTACTGCGCCGGTGGCCCGAAAGGCGACCCCAGGCGGAGTCCGGTCACACACCCTTGCGCATAATTGACGCAAGCTATGACTCTCACAGAACTCAAATACATCGTCGCAGTAGCCCGCGAACGGCACTTCGGCAAGGCGGCCGAAGCCTGCTACGTCTCCCAGCCGACGCTGTCGGTGGCCATCAAGAAGCTCGAGGACGAGCTCGAGGTCAAGCTCTTCGAGCGCAGCGCGGGCGAGGTGACCGTGACGCCGTTGGGCGAGCAGATCGTGCAGCAGGCGCAAAGCGTGCTTGACCAGGCAGCGAGCATCAAGGAAATTGCCAAGCGCGGAAAAGACCCGCTGGCCGGCCCCCTGAACCTTGGGGTGATCTACACCATTGGCCCCTACCTGCTGCCCGACCTGGTACGCCAGGTGATCGCGCGCACGCCGCAAATGCCGCTGGTGCTGCAGGAGAATTTCACCGTCAAGCTGCTGGAGATGCTGCGCGCCGGCGAGATCGATTGCGCAATCATGGCCGAGCCTTTTCCCGATACCGGCCTGGCAATGGCGCCGCTCTACGACGAGCCGTTCATGGCGGCACTGCCGGCAAAGCACAAGTTTGCTGACCGGGAGTCGGTGACCTCGGACGAACTGCAGAACGAAACCATGCTGCTGCTCGGCACGGGCCACTGTTTTCGCGACCATGTACTGGAGGTGTGCCCCGAGTTCGCGCGCTTCTCCAGCAATGCCGAGGGCATTCGAAAAAGCTTCGAGGGCTCGTCGCTCGAAACCATCAAGCACATGGTGGCATCGGGCATGGGCGTAACGCTGGTGCCGCGCCTCTCGGTGCCTGCCGAAGCACTCAAGCCCAAGGTCAAGGGCCGCAGGGAGCCCGAGCAGATGGTGCGCTACCTGCCGGTGCGCGACGCGCAGGACCGCGACCCGCCCACGCGGCGCGTGGTGCTGGCATGGCGGCGGACCTTCACGCGCTACGAGGCGATTGCCGCCTTGCGCAATGCCATTTATGCGTGCGAGCTGCCGGGCGTCAAGCGGCTGTCATAAGAACGGAAGTTCGAGAACTTGGCCTACGTCGAGGTCATTCGAATTCATCGATCGCTGGGATAGAGTGACGCTGTTGCGAAGCTGCGGTCCGGCTTCCAGAATAACGGTGTCCCTTAAAACTTGAAGAAAGAGTTTCACGCCATGGCAAAAGATTCGAAGAAAACGTCGTCGTCCTCTTCGTCGGGCAAGGTGCCCAAGAAGGGAGACGCACTGGTAGCCCAGGAGTCGGGCAGCCGCAATGCGCCAATCATCAATATCGGTATCGAGCGCCAGGACCGCGCCGCCATCGCCGAGGGCCTGAGCCGCGTGCTGGCCGACACCTACACGCTCTATCTCACGACGCACAACTTTCACTGGAACGTGACGGGCCCGCACTTCAACTCGCTGCATGCCATGTTCATGACGCAGTACACCGAGCTCTGGGGTGCGACCGACATCATTGCCGAGCGCATCCGCGCGCTGGGTCACTACGCGCCCGGTTCCTATGCCGAGTTCAGCAAGATCGCAACCGTGCCGGATGTGCCGCAAACCCCGCCCAAGGCAATGGAAATGGTGCGCATCCTCGTGAAGGGCCATGAAACCGTGTCGCGCATTGCGCGAGAGTTCATTCCAGTGGCGGAAGAAGCCGGCGACGACCCAACGGCCGACATGCTGACCGCGCGGTGCACGGTTCACGACCAGACCGCGTGGATGCTGCGTTCACTGCTCGAAGACTGAGCGGCACGCGCAGCCCGAATCCCGAGAGCGGCACAATGGCCGCTCTTTTTTTGCCTGTCGCATGCTCGCCCGCCGTTTTGCGCTTTATCTCGACCTGATTCGCTGGAACCGACCTGCCGGTTGGCTGCTGTTGCTCTGGCCCACGCTGGGGGCCCTGTGGTTTGCGGCGCAGGGGTGGCCGGGCTGGCACCTGCTGGTCGTGTTTGTAATCGGCACCATCCTGATGCGCAGCGCTGGGTGCTGCATCAACGACGTGGCAGATCGCGACTTCGACCGCCATGTGAAAAGAACCGCGCAGCGGCCGGTGACCAGCGGAGCGGTTTCGGTCAAGGAGGCGCTGTCGCTGGGCGCGGTGCTGGCGCTGCTGGCCTTTGCGCTGGTGCTCACGACCAATCGGGTGACAGTGCTGTGGTCGTTCGCGGCGCTGGCCATCACGCTGGTCTATCCGTTTGCCAAGCGCTTCGTTTCTGTTCCCCAGGCGGTGCTCGGCATAGCTTTCAGCTTCGGGATTCCGATGGCTTTTGCAGCGGTGCAATCGAGCGTGCCGGTATTCGCCGCTTGGCTGCTCGCCGGCAACCTGTTCTGGGTGCTGGCATACGACACCGAATACGCAATGGTCGACCGCGACGACGACCTCAAGATCGGCATGAAGACCTCGGCCATTACGTTCGGGCGCTTCGATGTGGCCGCGGTCATGGCGAGCTACGGCCTGTTCCTGGCCGTCTGGACCTGGGCCGGAGCCAGCCGGGGCCTGGGCGTCGTGTTCTTTGCAACGATTGCCATTGCCGCGGCGCAGGCAGCGTGGCATTGGCGGCTGATTCGAGACCGCAGCCGCGACGGATGTTTCAAGGCCTTTCGCCTGAACCACTGGCTCGGGTTCACGGTGTTCGCCGGTATCGTGGCCGGCTACGCCGTTCGCTAGACAGACAGGACGCACCATGCTCGAACGCCTTACGCAGAAGGTCGGCCAGGAAGGCCTGTCCGGATGGCACCTCATCACGCAGGAGATGGTCGACCGGTACGCGGCACTGTCGGGCGACGGCGAGGGCGAATGGATTCATCTCGATCCTGAGCGCGCCGCACGCGAGGCGAGCTACGGCGGAACGATCGTGCCGGGGTTCTTCCAGGTGTCGCACCTGATCCGGCTGACTGGCGAGGCCATGCGGACGCTGCTGCCCTTCGATGCAAATCACGCGTTGAACTATGGATTCGACCGGTTGCGCTTCGTCAGGCCGATGCCGGTGGGCGCGCGCTTCCGGGGGCGTGTGCGCATTCTCGAGGTGACGCCCAAGCCCGGCGACAGCTTCCTGCTGAAGGAGGAGGTGCTGCTCGAGCTAGAGGACGGCACCGTTACGCTGGCAGCCGAGTGGCTGGTCTTCATCGGGCCGCGCGCATTGCCCGCCTGACGAGGGTCAGGCGCGGCCGAATTCCTCGCCCAGTTCGGCGGCGCGTTGCTGGGCTGCGCGAATGGCGGCCTTGAACTTTGCCTTGACGTCGGCGCCTTCAAGCGATGTAAGAGCCGCATAGGTCGTTCCGCCCTTCGATGTCACGCGTTCGCGCAGCACCGACGGGGGCTCGGTGGCGCTGTGCGCCAGTGCCGACGCGCCAGTGAAAGTGCCGATCGCCAGCCGCAGCGCCTGGTCGGACGAAAGGCCCATCTCCACGCCCGCCTCGGCCATCGCCTCGATGAAATAGAAGACATAGGCGGGGCCCGAGCCGGACATGGCCGTGACGGCGTCCAGCGCGGCTTCGTCGTCGACCCAGAGCAGTTCGCCGGTCGGCGCCAGCGATTGCGCGACCAGTGCACGGTCGGCAGCGTCCACGCCGTCGCGTGCGTAGAGGCCGGTCATGCCCCGGCCCACGAGCGCGGGCGTGTTGGGCATGGCGCGCACCACGCGCTCGCTGCCGAGCCAGCGTGCGATGCTGCCCGATGGAATGCCCGCCGCAACGCTCAAGTGCAACGCGTTTTCGGCAAAGGCACGAACCGGGCGGGCCGCTTCTGCAAAGGTCTGTGGCTTGACCGCCCACACCACTACCGCGCAGCGTGAGAGGGCTTCGCTCGCCTCTGCGCGGGCGGTAATGCCGAAGGACTGCGTCAGCTTGGCGCGGGCTTCTTCAAAGGGCTCGACCACCTCGAAGGCGTCCGCGGGCGTGCCTTGCTTGATGAGCCCGCCGATGATGGCGCTGGCCATGTTGCCTCCGCCGATGAAGGCCACGGGTGGAAGGGGCGCTGGCCCGGTGCGGGGCAGAAAAGTGACTGCAATGGTCATGGTCGGTCGGTGTATTCGAATGCCGCGAACTGGGTTGTCTGCAGCGGGTTGAAATTGTCGTCGCTCACCACCACCAGCATGCGCTTGCCGTTCGGCAGCGTTGGGCCCCAGCACATGCCTTCGGTGTTGTCGAGGCGCGAAAGGCCCAGCCCGGCGAAGTCGGCAATCAGCGTCTTCTCGGCGGGATGATGGTTGCCTGTGGCGAGCACATCGGTAGTCAGCACGTCGGTGGCGCCACGGGTGTTGATCTCGTACAGGCGCAGCGAGTTTCCGGAGCCGGTCGCGTAGGCTCGTTCGAGCACCAGCATGCGGTCTGAATCGAGCATCAGGACTTCGCTGACGCCGTTGTCGGCATGGCTGCCGGGAATGAGCGGCCGCAGGGGAACCGCGTCGGGAACATAGGCAATCTGGCGAATGGCCTGGCCAGTTTGCAAATTGACCTGTGTCAGCCGGCAGGGGCCTCCCGCCGCCCGGGTGGTGGGTACCGGGCCGTCCTGGATCAGCGCGTTTTCCATCGCGAGCCAGGCAGACTGGCCATCTGGCGTGAGTGCAAGGCCTTCGAAGCCCAGATTGTCGCGCGGGCCGCGCTGCTGTGCTGGATCTGGGGTGAACATGGCCGGCAGCGCGAATTCACGCAGCAGGAGGCCGTCGCGTGTCGACTCGTAAAGAGCCGGCCCGAACCCGCGCACCACATCGCCTTCGCTGACCCAGAGCAGGGTGCCAGTGTCAGGGCGCAGGCGCAGCGACTCGGGATCCGGAATGGCCGTCCCGGGCTCGGCACGGCGACGAGCGGGCCAAGGCGCACCGCCCGTCCGTTGCAGCTGCACCACATCCTTCGGCTCTGGCGGCTTGAGCCAAGGCGCTGGCCAAGTGGCCGTGTAGAAGCGTGCGGGGTTCAAGTCTGATCGATCATCGCTGAGTAGCAAGTACTCGCTTCTTTGGGGGTCGTAGTCGATCCCCGAGAGGCCGCCACCCGTGGTGCCTTGTATATTCGGCCGATGCGGCCAGTGCGCCTCCGCGATACGGCGCAACCGGCCTGCACCCGGCAGCGGCGGCGCCGGACTGCCGCAGCCCCCCAGCCCAGCCCCGGCAACAGCAGCCGCAACGCCGGCCCGAAGCAACCGGCGGCGTTTGGGCGAAAAGGCTTGCTGGCTGGTTGGATAAAGGGCGTGCACGCCGCCAAGTCTAGTTCCAGCGCATTCCGGACCCAGAAGGCAGTTGACACCCTTTTGTCCGCGTGCCACAATCGCTGGCTTCGCTTCAAAAAGGCGAAGCTTTCAGCCCAAAGCGGAAGTGCCTCGAGTGGTTCGAGGTGCAGACGACGGGCCCAAGACTGACCGCAGCGTCTCCCTCCTGGAGGCGCATCGGTACAAGTTGGGAACTACTAGCAATGATCCAAACTGAATCCCGGCTCGAAGTGGCCGACAACACAGGCGCGAAGTCCGTCCTGTGTATCAAGGTGCTCGGTGGCTCCAAGCGGCGTTATGCCAGCGTGGGCGACGTCATCAAGGTCAGCATCAAGGAAGCCGCTCCGCGTGGTCGCGTCAAGAAGGGCGAGATCTACAGTGCAGTGGTGGTCCGCACCGCCAAGGGCATCCGTCGCGCCGACGGCTCCCTCGTCAAATTCGATGGCAACGCAGCTGTGTTGCTCAACGCCAAGCTGGAGCCGATCGGCACCCGCATCTTCGGACCGGTGACGCGCGAGCTGCGCACCGAAAAGTTCATGAAGATCGTGTCGCTGGCCCCCGAAGTTCTGTAAGGACAACAACGCCATGAACAAGATTCGCAAAGGCGACCAGGTCATCGTGTTGGCCGGGCGCGACAAAGGCAAGCGCGGCGTCGTCTCGCTGCGCAAGGACGATTCGCACCTCGTCGTCGAGGGCGTGAACATCGTCAAGAAGCACGCCAAGCCGAACCCCCTCAAGGGTACGACCGGCGGCATCGTCGAGAAGACCATGCCCATCCACCAATCCAACGTGGCGATCTTCAATGCCGCGACCGGCAAGGCCGATCGCGTGGGCATCAAGATCACCCAGGGTGCTGACGGCAAGCGCGTGGCTGTTCGCGTCTTCAAGTCCAGCGGCGACGAAATCAAGTTCGCCTAAGAGGTACTCACATGGCACGTCTCCAACAACACTATCGCGAAAAGATCGCGAAAGACCTGACGGAAAAGTTCGGCTACAAGTCGCCGATGCAGGTCCCCCGCCTCACCAAGATCACCCTGAACATGGGTGTGGGTGAAGCTGTCGCCGACAAGAAGGTTCTCGACAACGCTGTCGCCGACCTCACCAAGATCGCCGGCCAGAAGCCCGTGGTCACCAAGTCGAAGAAGGCTATCGCCGGTTTCAAGATCCGCGAAAACCAGCCTATCGGCTGCATGGTCACGCTGCGTGGCGTGCAGATGTATGAGTTCCTGGACCGTTTCGTGACCATCGCGCTGCCGCGTGTTCGCGACTTCCGCGGCATCTCCGGCCGTGCGTTCGACGGCCGTGGCAACTACAACATCGGCGTCAAGGAACAGATCATTTTCCCTGAGATCGAATACGACAAGGTCGATGCCCTGCGCGGTCTCAATATCAGCATCACGACGACGGCCAAGACCGACGAAGAAGCCAAGGCGCTTCTCGCTGGTTTCCGTTTCCCGTTCAAGAACTGAGGTGATCTGTGGCTAAAGCATCTTTGATCCAGCGCGAACTCAAGCGCGACAAGCTGGTCGCCAAGTACGCTGCTAAGCACGCGGAACTGAAGGCAATTTCCAACGACGTGAAGAAGAGCGACGAAGAGCGCGCTGCTGCCCGCCTGGGTCTGCAAAAGCTCCCGCGCAACGCGAACCCCACGCGTCAGCGCAACCGCTGCGAAATCACCGGTCGCCCCCGTGGCACTTTCCGTCAATTCGGTCTGGCCCGCGCCAAGATCCGCGAACTGGCTTTCAATGGCGACATCCCCGGTGTCACCAAGGCCAGCTGGTAAGCCAGGCAGGAGCAAACAACATGAGCATGAGTGATCCCATTGCCGACCTGCTGACGCGTATCCGTAACGCGCAGATGGTGGCGAAGCCCACTGTGTCGGTCCCGTCTTCCAAGGTGAAGATCGCGATCTCGCAGGTCCTGAAGGACGAAGGCTACATCGACGGTTTCCAGGTCAAGACCGAAGACGGCAAGTCCGAACTCGTCATTACCCTGAAGTACTACGCTGGCCGTCCGGTCATCGAGCGCATTGAGCGCGTGAGCCGTCCTGGCCTGCGCGTCTACAAGGCCAGCGCTTCCATTCCGCAAGTCCAGAACGGCCTCGGCGTTGCGATCGTCACGACCCCCAAGGGCGTGATGACGGACCGCAAGGCACGCGCTACCGGTGTCGGTGGCGAAGTGCTGTGCTACGTCGCCTAACCGAGACATCGAGGAGTAACTGAAATGTCCCGAGTAGGAAAAATGCCGATCACCATCCCCGCAGGCGTGGATGTGTCGATCAAGGAAGACCAGATCAGCGTCAAGGGTACGGGCGGCACGCTCAACCTCGCGCGCAATGCACTGGTCAAGATCGTCAGCAATGACGGCAAGCTGAATTTCGAACCCGCCAACGAATCGCGTGAAGCGAACGCGATGAGCGGCACGATCCGTCAGCTGGTGAACAACATGGTGGTTGGCGTGACCAAGGGCTTCGAAAAGAAGCTCAACCTGGTCGGCGTCGGCTACAAGGCTGCAGCGTCCAACAACAAGTTGAACCTGCAAGTCGGCTACTCGCATCCGGTCAACATCGACATGCCGCAAGGCATCACGGTGGCCACTGCGACCCCGACCGAAATCGTGATCAAGGGTGCTGACCGTCAGCGCGTTGGTCAAATCGCCGCTGAGATCCGCGCTGTTCGTCCGCCTGAGCCTTACAAGGGCAAGGGCATCCGTTATTCGGACGAGAAGATCGTGATCAAAGAGACCAAGAAGAAGTAAGGGGCAGCAAAATGATGTTGACCAAAAAAGCACAGCGTCTTCGCCGCTCGCGCCAGACCCGCATTCGCATCGCGACGCAGGGCGTGGCCCGTCTGACGGTGAACCGCACCAACCTGCACATCTATGCCACCGTCATCTCCGACGACGGCACCAAGGTGATCGCCACCGCATCGACGGCCGAAGCCGAAGTGCGTTCGGCACTCGGCGGCTCGGGCAAGGGTGGCAATGCCGCCGCTGCAACGGCCATCGGCAAGCGCATCGCTGAAAAGGCGAAGGCTGCCGGCGTCGAGAAGGTCGCCTTCGACCGCGCAGGTTTTGCGTACCACGGCCGCGTCAAGGCGCTGGCCGAGGCGGCCCGCGAAGCCGGTCTGCAGTTCTAACCGGACACGAGATTCAAAATGGCAAAGATTCAAGCAAGAACGCAGAACGAAGGCCCTGAAGACGGTTTGCGCGAGAAGATGATCGCGATCAACCGCGTCACCAAGGTGGTGAAGGGTGGTCGTATCCTCGGTTTCGCAGCACTCACCGTCGTGGGCGACGGCGAAGGCCGCGTCGGCATGGGCAAGGGCAAGTCGAAGGAAGTGCCTGCTGCCGTGCAAAAGGCGATGGAAGAAGCCCGTCGCAACCTGGCCAAGATCTCGATCAAGAACGGCACGCTGCATCACCGCGTGACGGGGCATCACGGCGCCGCTTCGGTTGTCATGATCCCCGCCCCGAAGGGTACCGGCATCATCGCCGGCGGCCCGATGCGCGCCGTGTTCGAAGTCATGGGCATCACCGACATCGTGGCCAAGAGCCATGGTTCGTCGAACCCCTACAACATGGTTCGCGCCACGCTCGACGGGTTGAAGAACTCGACGACCGCGTCCGAAGTGGCTGCCAAGCGTGGCCTGACCGTCGAAGAAATCTTCGCCTGAGCGCAAGCTCTCGCAAGGCTGAAGGAAGCATTCAAATGACGACGCAACAACAAACCCTCAAGGTGCAATTGGTCAAGAGCCCGATTGGCACCAAGGAATCGCATCGCGCGACCGTGCGTGGCCTCGGCCTGCGCAAGCTCAACAGCGTGAGCGAGCTGCAAGACACCCCCGCGGTGCGCGGCATGATCAACAAGATCAGTTATCTGGTCAAAGTTCTGTAAGAGAGACTGATATGGAACTCAATGGCATCAAGCCGGCAGCCGGCGCCAAGCACGCCAAGCGCCGTGTTGGCCGCGGTATCGGCTCCGGTATCGGCAAGACCGCGGGTCGCGGTCACAAGGGTCAGAAGTCGCGCGCAGGCGGTTTCCACAAGGTCGGCTTCGAAGGCGGTCAAATGCCGCTGCAGCGTCGCCTGCCGAAGCGTGGCTTCAAGTCGCACCTGCTGAAGTTCAACGCCGAAGTCACGCTGACTGCCCTCGAGCAGCTCGGCCTGGCCGAAGTGGACATTCTTGCGCTCAAGCAAGCCGGCCTCGTGGGCCAGCTCGCCAAGGTCGTCAAGATCGTCAAGACCGGTGAACTCACCAAGGCCGTCAAGCTGACGGGCGTGGGTGCAACCGCTGGTGCCAAGGCCGCTATCGAAGCAGCCGGCGGCAGCGTCGCCTGATCACACTGGACTGAAAGAAGTTCTTCGTGGCAACTAACGCGGCAACGATCGCAAAAACAGGCAAGTTCGGCGACCTCCGCCGTCGGCTCGTCTTTTTGCTGCTCGCGCTCGTGGTCTATCGGATCGGCGCGCACATTCCTGTGCCGGGCATCAACCCGGACCAGTTGGCTGCGTTGTTCCAGGGCCAGCAGGGCGGCATTCTGAGCCTGTTCAACATGTTCTCGGGCGGGGCGCTGTCGCGTTTCACCGTGTTCGCGTTGGGGATCATGCCGTACATCTCGGCGTCGATCATCATGCAGTTGATGACCTACGTGGTTCCGACCTTCGAGCAATTGAAGAAGGAAGGCGAGGCCGGCCGCCGCAAGATCACCCAGTACACGCGCTACGGTGCGCTCGGCTTGGCATTGTTCCAGTCGTTCAGCATTGCAGTGGCCCTCGAGTCGTCTGCCGGTCTGGTTAACTCCCCCGGTTTCGGCTTCCGCCTGACCGCAATGGTGAGCCTCACGGCCGGTTCGATGTTCCTGATGTGGCTCGGCGAGCAGATCACCGAGCGTGGCCTGGGCAACGGCATCTCGATCCTGATCTTTGCAGGTATCGCGGCCGGCTTGCCGAGCGCCATTGGTGGGCTCGCTTCGCTGGTGACTACCGGTGCAATGAACCCGATCGTTGCGCTCTTCATCATCGCGATCGTGGTGCTGGTTACCTACTTCGTGGTGTTCGTCGAACGCGGCCAGCGCAAGATCCTCGTGAACTATGCGCGGCGCCAGGTCGGCAACAAGGTCTATGGCGGCCAGTCGTCGCACCTGCCCTTGAAGCTGAACATGGCGGGTGTGATTCCGCCGATCTTCGCCTCGTCGATCATCCTGCTGCCGGCAACGGTGGTCGGCTGGTTCAGCACCGGTGAAGGTGGGTTCCGCTGGATCAAGGACATTGCCAGCGCATTGCGCCCGGGCGAGCCGATCTACGTGCTGCTGTACGCTGCCGCGATCGTTTTCTTCTGCTTCTTCTACACGGCACTCGTGTTCAACAGCAGGGAAACGGCCGACAACCTGAAGAAGAGTGGTGCTTTCATTCCGGGCATTCGTCCGGGTGACCAGACCGCTCGCTATATCGACAAGATTCTGGTTCGCCTGACGTTGGCCGGCGCGGTGTACATCACCTTCGTCTGCCTGCTGCCCGAGTTCCTGATCCTGAAGTACAACGTGCCGTTCTACTTCGGTGGTACCTCCCTGCTGATCATCGTGGTCGTCACGATGGACTTCATGGCCCAGGTGCAAAACTACATGATGTCCCAGCAGTACGAATCGCTGCTGAAGAAGGCTAACTTCAAGACATCGTAGGGCTGTGTTGCAGTATTGAGATCGGGCGGTAGACCGCCACGTTAAACAGTTTTAGGAGAATGAAATGAGAGTTTCGGCTTCGGTCAAAACCATCTGCCGTAATTGCAAGGTCATCCGCCGTAAAGGTGTGGTGCGTGTGATTTGCACCGACCCGCGCCACAAGCAGCGCCAGGGTTGATTGAAGAGTATTAGAGGACGCACATGGCACGTATTGCTGGCATCAACATTCCGCCGCACAAGCACGCTGAAATCGGCCTGACCGCCATCTTCGGCATCGGTCGCACGCGCGCCCGTCAAATCTGCGAAGCGAGCGGCATCGAATATTCGAAGAAGATCAAGGACCTGACTGACGCCGATCTCGAAAAGATCCGCGACCAGATCGCCTTGTTCACCATCGAAGGCGATCTGCGTCGCGAGACGACGATGAACATCAAGCGTTTGATGGACATCGGCTGCTATCGCGGCTTCCGTCACCGTCGCGGCCTGCCGATGCGCGGCCAGCGCACGCGCACCAATGCCCGCACCCGCAAGGGTCCGCGCAAGGCTGCGCAGTCCCTGAAGAAATAAGGATAGACCAGCATGGCTAAAGCACCTGCAAACAACGCCGCACAGCGCGTTCGCAAGAAGGTTCGCAAGAACGTTGCGGACGGCATCGCCCACGTGCATGCCTCGTTCAACAACACCATCATCACGATCACCGATCGCCAGGGCAACGCCCTGTCGTGGGCTTCGTCGGGTGGCCAGGGCTTCAAGGGCTCGCGCAAGTCGACGCCGTTCGCTGCGCAGGTTGCTTCCGAAGTTGCCGGCCGTGCTGCTGTCGAACAAGGTATCAAGAACCTCGACGTCGAGATCAAGGGCCCCGGTCCCGGTCGCGAATCGTCGGTGCGCGCATTGGCTGCGCTCGGCATCCGGATCAATTCCATTGCCGACGTGACGCCCGTTCCGCACAACGGCTGCCGTCCCCAGAAGCGTCGCCGCATCTGATCGTCAGTCCGCAAGGCGCAGCCAGCTCTTGAGCGGCTGCGCATTTGTTTTTTAACTAAGCCCACCGCCATCCGCGTTTTCGCCGATGGCTCCCGCAGGCAACTGCGGCAGATGACACAAAGGAAACCACGTGGCACGCTACCTCGGCCCCAAGGCCAAACTTTCCCGCCGCGAAGGCACCGACCTGTTCCTGAAGAGCGCTCGCCGCTCCATTCAAGACAAGGCCAAGTTCGACTCCAAGCCCGGCCAGCACGGCCGCACTTCGGGTCAGCGCACTTCGGACTACGGTCTGCAACTGCGTGAAAAGCAGAAGGTCAAGCGCATGTACGGCGTGCTCGAAAAGCAATTCCGCCGTTACTTCGAGGAAGCCGACCGTCGCCGTGGCAACACCGGCGCCAACCTGCTGTTCATTCTCGAATCGCGCCTGGACAACGTCGTCTATCGCATGGGCTTCGGCTCGACGCGCGCCGAAGCACGCCAGCTCGTGTCGCACAAGGCGATCACGGTGAACGGCCAATCGGTCAACATCCCGTCGTACCTGGTGAAGACCGGCGACGTGATCGCCGTCCGCGACAAGTCGAAGAAGCAGACCCGCATTGCCGAAGCGCTCCAGCTCGCCCAACAAGTCGGTATTCCGGCCTGGGTCGAAGTGAACGCCGACAAGGCCGAAGGTACCTTCAAGAAGGTGCCCGATCGCGACGAATTCGCAGCCGACATCAACGAATCGTTGATCGTCGAACTGTACTCGCGCTAAACAGACGATAACGGGCCGCCCTTCGCGGCCCGAATTTGATTTTTTTGTTCCCATCGGGAGGCACTTCCGATGGGTGCTTCACCAGCCTTACCGGTGTAACGAGCCGGGGGTATTGAGAGGAAGTCTGCATGCAAACCACCCTGCTGAAACCCAAGACCATTCAGGTCGAGCAACTTGCCGCCAACAAGGCCAAGGTTACGCTCGAGCCTTTCGAGCGCGGCTACGGCCACACGCTCGGCAACGCGCTGCGTCGCGTTCTGCTGTCGTCGATGGTCGGTTATTCGGCCACTGAAGTCACGATCGCCGGCGTTCTGCATGAGTACTCGTCGATCGACGGCGTGCAGGAAGATGTCGTCAACATCCTGCTGAATCTCAAGGGCGTGGTGTTCAAGCTCCACAACCGCGACGAAGTCACGCTGAGCCTGCGCAAGGACGGCGAAGGCGCAGTGCTTGCGTCTGACATCCAGACCCCGCACGACGTTGAGATCATCAACCCCGACCACGTGATCGCGCACCTGTCGCAAGGCGGCAAGCTCGACATGCAGATCAAGGTTGAAAAGGGTCGCGGCTATGTGCCCGGCACGATGCGCCGTTATGCCGACGAGCCGACCAAGTCGATTGGCCGCATCGTTCTCGACGCTTCGTTCTCGCCCGTCAAGCGCGTGAGCTACACCGTCGAAAGCGCTCGTGTCGAACAGCGTACCGACCTGGACAAGCTGCTGGTCGAAATCGAAACCAACGGCGCGATCACCGCTGAAGACGCGGTTCGCGCCTCGGCTAAAATCCTGGTCGAGCAACTGGCTGTGTTTGCACAGCTCGAAGGCGGCGAACTGGCTGCATTCGATGCGCCGGCACCGCGCAGCGCTCAGCAATTCGATCCGATCCTGCTGCGCCCCGTCGACGAGCTCGAACTCACCGTGCGTTCGGCCAACTGCCTGAAGGCCGAAAACATCTACTACATCGGTGACCTGATCCAGCGCACCGAGAACGAGCTGCTCAAGACCCCGAACCTGGGTCGCAAGTCGCTCAACGAAATCAAGGAAGTGCTTGCCTCGCGCGGCCTCACCTTGGGTATGAAGCTTGAAAGCTGGCCGCCGGCCGGCCTCGACAAGCGTTGATTTTTTGAAAAGAGCCCATGAGGGCTCGTGCCCGGGCAGTACCTGATACGGCTGCCTGTTTAATAAAGTAAAGGAAAAGCACCATGCGTCACGGACACGGACTTCGCAAACTCAACCGCACCAGCTCGCACCGCCTTGCGATGCTGCAGAACATGATGAATTCGCTCATCGAGCATGAAGTCATCAAGACCACGGTCCCCAAGGCCAAGGAACTGCGCCGCGTCATCGAACCGATGATCACGCTTGCCAAGAAGCCCACGCTCGCCAACAAGCGCCTGGCCTTCGATCGCCTGCGCAGCCGCGACAGCGTCGTCAAGCTCTTCGGCGAACTCGGCCCGCGTTTCGCAGCGCGTCCGGGCGGCTACACCCGCATCCTGAAGATGGGTTTCCGCGTTGGCGACAATGCACCCATGGCTCTGGTCGAACTGGTCGACCGTCCTGAAATTAAAGAAGAAGCCGCCGAGCAAGGCGCTGCCGAATAAGGTATAATTCCATCTTGCCGCGCGATGGAGCAGCCTGGTAGCTCGTTGGGCTCATAACCCAAAGGTCGCAAGTTCAAATCTTGCTCGCGCAACCAATTTAAAAGGCCCTTTGAATTTCAAAGGGCCTTTTTTCTTTGGCAGATGAGTCCAAATACAAAGCCCTCTTCGCGAGGGCTTTTTTATTGCTCTGCCGGCCTGTGAAATTCACTCTGGAGTTCTGGCCAGAAGCGCTCAAGCGCAGAGCAGAGGGTGTGGGTATGCCTGCCTCGAACTCCGGTCAGTCGGGGATGACGGCTGTCACCTCGATCTCGACCTTCGCACGGTGCTCGACGAGCGCCGCCACCTGCACGCAGGTCATGGCCGGAAAGTTGCGCCCCATCGCTTCGCGGTACACGGGCCCGAGTTCGGCCAGCCGCCGGGTGTATTCGTCGCGATCCGTCACGTACCACGTCATGCGCACCATGTGCTCGGGGCCGGCACCGGCCTCGCGCAGCACTTCGGCGATGTTGCGCAGCGCCAGGCCGCATTGATCGATGAAGTCATCCGACTCGAACTGCTGCTGCGCATTCCAGCCGATCTGACCGCCGACGAACACCATGGTGCCGCGTGCGGCCACGCCATTCGCATAGCCTTTGGGAGGCAGCCAGCCCGGTGGCTGCAAGAGTTTGTTCATCATGTTGTGCTGTTGAGTTGTCTCAGTTTGAATCGCTGGAGCTTGCCGGTTTCGGTGCGCGGAAGCACCGTCACAAACTCGATCTCCCGCGGGTATTTGAAAGGCGCGATGCTGGCCTTCACGTGGTCCTGCAACGCCTTGACGAGTGCGCCGTCGCCTTCATGGCCCGGCTTCAGCACGCAGAAGGCTTTCACGATCATGCCGCGGTCTGGGTCAGGCTTGCCGATCACGCCGCACTCGGCCACCGCCGGGTGCTTGAGCAGCGCATCTTCCACCTCCGGCCCGCCGACGTTGTAGCCGGCCGTAATGATCATGTCGTCGGCGCGCGCCTGATAGAAAAAATATCCGTCGTCGTCCTGCACGAATGAATCGCCCGGATAGTTCCAGCCGTTCTTCACGTAGTCGGCCTGGCGGGGATCGTCCAGATAGCGGCAGCCGACCGGCCCCTGCAGCGCCAGCTTGCCGACCGTGCCGCGCGGCACTTCGTTGCCTTGGTCGTCCACCACCTTTGCGGTGAAACCCGGCACCACCTTGCCCACCGCGCCGCGGCGCACTTCGTCGCCAGCCGCCGAAATGTAGATGTGGAACACCTCGGTGCCGCCAATGCCATCGAGCATCTCGATGCCGGTGGCTTCCTTCCAGAGTTGCCGCGTTGCATCGGGCAGCGCCTCGCCGGCGCTTACGCAAATGCGCAGGCTCGGCGCGCCGTGCTGGCGAACAAAGGGGGCCATCTGTCGGTAGAACGTGGGTGCGGTGTAGCAGATGGTCGCGCCCACCTCGTTGATGAGCTTCACGAGCCCTTCGGGTGTGAACGGTGCATCGGCAAAGTACACAGACGCGCCAGCCCACATCGGAAACACCAGCAGCCCGCCGAGCCCGAAGGTGAAGGCCAGGGGCGGCGACCCGATCACTATGTCGTCGCTTTGCGCTCGCAGCACATGGCGCGGCCATGTTTCGCACATCGCGAGCACGTCGCGGTGTGTGGTGACTGGCGCCTTGGGCTTGCCCGTGGTGCCCGATGTGAATGCGAGCAATGCGATGTCGTCCGACGCTGTGGGGCACGCGGTGAACACGCCGTTTTTTCTCGCCGCTCGAGCGGACAGTGAATCGGGCGCATCGGGCTTGTTGAAAGCGATTACCGAAGCAAGCACCGGATGCTCCTTCTGCGCAATCGAGAGTTCATCGAGCAGGCGGCCGTCGCACAACGCCGCTACCGGCTGCGCCTTCTCGATGATGTCGCCCAATTCCTTCGCACGCAGCAGCGGCATCGTCGCCACTGCAACCAAGCCAGCCTTGACAACCGCGAGCCAGGCCAAGGCCATGGCCACCGAGTTGCCCCCGCGCAGCAGCACACGGTTGCCAGGCACCAGCTTGAGATCTTCGGTCAGCACCTGCGCGATGCGGTTGACCTCGACGGCAGCCTGCGAATACGTGAGCGTGCCGGTCGGCGAACGCAGCATCGGCTTGTCGCCGAACCCCTTGGCGGGCGCCTTGTCCAGAAGCTCTTCAACCAGGTTCAGCTGGTCGGGTAGCTGCAACTCCGGAAGGTCGTAGCGAAAGACCGGCAACTGCTCGGCGGGCGGCAGGCGGTCGTGAACGAAGCGGTCGACTTGGGCAGACACGGTATTTATCCCCGCAGAACGGATTTGCCAATGATCAGTTGTTGAACCTCCGTCGCGCCTTCGTAGATGCGCAGCGAGCGGATGTCGCGGTAGAGGCTTTCAATCTTCGTGCCAACCTTTACGCCGAGGCCACCGTGCATCTGAAGTGCCATGTCGATCACGCGGCTCGCGTTCTCGGTGGCGCACATCTTGGCCATGGCCGCGGCAGCGGACACATCGCCCACCGCCGCCGCGCCACGCTGCTCGGCGTCGTCGCGCATCCATGCGGCGCGGTAGGTGAGCAACGCCGCGCTGTCGATCAATGCGGCCATCTCGCCCAGCTTGGCCTGCGTGAGCTGGAAGTCGGCGAGCGTCTGCCCGAACATGCGTCGGCCCTTCGCATGGGCAATCGCCTCAGCGAGTGCGCGGCGGCCCATGCCGAGCGCCGCGGCCGCCACCGACGCGCGAAAGATATCGAGCGTGCGCATCGCGAGCTTGAAGCCACCGTTGAGCTCGCCCAGCTGCGCCGTGCGCGGAACGATGCAATTGTCGAAGCGCAGCGTGGCCAGCGGGTGCGGCGCCATCACGTCGATGTGCTCGGACGTGTCGAGCCCGGGTGTTTTCGCATCGACGATGAACACCGTGATGCCGCGCGTACCGCCCGTGGGATCGGTCTTTGCGAACACGCAATAGAAATCGGCGATGCCGCCGTTGCTGATCCAGGTCTTTGCGCCGTTCAGCCGCCAGCCTTCGGCGGTGGGTTCGGCGCTCATGGCCATAGCGGCCACGTCCGACCCGGCATCGCGTTCGCTCAATGCAAAGGCCGCGATCTTCTCGCCCTTGCCCACGGCTGTGAGGTACTGCGACTGCTGCTCGGGCGTACCCGCAAGCGTGATCGCGCCGCTGCCCAATCCCTGCATGGCAAACGCGAAGTCCGCCAGCGGCGAGTGATAGCCCAGTGTTTCGCGCAGCAGCACCAGCGCGCGCGAATCGAGGCGATCGAGCGCGCCACCCGCACTGCCGGGCACCGCGTAGCGCAGCCAGCCGCCGTCGCCGAGTCGGCGCACCCATTCGCGGCAAGCCGCGCGGTCGTCTCGCTCATCGATCTCTTGCGCTGCGCACCAGGGCAGCAGGTCGCGCGCGAGCGAACGATGGGCTTCGTCGAAGAAGGGCAGCGCGAGGTGCGCGGTCGACGGTGGTGCGGGGATCTTCGTCATCATGGCGTCAGTCCCCACCGAACACCGGCTTGCGCTTGGCGGCGAAAGCTTCGTAGGCCCGCTTGAAGTCCTCGGTCTGCATGCAGATCGCCTGCGCCTGGGCTTCGGCTTCGATGGCTTGGTCGATGGTCATCGACCATTCCTGCGAGAGCATGGTCTTGGTCATGCCGTGCGCAAAGCTCGGGCCTTCGGCCAGTTCGCGCGCCACTTTGGTGGCAGCTTCCAGCAGTGCATCGCTTTCGTGCAGCGCGTTGAAGAAGCCCCAGGCGTGGCCTTCCTGCGCAGTCATTGCACGCCCGGTGAACAGCAGCTCCGATGCGCGGCCCTGGCCAATCACGCGCGGCAGCAGGGCGCAGGCACCCATGTCCGCACCGGCAAGGCCCACGCGCGTGAACAGAAAGGCGGTGCGCGTGGCGGGCGAACCGTAGCGCAGGTCGCAGGCCAGCGCAATCATGGCCCCGGCGCCGGCGCACACGCCGTCTATGGCGCCGACGATCGGCTGCGGGCACGCGCGGATCGCCTTCACCAGGTCGCCCGTCATGCGCGTGAACTCGAGCAGCTCCGGCATGCGCATGCCGGTGAGCGGGCCGATGATCTCGTGCACGTCACCGCCGGAGCAAAAGTTGCCGCCGGCACCGGTGATGACGATGGCCTTCACATCCGTTGCATAGTTCAACGCGCGAAAGAGGTCGCGCAGTTCGGCGTACGAATCGAATGTGAGCGGGTTCTTGCGCTCGGGCCGATTCAGCGTGACCGTGCCCACGCCGGCCTCATAGCTCCACGCGAAGTGCCTGGCCTGGTAAGGCGCCTTGGCCTCGAACTGCGCGTGCATGGGATTGCCCGCTCCGATGTAGTGCTTCATTCGGCCTCCGCCATCTGGCTGTGTGAGTGTTGCTTGACCTTGCCGAGCAGCTTGTGAAGCTGCGCGATCTCCTTGGCGCTGAGGCCCGCAAAGGCATCGACGATCCAGTCTTCGTGCTGCTGCGCCATCTCGTTGAAGAGCTTGCGGCCGCGCGCAGTGAGGCGCACGCGCCAGGCGCGCCGATCACCCTCGACGTCGACGCGCTCCACCAGGCCCTCGGTCACCAGCTGGTCAGTGATGCCGGTGACGTTGCCTCCCGTCACCATCATGCGGCGCGAGAGCTCGTTCATCTTGAGGCCGTCGGGTGCACGCTCGAGCTGGGACATCAGGTCGAAGCGGGGCAGCGTGGTCGAGAACTGCGAGCGCAGTTCGTTGCGCACCTGCTTCTCGATCAGCTGCGTGCAGGTAAGGAGCCGCAGCCACAGCCGCAGGGCCTCGGGATGTTCGCTGTGAGCGCGCGCTTCGAGGTCCATGTCAGTGCGTCTCCTCGTTGTTCTGCGCGGCCATTGCGGCATTGGCGGCAGCGGCCATTTGCTGCTGCTTGGCAATCTCGCGGTACATCTGGTCGCGCCCGCTCAGGTACTGCCTGGGCCAATCGACGTCGCGGCTTTGCAGCTTGGCGGCTTCGTGCAGCGTCCACGCCGGATCGGCAAGGTGCGGACGGGCAATGGCGCAGAGGTCGGCGCGTCCCGCGGCAATGATGCTGTTGGCCTGGTCCGCATCGGTGATGGCGCCCACGGCAATGGTGGAGATGCCGACCTCGTTGCGGATGCGGTCCGAGAACGGTGTCTGGTACATGCGGCCGTATACAGGCTTTGCGTCGCGCGTGGTCTGGCCGGAAGACACGTCGATGAAATCGGCGCCGGCTTCCTTGAAGAGCCGGGCGACGATGACCGCGTCCGCATCGGTGTTGCCGCCGGGCGCCCAGTCGTGCGCCGAGATACGCACGCTCATGGGCTTGTCTTCAGGCCACGCAGCACGCATTGCGCGGAACACCTCGAGCGGATAGCGGCAGCGCGCCTCGATGCTGCCGCCGTACTCGTCGGTGCGCAGGTTGGTCAGCGGACTGATGAAGGCCGACAGCAGGTAGCCGTGCGCGCAGTGCAGTTCGAGCCAGTCGAAGCCGCATTCGGCCGCGCGGCGGGTGGATTCGACGAACCGCTCGCGCATGTCGTCCATCTGCTCGCGCGTCATTGCGGCGGGCGTCTGATTCTGTTCACCATAGGGCACCGCGCTGGCGGACAGCAACGGCCAGTTGCCGGTCTCCAGAGGCTCGTCAGTGCCTTCCCAGCCCACGCGCGTCGAACCCTTGGCTCCGCTGTGGCCAAGCTGCATGGCAATCTTGGCGCTCGACTGCGTGTGCACAAAATCGACGATGCGCTTGAACGCAGCCTGCTGCGTATCGTCATAGAGCCCGGTACAGCCGGGGGTAATACGGCCTTCAGGCGTCGGGCTGGTCATTTCGACGAACACCATGGCGGCGCCGCCCAGCGCACGTGCACCCAGGTGCACCAGCAAAAAGTCTTGAGGCACACCGTCGACCGCGCTGTAGGTGGCCATCGGCGACACCAGGATGCGGTTCTTCAGCGTGAGGCCGCGCACCGTGAGCGGCATCAGCATGGGGGCCACGGGCTTGCCGCCCGCCAGCCACCGCTCGTAGCCGCCGAGCCATTCGGTGTCGCGCACGCGCAGGTTCTCGTGGCTGATGCGCTGCGAGCGCGTGAGCAATGAGTAGGCAAACTGCTCGATCTGCATGCCGGTGTAGCGCGGCACGTTTTCGAACCATTCGGTGGAGTTGCGGGCCGCGTTCTGGATCTTGAGCACCTCGACGCTGCGGCGTGCCTCGTAGCCTTCGAGCACGTGGTCGACAGTGCCGCCCCGCTCGAATTCATTCGCCAGGTCGATCGCGTCCTCCAGCGCGAGCTTGGTGCCCGAGCCGATTGAGAAGTGAGCCGTGTGCGCCGCATCGCCCATCAGCACCACGGGCACCGAGCGGCCCTGCACGTCGATGCGGTGCGTCCAGCGCTCGCACACCACGCGCGGAAAGCGGATCCAGTTGGCCGACCCACGCAGGTGCGTGGCGTTACTGATGAGCGGATGGCCACCCAGGTACCTGGCGAACAGCTTCTCGCAGAAGGCAATGGCCTCGGGCTGCTCCATCTGGTCGAGGCCATGGGCCTTCCACACCGCCTCGGGCGTTTCGACGATGAAGGTGGATGTCTTGTCGTCGAACTGGTAGGCATGGGCCTGGAACCAGCCATGCTCGGTCTGCTCGAAGGCGAAGGTAAACGCGTCGAATGTCTGGTGCGTGCCCAGCCATACGAAGCGGCAGTTGCGCAGGTCGATGTCGGGCTTGAACACATCGGCATAGCGCTGGCGAATGCGGCTGTTGAGGCCGTCGCTGGCAATCACCAGGTCGGCGTTGTATTGCGCTGCAATGGCCTGGTCGTCGGTCGCGTCGGTTTCGAAGACCAGCTTCACGCCGAGCGCGAGGCAGCGCTCCTGCAGGATGTTCAGCAGCCGCTTTCGGCCGATGCCGCAGAAGCCGTGCCCGCCGGAGCGCACCTGCCGGCCCTTGAAGAACACCTGGATGTCGTCCCAATGATGGAACTCGTTACCGATGAGCGCCGCGGTCTCGGCGTCGGCCGCCGCCAGGTTGGCCAGCGTCTGGTCGCTGAGCACCACGCCCCAGCCGAAGGTGTCGAAGGGGCGGTTGCGCTCGACCACGGTGATGTCCAGCGCGGGGTTGCGCGCCTTCATCAGCAGCGCGAAATACAGCCCGGCGGGGCCGCCGCCGATGCACAGGATGCGTTGAAGGTCCATGGCGGGTGCGGCTGAAGCGCCGACGGTTAGGCTGTTCATGATTGAATAGTTTAAGCATAAACAATCTGGTGTCAACGGGATCACTACCAGCGGGCCGGCGGCTTGCCTTGCGCGGTGTCATGCAAAAACTCCAGAAAATCAATACCATGGCGCCACCATGCAAAGCTTGATACCCAAGATCGAGTCGCAGCTTGCGTCGCTGCCCGTGCCCATCGCGCTGGAATTGCCTGATGGCCGAAGAGTTGCCAAGCCGGGGTCCCGCGTCACCCTGGCGTTCAGCGAGTGGTCGGCGCTGGCCAAGCTGGCGGCCAGGCAGGTGGGCGCCATTGGCGAGGCCTACGTGGAGGGCAAGGTCCAGATCGAGGGCGCAATGCGCGACCTCATCGACGCAGCGGTGGGCATGCTGCCCGGCAACCCGGCTGAAACCGACACCGCATGGTGGACCCGCCTGCTGCGGCTGGCCAAGTCCCGCGGCTCCCATTCATTGAACAAGGATGCGGAGCAGATCCAGTTCCACTACGACGTTTCAGACGACTTCTACGCGCTGTGGCTCGACCCGCGCCGGGTGTATTCGTGCGCTTACTTCCGCACCCCAGACCTGACGCTTGCCCAGGCACAGGAAGCCAAGCTAGACCACATCTGCCGCAAACTGCTGCTGCAGCCCGGCGAGCGTTTTCTGGACATCGGCTCCGGTTGGGGCGGGCTGCTCATGTGGGCCGCCGAGCACTACGGCGTGGACGCGACCGGCATCACGCTGTCGAAGAACCAGCATGCGCATGTACAGCGCCTCATCGAGGAAAAAGGCCTGCAGGGCAGGGTGCGCGTGGAACTGCGCGACTACCGCGAGCTTTCCGCCGACGCGCCTTTCGACAAGATCGCGTCCGTCGGCATGTTCGAGCACGTGGGGGCGGCCAACATGCCGACCTACTTCCGCAAGATCCATTCGCTGCTGAGGCCCGGCGGCCTGGTGCTGAATCACGGCATTACCTCGGGCCAGCTCGACTACCGCCAGCTCGGCGCGGGCATGGGCGACTTCATCGAGAAGTACATCTTCCCGGGTGGAGAGCTTCTGCACGTGACGCATGTGCTGCGCGAAACCGCCGCCGCGGGGCTGGAGATGGTCGACACAGAAAGCCTGCGCCCGCATTACGCGCGCACGCTCTGGGCCTGGTCCGACTCGCTCGAGGCGCAACTCGGCACCGCGCGCGAGGTGCTCGAGCGCTCCGGCGGGGCGCAAAGCCGCAATGTCGAGCGAATCCTGCGGGCCTATCGTCTCTATCTGGCGGGCTCCGCCATGAGCTTCGAGCAAGGTTGGATCTCACTGCACCAGATGCTTTCCACCAAGCCGGACGGCAGGGTGGAGCACGGCGCGCTGCGCGGTTCGCAATCGGTGTACCCTTTTGCCCGTGACTACATCTACAAGTGAGTAAAAACAACCATGCTGTACAAATTCCAGTCGCGGGCAACACCTGACTTTGTGATGCTGGAGGTGCATGCACGCCAGCTGCTCGACATCGTCGGCAAGCCGGCTGCACCCCAGGGCATCATCACCGTCGAACAGATTCCCGCTGCCATTGCGGCGCTTGAGTCCGCGCTGGCACGCGAGGCCAACAATTCGCACAACCACGACGACCACGTTGTCGAAGGCCATGCCAACGAGGCCGAAAAGCAGCATATAAGCCTGCACCAGCGCGCCGCGCCGCTGCTTCACATGCTGCGGGATTCCCTGGCCGAGGAAAAAGACGTCACCTGGAGCACCTGACCAGTCCGCGTTCCAGACTGGGGGTTAGTCGACCTTTGCGCCGGAGTCCTTCACCACCTTGGCCCACTTCACATGCTCGCTGGCAATCAGCTTGGTGAAGTCGGCCGGTGAATTGCCGCTCGGAATCGCGCCCTGCGCCAGCATCTTTTCCTTGATGGCCGGCGTGCCGAGCGACTTGGCCACTTCCTGCTGGATGCGGTTCACGATGTCCGGCGAGGTGCCCGCCGGCGCCAGCAATCCGAACCACGAGCTGGCCTCGAATCCCTTGAGCGCCGGGCCGCCTGCCTCCGCAACCGTCGGAATATCAGGCAGCGCGGGCGACCGCTGCGCGCTGGTCACGGCCAGTGCCGTGAGCTTGCCGCCCTTGATCTGCGCCATCGACGAAGGCAGGTTGTCGAACATCACGTCGGCATTGCCGCCCACCATGTCCAGCAGTGCCGGGCCCGAGCCCTTGTATGGAATGTGCGCCATGTAGGTGCCGGTCATGCTCTTGAAGAGCTCGCCCGCCAGGTGGATGGACGTGCCGCTGCCGCTGGACGCCATGTTGAGCTTGCCGGGGTTGGCCTTGGCGTACTTGATGAAGTCCTGCACGTTGTGGATGTTCAGCGCCTTGGCTTTCTCGGCGTTCATTTCCATCACGTTGGGCACTGCTGCCACCAGCGTGATCGGCACAAAATCCTTGATCGGGTCGAAAGGCAGCTTGGGGTAGAGCGCGCGGTTGATGCCGTGCGTGCCCACCGTGCCCATCAGCAGCGTGTAGCCGTCGTTCGGCGCACGCGCCACGAGTTCGGCGCCCACGTTGCCGCCCGCGCCCGCGCGGTTGTCCACGATGAACTGCTGCCCGAATGCCTTCGAAAGCTCGGGCGCCACGGCGCGTGCCAGGATGTCGGTGGTGCCGCCGGCCGCAAAGGGCACGACGATGCGCACCGGCTTGTTCGGCCAGGTGTTCTGGGCCCACGAAGGGGCGGCCGAAAGGGCGATGGCTGCAGCCAAGGCGGCAAGCGCAACCCGGCGATTCGTTTTGAAAATTGAAGAAGTCATGCGCGCGTTTGTACAGGCGAACGGCGTCGGGCGTCGCGGGTAAAAACCCCGGTGGCGCGACGGTTATGCCACCTGCATCCGCTGTGCAAAGCGCTCGCTGCGAAAGCGCTCCAGCACAAAGTCGATGAACACCCGCGTCTTGGCCGGCAGCAGCTTCTTGCTCGGGTAATAGAGCCACACGGCGCCCGCATCGAAATGCCACGCCGGCAGCAGCCGCACCAGTTCGCCGGTGCGCAGCCCCCGTTCGACGAAAGGCATCGGCAGCATGGCCACGCCCAGGCCCATCAGCGCGGCATGGGCAATTGCTTCAGGGTCGTTGAAGATCGCCCGCGGCCGGGGCAGTTCCACCGTGGCCTGGTCGCCCGTGGCATGCTGCAGCGTCCAGCTTCGCAGCCGGCCCGTGGGCGACGAGCGGCGCAGCAGCGCATCGAACTGCGCCAGCTCCGCCGGCTGGCGCGGCAGCGAGCGGCCGGCCATGTACGCCGGGGCGGCCACCGCCACCACATGGATGCGCGCCAGCTCCCGCGCCACCATGCCGGGCGACAGCTCGATGCCTCCGCCAATGGCCGCGTCGAAGCCCTCGCCCACCAGGTCCACCTGGTGGTTGTCGAAGTGCCAGTCGGGCAGGATTGCCGGGTAGCGTGCAAGAAAGTCGCCCATCAGGGGCAAGACATGCTCGCGGCCGAACGCCTGGCCCATGCTCACTTTCAGCGTTCCGGCGGGCTGGCCATCGTCTTTCGAAAGGTCGGCGACGGCGTCTTTCAAGGTAGTGAGCGCTCCGCCGATCTGCCCCAAAAAGCGCTCGCCGCCCTCTGTCAATGTCAGGCGGCGCGTGCTGCGCTGGAACAGCCGCACGCCCAGGCGCACTTCAAGCCGGGCAACGTTCTTGCTGACTGCCGCGGGTGTGAGCCCGAGCCGCCGGGCCGCCGCCGAGAAGCTGCCGCTCTCGGCGCTCTGTACAAAAGACTCGAGATGGTTGAGCGATTCCATCCGCGTATTTTCAACCAATGGTTGAATTTGATTGCGCCAATTGATGGCTACCGGCAAGGTAATGAAATCCCGACACTGAAGGCCTTCCATTTCACAACCTCAGGAAACCACATGGCCTCCACCACCCCATCCACCCCCTCCCGCTCATTGGCCGGCAAGGTCGCTTTCGTCACCGGCGGTTCGCGCGGCATCGGCGCCGCCATCGTGCGCCGCCTGGTTCGGGACGGCGCCGCCGTTGCCTTCAGCTACGCCAGCTCCAGCGCCCCGGCCGACGAACTCGCGCGCAGCATCGAAGCCGAAGGCGGCCGCGCACTGGCGCTGAAAATCGACAGCGCAGATGCCGCTGCGCTCACGGCCGGCATCGACGAGGCGGCCCGCACACTCGGCAAGATCGACGTCCTGGTGAACAACGCAGGCGTGTTCCTTGGCGGCAGCCTCGACGACTTCTCTCTCGAAGATTTCGACAAGACCCTCGACATCAATGTGCGCGCCGTGTTCGTCGCCGCAAAGGCGGCCTCGCGCCACATGGGCGAAGGCGGCCGCATCATCAACATCGGCAGCACCAACGCCGAGCGCATGCCCTGGCCGGGCGGCAGTGCCTATGCCATGAGCAAGTCGGCGCTGAAGGGGCTCGTGCAGGGCCTCGCGCGAGACCTCGGCCCGCGTGGCATTACCGTCAACAACGTGCAGCCCGGTCCGGTCAACACCGACATGAACCCGGTCGACGGCCCCAACGCCGCTGCAATGCACGGCCTGATGGCGCTCGCCCGCCATGCGCACCCCGAAGAAATTGCCGGCATGGTGGCGTACCTGGCCAGCCCCGAAGCGGCCTTTGTGACGGGCGCAAGCCTCAACATCGACGGCGGTTTTGCCGCCTGATGGCTAGCCGGCGCGCTGGACGGCGGCAATGAGCTTGTCCAGCGTTGCATCCAGCCGAATGAGCTCATCGGGTTCGATGCCCTCGAACAGCGCGGCCTCGCGCTGCCGACCCAGCACGCTGACCGATTGGTGCAGCGCCTTGCCTGCCGCCGTGAGGTAGATGCGGCTGCGCCGCCGGTCGGTCGGGTCGTCATGGCACTGCGCGCGCTTGCGGCGCTTCAGGCCGGCCAGCGCGCGGCTCACGGCCATCTTGTCCAGCCCGGTGAGCTCGGCGATCTGCGTGGCCGTGAGTCCCGGCTGGGTGCCAAGCACCGCCATGGCCCGCCACTCATTGAGCGTGAGGTGGTGCTCGCGGCCGACTCTTTCATGAAACGGCCGCGCCGTCAGGTTGACCACCCGAACCAGCTTGAAGAACAGCGGGTCCATGGTGCTCGCCGGCTCAGCCCAGCAGTTTTCTGGCGGCAGCCGCTATGGCCTCGGCACCCACGCGCGATTGCGCTTCGAGCACCGGCGCATAGCCGACCGGAATGCGCGGCGCGCCAAGCCGCGCCACGCGGCACCCGGTCGCTTCGGCGGCACTGGCCGCAATCTCTGCGCCGAAGCCCGCCACCTGCACCGCCTCGTGCACCACCAGCAGCCGCTCTGTGCGTGCGCATGAAGCAAGCACCGTTTCGCGGTCCCATGGCCAGAGCGTGCGCAGGTCGATCAGGTCGGCCGAAATGCCTTCGGCCGCAAGCGAGTCGCAGGCGGCAGCGCAGGCCTGCATCTGCTTGCTCCAGCTCACGATGGTGATTGCATTGCCTTCGCGCACGCGCCGCGCCTTGCCAAGCGGCACGGCCGCGGTTTCGTCGACGTTGCCGCGCTGCCCCCACAGCGTCTTGTGCTCGATGTAGACCACAGGGTCGCCGCACTGCAGCGCGGCGCGCAGCAGGCCGTAGTTGTCCTGCGGCGTCGAGGGGCTCACCACCACCACGCCTGGCAGGTGCGCAAACCACGCCTCGAGCGACTGCGAATGCTGCGCGGCCGATGCGTCCCAGATGCCGCCGGGCATGCGCGCCACCAGCGGCACGCGGCCCTGCCCGCCAAACATGAAACGGTTCTTGGCGGCCTGGTTCACCAGTTCGTCCATGCCGCAGAGCGCAAAGTCGACCACGCGCATTTCGACCACCGGGCGCAGGCCCGCAAGCGCCATGCCCACGCCGGCGCCCATGATCGCGGCCTCGCTGATCGGCGTATCGATCACGCGCCCGGCCCCGAAGGCCTGCTGCAGCCCCTTGTACTGGCCGAAGATGCCGCCGCGGCCCACGTCTTCGCCGAGCACAACCACGCGCGCGTCGGCTTCCATCTCGCGCTGTATCGCAAGCACAGCGGCTTCGGAGTAGCTCAGTTCGAGGCCGCCGTTCGAAGGCTTGTTCATATCCATTGGCCTGCTCCGATGGTCTGCACGTCGGTGAAGGCGGCGGCGGCATCGGGCCATGGCGCCGCATCGGCCACGGCCAGGGCGGTGGCCACTTCATCGCTTGCCGCGTTTTCTATCGCGTCGAGCGTGGCCGCGCTCACGCCGTGCGAAAGCAGATGCCCCCGCGCCCGTGCGATCGGATCGGTTTCGAGCGCGGCTGCGAGTTCGCCAGGATCGCGGTACGCCGCAAGATCCACCGACACATGCCCCTTCACCCGATAGGTTAGCGCATGCAGCAGGCGCGGTCCGCCGCCGCTGCGCACTTCGCTTACCAGCTGCGCGGCGGTTTCATGCACTGCAAACACATCGTTGCCATCGACCTGCGTGGCCGCAATGTCCATCGATGCAGCACGTGCCGATGCGCCTTCGCCCGCCGTCATGGGCCCGCTTGCGGTGGTGGCGCTCCAGCGGTTGTCCTCGCAGACGAAAAGCACCGGCAGCTCGTACACGCGCGCCCAGTTGAGTGCCTCGAGAAACGGTCCGCGGTTGATTGCGCCATCGCCGAAAAAGCAGACCGTGATGTCTCCGTTTTTCTGGAGCAGTTTCTGCGCGTGCGCCGCGCCCACGGCAATCGGCAGGCCGGCCGCCACCACGCCGTTCGCGCCCAGCATGCCTACCGAAAAGTCCGCAATGTGCATCGAGCCACCCTTGCCGCCATTGAAGCCCGTGGCCTTGCCGAACAGCTCGCACATCATGCGGGCAAGATCGGCGCCCTTGGCCAGCGTGTGGCCGTGGCCCCGGTGCGTGGAGGTGAGGTAGTCGCTTGCGCGCAGGTGGGCGCACACGCCCGCCGGCACCGCTTCCTGCCCGGTTGAAAGATGCAGCGGCCCGCGCACTTTTGCAGAGCCCGCAGCCTGCTGGCCATAGGCGCTCACGCCGCCCTGGCTGGCCGCCTCGGCCGCGTTCTCGAAAGCGCGTATGCGCACCATGGTGCGGTAGAGCGCCTCGCCAAGATCTTCCGGCGCGGTGCTTGAAATGCTTGAATCCATCTTGCCTCCAGCGCCTGTGAAGTGGGGCGCTTTGGCAAAAATCGTATCAAGCGTGACGATCTCCCGTCACAGGGCTTACCCCCTGGGCTGGCTGGCCTCGGCCGCTTCCTGCAAGCACTGCGCGAGCCGCCCCACGATGGGTGGGCTGGCGCGCGGCTTGCGCTGCAAAAGGCCCACCTCCCTGTAGAACGTAAGCTCGCCCAGCGAGAGCACGCGAACGCTTGCCGGTAGCGGAAGGTGCGCCTCCACCAGGGGCACGAGTGCCACGCCCAGTCCTTTCGACGTCATGTGGATGAGGCCCGGTATTTCGTCGAGCTCGATGGAATCGTTGACCACGATGCCTTCGCGGCGCAGGAATCTTTCCACCATGCGGCCGCCGAACGAAGCGCGGTCGTAGCGCAGGAACGGCTGCTCCTGTATGAGGGCGCGCCAGTCCTTGCCCGGCACCTTCCTGGGCGCGATGAGCACATACGGTTCGTGCACCAGCGATTGCCACGTCAGGTCCGGAAGAATGCCGAAAGGCGGCCTGATGATCACTGCCGCGTCGATGGCGCCTGCGTCCAGGTCGTCCATCAGCCGCATCGACACGCCGGGCGACACGTGCACGCGAAGTTGCGGAAGCTCCTTGCGCAGGCTGGCGAGCGCGCGTGCCAGCAGTGTCGATTGCGTCGATGCAATCGCGCCGATCCGCAGCAGCCCGCCGTGCGCGGCGTCCTCCGGCAGGTCGCCCAGCTTGGCATAAAGCCCGCAAATCTCTTCCGCGCGCGCCAACGTCGTCTCGCCTGCCGCGTTCAAGGTGGCCGAGCGGCCCGTTCTGTCGAAGAGCTCGAACCCCAACGCCTCTTCAAGCCGCTTGATCTGGCTGCTGACGGCCGATTGCGTGAGGCCGATGCGCTCGCCCGCGGCGGCAAACGTACCGTGCCGGCACACGGCAATAAAGGTTCTGAGCTCGTTGATCATGGCCCGAGCATCTCAAGAATCGATGACTCGTTCAACGACTCATCGCTCGGGTTCATGCACGGCGCGCACTATCGCGCTTCGTAGTCTTCCATCGGCTTGTCGGTCGGGTTGGCCCAGGCGGCTTTCGTCAAGGCGCTCGCCGGCAGTCCGACCTTCGAGTTGTGCGGCGGAATGGGCTGCACAAACCATTTGTCGTAGATGCGAGCGGCCTCCCCGCTCCTGGCCAGCGACACCACGCTCTGGTCAACGAGCTTCTTGAACGCCGCGTCTCCCTTCGCAAGCATGATCGCAATCGGCTCCACGCTGAGCACCTGGTCGAGCAGCCTGTATTGCGACGGTTCCCTGCTCTTGGAAATGAGCGTGGCAAGAATCTGGCCATCGGCCGCAAAGCCCTCCACGCGACCCGACTCGAGCAGCAGGAAGCCCTCGCTGTTGTCCTTGGCCAGCACTTCCGCAATTTCGCCCGCGCCATCGCGCTTGAGCTTTCGCAGGATTTGTACGGACGTAGTGCCCGTTGTCGCGGCCACCGCTTTGCCCGCCAGTTGCGCCGGAGAAGCAACGCCCGAGCTTGCCTTGACGGCGATGCGAACCCCTTCGACATAGAGCGTAGGGGCAAACGCCACGTCTTTCTGACGCGCCGTATTGTTGGTGGCGGTGCCGCATTCGATGTCGACCGTGCCGTTCTGAACCAGGGCAATGCGGTTCTGCGGCGTGACCAGCTGGTACTTCACGTTGATCTTTTCGAGCTGCAGCGCTTTCCGGATGTCTGCGATGACACGCTCGCAGACTTCCACATGAAAGCCCGTGTAGCTGCCGGGCCCCAGCGTGAAGGACATGGCGCCCGAAGCGTCCCGCACGCCCATGGTGATGGCGCCCGATTCCTTGATCTTCTTCAAGGTGTCGACCTGCGCAGAAGCGCTTGCGGCTGAAAGCAGGAGAGCCGCTGCAGTGGCGCACGCGATGAGCAAAGGGGTTTTCACGCGGTGCCTCTTTCTCAAACGGCGAACAGCGAATCCAGGTTCGCGAACGACTTCATCTCGATGGCGTTGCCCGAGGGATCGAGAAAGAACATCGTCGCCTGTTCGCCCGCCTCGCCCTTGAAGCGGATGTAAGGCTCGATCACGAATTTCGTTTGCCGCGCAATGAGCTTGTCGGCCATTGCCTGCCACTTGGCCATTGGAAGGATCGCGCCGAAATGCCGCACCGGCACGTCATGGCCGTCTACCGCGCTGCTGGCCTTGTGGCCGCATTCATCGGGCGCAAGGTGCGCCACGATCTGGTGGCCGTAGAAGTCGAAGTCGACCCACTCCGGCGCACTGCGGCCTTCGGGGCAGCCGAGCAGCTCTCCATAGAACGCGCGCGCTTCGGCAATGTCGCGAACCGGAAAAGCCAGGTGAAAAGGAATTCTTTCGTAAGGAGCATTCATGACGGACATCGCAGCTGAAAGTTGAAGGTGAGCAAACTTTAAGCAGCGAGCCTCATAAACGAAAACGATATATCTCATTGCTGAGCACCGATTTCTTCAATGGTTTGCAGCCGTCCGGTGCCTTGCACTTTGAAACCAGGTTCATCGGGAATTCCCGGATGACCTTGGCCCGGCACCAATGGGATAGTTAGTTCGCCCTTCAAACTAACTAATTTCTTACACGGCATTTTTCGCCGGGCACCACCACAGGAGAGACATCGATGCAACTCAAGCACACCCTGGCCGCCATGGCCTTCGGCCTCACCGCAGTGAGCGCATTGGCCCAGACCGTGGTCGGCGTGAGCTGGTCCAACTTCCAGGAAGAGCGATGGAAGACGGACGAGGCCGCCATCAAGGCCCAGCTCGAGAAGCTCGGTGCCAAGTACATCAGCGCCGATGCGGGTGGCTCGCCCGAGAAGCAGCTGGGCGACATCGAGGGGCTGATGTCCAAGGGCGCCAAGGCGCTCATCGTGCTGGCTATGGACAAGGACGCGATCCTTCCCGCCATTACCAAGGCCACTCGCCAGAAGGTGCCCGTTGTGGCGTACGACCGGCTGATCGAGGCGCCGGGCGTCTTCTACATCACTTTCGACAACGTCGAAGTGGGCCGCATGGAGGCGCGAGAGGTGTTCAAGGTCAAGCCCAAGGGCAACTACGTGATCATCAAGGGTTCCCCCAGCGACCCCAACGCCGACTTCCTGCGTGCGGGCCAGCAAGAGGTGCTGGACGCTGCCGTGAAGAAGGGCGACATCAAGATCGTGGGCGACGAATACACCGAAGGCTGGAAGCCCGAAGTCGCGCAAAAGAACATGGAGCAGATCCTCACCAAGGTCGGCAACAAGGTCGATGCCGTGGTGGCCGCCAACGACGGCACGGCGGGCGGCGCGGTGGCCGCGCTCACGGCTAAGGGCCTGCGCGGCATTCCGGTGTCGGGCCAGGACGCCGACTTTGCGGCGCTCAACCGCATTGCGCTGGGCACGCAAACCGCAACCATCTTCAAGGACTCGCGCGAGCTCGGGCGCGAGGCCGCCAGCGCAGCCATTGCGCTGTCGCAAAACAAGCCGGTCGAAAAGGCCGCGCCCTGGAATTCGGGCCCGAAGAAGATCTCGCTCTCGTCGCGCCTGCTCACGCCGGTGCCGATCACGCGCGACAACCTCGACGTGGTCGTGAAGGCCGGCTGGATCAAGAAGGACGAGCTCTGCAAGGGCGTCCCGGCGGCCAGCGCGCCTGCGGCCTGCAAGTAGCAACGGCAGCGGCAACAGCAGCAGCGGCGAGCACAGGCGCTCGCCCATGATCCGCGCAGCATTGCGCCGGCGGGCCTGAGGGCCCGGCCGGAGAGCGGGTGCGCACCTGTACCTTCGAGAGGGCAAGAAAAATGAGCAACCAAACACCAGGCTGGTGGCGCCGCACCGGTGTCGATCTGCGGCTGCTGTTGATGAGCGTGCTGCTGATTGCGATGGGCGTGGTCTTCAACGTGATGTCGGGCGGCGTATTTCTTTCGCCCGAAAACCTCTACAACGTGGCGCAGCAGACGGCCGTGGTGGGCATCGTGTCGACGGTGATGGTGCTGGTCATCGTCGCGCGCCACATCGATCTTTCGGTCGGCTCGGTCATGGGCTTCGTCGGCGTGCTGATCGCCTACCTGCAATACACCTCGGGCTGGTCATGGCCCACGGCATGCCTGGCAGGTCTTGCGGTGGCGCTGCTGGTCTCCATCTACCAGGGCTGGCTCACGGCCATGCTGGGCGTACCCTCGTTCGTGGTCACGCTGGGCGGCCTGATGTCTTTTCGCGGCGCGGCCTTCCTGGTGGCAGACGGCAAGACACAGCCCGTGAACGATGAATTCTTTCAGCGGCTCGGCGGCGGCTACGACGGTGGCATTGGCACCACCGCAACATGGGCCATTGCGGCCTTCGTCGCGCTGGTGCTGTTCGGCCGCATGCTGCAGAAGCGCCGTGCCCGCGCCCATCACGAAATGCCCAACGAACCGCTGTGGGTGGAGGTGCTGCTGACGGCGGTACCCGCGGCCGTGGTGTTCGTCTTTGCGGCAGTCATGAACAACTATCAGATCGCCTCGAAGGACGCTCCGCAGGGCCTGCCGATTCCGGTGCTCATATGGGCGGTGGTGGCAATCGTGCTGTCGTTCATCGTGCATCGCACGCGCTTCGGCCGCTATGTTTTCGCGATGGGCGGCAACCCCGATGCCGCGGCACTGGTGGGCATTCCGGTAAAGCGCGTCACGCTGATGCTGTTCGCATTGCTCGCGGTGCTGGTCACGGTGGCGGCCATCGTGTCGATTGCGCGCCTCAACGCCGGCACCAATTCGCTGGGCACCGGCATGGAGCTGTATGTGATTGCGGCGGCCGTCATCGGCGGCACCGCACTCGCGGGGGGCACCGGCTCGATCTTCGGATCGGTGCTGGGCGCGCTCATCATGCAGTCGCTCGACAGCGGCATGCTGCTGCTCGACGTACCCATCGGCAAGCGCATGGTCATCATCGGGCAGGTGCTGATCGTGGCGGTCGTGTTCGATGTGCTGTACCGGCGCAAGTTCGGGGAGAACTAGATGAACGCTGTAGACACCTCGAAACCATTGGTCGAGCTCAAGGAAATCCGCAAAGCCTTCGGCGGCGTAAAAGCCGTGGACGGCGTGAGCATCAACCTCTACCCCGGTGAAGTCGTCGCAGTGCTTGGCCACAACGGGGCAGGCAAGAGCACGCTCATGAAGATGCTCGCGGGCGCTTACCCCATCGATTCGGGCGACACGCTGATCGCGGGCGAAAAGGTCAACATCCGCACGCCCGCCGAGGCGCAGGCGCTGGGCATCGAGACCATCTACCAGACCCTCGCGCTTGCAGACAACCTCGACTCCGTGTCCAACCTTTTTCTCGGCCGCGAGAAGATGACGCGTTGGAACACGCTCGACGACCATTTCATGGAGGTGCAGGCGCGCAAGGTGTTCCAGCGCCTGAACAAGAACTTCACCAACATCCGCATTCCGGTGCGCCGCCTCTCCGGTGGACAGCGGCAGGTGGTGGCGATTTCGCGTGCGCTGTACTTCAATGCACGCATTCTCATCATGGACGAGCCCTGCGCCGCGCTCGGCCCTGAAGAAACCGCCATGGTCGGCGGGCTCGTGAAGCAGCTCAAGGCCGACGGCGTCGGCATTTTCCTCATCACCCACGACATGCCCGATGTGTTCTCGCTGAGCGACCGCGTCGCCGTCATGAAGAACGGCAAGCTCGTGGGCACCTACCGCACGGCCGACGTTACCGAAGACGAAGTGCTCGGCATGATCATCGCCGGCAAGCGCCCCGAAGGAAAAGAGCAGGCGCACAGGTGAACGTGGTGGTGTCGGTTTGTGCGCCGGGGGTTGCTCCATGACCATCGGCGACCAGCAACTGCTCAAGCGAATGAACCGCAGCGCCCTGCTGCGTTTGCTGCGCGCGCGGCCCGGCTTGTCGCGGGCGCGGTTGGCCAGCGAAAGCGGCCTTACCAAATCGACCGTGAGCCTGCTGGTGCGCGAGCTGCTCGACGAGGGCTGGCTCAGCGAAGCGGGTGCCACCGTTGCCGACGGCCTGGGGCGGCCCTCTACGCCGCTGCAGATCAACGTCGGCGTGCGCGCATTGATGGGCGTCGAGATTGCCGTCGAAACCGTGCGCCTCGTTTGCGTCTCGCTGCAGGGCGAGGTGCTGCATGCCGATACGCAAGCGCTGGCCGATGGCACGCCTGCGGGCGTTTGCGCGCAGGTCGCGCGCATGGCCGCGGCCGCGCATGCGCAACTGAAGGGCCTGGGACTGCGCCTGTCGAGCATCGGTGTCGGCGTGCCGGGTGCGGTGGACGATTGCACAGGCGTGGTCCGCTTTGCGCCCAACCTCGGCTGGCGCAACGTGAGCCTGTTGCCCGCGCTCGAAAAAGCCTTTGCTGCAGCAGGCCTGCCGGGCGTGACCGTGCAGTTGCAGAACGATGCCGATGCGGGCGCGCTCGGCGAATACGAATTCTTCGGCAGCGAAGGCGGAGACCCACTCATCTTTGTCAGTTGCGACGTGGGCGTGGGCGCCGGCGTGGTGCTGAACGACCGCCTGTTTACCGGCGCGCAAGGCATGGCCGGCGAGATCGGCCACACCATATTGCAGATCGAAGGGCCGCTGTGCTCGTGCGGCCGCCGCGGCTGCGCCGAGGCCTTCTTCGGCTCCCATGCACTGGAGCGCGAGGGGCCCGGCATGGCGCATGCGGCCGCCTTCCTCGGCGTGCTGCTGCAGAACCTGTGGGTCACCTTCGATCCGCGTGCAATTGTGCTCGGCGGCAAATCGTGCACCAACCATCCCGGCTTGCTGCAAGCGGCCTTCGCGGTGGTCAAGCGCCAGGCCGACGCAGCCGGCATGCCCGCACCCGACCTGCGCCTGGCGCGCTACGGCGAGCTTGCTGCCGCCGTGGGTGCTGCGGCGCTGGCGCTGCATGAATACCTGCGGCCGCTCCAGCCCGATGCGCGCACGCGCCGTGCCCGCGCCGCGCGCGAAGACCGAATACCTTCGAACTAAAGGCCGCCCTTCAAGGCGGCAATGCCACTGGCATTGCACGGCCACATGCGCAAACCGCCTACGCACGTCGGCGTCGCCTTGGCCTAGGTTCTGAACTTCGCAGTCTCCAGGAACCCGGGAACAACAAGGAGCTTCGTGCCATGCCTGACGCCGCCGCGCGCCTACGCGCGCCTTCTTCCACGCTGTTGACCGTTACCGCCGCCGTCATCGGCCTTGCGGGCCTGTCATTGGCTGCGGCGGGCGCATGGCTCGTCGTGCTCGGCGGCTCGTGGTACTACGTGGCCGCGGGGCTCGGACTCATCCTTGCCGCAGTGCTGCTGCCGCGCGGAGGCGGCACCGGCCTGTGGGTCTATGCGCTCGTCGTGGCCGCCACACTGGCATGGGCTCTGTGGGAGGTTGGGTTCAACTGGTGGCCGCTGGCGGCGCGCGGCGATGTGTTCTTCGTGATCGGCGTGTTCCTGCTCACGCCATGGGTCGCGCGCGCTCTCGTGCGCCGCAATGCCGCCGGCGTGGCAACCGCGCGCGGTTTCCTGGGGGTGGTGTTGGTGGCCTTCCTGTTGGCCGCAGTGGTCTCGTGGACCCGCGACCCGACGCGCGTGGAAGGCACCATGCCGGCACCCACGGCACCTGTTGCTGCTGCAGCAGCCGCGGCGCCGGCCAGCCCGCCGCCGCCCAGGCAAGACTGGACTGCCTACGGCGGCAACGGCATGGGCCAGCGCTACTCGGCACTCGACCAGATCACGCCGGCCAATGTCGGCCAGCTCCAGGAGGCATGGCACTTTCGCACCGGGGATGTGCGCGGCCAGAGCGGCGATCCCGAGGAGACGACCTTCGAGGTCACGCCGCTGAAAATCGGCGAACGGCTTTTTCTTTGCACGCCGCACCAGTCGGTGGTGGCGCTGAACGCGACCACCGGCGAGCAGCTGTGGCGCTACACGCCCGAGATTCGCCGCCCACTCGCACTGCAGCACCTGACCTGCCGCGGCCTCTCGTATGACCCGGGCACTGCGGTGCGGCCCGCAGCTGCTTCCACCGCCGCCCCGGCGCCCGCCGCACCCGCACCCGCACCCGCCGGTGGCGATTGCGACGCCAAGCTCTTCATGCCCACTGCGGACGGCCGTGTCATCGCGCTCAATCCCGAAAGCGGCAAGCCGTGCATGCGCTTCGGCGGCGGCACCGGGCAGATCGACCTGTGGAAGAACATGCCCAACGTGAAGCCCGGCTCGTACTACTCCACCTCTCCGGTGGTCGTGACGCGCTCGCTCATCATTGTTGGCGGCACCGTGCTGGACAACGTCTCGACCAAGGAAACCTCGGGCGTGATCCGCGCCTTCGACATCGACACCGGCGCGCTGGTGTGGAACTGGGACTCGGGCAACCCCGACGACACCGCGCCCATTGCGGCCGACCGCACGTACACCGCAAACTCGCCGAACAGCTGGTCGATCTCCAGCGTCGACGAGGCGCTGGGCATGGTCTACGTGCCCATCGGCAACCAGCCGCCCGACCAGTGGGGCGGCAAGCGCACCGAAGGCGCCGAGCGCTACTCGTCTTCCGTGGTGGCGCTCGACCTTGCCACCGGCCGCGTGCGCTGGAGCTTCCAGACCGTGCACCACGACCTGTGGGACTACGACGTTCCCTCGCAGCCCAGCCTCATCGATCTGCGTGTGGGCAACGAGACGGTGCCTGCGCTGGTGCAGCCCACCAAGCAGGGCGAGCTGTTCGTGCTCGACCGGCGCGATGGCAAGCCGGTGGTGAATGTGCATGAGCGGCCCGCACCGCAGGGCGCGGCCGAAGGCGATCACACCTCGCTCACGCAGCCGGTGTCGGACCTGTCGTTCGATCCGCCCGCGCTCACGCCGGCCGACATGTGGGGCGGCACCGTGTTCGACCAGCTCGCATGCCGCATCGCGTTCCACCGGCTGCGCTACGAGGGCCGCTACACACCGCCGTCGACCGAGGGCTCGCTCATCTACCCGGGCAATTTCGGCGTGTTCAACTGGGGCAGCGTCGCGGTCGATCCGCAGCGGCAAATGGCTTTCACCACGCCCGCCTCGCTGGCCTTCGTGTCCAAGCTCATTCCGCGCAAGGACGACACCTCGCTCTACGTGCAGGGCAAGGACCGGCCCAACGACAGCCTGCCCGCGCTCAACGAGAACTTCGGTGCGCCGTTTGCGGTGCAGCTCAGCGCCTTTACCTCGGTGCTGGGCCTGCCGTGCCAGGCGCCGCCCTGGGGCCATGTGGCGGGAGCAGACCTTCGCACCGGCAGGGTGGTGTGGAAGCACAAGAACGGCACCGTGCGCGACAGCTCGCCGTTGCCTCTGCCCTTTGCCATGGGCGTGCCCAGCCTCGGCGGGCCGGTCATGACGGCGGGCGGTGTGGCTTTCCTGTCGGGCACGCTCGACTACTACGTGCGCGGCTACGACGTTGCCAACGGCAGGGAACTCTGGCGCAGCCGCCTGCCTGCCGGCGGGCAGGCCACACCCATGACGTACACCGGCAGCGACGGACGCCAGTACGTGGTGGTGGTTGCCGGCGGCCACGGCTCGCTCGGCACGCGCACGGGCGACCATGTGATCGCCTACGCATTGCCCAAGCGCTGACTGAAGACCCGACTCAGCCCGCCATCGAAAGCGGGGCGCCTTTGCCGTCTTCTTCGCGCCAGCCGCGCAGCCGCCGGTACAGCGTGCCGCGCGACACGCCAAGCTGGCGGGCTGCTTGCGACACATTGCCGCCCTGTGCCGCAAGCGCCTCTTCGATCAGCTTGCGGTTGTACTCGCGCAGCGTTTCGCCGTGCGGCGTTTCTGCCGGCTGCTTTCGATGGGGCGCGGCGGGCTCGGCGTTGCCTTCTGCTGCAGGCTCCTTCGTCAACGCGGCAGGCTCGACAGGCAATACCGGCACGGTCTCACCCGGCATTGCCACCGCATGCCTGAAGTCCGCGCCGTCCGCTGCTTTCAGCCGCGCCTGCACCCATACGCCCAGGCCACTCGCCAGGCGGATCGGCTGGGCCGCTTCGCGCCGTCCCAGCCGCAGCAGGCTTGCCAGGTCGTGGCCCAGCATCGACTCGACATCGCGCTCGCCGGCGTCTTCGGGCAGGCGGCCGATCAGCCGCGCGCCGGCTCCGTTGAGCCAGGCAATGGTGCCGTCCGGTGCCACGCCGGCCAGCGCTTCCATTGGCGTGCCCAGCAGCGTGAGGCTGGCCTGGAAGCGCAAGATCAGGTGGTCGCGCGATTGCGCCTGCAGCAGCCGGTTCTCGATGATGGTCGCGTACAGCCCCACCATCGATGCCGCGTCAAAGCCGAAGCGCCGTGCTTCCATCGTGATGTCGAGCACACCGGCCAGCCGGCCCGTCACGTCGCGGATCGGCGCCGCGGCGCATTGCATCTGCGACAGCACATCGAAGTAGTGCTCCGCGCCGTCGACGGTGCAGGCCTGCCCGGTGGTCGCCACGATGCCCGGCGCCGTGGTGCCCACAATGCGCTCCGAAATGTTCACGCCCACGCGCGCCGTCTTGCGCAGCACCGGCTGGTGCGCGGCGGCGGGCTGCTGCGTTACATGCACCACCACGCCTTCGCCGTCGGTCAGGATCACGCGGCAATCGGTGCCCGCAAGGGCGCTTTCCATGCTCGCGAGTTCTTGCCGCGCTACCTCGAGCAGTTCGCGGTTGCGCGCCAGCGTGGCGTGCAGCCGGCTGGGCGTGACCGCATCGAAGGGCACGATGCGCTGCCTGTCGCTGTGCGTGCGGGTGCAGCGCAGCCACGACTGGAGCACCGCTTCGCCCACCAGCCCCGAAGGGCGCACGCCTTCCTCGAAGAACTGCTGCCGCGCAAGCGCCACGCGCTGCGCCGGCGTGGTTGAAAAGAGTTGGCGCGGCGCGTTGGCCTTGCCCAGCCTTTCGAAAGCCATGCTGTTCGCTGCTCCTCGAAGTGGGGAAATCGGAGGGGAATCGCTGACCCCTGCGAATGTGTTCCGCAATGGAACAGCGCCGGACTGGGGAAATCCCGAGGGTGAATGCCGGCCCGGTGCCAACGATCCTTGCGGCACAAAGGAGACTCACGATGAAAAAGATCCACTCCGGCTGGCTTCTGCTTGCCGGCGCATTGCTGGGCATGGGCGCGCCGGCGGCCGTCGCGCAGGGTTCCGCAGCCCCGCAAGACCGCGCGGGCGCCTCCATCAAGCGGGTGAACGGCGATTTCATCCGCGCCAACGCGGCGCAAAAGAAAACGCCCGACTGGCCCAGCTACGGCCTCGACTACGCCGAGTCGCGCTTCAGCAAGCTCGACCAGGTGAACGCCGGCAATGTGAAGCAGCTCGGCCTGGTGTGGTCGTACAACCTGGAGTCCACGCGCGGCGTCGAAGCCACGCCGCTGGTGGTGGATGGGGTCATGTACGTCACGGCTTCGTGGAGCGTGGTTCACGCCATCGACACGCGCACGGGGCAGAAGCTCTGGACCTTCGATCCGCAGGTCGACAAGTCGAAAGGCTTCAGGGGCTGCTGCGACGTGGTGAACCGCGGCGTTGCACTGTACGAGGGCAAGGTCTACGTGGCCGCCTACGACGGGCGGCTCATCGCGCTCGATGCGGCCACGGGCCAGAAGGTCTGGGAAAAGAACACCATCGAAGGGCAGAAGGGCTCCTACACCATCACCGGTGCGCCGCGCGTCTTCAAGGGCAAGGTCATCATCGGCAACGGGGGCGCCGAGTACGGCGTGCGCGGCTACGTCACGGCCTACGACGCGGCAACGGGCGATCAGAAGTGGCGCTGGTTCACCGTGCCCGGCGATCCGTCCAAGCCTTTCGAAGACGAGTCGATGGCGCGCGCGGCCAAGACCTGGGACCCCAGCGGCAAATACTGGGAGGCCGGGGGCGGCGGCACCGCGTGGGACACCTTCGCGTTCGATCCCGAGCTCAACCTGATGTATGTGGGCACCGGCAACGGCTCGCCCTGGGCGCACAGCAAGCGCAGCCCCAAGGGCGGAGACAACCTCTACCTCAGCTCGGTGGTGGCCCTCAACCCCGACACCGGCAAGTACGTGTGGCACTACCAGGAGACGCCCGGCGACAACTGGGACTACACCTCCACCCAGCCGATGATCCTGGCCAACATCCAGATCGGCGGCAAGCCGCGCAAGGTCATCCTGCATGCACCGAAGAACGGCTTCTTCTTTGTCATCGACCGCACCAATGGCAAGTTCATCTCGGCCAGGAATTTTGTCGAGGTGAACTGGGCCACCGGCTACGACACCAACGGCCGCCCCATCGAGATTGCCGCCGCGCGCCAGAACGAGAAGCCCGGCGACAGCATTCCAGGGCCCTTCGGCGCGCACAACTGGCACCCGATGTCGTTCAACCCGCAGACCGGCCTTGCCTACGTGCCCGCGCAGCACGTGCCGCTCAACCTCATGGACGACAAGGACTGGAAGTTCGACCAGAACGCCCCCGGCCGCCCGCATGCGGCGCTGGGCTGGAACACAGCCATGTTCGCCAACGCCGAGCCGCCCAAGAGCAAGCCCTTCGGCCGCCTGGTGGCCTGGGACCCGGTGGCGCAGAAGGAGGCCTGGGGCGTCGACTACGCCTCGCCATGGAACGGCGGCACGCTCACCACCGCGGGCAACCTGGTGTTCCAGGGCACGGCGGACGGGCGCCTGTTGGCCTACAACGCCAGGACCGGCGAGAAGCTCTGGGAAACGCCCACGGGCACCGGCGTGGTCGCTGCGCCGTCGACGTACATGGTCGACGGCAAGCAGTACGTGTCGGTTGCGGTGGGCTGGGGCGGCGTGTACGGGCTTGCGCAGCGCGCCACCGAAAAGCAGGGCCCGGGCACGGTGTACACCTTTGCGGTGGGCGGCACCGCCAAGATGCCCGACTTCGTGCAGTACCGCATGAGCAAGCTGGTCGAAGGCGTGAAGTACGACCCCGCCAAGGTGCAGGCCGGCACCATGCTCTACGTGAGCAACTGCGTGTTCTGCCACGGCGTGCCGGGTGTGGACCGCGGCGGCAACATTCCGAACCTCGGCTACATGGATGCGGCGTACATCGAGAACCTCGACAAGTTCATCCTCAAGGGCCCGGCCATGGCGCGCGGCATGCCCGACTTCACGGGCAAGCTGTCGGGCGACGACATCGAGAGCATCAAGGCGTTCATCCAGGGCACTGCGGACGCGATACGGCCCAAGTAGCGCACGGCAGCAGCGCTGCCTCAGCGGCCGCCGTACCAATAGAGGGTGCCGGCCGCCCAGGTGGTTTTCGGATAGTTGGCGTGGAGGGCCTGCAGGCCCTTGCGCGACCAGTCGCCGACTGTCTTGTCCTGGCAGGTATAGCGCGCCATCTTCACTGAAACCGAGAGCGCCTGCGGCACCAGCGGATCGTTGCGGTTGCGCTGCATGAGCGCGAGGCTTTCCTGCGTGAAGTAGACCGAATCGGGCGGCGTGAGGCGCAGCTTTTTTACCAGCCTGGCCTGCTGATCGCGTTCGTCCTTCGGCAAGAACGCGGGCGGCTCCAGATCCGCGGCGCTGGCAGCCTCGGCGCCGAGCGGGCGGCACCACTTGCCGTAGCTGTTGATGGCGGGGCTCGAGTCGTCACCCGCCTCGCGCCCGGGCAACAGCGGTGCGGGCCGCACGCTCCAGCCGGCGCCAGGCCAGTGCGGAGCGGCGAGCACTTCGGTGGTGCTGGCCATGCGTTCGAGCAGCAGTCTTTTCCATGCAGCCGTGTCGGTGTCCGGCAGCGCGGCCGATCGGCGCAGCCCGGCAAGCGGGTCGGCGCCCTTTGCGGGCGGCCGCGGCGCCGATGCGACGCGCAGGCCAGCCGCGCTGCGCGCCAGTGCGTAGTCTTCGGCCAGCACTGCGCGCGTCCACGCAGTTTCGAGCAGCGCGTCGCGAAGCGCAGGCGAAAGGCCCGCGTCGGCGGACAGGCGAAGCCACATCGGCAACGGTGCGCGCAAGTTCAGAAAGCGGATCACGTCGTCGTCGAAGGCAGTGGCCAGCGGCGGGCGGCCTGTGTTCGGGGCAGCCGTCCGGGCCTCCATGGCCTCGGGGTCTCGGCGCGCGACCACGGGGCGAATGGCGAGGCGCCGCCACTCTTCTTCCGAAGCGGCCGTGGGCAGCAGCAGCGCCTTCACGAGGTTATGCCCCGAGAGGCTGTGCGCGATGAGCGGCGAATCGGCCGCACCGGCCATCGCCGAGCGCACTTCCTGATAGCGGCCCTGCCCGAACAGGCGCTGCGCGCGCAGCTGTGTGGCCGCGAAGCGCGCAGGATGATTCTCGGGCACGGCTGCCAGCGCGGCTTGCAGTTCGGCTTCCCGCGTATCGCCCGGCGCGGCCGCAGGCGAAGAAGGCACCAGGCTTGCCGCGGCCATCAGCCAGGCCAGGTTGCGGGTGCGCTGGTACTTGTCCCAGCTCACGGTTTCGCGCCATTTGCCGGACGGCGCGCTGCCGTCGCCGTGGCTTTCGAAATTGCGCACCACGCTGAGCCACTGCACAAGATCCGCGCCATGCGCCGGCCCGATGTATGAGCAGCCCATGAACGCGCAGTTGCGGAACTCGTGGTTCAGCAACAGCAGCCTTGCGGCTGCCACGTCGGGCGGGCCCATGGCCGCGAGCCCGTCTGCCAGGCGCTGCACGCGCGTGCCGGGCGTGAGATAGCGAATGCGCAGTGCCTCGGCAAGCCGGTGCACCGACGGATGCAGCGCCTTCAGCCGCGGGTTCTTCAGCAGCGGTTGCGCAATGGCATCGACTTCACGCGTGAGCTCGGCCTGCTGCTTCAAGGCTTCGGGGCTTTCCGCTCCCGCGGCGTCGCGCTCCGATGCAGAGGGCTCACCGCCAGGATGCCTTCGCGCCAGAACGCGCAGCCGCATGTAGGCCGAGAGGTCGCGCCACGCGCTGGTCTTGTCGGCCGCGATGTCCGCGAATGCGGCGTCGGCGCCGTCGAGGTCGCCTGCATAGAAGCGCTGCGCGGCCATCTGGTAGGCGTTGTCGGCCTGGAGCCATGCGGGTGCGCTGGCGGGCAGCGCGGGCGCGGTGGCGGCCTTCTCGTCGCAAGTGCTGAACACCGCATCTTGCATTTGCAGCCAATGCAGCACGTGGGGCACCGCGGCCTTGTCGGCGGCCGTGCGTTCGATGCGCTGGGCCAGCGTCCTGGCGGCGTTGCGGAAGGCATCGCCATAGAAGCAGTTGGGGCTGGCCTGCAGGCTTTCGGCGTTCCATTGCGGCTGCTGCTGTGATGGCGCGGTCGCTGCATCGGAGGCCGGGAGCGGACGCCCCAGCGCGGCGTAGGCACTGCTGCGCGCCTTCTGCCATTCGGCCACGCCCTTGTCGGTCTCGTCCATGCCGCCGTCTTCGCGGGGCAGCTTTTCGAGCAACTCCGAAAAAACGCGCACCGCCTCGGGTGAAAAGGCCTGGCCGTGCAGGCGCCAATACCAGAGCACCTGGTAGGGCACGAGGTAGCTGGTGTAGTAGCCCGCAGGCCGTTCGACGAATTCGCGCACCGGTTGATCGGGCCGGTTGGTCGCGAAGAACAGGTCTTCGGGTTCGTAGCCGCCGCTGGCGTGCGCCGCAACGCCGCCGAGCAGGCTCGCTAGGGCGAGCAGCCCCGCGCCGATGCGCATCGTGTTTCTGGAGAAAGTCATCCTGGCGTGTTCCTCATTGCCTTGGCTGGTCTGGTGGAGGTGTCGCTGATCCGTCCGAAGTCTTCGCGCTTCCACGTGACGGCATGAAACACGTAGCGCCGGCGCAGTCCGTTCAGCCTGGGCCAGCTCTCGCCAAGCAGCAGGCCCGCCGCGCCCCTGCAAGCCGGCACTGAGGCCGAGCCGCTTGCAGCAAGGCGCTGGTTGATGCGCGCGGATTCGGCGCCCATGCGAAAGTACATCGGCACCACTTCGTCGAGCAGTTCGGCCGGGAGCCATGGATCGCCCATGCACCACGAGGCAAGCGCCGTGGCCGAGAGCCGCACGCTGCCGCGCAGCGGCTGCAGGCGCCGCAGCAGCGCAACGTAGGCGCTGCGCTGGCTGCGGCGGGCCTCGAAGTCGAGCTGCACCCAGCCCGAGCGGTTGTGCCTGGCGGCATGTTCAACGGCCGCGGCAATCGCGCCCTGCTGCGCCTCGTTGACCGGTGAGGGCGCGAGGTTGTCGAACGCGACGTGCACCACCGGAACCGCAATGATGCCAGGTGCAAGGCGCAGCGGCCACTGGCGCCAGGCCGTGCGGCTTTGCTCGCCGCTCAGCTGCACGGTGGCATGCAGGTAGGCCACGCCGATGCCATCGGGCAGCGAATCGAAGCGTTGCGGCCGGTCCCACATCCAGAGCAGCGTCTGGGGCTCTTGCATCGGCCGCGACAGCGCCGCGGCGCCATGCGTCAGGAGGGCAAGAAAAGCCAGCACCGGCAGCGTGCCGTGAAAACGCATGAAAGGGGTCGCGCGAGGCGGAAGAAAAGTCCGGCGAGCATAACGAAAAAAGCCGCCTGGCCCATGCGGGCTCAGGCGGCCTTTCGGCTGCTTTGTTTGCGTGTCCGGATCAGTCGGCGTACACGCCGGCGGCCTTGATGATCGGGCCCCACTTGGCGATTTCAGCCGAGACGAACTTCTTGTGCTCGGCCGGCTCCACGCGCTTGTCGGTGGTGATCACCGCGCCAAGGCCTTCCTGGCGCTTGATGAAGCCAGGGTCCTTCATGGCGGCCTTGATGGCGTCGTTGAGCTTCTTCAGCACCGGCGCGGGCGTGCCCTTGGGTGCATACACGCCGTGCCAGATCGTCACTTCGAAGTCCTTCAGTCCCGATTCGGCGAGCGTGGGCAGGTCTTTCAGGGCCGGCGTGCTCAGGCGCTTGGTGGTGGTGACTGCGTAGGCCTTGACCTTCTTGGCTTCGATCTGCGAAGTGGTGTTGGTGGTCTGGTCGCACAAGAGGTCGATCTGGCCGCCGAGCAAGTCGGCAATGGCCGGCGCGGTGCCCTTGTAGGGAACCGGCGTCATCTCGACCTTGAGCGCGCTCTGGAACAGCAGGCCGCACAGGTGCGAGGCGGCGCCCAGGCCCGCATTGCCGAGGTTGATCTTGCCCTTGTTGGCTGCGATCCAGCTCGTCAGTTCCTTGTAGTTGTTGGCAGGCAGCGTGGGCTTGCCGATGAGCGTCATCGGCACTTCGTTGACCATGCCGAGGTACTCGAAGTCGTTTTCGACATTGAACGGCAGCTTGCGGTACAGCGCCGGCATCGTCGACATGCCGATGTGGTTGAGCAGCAGCGTGTAGCCGTCAGGTGCGGCGCGCGCCACCTTGGCCGTGCCGATGGAGCTGCCGGCGCCGGCCGTGTTGTCGACCACGATGGTGGTGCCGAGGGTCTTCTGCAGCGATTCGGCGAGGTCGCGTGCGACGCGGTCGGTCGGGCCGCCAGCCGAGAACGGCACCACCAGGGTGACGGTCTTGCCTGCGGGGAAATCCTGGGCGTGGACGCCGAGGGCGGCAGCGGCAAGCGCCGTGAGTGCAAGCAGTTTCTTCATGGTGTCTCCGGAGACGGTGAAATTGAAAATGGCCGCGATCATAAGGGCTGACCGCGACCTGACCACTAGCGAATAGCCCTTAGGGGGATCCCGATATAGGTGGTTTCCTGGGGCATGATTCGGCCTCGCATATCGCGCCTGAGGGGGCGCGAAAAAACAACCACAACACCGGCGGCCCCCGGGGCCGCATCGAGGAGGAAATTCCAATGGATCCATGGGTTTATCCGCGCGAGCGCTGGCTCGGCAACATCACGCTCGGCCTGGGCCTGCTCGTCTGGGCGGCACTGGTGCTCGGCACCTTCGGCATTGCGCTCATCTACGTGCTGCTCGGCTTCATCGGCTATGTGTTCGCACAGTCGGCCGTCATTGCGTGGATCAAGGGCACGGCCGTCAAGCTTTCGCCCACCCAGCTGCCCGAACTGCATGCGCGCTTCCAGGCCTGCTGCGGCTATCTCGGCATCGAGGAGCCGCCCGAGGCCTACCTGCTGCATGGCGACGGCATCTTCAATGCATTTGCCACGCGCTTCTTCGGCCGCAACTTCGTCGTGCTGCTGTCCGACGTGGTCGACGCCATGGAAGCCCAGCCCGACGGCATCAACTTCTACATCGGCCACGAGCTCGGCCATATCCGCCGCGGCCACCTCACGGGCCACATCTGGCGCGCACCGGTGCTGTGGATTCCGCTGCTCGGCGCAGCCTATTCACGGGCGCAGGAATACACGTGCGACCTGCACGGCGCCGCCTGCTGCGAGCAGGCCGACTCCGCGCCTCGGGCGCTCGTGGCCCTGGCTGCCGGCGCCCAGCAATGGCGCAATGTCGACCTGCAGCGCTATGCCAACCAGTCGGCTGGCAACAGCGGCTTCTGGGCTTCGTTCCATGAACTGATCGCCGGTTATCCGTGGCTCACCAAGCGGGTGGCGCGCACCATCGACCCGGCCGCCAAGCTGCCGAGCCGCAATCCGCTGGCTTATGTGCTCGCGATCTTCGTGCCCTACACCGGCCGTGCCGGCGGCGGCGCGCTGGGCCTGCTGGTGGTGGTTGCCGTCATCGGCGTGCTGGCCGCAGTGGCACTGCCGGCCTACAAGGAGTACGAGTCGCGCGCGGCCGTATCGCAGGCCTGGTCCGAGGCTGCGCCGGTGCGCGAAGCGCTGGGCAACTACTACAAAGAGAAGCAGGAGATTCCCGAGTCTCTTGAAGCCGCTGGCGCGCCAGCGGCCTTGCCCAATGGCTCGGCCCTCACGCTCGACACCGACACCATGGTGGTCGACGTGGAGCTCCCCAAGGCTAAGGGCACGCTGCGCATGGAGCCCTCGGCTACCGAAGACGGCATTGCCTGGAACTGCGTGGCTGGCGACGACCTCTCGCAAAAGGCTTTGCCGATTTCTTGCCGCAAGTAAACGCGATCAAAGCGTAAGAGAAGTTTTCCGCCTGTCGAACTGTCCGACAGGCGGACCCGACGGGTGCCGATGCACGCCGCGGGTATCGGCTCTAGGGTGAAGTTCTTGTTTCAAGGAGTGCTTTACCCATGCCCGCTATTTCATCTTCACTCGACGGAATGAAGGTTGCCATTCTTGTGTCGGACGGCTTCGAGCAGGTCGAAATGACCGAGCCGCGCAAGGCGCTCGACGCGGCCGGCGCGCAGACGCAAATCGTTTCGCCGCTCGACGGCAGCGTGCGCGGCTGGAAACACCTCGACCCGGCCGACACCTTCGAGGTCGACGTGATGCTCAAGAACGCCAACGCGGACGACTTCGACGCGCTGCTCCTGCCCGGCGGCGTCGTCAACCCCGATGCACTTCGTATCAATGAAAAGGCCGTGGCCTTCGTGCGCGCCTTCGTCGATGCGGGCAAGCCCATTGCTGCAATCTGCCACGGCCCGTGGACGCTCATCGACGCAGGCGGCGTCAAGGGCCGCAGGATGACGTCATGGCCTTCGCTGCGCGCCGACTTGCAGAACGCAGGCGCAAAGTGGATCGACCAGGAAGTGGTGGTCGACCAGAACCTGGTCACGAGCCGCAAGCCCGACGACCTGCCCGCATTCAACCGGGAGATGACGACGCTGTTCGAGCTCGCTCACGAAGACGCCATTCATTGACGCGAGCAGGAACGGTGCCCTTCACCGCGTGAGCGCCGGCCCCGTGTAGCGCGCACGCGGCCTTATCAGTTGCCCCGTGGCCTGCTGCTCGAGCACGTGGGCCGTCCAGCCGACGGTGCGCGCCAACGCAAAAAGCGTCAACGGCGCGTCGGTCGGAAGCTTGTGCACGGCCGCCAGTGCGGCCAGTGCGAAGTCGATGTTCACTGCTTCGCCCAGCAGCCTTTCGCCCGTTGCCCGCAGGTCCGCGAACACGGGCGGAAGCACGACGTCCGCGAGCAGCGCCGCGCAGCGCGCGTCGCCTTGCGGATACAGCGGATGGCCGAAAGCCGCGAGCGCGCGATCGTGCGCGAGCCATTCGCGCACCGCGGCATCGCTGCCCGATGCAGCGGCGTTGCGCACGAGTGCCTGAACCGCTGCCGCGGCACCGCCATGCAAAGGGCCTGTCAGCGTTGAAAGCCCCGTCAGCAGGCAGGCGGCCATCGAGGCGCCGGTCGATGCAGTCACCCGCGCGGCAAAGGTCGATGCGTTGAGTTCGTGGTCTGCCATGAGCACCAGTGCCCTGCGCAATGCATCGGTCGCTTTCGGACGGCGCCACGCCGCGGCAAGGCGTGCATGCAAGGGCAGGGCGGCGGAAGAAGGCGGGCCGAGCAGTGCATCTGCAAGCGTGCCGATCACCTCTGCCGCCTCGGCCTGCAGCACTGCGCGCGAGCGGCCTCGCGAGGGCGCGTCGATTGCGGCGCGCCCTGCGAGTGCGAGCAAGCCGGCCTGAAGGGGTGTTGACTGCTTTGTGCTGTGCACCTGGGGCGAAGCGGTGCAGGCAAAGCGCGGCGGTGCGCTCTCCCACAGGAGCCCTGCCACTTCTTCGAGCGTTGCGTGTTCCGCCAGCAGGCAGGCGTCCTGCCCGCGATACCAGAGCCGCCCGTCAGCCACGGTGGACACGGCGGAGGGCAACACCGGTTCGCCCCATTGAATGGCTTCGCTCGCCACTGCCTCGCTGGTGCGCCGCCCGCGCGTGCGAGCCGCGGTGCGCTGAACGTCTTCGCGGTGGTAGAGGCTGCGGCGCGGGTCTGCCGCATCGGGCTTGGCGCGAATGCGGCCGCGGCTCACGCTGGCGTAGAGCGTTTGCGGCCGCACCCGCATCAGTTCGAGCGCCTGTGCGGCGGAAAGCCAGAGCGGAGGCTTGGTCATGTTGATGGAATAAATCAAGATTGACGTCAATATTAGCGCCGACAGAATGAACGCCATCTCATCAAGGAGCACAAGAAATGAAAGACGAAGATGGCGGTCTCGAAGGCGTGGTGGCCGCGCACACGGTGTTGTCCGAAGTGGATGGCGCCGCTGGCCGGCTGGTGATTCGAGGCCACGAGCTCCGCGAAATTGCGCAGCACTGGCACTACGAAGACGCCGTGGCGCTGCTGTTCGAGGGCTTCTTCGAAAAGCTCCCCGACGCGGCCGCCTTGCGCAGCGGCTTGGGCCGTGCGCGGCGCGAAGCCTTCGAGCGGCTGCAGGCCAATGACGATGCCATGCTGCGCAAGCTCCCGCCCATCGAAGCGGTTCGGGCCTTGATGGCACGCCTGCCCGACGGCGACGACCTTGCCACTGCGCTGCGCCTGGTGGCTGCGCCCGCGGTCTACACCGCAGCGGTGATGCGTTGGCGGCTGGGCGTGCAGGCGCTTGCACCCGACGAAACACTGCCGCAAGCCGCCGACATGCTTCGCATGCTGCACGGCCGCGCACCCACCGGGGCGCAGGTTGCGGCGCTCGACACCTACCTGGTCACCGTCTGCGACCACGGCCTGAATGCGTCCACCTTTGCCGCGCGCGTGGTGGCTTCGACCGGCGCGGGGCTTGCGTCGGCGGTGCTCGCCGGCATCAGCGCGCTCAAGGGTCCGTTGCACGGCGGTGCGCCCGGGCCGGTGCTCGATGCGCTCGACGCCATCGGAACCGCGGCCAACGCCCGCGCTTGGCTCGAAGAGGCTGTGGCGGGTGGCCAGCGGTTGATGGGCTTCGGCCACCGCATCTACCGCGTGCGCGATCCGCGAGCCGATGCGCTCAAGGGTGCGCTGCGCCGCCTGAGCGCGGACGGCGCCGTCAACGCCGCGCGCTTCGAACTGGCAGAGGCCGCCGAGAAAGCCGCGCTCGCCATCCTGCGCGAGAAAAAGCCCGATCGCGCGCTCGAAACCAATGTGGAGTTCTACACCGCGCTGCTGCTCGAAGCCCTGGGCTTCGGCCGCGAGAGCTTCACCTGCGTGTTCGCGGCCGGGCGCGTGAGCGGATGGATCGCGCATGCGCGCGAGCAGGTGAAGAAGGGCCGATTGATACGGCCGCAATCGGTGTATGTGGGCCCCCCGCCCGAAGAAGCCGAGGCCGCGCTCGCGCACTGAGCACACCCTGGACGTGCTTTGCACGGCCTCGGGAGTGCCGCCATCGCGATCCGGTACGCTCGCCGCTTTTACATTGCCCGGCCCCGTGCGTGCCGGATGATGGGCTCATCAAGGCGAAAGTATTCCTATCGTATGGCGGCATCTCCATCTTTCGAGCGCGCGCAGCGCCTGCCCAGAGACTTTGCATGGATCGTGGTGGCCATCGATGCGGCCCTGTTCATCGTCAGCATGACGGTGCAGCTGCTGCCATCGTCGCCGCACAGCGAGCAGATGCGCAGCGTGTACGCGCAGCCGGGCGTGTGGGTTCCGCTGCTGTCGCGCGTTGCAACGGCCTGGCTGCTGGCCGCCACGCTGGCGTGGTGCCATGCGCGCAAGGCGCTCGACGAGCGCGGTGCCGCCCGCGTTGCGCAGCTTCGCAGCCCGGGGAGTCGCTTTGCCGCCGTGTTCCTGCCGGCGATGGTGGTCAACGCCCTTGCGCTGACGCCGCTGTTCTACCAGGCACAGGTGCTCTTCATGCCGGGCGGGCCGATGCACGAGGCGGTCGATGCGTACGGCTTGCGGTCGATCATGGCCATGTCGATGCTGCTCCAGTCGGTTCTACAGGTGCTCGTCGTCATCGCGAGCGTGTGGCTTGCCGCTCGTTTTGCATTGCGCGAGCGCGGGATTGCAATCGAGGATGAACGCTACGGCGCGGAGCCTGGCGGCGCCGCATCGACGCGCGGCGCGGTGGCACTGGTGATTGCCGCAATGTTCGTCTCGCTGCAGATGTGGATCGGCAACGCCGCGAGCGGCTGGGTCGATATGTCGCGGGACTCCGAAGTGCTGCCGCTTCTTCTTGCCTGGTTTGCGCTTCCGCTGCTGGTCTATGGGCTGGCGTTCTGGGGCGGGTGGCTTGGCGCCGAACCTGCGCCTGCGCAGACGCGTCCCTTCCGGGCCGTGGCGGCGGCGGTCACGGCCTTTGCGCTGCTGCAGGCGGTGTGCATTGCACTCGCGGTCGGCGGCCTGTTGTGGATTGCGAGCGTGAGCTTTTCGGGCCAAAGCAGCAGCGGCAGCTTCGTGATGCTCGCGGTTGCAATGGCGGTGGTCTACCTTGTGCTGCTGGTGTTTGTGGCGCGTGCAGTCACGCGCCGTTTCTACCGCCGTTACTTGTAGCTGCGCGCGTCCTCGATCACCTTGCCGTCGTTCGGCAGCGTTCCGGGCGCCACCAGTTCGATGGTGCCGCGCAGCTTTGTCACCTCGCGCACCGCATCTGCGATGCGTGCATCGAGCCCGGCCGGCGCGCCGGCGCATTCGAGCCTGAAGGTCATCTGGTCGTCGCCCATTTCGCCCGACACCACAAGGCGCGCACGCACGATCTCCGGAAAGCGCCGCACGATTTCAGCGACCTGCGAAGGATGCACGAACATGCCGCGCACCTTGGTGGTCTGGTCGGCGCGGCCAAGCCACCCCTTGATGCGCTTGTTGGTGCGGCCCGTGGGGCAGGTGCCCGCAAGCACCGCAGAGAGGTCTCCGGTGCCGAAGCGCACCAGCGGATAGTCGGGGTTGAAGGTGGTCACCACAATTTCGCCCACCTCGCCGTCGGGCACGGGGTCTCCGGTTCCGGGGCGCACAATTTCGACCAGCACGCCCTCATCGATCACCAGGCCTTCGCGCGCGCTGGTCTCATAGGCGATCAGGCCGAGGTCGGCGGTGGCGTAACACTGGGTGCCTTTCACGCCGTGCGCCGCAATCCAGTCATGCAGGCTGGGCGGAAAGGCTTCGCCGGAAACAAGTGCCTTGGTGAGCGAAGGCAGCTTCAGGCCTTTTTCTTCGGCCTTCTCGAGCAAGATTTTCAGAAAGCTCGGCGTGCCCGCATAGCCTTCGGGCTTGAGGTCGACCATGGCTTCGAGCTGCTGTTCGGTCTGCCCGGTGCCGCCCGCAAACACGGTGCAGCCCATGGCACGCGCGCCGCTCTCCATGATGGAGCCGGCCGGTGTCATGTGGTAGCTGAAGCTGTTGTGAATGAGCTCGCCGGTACGAAACCCCGCCGCATGCAATGCGCGCGCAGTGCGCCAGTAGTCGCGGGCTTCGCCTTCGGGCTCGTAGATGGTGCCGGGGCTTGCGAACACGCGCGGCATGCGGGTGCCGCGGCCGATGGTCGAGAAGCCGCCGAAGGGGTCGTCGGTGCGGCGCTGCTTCTGCAGTTCGAGCAGTTCGGTCTTGCGCGTGACGGGCAGCCTGGCGAGTGCCTCGCGTGTGGTGATGTCGGCGGGCTTTACGCCGTCGAGAATTCTTGCGAAAGCAGGCGCTGCGGTCTGGGCCTGCGCAATCTGCTTCGGCAGCGCGGCCAGGAGGTCGCGCTCTCGTTCGGCGGGGTCACGGATTTCTAGCTTGTCGTAGTGGTCGGTCATGTCCGTACCTTCATGTCTTGATTTGCAACGCGTGGAAGTCCAATGCGGACGCGTTCGGGGCGTGTGCACAGGCCACCGGGTTCTCCCCTCCGCGAATTTCTCCCGTCGGCGGGTGCGCCCCCCGAACAGGAGCGCCCCAATCCACGACAGGGCTTCACGCCAGCCACCTCTTGCGCCGCTTGTAGCTCTTCACGTCGCGAAAGCTCTTTCGGTCCGCACCGCCGACGCCAAGGTAGAACTCCTTCACGTCCTCGTTCTCGCGCAGGCTCCTGGCTTCGCCGTCCATTACGATGCGGCCGTTCTCCAGGATGTAGCCGTAGTCGGCATAGCGCAGCGCCATGTTGGTGTTCTGCTCGGCCAGCAGAAAGGTCACGCGCTCCTTGGTGTTCAGGTCTTTCACGATCTCGAACACTTCCTCGACGATCTGCGGCGCCAGGCCCATCGATGGTTCGTCGAGCAGCACCATCGTCGGGTTGGCCATCAGCGCGCGGCCAATGGCGCACATCTGCTGTTCACCGCCCGAGGTGTAGGCCGCCTGCGATGTGCGGCGCGTCTTGAGCCGCGGAAAGTACGCATACACCTTCTCCAGCGTTTGCTGCACTGCCGCCTTGCCGTCGGTGCGCGTGTAGGCGCCCGTCATCAGGTTTTCCTCGATGGTCAGGTGCGCGAAACAGTGGCGGCCTTCCATTACCTGGATGAGCCCGCGCTTCACCAGCTCGGAGGGCGACAGCGCCTCGATGCGCTCGCCGCGCAACTCGATGGTGCCCTTGGTCACCGCGCCGCGTTCGCCCGCGAGCAGGTTGCTCACGGCGCGCAGCGTGGTTGTCTTGCCCGCGCCGTTGCCGCCCAGCAGCGCCACGATGCCGCCCTCGGGCACCGTGAGCGACACGCCCTTCAGCACCAGGATGACGTGGTTGTAGATGACCTCGATGCCGTTGACATTGAGAAGGATTTTGGATTCGCTCATGGTGTGGTCCGAAGCATTCGAAAGAACAACGACGACAGGCAGCTGTTCTTTCGAATGGCGGCTCTTGCGAGCCGCCACGGTTCATCAACTCGTGATCAGGAGCTGCAGTCCGCCGCGTCGCGGCGCGTGAGCTTCTTTTCGCCCGCGTACTTCTCGGCCGCAACCTTCACCATCGGCTTGATGATCTGTTCGTCGGCCTGGTACCAGTCGGACATGCCGCCCCACTTGGCGCCGTCCCAGGTGTGCACGCGCGCCCAGGTCGATCCCATGTGGTCCTGGCACGATGTGCTCACCGGGCGCAGCACGCCGGAGAAACCCAGCGAGTCGAGCTTCTTCTGGTCGAGCGCCAGGTTTTCCATGCCCCAGCGCACTTGCTCGCCGGTCATGACCTTGCCCTTGCCGAAGCGTTCTTGCGCGCGCTTCACCGCTTCGACGCCGAGCATCTGGATGATCACGCCGCGCGTGTAGAGCACCGAGCCCACTTCTTCCTTCGGGCCCGTGCCCTGGCCCTTGTCGTGCACCTGCTTGAGGATTTCCTGGATCACCTTCGGCTCGGTGCCCGAGGTGTTGAGCGCCAGCGCGTTGTAGCCCTTTGCATTGGCGCCCACGTCCTTCACGTCGGGTTCGGCGCCGGCCCACCACACGCCATACATCTTCTCGCGCGGGTAGCCGGTGGCCACGGCTTCCTTCAGCGCGGTGGAGTTCATCACGCCCCAGCCCCACAGCATCACGTAGTCGGGCCGCGACTGGCGCACCTGCAGCCAGGCAGACTTTTGCTCGACGCCGGGCGCGGTAACCGGAATGAGAGACAGCTCGAAGCCGTTCTGCTTGGCGCGCTCCTGCAGCAGCGGAATCGGCGCCTTGCCGAACGGCGAGTCGTGATAGACAAGGGCAATCTTCTTGCCCTTGAGCTTGTCCATGCCGCCTTCCTTCTTGCCGATGTGCTGCACCAGGATGTCGGCCGCCGTCCAGTAGCTGCCCATCAGCGGGAAGTTCCACTTGAACACGCTGCCGTCCTGCGAAGCCGAGAGGCCGTAGCCCAACGTGATGAGCGGGATCTTGTCGGTGGGCACCTTGTCGGTCAGCGCAAAGGTAATGCCCGTGGCCTGCGGGTCGAACAGCGTCACGCCGGGGCGGCCCTTCAGGCGCTCGTAGCACTCCACGCCCTTGTCGGTTGCGTAGCCCGTTTCGCATTCTTCGTACGTGATCTTCACGCCGTTGATGCCGCCGGTGGCATTGACGTACTTGATGTAGTCCTGCTTGCCGTTGGCCCATGGCGTGCCGTTGGGCGCGTAGGGCCCGGTGCGGTACACCAGCAGCGGGAAGAACTGCTCCTTGGCCTGGGCTTGCGCGAGCGAGGGCGCCAGCAGGCTGCCGAGAGTGCCGGCCACCAGGGCGGCGGTCAGAGCGAGCGATTTCAGTTTCATGCCTGTCTCCTTATGTGGGCACCTCTGTGCCGGTTTCTACGAACGAATCAAAAAATCAGTGTGGGAAGGGCCAGAGCCGCAATTTCTCCTTGCCCGTGGACCACAGCCGCGCAAGGCCGTGCGGCTCCACGATCAGGAAGAACACGATCAGCGCGCCGAAGATCATGGTTTCCAGGTGCGAGGCCAGCGCGGTCGAAATCGAGAAGCCCAGCCACCCGGGAAGCTGGTTCAGGAAGAGCGGCAGCAGCACGATGAACGCGGCGCCGAAGAAGCTCCCCATGATCGAGCCGAGCCCGCCGATGATCACCATGAAGAGCAGCTGAAAGGAACGGTCGATGCTGAACGCCGCCGGCTCCCACGCACCCAGGTGAATGAAGCCCCACAGCGCGCCGGCCACGCCAACGATGAAGCTGCTTACTGCAAAAGCCGTCAGCTTGGCGTACACCGGGCGAATGCCGATCACCGCGGCGGCAACGTCCATGTCGCGCATGGCCATCCACTCGCGGCCGATGGCGCTGCGCACCAGGTTCTTGGCAAGCAATGCAAACACCACCACGAAGACCAGGCAGAACAGGTATTTCTGCACCGGCGATTCGATCGGCACGCCGAACACGTTGAGCCCCGCCACGCTCACCGAGCCGGAAGACGAGTTGTTGGTGAACCACTGGATGCGCAAGAACGCCCAGTCGGTAAAGAACTGCGCCGCCAGCGTGGCAACCGCCAGGTACAGCCCCTTGATGCGCAGGCTGGGAATACCGAACAGCACGCCGATGATCGTGGCGCACAGGCCGCCGAGCAGCAGCGACGCAATCAGCGGCATGCCGTCGATGCGCACCTGGAAGTTGTAGGCCGCATACGCGCCCACCGCCATGAACGCACCGGTGCCCAGCGAGATCTGCCCGCAGTAGCCGACCAGGATGTTGAGGCCCAGCGCGGCGAGCGAAAGAATAAGAAAGGGCGTGAGGATGGCGCGCATCCAGTAATCGGACACGCCCAGCGGCACCACGATGAAAGCCACGAGCAGCAGCACCAGGATGGCAATGCGGTCCTGCGCGATCGGAAAGATCTGCTGGTCGGCCCTGTAGCTCGACTTGAACTGGCCGTTTTCTCTATAGAACATCTCAAACCCGATCGATGATCTTCTCGCCGAACAGGCCTTGCGGGCGAACCAGCAAGAACACCAGGGCAAGAACGTACGCAAACCAGATCTCGATGCCGCCACCGAGCATGGGGCCGAGATAAATTTCAGAAAGCTTCTCGCCCACGCCGATCAGCAGGCCGCCGATGATGGCGCCCGGAATCGAGGTGAGGCCGCCGAGGATCACCACCGGCAGCGCCTTCAGCGCCACCAGCGACAGCGAGAACTGCACGCCCAGCTTCGAACCCCAGATGATCCCGGCCACCAGCGCCGAGAAGCCGGCCACCGACCACACGATCACCCAGATTCGCTTGAGCGGAATGCCGATGGACTGCGCGGCCTGGTGGTCGTCGGCCACGGCGCGCAGCGCCCGCCCTGTCGCGGTCTTCTGGAAGAAGATGGCCAGTACCACCACGAGGCCTGCTGCCACGAGCGCGGCAACCAGGTCTTCCTGGCTCAGCAGCAGCCCGCCCTGGAAGGTGCCCTGCAGCACCATCAGCGGTTCCTTGGGCATGCCCACGTCGATCTTGTAGATGTCGTTGCCGAAGATCGTCTGGCCCATGCCGTCCAGGAAGTAGGCAATGCCGAGCGTAGCCATCAAAAGCGTGATGCCTTCCTGGTTCACCAGCTTGCTGAGCGCGAGCCGTTCGATGAGCCAGGCCACGACCACCATGACCCCCATGGCCGCGACAAAGGCCAGGATGTTCGCAAGGATCTGGCTTTCGAAGCCGAACCACAGCGGAAACCACTCGGCAAAGCGCGCCATGGCCAGCGCCGCGAACAGCACCATTGCACCCTGCGCAAAGTTGAACACGCCCGACGCCTTGTAGATCAGCACGAAGCCGATGGCGATCAGCGAATAGAGCATGCCGACCATCAGGCCGCCGAAGAGGGTTTCGAGGAAAAAGCCCATGGTCAATGTCTCTCTTGTTCTTCTCCCTCCCCTTCCGGGGGAGGGTTGGGGTGGGGGCAGGCGGCGCTCGATGAAGCGCGGCCGTGTAGCGAGGGCTGTCGTGCCCCCATCCCAGCCTTCCCCGGGAGGGGAAAGGAGCAATGCATCGGCGTCAGGTGTGGCATGGCGTCAGTGCTCCACACCCAGGTAAGCCCGGATCACGTCTTCGTTGTTGCGCACCTCATGGGGCGTGCCGTCGCCGATCTTCTTGCCGTAGTCGAGCACCACCACGCGGTCGGAGATGTCCATCACCACGCCCATGTCGTGTTCGATGAGAACGATGGTTGCGCCGAACTCGTCGTTCACGTCGAGGATGAAGCGGCTCATGTCCTGCTTCTCTTCCACGTTCATGCCGGCCATGGGTTCGTCGAGCAGCAGCACCTGCGGCTCCATGGCAAGCGCGCGGCCGAGGTCGACGCGCTTTTGCAGGCCGTAGGGCAGGCGGCCCACCGGTGTCTTGCGGTGCGCCTGGATCTCGAGAAAGTCGATGATGTGCTCGACGAACTCGCGGTGCCTCAGCTCTTCGCGCTCGGCCGGGCCCCAGCGCAGCGCCTGTGCGAAGAGGCCGCTCTTCATCTTGAGGTTGCGGCCCGTCATGATGTTGTCGAGCACGCTCATGCCCTTGAAGAGCGCAAGGTTCTGGAAGGTGCGCGCCACACCCATCTCGGCCACCTGGCGCGAGTTCATGTGCTTGAAGGTCTGGCCGCGGAAGGTGATGGAGCCCTGCTGCGGCCAGTACACGCCGTTGATGCAGTTCAGCATCGAACTCTTGCCCGCGCCATTGGGGCCGATGATGGCCCGCACCTCGTGCTCCCGCACATTGAAGCTGATGTCGGTGAGCGCCTTCACGCCGCCGAAGCTGAGCGAGATGTTCTGCACGTCGAGAATGACGTCGCCGATTTTTCTGTTGCTGCTCATGCCGCCGCCTTCACGATGGGGAAGGTCTTGGCCTCGACGATCTTCAGCGTGGCGCTCACCACGCCGGTGCGTCCGTCCTCGAACTTGACCTGGGTCTCGATGAACTGCTCGGCCCTGCGGCCATACAGCGCGTCGACAAGCACCGCGTACTTCTCGGCGATGAAGCCGCGGCGCACCTTGCGCGTGCGGGTGAGTTCGTCGTCGTCGGGGTCGAGCTCCTTGTGCAGCACCAGGAAGCGCGCGATCTGCGTCTCGCCCATGCCGTCTTCGCTTGCGAGGTCGGCGTTGACCTTGGCGATGCATTCGCCCACGAGCGTCAGCACCTCGGGCTTGCCGGCCAGGTCGACGTAGCCGCCATAGGCCAGGCCGCGCCGCTCTGCCCAGTTGCCCACCGCCTCGAAGTCGATGTTGATGGCTGCGCAGACTTCGCTCCGGCCGTTGCCAAAGCAAACGGCTTCCTTGATCTGCGGAAAGAACTTGAGCTTGTTCTCGATGTAGTTGGGCGCAAAGATCGCACCGCTCACGAGCCGGCCTACATCCTTTGCGCGATCGATGATGCGCAGGTGGCCTTCGCTGTCGAGCACGCCTGCGTCGCCGGTGTGAAAGTAGCCGTTCGCGTCGAGCACTTCGGCAGTGGCGTCGGGGCGCTTGTAGTATTCCTTCAGCACCGACACGCCGCGCACCAGCACTTCGCCGTCGTCGGCAATCTTCAGCTCGATGCCCGGCGCGGCCGTGCCCACCGTTTGCAGCTTGACCTTGCCGTCCTGCTGCAGGCACACGTAGGCGCAGGTCTCGGTCTGGCCATAGAACTGCTTCAGGTTGACGCCAATGGAGCGGTAGAAGCGAAACAGGTCGGGCCCGATGGCCGCGCCCGCTGTGTACGCCACGCGAATGCGGCTCATGCCCAGCACGTTGCGCAGCGGCCCATACACCAGCAGGTTGCCCAGGCCGTACATCAGCCGGTCGCCCGTGCCCACGGGTGCGCCGTTGAGAATGTCTGCGCCCACGCGTTGCGCCAGCGCCATGAACTTTGCATACAGCCAGCGCTTGGGCGCCGCCGCGTCTTCCATGCGGATCGACACGGCCGTGAGCAGCCCTTCGAAGGTGCGTGGCGGGCCGAAGTAATAGCTCGGCCCGATCTCGCGCATGTCGTTCATCACCGTTTCGCTCGACTCGGGGCAGTTGAGCGTGAAGCCGCCCACCAGCCACTGCGCGACCGAAAACAGGTGGTCGCCCACCCACGCCATCGGCAGGTAGCTCATGATGTTGTCGCCGGGGCCGAGCTTGTCGGTTTCCACGCCGCCGCGGCCCGCCGCAATAAAGCTTGCATGCGTCTGGCACACGCCCTTGGGCCGGCCGGTGGTGCCCGAGGTGTAGAGGATCACGCCCACGTCGCTTGCCTCGCCGCTTGCCACTGCGCGGTCGTAGTAGCCGGGGTTTGCCGAGTCGAAGGTGCGGCCCAGCTCGCGAAGCTGGTCGTAGCTCATGAGCCCGGGCTGGTCGTAGTGGCGCAGGCCCTTGGGGTCGTCGTAGATGATGTGGCGGATGCCGTGCTGCTCGTCCTTCTGCAGTTCGCGGCATTCGAGCAGCTTGTCCACCTGCTCCTGGTCTTCGACGATCACGAAGTCGATGGCCGCGTCCTGCAGCATGAAGACCATTTCGCTGGCCACCGCGTCCTGGTAGAGCGGCACCGGCACGCCGCGCAGGCTCTGCGCCGCGAGCACCGCCATGTACAGGTGCGGGCGGTTGGCGCCGACGATGGACAGGTTGTCGAAGGGCTTGAAGCCCAGGCTCGCGAGGCCGCAGGCCATCTCGCGCACCTCCTGGGCCACGGCGCTCCAGCTCCAGGTCTGCCAGATGCCCAGGTCCTTCTCGCGGACAGCGGGCGCATCGGGCTGGGCCTGGGCGTGAGCGAGCAGCAGGCGGGGAAAGGTGGGGTCGGTGGTTTGCACAGTGGGCGGATCGTAGGCCTCACTTTGACGCTGGGTTGTCGTTCCAACGACAATCCTAGGGACACTACTCCCCGGAGTTTCCCGATGCTTCACGGCAGTTCAAACCACAGCCTGCACGGCGCTTCGATCAAGGACCGCGCGCGTTCCCCCAATGCCGAAGAGCTCGACGGCATTCCGTGGCTGCCCGCGCTCACGCCCACCGAGCGCCGGCGTGCCGAGGCCGCGCTGGTGGTGGGCGAGGCCGAGGTCGGCGACCTGGTCTGCCGCGTCGGCCGCTCGCCCACCTACTGGTTCGGCGTGGTCGAAGGGCTGCTCAAGATGAGCAACGACAACGCCGACGGCGGCTCCGTCACCTATGCCGGCATACCGCCGGGCGGCTGGTTCGGCGAAGGCACTGTCATGAAGCGCGAGCCCTACCGCTACAACATACAGGCGCTGCGACGCAGCGTGGTGGCAGGCCTGCCGATCGACAGCTTTCACTGGCTGCTGGACCACTCCATCGGCTTCAACCGCTTTGTGATGAACCAGCTCAACGAGCGGCTCGGCCAGTTCATTGCGGCGCTGGAGATCGACCGCCTCAACAACCCCGACGCGCGCGTGGCGCGCAACCTGGTGTCGCTGTTCAACCCGGTGCTGTACCCCGGCGTGGGCGAAGTGCTGCGCATCACCCAGCAAGAGCTCGCCTACCTGGTCGGCCTTTCGCGCCAGCGCGTGAACGAGGCGCTCAACGGCCTTTCGGCGCAGGGGTTGATCCGGGTGGAGTACGGTGGGCTGCGCGTGCTCGACCTGACGGGCCTGCGAGCCACCGCAATATCGAACAAGAAGAACACCTCACCGGAAACGGAAACCTCATGACCCTCGAAGACCAGCTCCAGATCGTTTCCGCAAATGCCGAAGCGGCCCTTGTTCCGCCGCCCGAGACTCGGAAGCCAGATACCGGCGAAACCGGCCCCACGCTCGAAGAAGCCATCGAGCGGAACGAGGCGCTCACCGAAAAGCTCGATGCGCTCGACGCGGTGCTCGCCAAGCCGCTCGCCGAAATTCTTGCCGAGCGCGAGAAGGCCGACGAGGCCGCCCTGGCCTGGGACCGCTTCGGCGCGATGTGGATGCTTTCGCAGCGCGCCATGCGCCGCGTGGCGCTCGACCTTGCCGCGCAACTCGGCGTGAGCGAGGAAGAAGTCGTTGCGCGCGCCATGACGCATGCCAACGCAGTGCTCAACGGCGCGGACGAGGTCGACCTTGGCGGCACCATTGCGCCTGCACAACTGCAGCACATCGCGCGGCACCGCAACTTTCTGCGCAAGCAGTTCCGCACCGGCTGAGCCGCCGGGCCATTGCTTGCATACCGCTTAACCTTCCGCCTTCGTTCAAGAAAGTTCTTTTGATGACTACCTCCCAACTCACCCTGATCACCGGCGCGTCGCGCGGCCTGGGCCGTGCCATGGCCGCGCAGCTGCTGCAGGCCGGCCACACGGTGCTCGGCATCTCGCGCAGGCAAGACCCGCAGCTGGCCGAGCTGGCGGCCAAGGCCGGTGCCGAACTCATCCAGTGGGAGCAAGACCTGTCGGAGCCCGTGGCTGCGGCGGCGCGCGTTTCCGCATGGCTCAAGTCGCTCGACGGCCAGCGCTTCGACGGCGTGACCTTGATCAACAACGCGGGCACCGTCGGCAACCCGGCGCCGCTCGCGAGCGCAGTGCCGGCCGAACTGGCGCAGGCGCTTCGCATCGGGCTCGAAGCGCCGATGCTGCTGACCGCCGCCTTCCTGGGTGCCACGCGCGAATGGCGCGGCGCGCGCAAGGTGCTGAACATTTCGTCGGGCCTGGGCCGCAACGCCATGGGCAGCCAGGCGCCTTACTGCGCCGCCAAGGCGGGCATGGACCACTACTCGCGCGCGGTGGCGCTCGAAGAGGCCCCTATGCCGAACGGCGCGCGCATCGTGTCGCTCGCACCCGGCGTGATCGACACCGACATGCAGGTGCAATTGCGCGGCGCGTCGGTCGAGAATTTTCCGGACCGCGGGCGCTTCGAGAAGTTGAAGAGCGAGGGCATGCTCGACAGCCCCGAGACGGCGGCGGCCAAGGTGCTCAAGTACCTGGCGCGCGCGGATTTCGGCAGCAACCCCGTGGCCGACGTGCGCGACCCGGCCTGAATGCCGGGCACAAGAAGCCGGGAACGAACATGGCCACCGCAAAGTCGATCGACACCAACGACTACAAGCTCTTTCCTTCGCCGAGGAACGTGCACCGCATCGTCTTCGAGCACCAGGTCTTCGTGCCGTACCCGTACGCACTGATCGTGATGGACGAGTTCTACTTCAAGGGCCGCTACAGCCTGTTCTCCGCCTGCCGCCTGAGCGACGGAAAAATGGGGCAGGTGGCAACGTTCGAGTTGGCATCGGACGTGGACATCTTCAACAAGAAGTTCACGCCCGACTGACCCTCGGTCTTTTTCCCTCCCCTTTCGGGGGAGGGAGCAACACAACTCACTGCATCAGGAACCTGTCGCGCTGCGCCTGCGCGCATCCGCCCATCACCGCCAGCGCCCGCTCTACCGTCGGCGTGCCGAGCACGAACGGGTTTGCCGCCGGAGCGGGCTGCTGCCGCAGGGCGGCGAGCTTGGCCTGCGACTCGTCGATGTTCGAATGGTTCGACAGCAGCACGTCGATGCGCTGGGTCTGCACGATGGCGCCCATGCGCTGCGTGGCGCCGATGTAGCTGTCCAGCCGCGGCACGTCCTTGCCAAAGTTGAAGCCGGTGCCGCCCCACAGCATGGCCCGGTGCTTGCGCCCGCCGGAGCTCACGTCGAACACCGGCGAAAGGGTGCCCATGGTGTGGCCGGGCGTGAGGTACAGCGTCACGCTGGTGTCGCCCAGCGTGATGCGGTCGCCGTCCTTCGCCGAAACGTCGCCCGGGCCGCGCTTGGGCGGTGCGCCCCAGATCGGCGTCGCAAACTCGAGCCGCGTTTCGGTCATGGTCCAGTCGGCCTCGCTCATCACCACGCGTGCGCGGTACTTCTGCGCAAGGTAGGGCGCGCCGCCGTAGTGGTCGCCGTGGCCGTGCGTGACGATCACGTACTTGATCTGCGCCGGGTCCAGCCCGAGCTTGCGCATGCCGCCCTCGATGAGCGCCGCGGCTTCGGCCTGCGTGTTGAGCGCATCGATGAGGATGATGCCGTCCGAGGTCTTGATCGCCCAGGCACTGACCCAGTCGGCGCCCACGAAATAAAGATTGTCGAAAGCCTGGCCCGGCGGCGGCGCAGGCTTGGCGATGAATGCGGCCAGGCCCTTGTCCAGCTCGGCTTGCGCCGGGCGGGTGGCCGGCGCCGGCTTGCAAAGGGTAAGCAGGGGCTTCAGGTCGGAGCCGGCGGCGCGCGTGGCGGCTGCGACATGCGAGGCAACGCTGGCCTCCGACGGAACCAGCTGTTGTTGCTGCTGCTGCGTTCGCATTTGCGCACAGCCCTGCAACAGGGCAACCGCAACCGCTGCCAGCGCGGTTGTGTTCAGCAGAAGGGCGTTCTTCGGGTTCTTGCGCTGTGCCATTGCTGTCTCCGTGCCGTCGATGCGGCCTGTTGTGGAGACAGCATTCTGCGATGCCCGGTGCCTATTCGATAGTCGCGCCGGAGGCTTGCACGATGCCCTTCCACTTGTCGTAGTCGGTCTTCAGCAATGTCTCGAATTGTTCGGGCGTCATGCTCTGCGGCTCGGCACCCTGGGCAATGATGGCGGCCTTCATTTCAGGCGTGGCCAGCAGCTTGTTCACTTCTGTGTTCAGCGTGGCGATCACATCCTTCGGCGTCTTGGCGGGCACGAAGAGGCCGTACCAGGTGGACACGTCGAAACCCTTGTAGCCAAGCTCGGCCACGGTGGGCGTGTCGGGCAGCGAGGTGCTGCGCTTGGCCGACGTTACGGCCAGCGGGCGCAGCTTGCCTGCCTTGATCTGCGCCAGCGCCGAAGGCACCGACGACACCATCAGGTCGACGTTGCCCGCCAGCACGTCCATCATGGCCGCGTTGGAGCCCTTGTAGGGCACGTGGCGCATCTTGATCTGGGCTGCGCCGTTGAAGATTTCGCCGGCCAGGTGAATGGTGGTGCCGTTGCCGGGCGAGCCGTAGGTGACGGTGTCTGGCGCGGCGCGCGCGGCGGTGACTACGTCGTTCAGCGTCTTGAACCTGGAGTTGGCCTGCGTGACGATCACCACCGGCGTGTAGGCCACGTGGGCCACGGCGGTGAGGTCTTTCACCGGGTTGTAGGTCAGGTTCTTGTAGAGCCATGGCGCGACGACCATGTTGTCTTTCTGGCCCATCACGATGTCGTAGCCGCCGGGCGCGGCGCGTGCGGCCTCGGCAATGCCGATGGTGCCGCCGGCACCGCCGCGGTTGTCGGGCACCACGGTCCAGTGGTTGGCCTCGGTGAGCTTCTGGGCCACCAGGCGCGCCAGGATGTCGGTGCCGCCGCCGGGCGGGAAGGGCACGATCATGCGAATGGGCTTGGCGGGGTAGGCCTGCGCCTGCGCGGCAGGGGCGGCGAACGTGAGCGAAACGGCGGCCAGGGGAAGGGCCAGCGCAAGGGCCAGCGGGCGGGTGAGTTTGCGGATCATGGGTTTGTCTCTGTATCGGGGGCTTGTCGGGTGCGGATCGAGGGGCAGATTTTCAGGCCTCGCCGGGCACTGCACCAAGGGTGCAGTGTGCCGGAACCCGGGTTGTGCGGTTTTCTTCGTTCGAGATGGGTCCCTTATCGCGTAGCGGCGGCTTGACATGCCCGCTGCGCGGCAGAAGATGGGTGCCCATCCACACAGGAGACAGCCATGCTCGGAAATATCAATGCTGTGGCCAACCTCGCGGTGAAAGACCTTGCCGTGGCGCGCCGCTTCTACGAAGACACGCTGGGCCTGGCGCCGGCCGACACAGACTGCGAGGACATGATCGCCTATCGCAGCGGTAACAGCCGTATCAATGTCTACTGCTCTTCATTCGCCGGCACCAACCAGGCCACGGCGGTGACCTGGGCGGTGGGTGGCGACATCGAGGGACTGGTAGCGGCGCTCAAGGCCAAGGGCGTCCGCTTCGAGCACTACGACATGCCGAACACAACGCTCGCAGGCGACATCCATGTCATGGACAAGATGAAGGTCGCCTGGTTCAAGGACCCGGACGGCAACATCCTCAACCTCGTCAACGAGTGAGGATGCCGCCGGCGGGAACCTTGGCTGGCGTCAGCCGAAGTTCTTGGCCGCGAAGTCCCAGTTGACCAGCTTGGCCAGGAAGGTCTCGACGAACTTGGGGCGCAGGTTGCGGTAGTCGATGTAATAGGCGTGTTCCCACACGTCCACCGTCAGCACCGGCGTGTCGCCCGTGGTCAGCGGCGTGCCGGCGGCGCCCATGTTCACGATGTCCACCGAACCGTCGGCCTTCTTCACCAGCCACGTCCAGCCCGAGCCGAAGTTGCCCACGGCCGACTTCACGAACGCTTCCTTGAACGCGTCGTAGCTGCCCCACTTGGCATCGATGGCCTTGGCCAGCGCGCTGGTCGGAGTGCCGCCGCCCTGGGGCTTCATGCAGTTCCAGAAGAAGGTGTGGTTCCAGATTTGCGCGGCGTTGTTGTAGATGCCGCCGCTGGACTTCTTGACGATCTCCTCGAGCGTCATCGATTCGAACTCGGTGCCCTTTTGCAGGTTGTTCAGGTTCACCACGTAGGCGTTGTGGTGCTTACCGTAGTGGTACTCGAGGGTTTCCTTCGAGTACTCGGGTGCCAGCGCGTCAAGCGCGTAGGGCAGGGGCGGGAGGGTGTGTTCCATGGTGGGTCTTTCCTTTCGGGGTTTATGAAAACAGTCTGAATCAAGGCGCGTTTCTGGGGCTCACCTGGTAGGCGCAGCGCCGCGCGCCCGCAAGCACATGCTCGACGCGGCTCACGCTCGTATCGGTTCCCAGCACTTCTTCGAAGAGCTGCAGTTCGCTGCGGCAAAAGCCTGTGCAGGCCCGCGCCGCGGTGCAGATGGGGCAATGGTTCTCTATGAAGAGAAAGCCGTCGCCCTCGGGCCGGAACTCGGCCATGTAGCCTTCGCGGCTGCGGATTTCGGCGAGCCGTTCGAGCTTTGTCTTCAGGCTGCGTGCGCCAAGCATCGCTTCGCGGTAGTTGGCGCGCATGGCCTCCTCGCGCGCGCCGATGAGCTGGTCCATGCCCTTCTCGCCGAACACGGTGATCACGGCGCTGATCATTTGCACCGTCATCTCGGCATGGGTGTCTGGAAAGCGCGCGTGCCCGGCACTGGTAAGCCGCCATATCTGCGTCGGCCTGCCGCGGCCCGCGGGGCGGCTCTCGGCGTCGACCAGTCCATCGGACTGCAGCTTGACCATCTGCTGGCGCACCGCCTCCACGGTCACGTCGAGCACCTTGGCAATGTCGGGAATGCCGAGCGCGCCGCGCGTCTTGAGCGTGGACAGGATGCGGTCCGCCGGCTGGTGCGGCGTCCAGGCGGGCTTCAGGTCGAGGGGGCGGATGGTCATTCCCGTTATTTCAAAGAACTCACTTTGATTATTAAATGGCAGCGCAACTGCTGTCGAGGGCTTTGATAAAGGAGGGTCGTCTTTACGGTTTCTTTATGCGCCCTGGGCGACTCTGTTTCCTGTTTTTACGCACGCCTGCCGAGACTCGAGGCCTTGTGTTTCGCTGCAGGAGCAATGAATGGATTTCGTCTGGATGGGCGCCTTGCTGGCGCTGTGGGCGGCGGTGGCGGCCATGGCCGCCGGTCTTGACCGGCTCGAAGGGCTGAAGACGCCGGGGGCAACCGAAGCGCCGAAGAGCGGTGCGGGAGAGCGCAAATGATCGGCCTCCAAGCTCTCTACGGCTTCGGCGCGTTGATCGCCGTCGTTCTCTTCGCATACCTGGTGTTCGCGCTGATCTGCGCCGAGGAGTTCTGAAATGACCTCTTCCGCATGGAGCCTGCTGGCACTCTTCCTGGCGGCGCTGCTGGTGCTGGCATGGCCGGTCGGCAAGTTTCTTGCCGCGCTTTGCAACGAGCGCGTGCCGCGGTGGATGCAGCGCATTGAAGCGCCGCTCTACAAGCTGGCCGGTACCGAGCCCGGTCAATCGATGCAATGGCCGCGTTATGCGTTTGCGCTGCTGGCCTTCAATGCCGTCGGCGCAATCTTCCTGTACGCGCTGCAGCGCCTGCAGGGCTGGCTGCCGCTCAACCCCGCGGGCATGAGCGCCGTATCGCCCGACTCGGCCTTCAACACTGCGGTGAGCTTTGTCTCCAACACCAACTGGCAAGGCTATGCGGGTGAATCGACCATGAGCTACCTCACGCAGATGCTCGGGCTCACGGTGCAGAACTTCTTCTCCGCCGCAACGGGCATTGCGGTGGCTTTTGCGCTCGTGCGCGGCTTTGCGCGCCGCGGCGACGGCAAGAGCCGTGGCCTGGTCGGCAACTTCTGGGCGGACATCACGCGCATCACGCTGTGGCTGCTGCTGCCGCTTTCCTTCGTGCTTGCGGTGGCCTTCGCAGGCCAGGGCGTCATCCAGAACTTCGATGCGTACAAGACCGTGCAAACGGTCGAGGCCGCTGCAGGCCCGCAAGCAAAGACGCAGGCACAGACGCTCGCCATGGGCCCCGTCGCGTCGCAGGAGGCCATCAAGATGATCGGCACCAACGGCGGCGGTTTCTTCAACGCCAACTCGGCGCACCCCTACGAGAACCCGACCGCGCTCAGCAACCTGCTGCAGATGATCGCGATCTTCCTGATTCCGGCGGGGCTGTGCCTTGCATTCGGCCGCGTGGTGGGCGACATGCGGCAAGGATGGGCCGTGCTTGCGGCAATGACGGTGATGTTCGTGCTTGCGGTGATTGCCATCATTCCTGCCGAACACGCCGGCAATCCGCTGCTCGGGCCGCTCGGGGTCGATCAGGCGGCCAGCGCGCTGCAAGGCGGCGGCAACATGGAAGGCAAGGAGGTGCGTTTCGGCATCGACGCATCCGCGCTCTTTGCGGCCGTGACCACCGCGGCATCCTGCGGCGCGGTGAACGCCATGCATGACTCGTTCACGCCGCTCGGCGGCATGGTGCCGCTGGTGCTGATGCAGCTGGGCGAGGTGGTTTTCGGCGGCGTCGGCAGCGGCCTCTACGGCATGCTGATCTTCGCGATGCTCGCGGTGTTCATCGCGGGCCTGATGATCGGCCGCACGCCGGAGTACCTTGGCAAGAAGATCGAGGTGCGCGAGATGAAGCTCATCTCCATCGCCATTCTGGTGACGCCCATTCTGGTGCTGGCCGGCACCGCGGTGGCGGTGATCGCGAGCGCCGGCAAGGCCGGCATCGCGAACCCCGGCGCACATGGCTTCTCTGAAATTCTGTACGCGCTGAGTTCGGCCGCCAACAACAACGGCAGCGCCTTCGCGGGCCTTTCGGCCAACACACCGTTCTACAACGGCCTGCTCGCGCTCGCCATGTGGCTTGGCCGCTTCGCGATGATCGTTCCGGTGCTGGCCATTGCCGGCTCGCTGGCCGCCAAGCAACGCCTGCCGGTCACCGGCGGCACGTTGCCCACGCACGGGCCGCTGTTCGTCTCGCTGCTGATCGGCACCGTGCTGCTGGTCGGCCTGCTCAACTATGTGCCGGCGTTGGCTCTCGGGCCCGCTGTCGAACACCTGGTGCTCTGGAAGTAAGGGGCGCGCACCATGACTGCCAATACAAAAACCTCTCTCTCGCTGCTCGACGCGGCGCTGGTCAAGCCTGCGCTGTGGGGCGCCTTCGCCAAGCTTGATCCACGCACGCAGTGGCGCAACCCGGTGATGTTCATCGTGTACATCGGGAGCATCCTCACCACGCTGCTCTGGGTGCATTCGCTGAGCTTTCCGGGCGACACCGGCATGAAGCCGGCCTTTGTTCTGGCCATTACGGTGTGGTTGTGGTTCACCGTGCTGTTCGCCAACTTTGCCGAAGCATTGGCCGAGGGCCGCAGCAAGGCGCAGGCTGCCTCGCTGCGCGGCCTTCGCAAAGACACCTGGGCCAAGAAGCTCAAGGAACCCCACCACGGTGCGACGTTCCTCCCGGAGCAGGCGCCCAACCTGCGCAAGGGCGATGTGGTGCTGGTCGAGACCGGCGACGTGATCCCGCTCGACGGCGAAGTCATCGAAGGCGTGGCCTCGGTCGACGAAAGCGCCATCACCGGCGAATCGGCACCCGTGGTGCGCGAATCGGGCGGCGACTTTTCTGCGGTGACCGGCGGTACGCGCGTGCTGTCCGACTGGCTGGTGGTGCGCATCTCGGTGAACCCGGGCGAGTCGTTCCTGGACCGCATGATCGGCATGGTCGAGGCGGCCAAGCGCCACAAGACGCCCAACGAGATCGCACTCACCATCCTGCTGGTTGCGCTCACGCTCGTCTTCCTGATGGTCACGGTCACGCTGCTGCCGTTCTCGGTGTTCAGCGTGGAGGCCGCGGGCGCCGGCACCGTGGTGTCGCTCACTGCATTGGTGGCGCTGTTGGTGTGCCTGATTCCCACCACCATCGGCGGCCTGCTGTCGGCCGTGGGGGTGGCGGGCATGAGCCGCATGATGCAGGCCAACGTCATTGCCACATCGGGCCGCGCCGTGGAAGCAGCCGGCGACGTCGACGTGCTGCTGCTCGACAAGACCGGCACCATCACGCACGGCAACCGCCAGGCCAGTGCTTTCATGCCTGCGCCGGGCGTGCCCAAGGCCCGCCTGGCCCGCGCCGCAATGGTTGCCTCGCTGGCTGACGAAACGCCCGAAGGCCGAAGCATTGTCGAACTGGCACGCCGCGACGGCCTCGAAGCCGCGGCGGTGGAAGGTGCACGCTTCGTTCCGTTCACCGCGCAGACCCGCATGAGCGGTGCCGACCTGCCCGCTGCTCCCAACAGCCTCGATACCGACGTCGTGCTGCTGCGCAAGGGTGCCGTCGATGCGATCCGCCGGCACGTCGAATCGCTGGGCGGCAGCGTGCCGCCCGAGATGCTGCGCGCAGCCGAGGAAACCGCGCGCCGCGGCAGCACGCCGCTGGCCGTGGCCGAGGGCAACCGCGTGCTTGGCGTGGTCGAGCTCAAGGACATCGTCAAGACCGGCATCAAGGAGCGCTTTGCCGAGCTGCGCCGCATGGGCATCAAGACGGTGATGATCACCGGCGACAACAAGCTCACGGCCGCGGCCATTGCGGCCGAGGCGGGCGTGGACGACTTCCTGGCCGAGGCCACGCCGGAGGACAAGCTGGCGCTGATCCGCAAGTACCAGGCCGAAGGCCGGCTGGTCGCGATGACCGGCGACGGCACCAACGACGCGCCCGCGCTTGCGCAAGCCGACGTGGCCGTGGCCATGGGCAGCGGCACGCAGGCCGCCAAGGAGGCCGGCAACATGGTCGACCTGGACTCGAACCCGACCAAGCTGCTCGAGGTGGTCGAAACCGGCAAGGCGCTGCTCATGACGCGCGGCTCGCTCACCACCTTTTCCATTGCGAACGACGTGGCGAAGTATTTCGCGATCATTCCGGCGATCTTTGTCTCGACTTATCCGCAACTGGGCGCGCTCAACGTGATGCGGCTTGCGAGCCCGTCATCGGCCATCCTGTCGGCGGTGGTCTTCAATGCACTGGTCATCGTGTTCCTGATTCCGCTGGCGCTCAAGGGCGTGCGCTACCGGCCTGTGGGCGCCGCCGCGCTGCTGCGCCGCAACCTGGCCATCTACGGCCTGGGCGGGCTGCTCGTTCCCTTCGTCGGCATCAAGCTGATCGACTGGCTGCTCGTGGCCGTCCATCTCGTCTGAGGAGTTCTTCACCATGAACAACAACATCGTTCGTCCCGCCCTCGTGCTCTTCGCGCTGCTGGGCGCGCTCACCGGCCTGGTCTACCCGCTGGCCGTCACCGGCGCCGCGAAGGCGCTGTTTCCGTCGCAGGCCGAGGGCAGCCTGCTCGTGCGAGGGGGCACCACCATCGGGTCCACGCTCATCGGCCAGAATTTCAGCGATCCAAAGCATTTCTGGGGTCGGCCCTCGGCCACGGCGCCGCAGCCCTACAACGCCAGTGCTTCGGGCGGCTCGAACCTCGGCCCGCTCAATCCGGCGCTGGCCGATGCGGTCAAGGCCCGTGTCGAAGCCCTTCGCGCCGCGGACCCGGGCAACACCGCGCCGGTGCCGGTCGATCTGGTCACGGCTTCGGCCAGCGGGCTCGACCCCGACATCAGCCCCGCCGCAGCGCGTTACCAGGCGGCCCGCGTCGCGCGCGTGCGCGGCCTTCCGGTCGAAGAAGTGAATGCGCTGATCGCCAGCCATACGCAGGCGCCGCTCTGGGGCGTTCTGGGCGAAGCACGCGTCAACGTGCTGGCGCTGAACCTTGCGCTCGATGGGCGCGGCCCAATGCGCTAACCTGCGCTGCCTTTCCATGCTCGACACCCGCCCCGACCCCGACGCCCTGCTTGCGCAACTGCGCAACGACGAGGCACGTGCGCTTCGCGGCAAACTGCGCATCTACTTCGGTGCGAGTGCCGGTGTCGGCAAGACCTGGGCGATGCTCAGCGCCGCCCAGCGCGAACGCGCCGCGGGCCGCGACGTGCTCATCGGCGTGGTCGAAACCCATGGCCGCAGCGAAACCGCCGCGCTGCTCGCGGGGCTCGACACCCTGCCGCAGCGCGAACTGGACTACCGCGGCCGCACGCTCGCCGAGTTCGATCTCGACGCGGCGCTGGCGCGCAAGCCCGCCGTGCTGCTGGTCGACGAACTGGCCCACACCAATGCCCCGGGCTCGCGCCACGCCAAGCGCTGGCAGGACGTGCAGGAACTGCTGGCAGCGGGCATCGAGGTGTGGTCGGCCCTCAACGTGCAGCACCTGGAGAGCCTCAACGGCACGGTGGGCGCGATCACCGGCGTGCGCGTGCATGAGACGGTGCCCGACACCGTGCTCGACGAGGCCGACGAGGTCGTGCTGGTCGACGTCACGCCCGACGAGCTGACGGCGCGGCTCGCGGCCGGCAAGGTGTACCTGCCGCGTCATGGGGAGAACGTGGCCGAACGCGCCGCGCAGAATTTCTTTCGCAAGGGCAACCTGATCGCGCTGCGCGAAATTGCGCTGCGCCGCACCGCCGAGCACGTGGAAGACGATGTGCGCGGCTGGCGGGTCGAGCAGTCGGGCGCGGCCGGCCGCAATGGCAAAGACGGAAATGGCGGCGCGCTGCAGGCCTGGAACACATCGGGCGCGATCCTCGCATGCGTGGGCCCGCACGAAAGCGCGGCGCAGACGGTGCGCACCGCGGCGCGGCTTGCGAGCCAGCTGAACGTGCGCTGGCACGCGGCTTATGTCGAGACGCCGCGGCTGCAACGCCTTGCAGCGGATGAGCGCGACCGCATCCTCGCGGTGCTCAAGCTCGCCGAGGAACTGGGTGCGGCCACCGCGGTGCTCACCGGTTCGGACGTGGCCGAGCAACTCTCCGAGCAGGCCCGCAGGCTCAACTGCGCCACGCTCGTGATCGGGCGTTCGGAGCCCGCGGGCGGATGGCGCCGCTGGTGGCCTGCCGCGCCGGTGCCCCTGCCTCGCGCGCTGGCGCAACGCGCGCCCGCGCTCGACATCCTGGAGGTCGGCCGCGTCGACAGCGCACGCCGCCTTGGGCGCACGCCGCTCAACATGCCGCGTGCCGACGAAGGCGATCACGAGAAAGCGCCCATCCATTGGCCCGCCTACGCCTGGGCCGCGGCCACCAGCGTGGCGCTCACGCTGGCCTGCACACCGTTGGCCGGCGTGCTCGAACTCGCGAACATCGTGATGCTGTTCCTGCTGGGCGTGGTCGGCGTGGCAATGCGCTTCGGGCGAGGGCCTTCGGCGCTGGCGGCGCTGCTCAACGTCGCGGCCTTCGACTATTTCTTCGTGCCGCCGCAGCTTTCTTTCGCGGTGAGCGACGTGCAGTACGTGCTGACCTTCGCGATCATGCTGGGCGTCGGGCTGCTGGTGGGGCAGCTCACCGCGGGGCTGCGTTTTGCGGCCGGCGTATCGACCAGCCGCGAACGCCGCGCTCGCTCGCTGTTCGAACTCACGCGCGAGCTCTCAGCGGCGTTGGAGAGCACGCAGGTCGTCACGCTCGGCACTGCCGCCGTGCAGGGCCACTTCGGCGGCCACGCGCTGGTGCTGGTGACGGACTCCGCTGACCAGCTCGTGCTGCCGAAGGAGCCGCCTGAGGGCTTCGATGCGCAGGTGGCCGACTGGGCCTTTCGCCACGGCCAGCCCGCGGGCCTTGCAACGGCGACGCTGGCGGCGCAGCCGTGGCACTACGTGCCGCTGCAGGCGCCGATGCGCGTGCGCGGCGTGCTGGCGCTGTCGCCCGCGCAGCCGCGCTGGCTGCTGATTCCGGAACAGGCGCAGCAGCTCGACACGCTGGCGCGGCAGATCGCGATCGCGCTGGAGCGCGTGCACTATGTAGGGGTGGCGCAGCAAGCCGTGGTCGAGATGGAGTCGGAGCGTTTGCGCAATGCCTTGCTCGGCGCGATCTCGCACGACGTGCGCACGCCGCTCACCGCGTTGATCGCGCTGGCCGAATCGTTGCAGACGCTGCCGCCTGAAGAACACGGCAGCGCGGCGCGTGCCATCGTCGTGCAGGCGCACGAGCTGCATGCACTGGTCAACAACCTGCTGGACATGGCGCGGCTCGAAAGCGGCATTGCTGGCGGTGCGGTGAACCTGCGACGCGACTGGCAGTCCGTGGAGGAGGTCGTGGGATCGTCGATCCGTGCGGCGCGCACCTCGCTGGGCGATGCCGTCGTGCAGACCGCGCTTGACGCCGATCTGCCGCTGGTCGAATTCGATGCGGTGCTGATAGAGCGCGTGCTCGTCAACCTGCTGGAGAACGCCACCAAATACGGCGCCCCGCCCATCGTGGTGGGTGCGCGCGCCGAGCCTGGCACGCTGGTGCTCACGGTGCGCGACCACGGCCCTGGCCTGCCCGCCGCGCTGCTGGGCCGCGAGCAGAAGCTCTTCGACAAGTTCACGCGCGGCGAGGCCGAATCGGCCACGCCCGGCGTCGGGCTGGGCCTTGCGATCTGCCGCGCAGTGGTGAGTGCACATGGCGGCGAGATCACGGCGGCCAATGCGCAGGGCGGCGGTGCAGAATTCACCGTCACCCTGCCGCGCCGGGAGCCACCCGAACCGGCCGAAGCCCAACTCTGAACCCATGCCATCGCCCACCGCCATCGTGATCGAAGACGAGCCGCAGATCCGCCGCTTCGTGCGGGGCGCGCTCGAGGCCGAAGGCTGGCTGGTGCACGAGGCCGGTACGCTGCGCGATGGGCTGGCGGCAGCCGGCACGCGGCAACCCGACCTGCTGGTGCTCGACCTTGGCCTGCCCGACGGCGATGGTGTTTCGCTGATCCGCGATGTGCGCGGCTGGTCGGCGGTGCCGATCATCGTGCTGTCGGCGCGCAGCGACGAGTCCGACAAGATCGCCGCGCTCGATGCGGGCGCCGACGACTACCTGACCAAGCCTTTCGGCACCGGCGAGCTTTTGGCGCGCGTGCGCGCCAACCTGCGCCGTCCGCGTGCCGTTGGAGGCAGCGAAGAACCGGCCGAAGCGGTCTTTCGCTTCGGTGAGATCGAACTGGACCGATCCGCGCGCATCGTGCGCCGCGCCGGGGTTGAGGTGCACCTTACGCCCACCGAATACCGGCTGCTGTCGGTGCTGGTCGCCAACGCCGGGCGCGTGCTTACGCAGCGCCAGCTGCTGCGCGAGGTGTGGGGGCCGTCTCACACGGATCAGAGCCACTACCTGCGCATCTACATGGGGCATCTGCGGCAGAAGCTGGAGGCCGATCCGGCGCAGCCTCGGCATCTGTTGACGGAGACTGCGGTCGGGTATCGGTTGGTGGTTGGCTGAGCAAGAAGGGATCAGGCAGCGACACCCTTGTTCGGATTCAACAGGAACTTCTCCCCCGTCGCCTGCTTGCCATACACCCCGATGGCATCCAATTGCAGCGCCTCGAGCAAAGAGACTTCGCGCGTGTAGCGGCTCGCAAATGTGGTCTTCAATTCGGCGACCACCCGCGCCTTCAAACGCTGCACACCTTCGTCCCCGAGCTTCTGCAAGAACGGAAACAGCAGCCACCCGCCCATGCCCCAGGCCATGCCGAAGTTGCGCACAAACTCCGTCGGCGAACGGTCGAGCCCGCCGTAGATGTAGACCTGCTTGTGCGTGGTCGAGCCGTAGCGGCTGTATTCCTTGGCGGTGCGGTTCAGCGCCGCTTCCATGCACCCGAGGATCTGCCCCGCGAGCTTGCCGCCGCCCGTGGCGTCGAAGGCCAGCGTCGCGCCTGTTTCGACCAGGGCCTGCGTCAGGTCTTCAAGAAAGGTGGGCGAGCTTGCGTTGCACACGTACTTTGCGCCAATGCCGCGCAGCAGTGCCTCCTGTTCGGGCTTGCGCACGATGTTGACCAGGTCGACGCCGTCCTTCTGGCAGATCTTGTTGAGCATCTGCCCCAGGTTGGATGCAGCGGCCGTGTGCACCAGGGCCTCGTGGCCTTCGCGCCGCATCGTCTCGACCATGCCGAGCGACGTGAGCGGGTTCACGAAGCACGATGCGCCTTCGGCCGGCGCGGTGCCTTCGGGCAGTTCCAGGCACTGGGCTGCCGCCACGGCGCGGTACTGCGAATACATGGCGCCCCCGATGGCAGCCACCGTCTTGCCCAGCAGTGCCTGTGCCGCGGCCGACGATCCGGCCTTCACCACCAGGCCCGCGCCTTCGTTGCCGACCGGCATCGATTGATCGAGCCGTCCGGCCATCATGGGCATTCCGCGCTCGGGCACCGTGGCCGTGACGACGGGCCGCTCGGGCGTGCCCGAAACCTTGGCGGTGCTCATGTCGGCCGCGCCGAACAGCAGGCCCAGGTCCGAAGGGTTCATGGGCGACGCCTCGACGCGGATCACCACTTCGTGCGCCTGCGGTTCAGGCACCGGTTCGTCGTGCAGCGAGAGTTCGAGTTCGCCGTTCGCGCGGATGAGGGTGCGCAGTTGCAGTGCCATGAAAACCCCTTGCGACCCTGGTTGAAGGGCCTGTTCGAAGGTGGCCCAGGGCCACGGGGCGGCCAGTATAGGAGCGGCCTGCGAAGTCTGCAGGCGCCTTCAGGACACCATGGGAATTGCCGGCGCGTGGTCCAGCGCGTGGCGCATCCTTGCCGGATCGAACCGGTCGATGTAGCGTGGAATGTTGCGCCACAGCGTGTGGTAGCCATAGCCACCGCGAAACATCTCCTGGCGCGCGCTTTCCTTGTCCCAGCCCTGCACCGCCATGCGGTAGGCCGCCGCGACCACGCCGGTGCGATCGGCGCCGTGCATGCAGTGGATCAGCACCGGGCCTTGTTTCTCCGCATCGCGAATGGCCACCAACGCGCGCAGCACCTTGGCGTCGTCGATCGACCAGGTGTTGATTGGCACGCGCACCAGGCGGATGTCGTGCCCGGCAAACACCTTGCGGTCGTCGTTGAACGAACGCAAGCTGACGATGGTGCGTATGCCCAGGGCCTTCAGCTCCGCCACGTTGGCGATGCGCGGCTGTGCGCTGCGGTACAGCGTGGGCGTGATGCGGTGCAGGTTTTCAACGCCGTGCGTGTCGAGCGGGTCGGCCCAGTGCCCGGGGCGCGGCACGGCGTGGGCCGCGGCGTTGCCGTCGCCGCTTCTGTGCTTCTTGCTTCTTGTGCTCATTTCGCGCGCCGCCAGTGCCGCGTCACCAGGATCAGCAAGGCCACCGCCAGGCCGCCCCAGTAGTCGACCGGTGCGCCCCACACCCAGTGCTTGTGCCAGAACGCGTCGACCGGGTTGAAGCGTCCCCAGCCGAACGCCGGGTTGATGATGAACCACAGGAAGTCTTCGCAGACCCAGAACACGATCAGCCCCGCAACGGCCAGGCCCACGTCCCGCCACGTCCATCGGCCGTTGAAGGCCAGGGGCGCGAAGAACACCAGCACCATGAAGGTGAAGACCCAGGCGTGATAGCCGGTCATCGCGCGGCCGCCCCAGAAAATATCGAGCCAGATGCTGTTCTCGATGCGCCAGGTGGGCAGCGACGTGGCCCAGCCCGCACCGCCTTCGATCTGGATTTCGGCATTCGCAAAAAAGAATGCCATCACCACCACCCAGGCCAGGTAGCCGATGGTGCGGGCCACGCCCGTCTTCTCGGTGGCGCCGCTCATGATGCTTCGCCCAATACACGCTGCAGCACCGTGGCCGCCGCGCGCGGCTTGCCGAGCGCGCGACTGCGCCGGGCCATGTCCGCCAGCTTGGCGGGATCGGCCATGAGCCGCGCCACTTTGTAGTCCAGGCCGATGGCGTCGTAGGCGAGCCAGGCCGCGCCTTCTTCCATCAGAAAGCCGGCGTTGTGCTCTTCCTGCCCCGGAATCGGCGAAATCAGCAGCATGGGCTTGCCGAGCGCCAGGCATTCCGACACCGTGAGCCCGCCCGGCTTGGTCACCACCAGGTTGGCTGCAGCCATGAGCTTGTGCATTTCGTTCGTGAAGCCGATGGGCACCACGCGGCCGGGGTGCCGTGCGGCCACCGCCTGCAGCCTGGTGTGCGCCTCGGCATTGCGGCCCGCCACGGCAATGACCTGGAAGCCGCTGTCGCCACCGAGCGAAAGCACGCGTTCGACCATGCTCGGCAGGTCTCCGACGCCCGCGCCGCCCGAGGCCATCAGCAGCACGGGACGCGCGGGGTCGAGGCCGAGCGCGGTGGCGCAAGCGTCGCGCGCGAGGGCCGGTGCATCGGGCTCGGAGAAAGCGGGCATCACCGGAATGCCGGTCACGTGGATGCGATCGGCGGGAATGCCGCGTGCCCGCAGCCTGAAGGCCACTTCTTCCGTCGCGGCCAGGTAGCCCGCCATGCCCGGCACCAGCCACATGTTGTGCAGGTCGTAGTCGGTGATCTGCAGCCACACCGGAAAGTCGATGCGGCCGCGGTTGCGCTCGCGCATCAGCAGCTCGGCCGGCAGGAAGTGCGTGCAGATCACGGCGTCGGGCTTTTCGCGGCAGATCTCGCGCACCAGGGCGCCGGTGCTGAGCCGCTCGATGCCGCGGCGCAGCCGCTGCGAGGGCGCGTGGTGCGGCGTGGCGTCGGCGCGCTGGTGCAGGTAAGACCACAGCTCCGGCGCGCGGTTCACGAGCTGGATGTACCAGTCGGTGTACACCTTCCGAAAACCGCCGGCCACGTGGGCCATGGCATCGATGTGGACCGCCGTGTGCGGCGGGGCCGATTGCATGGCGGCTTCAAGGGCTTGCGCTGCGCGCACATGGCCGTTGCCGGCGCTCACACTGAGGATCAGGATTTTTGTCATTCGGGTCCGGGGCCGTCGGCTGGCCATTGGCGCGCATTATCCCCATGCAATGCGACACATCCCGCCGACACCGACCATGGGCGAAAATGCGGGCATGACTGACGCTCCCGCCGCACCTGTACGCCTCAACAAACGCATGGCCGAGCTGGGCCTCTGCTCGCGCCGCGAGGCCGACGAGTGGATCGGCAACGGCTGGGTGAAGGTGAACGGCAAGCCGGCCGAAATGGGCGTGAAGGTCACGCCGGCCGACCGCATCGAGGTGGACAAGGCCGCCAAGGGGCAGCAGGCGAACCAGGTCACCATTCTCATCAACAAGCCCATCGGCTACGTGAGCGGCCAGGCCGAGGACGGCCACGAGCCCGCGGTCACGCTTTTTACGCCGCAGAACCGCTGGGCCGAAGACAACGCGCGCTTCTTCTTCAGCCCCCAGCAGTTGCGCGGCCTTGCGCCGTGCGGCCGGCTCGATATCGACTCGATCGGCCTGTTGGTGATGACGCAGGACGGGCGCATTGCGCGCCAGCTGATCGGCGAAGACTCGGTGATGGAAAAAGAATACCTGGTGCGCGTGGCCTACCACGGCCTGGGCCAGCCCGCGCCCACCGGGCAGCTGGTGCGCATGGACGACGACGACCCGGTCACAACCAATGTGCAGGCGGTTTTTCCGCCCGCCATGCTTGCCAGGCTGCGCCACGGCCTGAGCCTCGACGGCCAGCCGCTCAAGCCCGCTCGCGTCGAATGGCAGAACCCCGAGCAGTTGCGCTTTGTGCTCACCGAGGGAAAGAAGCGCCAGATTCGCCGCATGTGCGAGCTGGTCGGCCTGAAAGTGGTGGGCCTCAAGCGCGTGCGCATCGGCAAGGTGATGCTTGGCAACCTGCCCGTGGGGCAGTGGCGCTACCTCGGTCCGCACGAGAAGTTCTGAGTTCCTGCCGATGGCCGTGGTGCTGAGCCGGCGCGCGCTGAACCGGGCCACGCTGGCTCGGCAGATGCTGCTGCAGCGGCGCAAGGCGACGGCGTTGCAAGCCATCGAAAAGCTCGCGGGGCTGCAGGCGCAAGCGCCCAACCCGCCTTACATCGGCCTGTGGAGCCGGATCGAAGGCTTCAGGCGCGAACAGCTGACCGAGGCCCTGAAGAAGCGGCGCGTCGTGCGCATGTCCACGATGCGCGCGACCTTGCACCTGATGGCCGCATCGGATGCGCTGGCCTGGCGGCCTCTGCTCGAACCCGTGCATCAGCGCGGCCTTGCGGGCGAGCACTCGCGGGCCCTCGAAGGCATCGACCGGGCGGCGGTGGTGAAGGCGGGGCGGGCATTGCTGCGTGAAGGCCCGCTTACCAGTGCCGAACTCGGGCAGGCGCTCGCCTTGCGATGGAAGGACCGCGCGCCCGCTTCGCTCGCTGCGCTCATCCGCAACAACGTGCCGCTGGTGCACCTGCCGCCCGCAGGCAGCTGGAACTCGCACCAGAGCGCACAGCTGCAACCCATTGCACAGTGGCTCGGCGAATCCGCCGCCGGCGTGGCGCCCGCCACCCAGGACGAACTGCTGCTGCGCTACCTGGCCGCTTTCGGCCCCGCCACCCTTGCCGATGCGGGTGCGTGGTCGGGCCTTACGGGGTGGAAGGCCGTGGCCGAGCGCCTGCAGCCCCAACTGCGCGTGTTTGCCGGCGATGAGGGGCAGGAGCTCTTCGACCTGCCGCGCGCGCCGCGGCCAGACCCCGACACGCCCGCACCGCCGCGCCTTGTCGCCGAATGGGACAACCTGCTGCTCTCGCATGCCGATCGCAGCCGCGTGATGAGCGACGAGCACCGCGCCCGGGTGTTCACCCTCAACGGCATCGTGCGCGGCACGGTGCTTCTCGACGGTTTCGTCGCAGGCGTCTGGAAGATCGAGCGCGCGAAGAACACGGCCACGGTGCTCCTGGAGCCCTTCACGCGATGGTCCGGGTCCGACCGCATCGGCGTGCAGGAAGAGGCCATGCGGCTGCTTGCGTTTGCAGCGGACGGCGAAGGCGAGCGGCACGAGGTTCGCGTGCTGTGAATCTTTACCCGCGCAGCGTTGACAGCTCCTAAGCCTCGCCTAAGACTCCGCGCCTAGGCTGCGCCACGGCGCAAGGCACTGCCGGTCATCCCGATCGCGTGCTGCCTTGCCGCCCAGGGAGTCGACGCGATGCGTGTGCTGCTGGTGGAAGACGACGAGATGATCGGGCGCAGCCTGAAGCAGGCGCTCGAGGGCGCGGGCTGGTCGGCCGACTGGGTGCGCGATGGCGAGCTGGCGCAAAGCGCGCTGGGCGACGGCGGCTACACCTGCGTGCTGCTCGACCTGGGCCTGCCCCGCCAGGACGGCACAGAGGTGCTCCGGCGCGCACGCGAACGCGGCGACGCCACGCCGGTGCTGGTTCTCACCGCGCGCGACGGCCTCGACGACCGCATTCACAGCCTGGACCTTGGCGCGGACGACTACCTGCGCAAGCCGTTCGAGTTTCGCGAGCTGCTCGCGCGCATGCGGGCCGTGGTGCGCCGGCGCGACGGCGCTGCGCATTCGTTGATCGGCGGCAATGCGATGCAGCTTGACCTGACCACCCGCGAGGTGGTGATCCACGGCGAGCGCGAGGCGCTGACGGCAAGGGAATTTGCGCTGCTGCATGCATTGCTGGAACGGCCCGGTGCCATTCTTTCGCGCGAACAGCTGGAGAACCGCATCTACGGCTGGGGCGAAGAGGTGACGAGCAACGCCATCGACGTGCTGATCCACGGCATGCGCCGCAAGCTCGGCGCGGAATCGATCCGCAACGTGCGCGGGTTGGGATGGCGCGTCGTTGCATGAGCGCCGCGCCGGGCCGCCCCAAGCAAGCTCGCACCGCAGTGCGAAGCACGGAGGTTTGCTGGTGATGGTTTCCGCGCCGGGCCGCCCCAAGCAAGCTCGCACCGCAGTGCGAAGCACGGAGGTTTGCTGGTGATGGTTTCCGCGAGCGGCCGCTGGTGGCGCCCGCGCTCGCTGCGCTCGCAGCTGCTGTTCTGGCTGGTTACTCTGCACCTGGTGGCTGCGGCGCTCACGGCGTGGTTTACCTTCGTTGCGTACGGCGACCTGGTGCACAACGCGCTCGACGAGCAGATGCGGCTCGTGGCCGATTCCCACGCGGGCACCGATCCGCCCCGCGCGCCGCGCCCGGTCGAAGGCGAGGCCGCATTCGAGCGCGGCGCCTTCGTGGTGCAGGTGTGGAGCGCCGATGGCCGCACGTTGCTGGCGAGTTCGTGGCCGCCGCTGGCCTCGGTGCCTCTTCAGCCAAAGCCTGGCTTCAGCGATGCGAGCACGGGCGCTCACACGCACTCGCGTTGGCGCGTGTTCACCGCCGAACCCGGTCCGCATGCCGACCAGCCGCGCGTGCAGGTCTTGCAGAACGAAGACTACCGCCGGCGCCGTGCGCTGCGGCGCGCGCTGCTCGAGGGCCTGCCCATCGCGCTGCTGCTGCCGCTGGCCCTGCTCATCCTCTGGCTCATCGTGTCGGCGGCCTCACGGTCGCTCCGGGCCGTGGCGCGCGACGTGGCCTCGCAGGACGAGCGCAGCCTCACCGATCTTTCACTGGCGCGCGTGCCCGACGAGATTGCACCGCTGGTGCAGGCCTTCAACCACCTGCTCTCGCGCGTGCGCAATGCCTTTGCCACGCAGCGCCGCTTTGTGCAGGACGCAGCCCACGAGCTGCGCACGCCCATGGCCGCGATTGGCTTGCAGGTCGAGAACCTGCGCGCGCACGTGCCCGCCGGCGAGGCTACCGAGCGCTTCAACCAGCTTGAAGCCGGCGTCACGCGAGCGCAGCACCTGATCGAACAACTGCTGAGCCTCTCGCGCCACGACGCGCCGGGCCGCCCCACGCCAGGCGAGGCGGTCGACATCGAGACACTGCTGCGCGAAAGCGTGAGCCAGCTGATGGTGCTTGCCGACGCGCGGCGTGTGGACATCGGCTTCGAGGGATCGATTGCGCCCGTGGTGCATGCGCCGGCCGCCGAGCTGCGCAGCGTGTTCGACAACCTGATCGACAACGCGCTGCGCTATGCGCCGGAAGGCGGCGTGGTCGACGTGCGGCTGCACGAAGCCGACGGTCATGCGGTGGTCGATGTGCTGGACAACGGGCCAGGCATTCCCGCGCCGTCGATCGGCCGCGTGTTCGACCGGTTCTTTCGCGTGCCGGGCGCGCCGGCCGGGGGCAGCGGGCTTGGCCTTGCCATTGCGCGCACAGCAGCCGAGCGGCACGGCTTGCGCATCGAGTTGCGCAATCGGGCTGAAACAGAGGGCGAAAAGGGAGCTTCCGGGCTGATGGCGCGGGTGCATCTTCCGCCGTTGCCGTCGACACTCATCCCGGGCTAATTCATCGCTCACAGCCAACTCAGTCCGGCTGCCTAGAGTGCACGCAGGCCCTGCCACGCGCAGTTCGCGCGATGGCAGGCGGCCGGAGACAACGCCATTCAGGAGCACACACCATGCGCACTTCCTTCAAGCTTCTTGCCCTTGGTTCCTTTGCCGCATTTGCAGCGATGGGTGCCGTCAATGCGTCGGCCGAAACGACCGACGGCTCGGACTACCATCCGTTGCAGATGAATTCGCCCGAGAACCCCGACGTGCAGGCGGGTGCGATGGCTGCCGCACGGCCCAGCGGCACCGAGTCCATTGGCCAGTCGACCAGCGCGCCGGCAATGAATTCGACAATTTCAGTGTCCGATGTGGAGGCCGGCGCGTACGCGGCCTCGCATGCGACCGGAACCGAATCGATCGGGCAATCGACGTCGCTGCCGCTCGTGAAGTCGGCGAGCGGCAGCTGACCGAGGGTCAGTCGTCGTTGTTGTTGCTGAGGAGAGCGCGGTAGATCACCGCGCCGATGATCGCGCCCACGATGGGTGCAAGCCAGAACAGCCACAGCTCCGACATTGCATACGACGGGCCGAACACCGCCGGGCCGGTGCTGCGCGCCGGATTCACCGAGGTGTTGGTCACGGGAATGGAGATCAGGTGAATCAGCGTGAGGCACAGGCCAATGGCCAGGCCCGCAAAGCCGCCGGCCGCGCGCTTGGCGGTGGAGCCGAGAATCACGATCAGGAACACGGCGGTCATTACCACTTCGCAGATCAGCGCTGCGGTCATGCCGTACTTGCCGGGCGAGTGCTCGCCGAAGCCGTTGGTCGCAAAGCCGCCGATGTCGGCGCCGGGCTTGCCGGTGGCAATCAGGTAGAGCACGCCGCCGGCTGCAATGGCGCCCAGCACTTGCGAGACGATGTAGCCCGCAAGTTGCGAAACCTTGAAGCGGCCGGCGGCTGCGAGGCCGATCGACACCGCGGGGTTGAAGTGGCCGCCGGAGATGGGGCCGAGCGCGTAAGCGCCGGTGACCACCGTGAGGCCGAACGCCAGCGAGACGCCCAGAAAACCGATGCCAAGGCCCGGAAAGGCTGCAGCAAGAACAGCGCTACCGCAGCCGCCAAGCGTGAGCCAAAAAGTACCTATGAACTCGGCCGACCACTTTTTGTAGGTGCTATGTTCCATGTCGTTCCATCCTGAAGTTGAGAAAAAAGTGCGTGGCCCAGCCAAGACGCGGCCGGATTCTAGGAATGGAAATCACATGGGCGGCGCAGGTTGTTTGCGCCTAGCGGAACCTGTTCACAAATCGGCGATCTTTCGTTCCTCACAGGCGCGATGCGCGTGAAATATTGAAGCCGGTCAGAGCGTGACAACGATCTTTCCGAAGGCGCCGCGCGCCAGGTGGCCAAGGGCATCCGGCACTGCGTCGAAGTCGTAGCGCGCGGCAATCACGGGCTTGAGCGCGTTCACATCGACGGCACGCACCAGTTCTTCGAGCGCACGCCGATGGCCCACGCCAATGCCCTGCACCGTGACGCGGCCGAGCACCATGGCATAGAACGAAGCGCTCAGCGTCTCGCCGCCGAGCATGCCGATGATCGACACGCGCGCGCCTTGCGCAGCCGCCTGCAGCGAGCGGTCGAGGTTCGGCCCGCTGGAGAGTTCGAGCACGTGGTCGGCACCGCGGCCTTCGGTAAGGCGGCGCACTTCGGCGGGCCAGTCGCTGTCGCGCATCAACACGTGGGTGGCGCCCAACGCGAGTGCCTGTGCGCGCTTGTCTTCGCTGCCCGAGACCACGATGGTGCGCGCGCCATGCAGACGCGCAAGCTGCAAGCCGAACAGCGCCACGCCGCCGGTGCCGTGGATCAGTACGGTCTGCCCCGGCCGCAGCGCGCCTGTTTCGGCGAGCGCAAACCATGCCGTGAGACCGGCGCACGGCAGCGTGCTCGCTTCGGCGAAATCCAGCGTGGCGGGCGCAGCCACGGCCCATGCCGCATCGAGCAGCACATGCGAGGCCAGCATGCCCGGACCGGGCCCGCCGGCCAGTACCGTATCGGCGTGCCACCGGCCGTCGATCCAGCCGCCCCAGAAGGTGTTGACGACGCGATCGCCAACGGCAAACCGGCGCACATCGGCGCCCGCGGCCACCACGGTGCCGGCCATGTCGGAGCCCGGCGTAAAGGGCATGTCGAACTTCATGCCCATGCCGTCCTTAACCATCAACAGGTCGCGGTAGTTGAGCGACACCGCACCGACTTGCACGAGGATCTGGCCAGGCCCAGGGGTGGGCAGCGGCCGTTCGACCTGCTCGAGATGCACGGTGCCAAAAGAAGCGAGTTGCCAGCGGCGAAGCGTCTGGGATTCCTGCATGAAAAGACTCCACGTAAACAACGAAGCCTTCATGCTATTGGTGAGTTGTCTTATCCAGTGGTGGATAATTTTCGACTTTATGGCGCCTGAAAATCTCCAATGAGCCAACGTCTCCAGGGCATCGAAGAGTTTGTCGCCGCGGCAGAGGCGGGCAGCTTTGCGCTCGCGGCGCAGCGGCTGCACGTTACGAGGTCGGCGGTTGCCAAGAGCATTGCGCGGCTCGAGGCTAGGCTGGGCACGCGGCTTTTTCTGCGCACCACGCGCAGCCAAAGCCTCACGGAAGAAGGCCACGGCTACTACGAGCGCTGCCGCCGCGCGCTGGCAGAGCTCGACGCGGCTGAGGCCATGACCGATGCCGCCCGCAGTACCGCCACCGGGGTGGTGCGCCTCAGCATGCCCGCGATGCTCGGGCGGCTCAGGGTGGGGCCGCTGCTGCTGGCGCTTGCCCGCCGGCACCGCGGCCTTTCTCTGGAGCTTTCATTCAACGACCGGCGCGTGGACCTCGCGGAAGAAGGCCTGGACCTGGCCATTCGCAGCGGTGAACTGCCGGACACCGCCGACCTGGTCGCCCGCCCGGTCGGCGTGCAGTGGATGGTGCTGTGTGCGGCGCCCGCCTATCTGGCAGCGCACGGGCGCCCGGCGGGCCTGGCCGAGCTTCTTGCCGCTTCGGCGTTGCATGAGGCCGTGCTGTACGCGCGCGACGGACAGATCTCGCCCTGGCGCTTTCACGATGCCGAAGGCCGGCTCATCGAGGTGGTGTTGCCATCGCGGCTGCGCTGCGACAGCGCCGAGGTGCTGCTCGAAGCCGCCATTGGCGGCATGGGCCTGGCGCGCCTGCCGGCCTGGCTTGCAGCGGAAGCACTGGCGGCGGGAACGCTGCTGCGCGTCTTCGAGGAGCCGCAGCCCTTTGGCTTCGAGCTGAACGTGATTCGTTCGAGCAGCCGCTATCTGCCGTACAAGACCCGGGTGGTGATCGACTGGCTTGCGGAGCACCTGCCGCCCCTCCTGGCTCCGCCTGTGGCGGCCTACTGAGCGGCTTTGCCCGCTATCCTGCGGCCTTGTCGTCGCCTTCCACATTTCATTCACCTGCCGGAGAACGCATGCGCCTCTTTGCCTTCAGAAACAGCGCGGCCCCTGCCGCTGCCGCCATTGCAGGTGTGCTGGCCTTGTTCTCGGCAGGCGCCGGGGCGCAGGGCACGACGGTGAACGCGCTCTGCAGCACCGACGCGAGCTGGTGCGAGGCGGCCGCCGCCGCCTTCACGCGCGAAACCGGCATCAAGGTGCAGCAGGCGCACAAGGGCACCGGCGAAATCGGCGCCCAACTGCGCGCCGAGGCGGCCAACCCCAAGACCGACATCTGGTGGGGCGGCACGGGCGATCCGTTTCTCCAGGCAGCCGAGCAGGGCCTGCTGGAGCCTTACCGCCCGGCCTACATCAACGACCTGCACGACTGGGCGGTACGCCAGTACGCCATGTCGCAGAACATGGTGGGCGGCTTCTACACCAGCGCCATCGGCTTCGGTTTCAACACCGACCTGCTCAAGAAAAAGAAGCTGAGCGAGCCCAGGTGCTGGGCCGACCTCATCAAGCCCGAGTACAGGGGCGAGATCGAGATTTCGCACCCCGCTTCAAGCGGCACGGCTTACACCATCATTGCGGGGCTGGTGCAGCAGATGGGCGAGGACGCGGCCTTCGAATACCTGAAGAAGCTGCACCGTAACGTCACCAGCTACACCCGCAGCGGCCAGGCGCAAGCGCCCAACGTGGCCAAGGGCGAGGTGGCCATCGGCGTGAGCTTCATCTTTGGGTTCGAGCGCTGGCGGTACGACAAATTTCCTGTCAAGACCGCCGCGCCCTGCGAAGGCACGGGCTACGAGGTGGGCGGCATCGCACTGGTCAAGGGCGCGCGCAACAAGGAGAATGCCAGGCGGTATTACGACTGGCTCATGAGCCCGGCCGGCCAGGCGATCGGCGGGCAGGCCGGGAGCCTGCAGTCCCCGGCCAACAAGACTTTCAAGCCCGACCCGCGCATTCCGTCGATGAACGACGTGAAGCTCATCAAGTACGACTTCGAGAAATACGGCAAGGCCGCCGAGCGAAAGCGGCTCATCGACCGCTGGACCCGCGAAGTGGAATCCCAGGCCCGGTAGGCCGGGCCGGGTTCCACGCCGCTGCAACAAACGCGGCCTATTGTTTTTTGGGGCACCAGCCCCAACTCGCAGAGTTGGTGAGTCGGACGTGCGGTCAACGCACCCGGCTTAGAATTTTTTGGTTTCGATATTTCTTCTTTCCCATGGCTGATTCTTCCAATACGAAACTACCGTTCCAGGCTGAAGTCGCGCAACTGCTGCATCTGGTCACGCATGCGCTGTACTCCAACAAGGAAATCTTCCTGCGCGAGCTGATCTCGAACGCATCGGACGCCTGCGACAAGCTGCGCTTCGAGGCCATCGACCACCCCGAGCTGTACGAAGACCAGCCCAACCTGGACGTGCGCCTTTCGTTCGACAAGGCCGCGCGCACCATCACCATTACCGACAAGGGCATCGGCCTGTCGCGCCAGGAAGCCATCGACAACCTGGGCACCATTGCAAAAAGTGGTACCAAGGACTTCATGAGCAAGCTCAGCGGCGACCAGAAGGCCGACGCGCAGCTCATCGGCCAGTTTGGCGTGGGCTTCTACTCGGGCTTCATCGTGGCCGACAAGATCACGGTCGAATCGCGCCGCGCCGGCCTGCCGCCCGAAGAGGGCGTGCGCTGGGTGAGCGGCGGCGCGGGCGACTTCGAAGTGGCCGACATCACGCGCGCCGAGCGCGGCACCAGCATTACGCTGCACCTGCGCGAAGACGCCGACGAATACCTCAACGCCTGGAAGCTCAAGCAGATCGTCGGCAAGTATTCCGACCACATCTCGCTGCCCATCCTCATGGAAAAAGAGGAATGGAAAGAAGGCGAGAACGACCAGCCCGGCGACATGGTCAAGACCGGCGAATGGGAAACGGTCAACAAGGCCAACGCCCTGTGGAGCCGCAACAAGAAGGACATCACGCCCGAGCAGTACGAAGAGTTCTACAAGACCATCAGCCACGACTACGAGGCGCCGCTCGCCTGGAGCCACAACCGCGTGGAGGGCAGCACCGAGTACACGCAGCTGCTCTACATTCCCTCGAAGGCGCCGTTCGACCTGTGGAACCGCGACAAGAGCGCGGGCGTCAAGCTGTATGTGAAGCGCGTCTTCATCATGGACGACGCCGAGGCGCTGCTGCCGAGCTATTTGCGCTTCGTGAAGGGCGTGATCGACTCGTCCGACCTGCCGCTCAACGTGAGCCGCGAACTGCTGCAGGAAAGCCGCGACGTGAAGGCGATTCGCGAGGGCAGCACCAAGCGCGTTCTGGGCATGCTCGAAGACCTGGCCAAAAAGCAGAAGACCGGCCCGGAAAGCAGCGAAGGCAAGATCGACGTGGGTTCGGGCGAATCGGTGCCCGCACCCGAGCCGACCGAGGCGGTGACCGACGTGGTCGACAAGAATGCGCCGACGGCCGCCGAAACCGCCGCCGCCGCGGCAGACGAATCGGGCAAGTACGCCAAGTTCTATGCCGAGTTTGGCGCCGTGCTGAAAGAAGGCCTTGGCGAAGACTTCGGCAACCGCGACCGCATTGCCAAGCTGCTGCGCTTTGCCTCGACCACGAGCGACACCGTGAGCGTGAGCTTTGCCGACTACAAGGCGCGCATGAAGGAAGGGCAGGACGCGATCTACTACATCACGGCCGACACGCTCGCCGCCGCCAGGAACAGCCCGCAGCTCGAGGTTTTCAAGAAGAAGGGCATCGAGGTGCTGCTCATGACCGACCGCGTGGACGAGTGGGCGCTCAACTACCTGACCGAGTTCGACGGCACCCCGCTGCAAAGCGTGGCCAAGGGCGCGGTCGATCTTGGCAAGCTGCAGGACGAGGCCGAGAAGAAGGCCGCCGAAGAGGCCGCCGAATCGTTCAAGCCGCTGCTCGAGAAGCTCAAGGAAGCACTCAAGGACAAGGCCGGCGACGTGCGCGTGACCACGCGCCTGGTCGATTCGCCCGCCTGCCTGGTGGTGCAGGACGGCGGCATGAGCACGCAGCTTGCGCGCATGCTCAAGCAGGCCGGCCAGCCCGCACCCGACCTGAAGCCGGTGCTCGAAGTGAACGCCGAGCACGCGCTGGTGAAGAAGCTCGACGGCTCCGAGCACTTCGACGATCTGGCAAACATTCTTTTCGACCAGGCGCTGCTGGCCGAAGGCGGCCTGCCGGCCGATCCCGCGGCCTACGTGAGGCGCGTGAACGCGCTGCTGGTGTGAAAGCCCGGCCGCGCATCGCTCGGGCAGGGGCCGTCGCTTCGGCGGCGGCGTTGCTGGTCTTGATGAGCGGCTGTTCTCACTACCACATAGGTATTCCGCTGGTGCCCGGGCTCTCACTCGGCCTGGGTGCCACCAAGGACGGCAATTTCTCGGTCGGTCTCAACACCGGCTGGGGCCCGCTCGGTGCCGGAGTGGCCGTCAACAACTCGGGCGTGGTGGCCGGTTCTGCCGGCGTGGGTGTGGGCGTTGGCGTGGGGCCTGTCGGCACCGGCGTAGGCGTGAGCAAGAGCGTGGTGTTGCACGACCCCAATGCCGCCGCTGCGCGCGTTTCTTACCGGCCGGCCGCGGTGGCGCAAGCCGGTGAGCTCGGCACGCCTGCCAATCCCGTCGCGCCCTGATCGCCGCGAGTCGAGGTGCGGCGCAGGCCGCCCTCAACGATGCGCTGCCAGGCTCAGGAGCAGCACGGTCCAGTGCTGCAGGCGGGCAAGCGCGTACTTGCGGCCCTCCATCGCATGGTGGCCGTCAGCGCTTTTGCCGATGGCGAGCAATTCATTGGCAGCCGCGGTCACGTCGTGCGCAAAATCTTCCGCGTTGCCGCGCCACACCACGGTGCGGTGCTGCAGCCCCAACTGAGCCGCGCGTTCCGCATTGATCGCCTGCTCGGGTTGGTCGGTCAGCACCAGCAGGATCGGCTTGCGGTACACCGCTGCGACAGACAGCGCCGCCATGCCCGGCGCCGAGACGATGAAGGCGCTGCGCGCGGCCGTGTCGATCCAGTGCTCGTCCTGTGCATGCCAGCCCCTGCTGTGCGCGTAGCCCTCGCCCACAAGATGCGTGGGCACGCCGGTATCGGCCAGCCCGTGTTCCAGGCCGTCGGCCAGCGCACCTTCCTCGAAATGCGGGTTCAGGTACACTGCGGCTGGCGGCTCGATGTGCGGATGTGCGCCGGCATGCACCTCAGCATCGGCGCGTGCCACGGCTACTGGCGTGGCCAGCCGGTGGCCGCCGCGTCCATCGTGCAGCGGCTCGCCGTAGCCGAAGTCATGCGCGATGCGGGCACGGGCGCGGTCGATCTGCCAGGCGACGATGCGGCCGAACAGCTGGGCCGTCCACCCCGGCATGCGTCCGCTGAAGTTGGTTTCGAGCGCACGCCGCAGGCTGTCGCCGTAGACGTGCACCACCTTGTGCCGCCAGCCCGGCATCCAGCCCATGAAGAGCAGCGCAGGGTGGAAAGAATCGTTCACCACCAGGTCGGCATTGCGGAACCACCTGCTCAGCCGCACGATGTCGCGCAGCATGCGCCCGGGCCTGAACATGTAGTGCGCCACGTTGCGGTCGGTCTCGCGGCGCAGCATGTTCTGGCGGCTGTCGAACTGCACCGCATAGTGGCGCGAGAGCACCGGCGCATGAATGCCGAAGCCCGCAAGAAAGCGCGCGCCTTCATCGGAGGTGGTGAGCACCTGCACGCTGGCGCCCGCATCGCGCAATGCATGCGCGAGCAGCTGCGAGCGCATCAAATGGCCGCGCGCGTCCGCAGTCGCAAGATAGACGATGCGTGGCGGCATCGGCGCTCAGGCGTGCATCGGCCGTGCGGCACCGGGCCGAAGGCGCAGCGCCAGGCCGGCAAGGTACATGCCCAGTGCGCCGGTAATGCCAAAGCCGCGTTCGGTATTGCGCACCTCGCGCATCAGCAGCGCGAGCCGCGCCTCTTCGTGCGGTGCCACGCAGCGCTGCAGCGTATGGCTGCACAGGCGAGTGTGGCGGTCCTCATCGGCCAGCACGCGCGTGAGCAGCGGGTGCAGTGCATGCCCGGTACCTATCAGCGCGCAATGGCGCTGCAGGATGCGTGCGGCCATCTGCTCGGCAGCCAGGCCAATGGCGTAGGCCGGCACCAGGGCGCCATGCGAAAAGTGCGGCGCATGGCTGCGGATGAGCCGCTGCCACCGCGCGAGCTTGCGTCGGCTCAGCCAGTCGGGCTGCGGCGCTTCTTCAGGCGACGCGGCGGCCTGCGCGTGGCCCCCGCGCTCGGCGATGGCGTCGGCAAAAAGCCGCGCATGCAATTGCTCGTCGGCCAGGTGCTGGTCGAGTTGCCGTGTGAGCCAGTCGGGTGCGCTCGCGCGCAGTTCACGCTGCAGGGCCTGCTCCGAAGATTCCTCGCCGACCAGGTACAAACGCAGCAGCAAGATTTCACCGTCGCGGCTCGCATGCAACTGCCGCAAGGCGCCTCGCTTGACGTGGTGCACCAGGCGCGCCTGCAACGCGGGCCAGCCGCGCAGCCTCGGCGGCGCAAGGCAGTCGAAACCGGTGGCCGGCAAAGGCGTTTCAGCGGGCATCGGCCACTGCCCTGGACAGCGGGGCTTGTTGCTGCTGCCAGCCGAGCACGAGCCCGATAAAGCTGTCTTGCAGGAAGGCGCGCGCCGAGGCGTCGGCCTCGGCAAAGTCATGCTGCCGCCCGTCGTAGCGCAGATAGCCCTTGCCGTTGGCGGCACCGAGCACGAGCTTCTCGTTCTTCCTGAAGCCGTTCTGCAGCAGCGGCTGCAACTGCGGGCGCGATTCGAGGCCGTAGAGGAACAGGTCGCGCTGCACCACCTGGCGCGGAATCTGTCCGCTCAGCGCCTGCAGCTCGAGCGACCAGTTGCCTTGCCGCATGGCTTCTGCAAGCTCCCGGCCCTTGGCCGAGGGCGCGCGAAACTGCGCACGCGCCACCGACTTGGACGCCTTGCGCAGGCCCAGCCCAACGGTGATGTCCGCGTCCTTGGCAACGCCGGTGCGGTTGTCGCGCACCTGCACCACCTCGTTCGCGAGGCGCGCGGCAAGCGATGGCTTGGAGAGCGTCTCGCTGATCTGCGTGGGCGTGAGCACCACGCGCTCGCTGTTGCCTTCGATCACCACGACCTGGTAGGGGTCGATGCGGATGTCGCTGAACTCCCCGCCGATGGGCGAATGCGCATGACTGCTCACCGACCATTCGTTGCCCGAGCGGCTCAGCAGCGCATGAAAGGTGAGCGGCACGCGCTGGCCGCCGGACGATTGGCCGGAGCCGTGCAGCAGCACGTCGCCCACGATGGCCTTGTCGGCGTAGCCGCGCGGATTGGCAAAGCGGATGGTGTGCGCGGCGCTGTCGAGTGCGGCGCGCGTGTCGGCGTCGTCCAGCGCAAGGCGATTGCATTCGTTCGCGGAGCCTGCCAGTGCGGCAAAGGGGCAGCCGCTCTCGGACTTGAAGTTGAAGACCCCGCGGCCGGTGAAATCGGCGGCGTTGGCCGTCACGGCGGCCGTGGCGCAGGCACCGGCCAGCACCAGCGAGGCAATGCGAAGCGCGTGCGCGCTGAAAGTTATTTTCATGTGGGGCGATGGTAGGAGAGTGCCTGGGCGTCGGCGTTGGTGCGGCCGGTGGTGTGCCAGCCGATGCCGCGCGCGAATGCGCCCAGCATGTCGATGGCCGAGAAGCCCAGGATCAATGCCACGCCCGCGAGCCAGCGCATGCCGGAGAGGCGTGGCAGGTCTTGGTGGTTGAGCGCGCGCATGCTGAAGCCGAGCCGCGTGAACAGCACGCACAGCGGGCCGATGGGCCCGCTCTTCGCGAGCCACTGCCACCTGGCGGGCACGTAGCTGCGCAAGAGGTGCGGCGTGAGCGAATACGTGTCTTGCCCGCGCATCCAGCGCAGCTTCAGCGCCTCGGCGCGGGTGTCGGGCAGGCGGTGCTCGGTATGGGCGGCGGCTGCGTAGTGAATGGGCACGCCGGCCGCCTTCAGGCGCATGCCCAGCACCTGGCAATGCGCGCGGTACACGCCGTCGAGCGCCTGGTAGCTGTGCCGTTCGAACACGTCGCGGCGGAATGCCACGTTGTTCGCGTAGAAGTTGCTCGTGGCGCCTGCGTGGTCGGCATTGGGAAAGTACATGAAGTCGATGGTGGTGAGCGCGGTGCCGACCACGTTGGCCGCATAGCTTGTGCGGCCGGCCACCACCGCGGGCGCATCGGCGCGGGTAAAGGGCGCGAGCATCTGCAGCAGCCAGTCGTCGTCGGGCAGGCAATCGGCATCGGCGAACACCACGTGGTCGCAGCGCGCTGCATCGGTGGCGCCGAAGCCTGCGTTCTTGGCGTCGTAATAGCCGGTGGCGGGGTCGATGCGCACAAAGTCGACCGGGCGGCCCGCGAGCGCCTCTACCGCATCGCACGACGCGGCGCTGAGGCAGTCATGCGTGATGACCACTTGCGCGAGTGCCGTGAGCGGGAGCTCCTGCTTTGCCAGCAGGCCGACGAGGCGCTGCAGGCTCGTGCTCGCGGCTGCCTCGGCGTCCGCACCGCCGCGCAGGTTGTTGGTCTCCAGGACCAGCGCGGTGCGCGCGGCAACGTCATGGGGCATCATCGAATTTTTTCTCCGGGCATTGTTTTGAAGGCTTGCATCCTGCTTTTATCTCACAACCGCCGAGGCTGCCAGTGCCTCGAGAGCCGGGCGCACGAATGAAGGTGAGCCTTTTCGGCGCCGGCTACGTCGGCCTGGCCTTTGCCGCATGCCTTGCCGAAGCGGGGCACGAGGTGCTTTGCGCCGACGCGGATGCCGCCCGCATCGAAGGATTGCAACAGGGCCGCATGCCCCTGCATGAGCCCGGACTGGAGGCGCTGGTGGCAGCGGGGCAGGCTGCCGGCACCCTTCGCTTCACCACCGACGAACGCGCGGCAAGCCTGCATGGCGAGGTTCTTTTCATCGTGGTCAACACGCCGGCCGATGCGGCGGGCGAGATCGATCTGCGTCATGTGATGGCCGTGGCGCGCAGCATCGGCCGGCACCGCGATCGGCCGGGGCTCGTGGTCTGCAAGTCCACCGCGCCGGTCGGCACGGCGGAACAGGTCGAGGCCGTGCTGGTCGATGAGTTCTTGCAGCGCGGCGCGGCCCATCGCATTGACGTGGCTGTGAACCCCGAGTTCTTGCGCGAAGGTTCGGCCGTGCGCGATTGCCGCCAGCCCGACCGCGTGGTGATCGGTGCGGAAGACCCGGAAGCCGTCGACTTGCTGGCCAGGCTCTACCGGCCCTTCGTGCAAGACCCGAAGCAGGTGCTGGTGATGGACCGCCGCTCCGCGGAACTCACCAAGTACGCGGCCAATGCCATGCTTGCAACGCGCATCAGCTTCATGAACGAGATGGCGCGCGTGGCAGAGCATGCGGGGGCCGACATCGAGATGGTGCGCCGCGGCATCGGTGCCGATCCGCGCATCGGCCCCGGTTTTCTGCAGGCCGGTGCCGGCTACGGCGGCTCATGCCTCGCGAAGGACGTGCGCGCGCTGCGGCATGCGGCAGACCGCGACGGGTACGGGCTTCGCATCCTGTCGGCGGTGGAGGCCACCAACCACGAGCAGAAGGGCCGGCTCTTCGACCTGATGACGCACCACTTCGAAGGCCGCATCGCCGACAAGACGATTGCCCTTTGGGGCCTTGCATTCAAGCCCGACACCGACGACATGCGCGACGCGCCCAGCCTTGTGCTGCTGGAGCGCCTGCGGGCGGCCGGAGCGCGTGTGCAGGTGCACGACCCGGCGGCCATGCCGAACGCGCGCGCGATGGTGGGCGAGCACGGCGACGTGCGCTGGTGCGACACGCCGGAGCAGGCGCTCGAGGGTGCCCACGTGCTGGCACTGGTGACCGAGTGGCCGGTGTTCCTGTGCCCGGATTTCTCGCACATTGCGGCGACGCTCGGAACCCCGGCGATCTTCGACGGCCGCAACATCTACGACGCGGCAGAGGTCGAGGCTGCCGGCATCGCGTACTACGGCATCGGCCGCGGCCGCTCAGTGCTGCGCTGAGTCGTCGTCGTCGACAGGCAGGAAAGCGCTGCCCGGCGTGAGCGGCGCATACCGGTAGCTCGCCGGCGTGCGGCCCAGCTTTACGGGCGCACCGATGCCACGGTAGCCGCCGGGCATCTCCACCACCATTTCGCGGTGCAGCGTGTGCGGGTGCTGCAGCGCATCGGCCACGGGCAGCACCGGCGCGGCGGGCACGCCGGCGGCCATCAGCTGTTCGACCAGCGCGCGTCCGTCGAAGGCAGCCATGGCCGCCTCGAGCCGCTGCTTGAGCCCGTCGCGGTGAACAGAGCGCGCACCCGCCGTGCGGTAGAGCGGATCGTCCGCCAACCCGGGCAGGCCGATGCAACGGCACAGGCTGGCGAATTGCCGGTCATTGCCCACCGCCACGAATACCGGGTCGGTGCCGGTGGCCAGCGCGTCGTAGGGGTAGATGTTGGGATGCGCGTTGCCGGTGCGGCGCGGCGCGGTGCCGTCCATGAACCAGTTGGCCGCATGCGGATGCAAGAGCGAAAGGCCGCTGTCGTAGAGCGCCGCTTCCACGAACTGCCCGCGCCCGCTGCGCTGGCGCTCTTGCAGCGCGAGCAGCACGCCGATCACCGCATTGAGCCCCGTCACCATGTCGACCACCGGCAAGCCCACGCGCAGTGGACCGCCATCGGCCTCGCCGTTGATGCTCATGATGCCGGTCATGGCCTGCACCGCGGCGTCGTAGCCGGGCAGCGCGCCGAGCGGGCCGTCCGCGCCAAAACCCGAGACGCGGCACCACACCAGGCGCGGAAAGCACTCCGAAAGCGCCTCGTAGCCGATGCCCCAGCGCTCCATCGTGCCGGTCTTGAAGTTCTCGATCAGCACGTCGGCCTCGGCCACCAGCGCAAGCAGCGCCTCGCGGCCTTCCTCGGTCGAAAAGTCCAGATGCTGCACGCGCTTGTTGCGGTTGAGCCCGTGGTAGTAAGAGGCCACGCCCTCCTTGAAGGGCGGACCCCAGGTGCGCGTGTCGTCGCCCTGGGGCGGCTCCACCTTCAGCACGTCGGCGCCGTGGTCGCCGAGAATCTGGCCGCAATAGGGGCCGCCGAGAATGCGCGAGATGTCCAGAACGCGGATGCCCGCGAGGGCGCCTTGGGTCGATGTCATGGGCTGTGTCCGGTGCCGTGCAATCAATCGAGCTGCGCGCCGGATTTCTTCACCACCGCGCTCCACTTGGCCGATTCAGCCGCGATGAACTGGCCGAGCTTCTGTGGCGAGGTGTCCGCAGAAGCTTCGAGCCCTTGGGCGGCGAACATCTGCTTGACCTTGGGCGAGTTCAGCACCTCGGCAAAGGCATGGTTGAGCTTGGCCACGCGGTCCGCAGGCGTGCCGGCCGGCGCCACGATGCCGAAGAACACGCTCACGTCGTAACCCTTGTAGCCTTGCTCCGAAATGGTCGGCACCTCGGGCAGCGCCTGCGAGCGCGCCACCGTTGCCACGCCCAGCGCGCGCAGCTTGCCCGCCTTCACATAGGGCAGCGCCGTAAGAATGTCGGTGAAGGTCATGCTCACCTGGTTGCCCAGCAGGTCGTTGAGCGCGGGGCCCGTGCCCTTGTAGGGAATGTGCTGCAGGTCGGTGCCCGCCACCGAGTTGAACAGCACGCCCGCCAGGTGCGAAGAGGCACCGTTGCCCGACGACGCGTAGCTCAGCTTGCCCGGGTTGGCCTTGGCATACGCCACCAGTTCGGGCACGGTTTTTACCGGCAGGGCAGGGTTCACCACGAGGATGTTGGGCAGGTAGCCGACCTGGATCACAGGAGCAAAACTCTTGACCGGGTCGTAGCTGATCTTCCGGTAGAGGCTTGCGTTGATGGCGAGCGGGCCCGAGGTGCCGAACAGCAGCGTGTGGCCGTCGGCTTCGGCGCGCGCAACGTATTCCGCGCCGATGTTGCCGCCCGCGCCGGCGCGGTTCTCCACGATCATCGGCTGGCCGAGGCGGTCTTTCATCTCTGCCGCCAGCGTGCGGGCCATCGCATCTGTGGGGCCGCCGGGCGGGAAGGGCACGACCAGCATCAACGGCTTGGAAGGGAAGGGGCCCTGGGCTTGTGCGGCGGGTGCCGTGGCCAGCAATGCGGTGCAGGCGACTGCGGCAGCAAAGAAGTGGGTGAGGTGTCGCAAGATGATGTCTCCGTTCTTGTGTGAATCAGGCAATGGCTTCGGTGCTGCGCGCCGCGGCGCTGTTCCAGTCCGCAGGCATTGCGTCGGGCGCGAGCGGGTCGCGCGGCAGCACGCGGTGCAGCAGCACGAGTTGCGCCCACCGCAGGCGCGGTGCTGAACCGCCGTGCGCGGCTTCCCATGCCATCGCGATGGCGCTGGTGCAGTGGTAAAGCGCTGATGCGGCCTGGCGCGCGAGCACGTCGCCGCCTTCGCGCGCGGCGGTTTCGGCCAACGCTGCGGCGCGTGCCAGTGCATCGCGCAGCGCCTGCGCAAAAGCCGGCGCGAGCGCTGCGTCGCCCAGCAGCTTCTCGCAGTGCGAGCGCAGCACCGGCAGCGAGCCTTCGCGCTTCACCGCGCGGATCACGTCCAGCGCCACGATGTTGCTGGTGCCTTCCCAGATCGAGCCCAGGTGGGCATCGCGTACCAGGCGCGGATCGCTCCACTCTTCGATGTAGCCGCAACCGCCGCGCACTTCCATCGCATCGCCCGTTACCTTGCGCGCATCGCGGCAGGCGCGGAACTTGATGAGCGGCGTGAGGATGCGCAGCAGTGCATACGCGTCGGGCTCACCAGCGTCGGAGCGCGCGAGCGCCAGCGCCGTCTGGCACACCATGGTGCGTGCCTGCTCGGCCGGCACGCGCAGCTTGTCCAGCTGGCGTTGCATCAGCGGCATCTGGTCGAGCGTGCGGCCGAAGGCACGGCGCTGCGACGCGATGTATTCGGCTTCGGCCACCGCGCGGCGCATGAGGCCCGCTGCGCGCACGCCGTTCGACAGGCGCGAGTTGTTCACCATGTCGGCCATCTGCACGAAACCCCGGCCCTCTTCGCCCACAAGGTAGGCGACCGCGCCTTCGAGCCGGATCTCGCCGCTCGCCATCGAGCGGGTGCCCAGCTTGTCCTTCAGCCGGATGATGCGGTAGCGGTTGAGGCTGTCGTCATCGAGACGGCGCGGCAGCAGAAAGAGCGACACGCCCTTCATGCCCGCCGCGCCGTCTTCGGCGCGCGCGAGAACCATTGCAAAGTCGGCATCGGGGTTGGAGCAGAACCACTTGTCGCCGGTGATGCGCCAGCTGCCGTCGGCCTCTCTCCGGGCCATCGTCGCGGTGGCGGCAATGTCCGAGCCCGCGGCCTGCTCGGTCATGAACATGGCGCCCTGCGCAAGCTCGTCGAAGTCCAGCGAGGTGAGGCGCGGCAGAAAGCGCGCGACCAGCCCTGCGTCGCCGAATTTCTTGAGCGTGCGCGTGAGCGAATCGGTCATCGAGACCGGGCAGCACAGGCCGAACTCCGCCTGCACGAAAAGATAGGTCAGCACGTACTTGACCAGCGGCGGCATCTTGCCTTTCCAGCCCAGCGTTTCGTCGCGGTGCGACATGGCGGCCAGGCCGAACTCGCTGAGCGCCAGGCGTTCCATCTCCACATAGGCCGGGTGCTTGACGACCTTCTGCTCGTCGAGGCCGGTGCGGGTGCGCTGCTTCAGCGTGGGCGGATTGCGGTCGGCGGTGCCGGCCAGTTCGTCGAGCGGGCCGCCCGCCAGGCCGCCCAGGCGCTCGAAGTGCGGCTGCATGTGGACGCGCAGGTCGTCGGGAAGGTACAGCGCGAGCAGCCGGTGCAACTCGGCATCGGCGGTGAACAGGTTCTGGCCGTGGCGGTCGGGAATGGGATGGGCGTGCGCGGCTTGCGGCGCGGCGTGTGCGGCGTTTTCAGGCATGCGTTTGTCTCCTGGTTCGCCGCATTGTTGAAGCAGCAACGATCCGTGTCTAATATCGAATTGGTCTTGTTCGATTCGATCTGCCTATTCATGGAGCTGCGACACCTGCGCTATTTTTCTGTGCTGGCCGAAGAGCTTCACTTCGGGCGAGCGGCGCGGCGCCTGTCGATTTCGCAGCCACCGCTCTCGGTCGCCATTCGCCAGCTCGAAGACTCCGTGGGCGCGCGGCTCTTCGAGCGCAACAGCAAGGAGGTGCGGCTCACGCATGCGGGCGAGGCGCTGCGTATTTCGGCGCGGCGCCTGTTGCAGCAGGCCGAAGAGGCGGCCACCGAAGCGCGCGACGTGGCAAGCGGTTCTGCGGGGCGGCTGCGCATCGGCTTCGTGGGTGCCATGCTCTACCGCGGATTGCCGCCGGCGCTGCGGGCATTCCAGGCCAGGCACCCGGCAGTGCGCATCACACTCAGCGAACTCAATTCGGGCGTGCAGATTTCCGAGCTGCTGCACGACCGGCTCGATCTTGGGTTTGTTCATACGAGCCGCATGCCGCCCGAGCTGCATCACCGCTTGCTGGTGTCCGAGCCCTTTGTGTGCTGCCTGCCCGCGGGGCATTCGCTCGCGCGCAAGAGGGTGCTGGCGCCGGCCGACCTGCACAGCCAGCCCTTCGTGCTGTTCTCGCGCGAGGCCTCACCCGACTATCACGAGCGCATTCTTTCGATTTGCGCCGATGCGGGCTTCCTGCCCGAGGTGCGGCACGAGGTGCGCCACTGGCTGGCCGTGGTGTCGCTGGTGTCGCAGGGCATGGGCGTGGCGCTGGTGCCGCAGGCCATGCGGCACTCGGCGCTGCGCGGCGCCGTGTTTCGCCCGCTCGACCGTGCGGTGGCGCAGTCGGAAGCCTATGGCGTGTGGCGCGCGGGCCCGTCCAACGTGCTCGTGGAGCGGCTCCTGCAAGGCGTGGCGGAAGCCGCCGCTCAGGCGTAGAGCGGCTCTTCGGCCATTTGTTCGCACTGCTCCTGCAGCACGAGGATCTGGCCCTTCCAGTAGTCGCTGGAGCCGAACCACGGAAAGTTGATCGGGAAAATCGGGTCTTCCCAGCGGCGCGCGAGCCAGGCGCTGTAATGGATGAGCCGCAGCGTGCGCAGCGGTTCGATCAGCGCGAGTTCGCGGCGATCGAATTCACGGAACTGTTCGTAGCCGTCGAGCAGGCCCGACAGCTGCGAGGTGCGCTGCGCGCGGTCGCCCGAAAGCAGCATCCACAAGTCTTGCACCGCAAAGCCGGTGCGCGCGTCGTCCAGGTCGACGAAATGCGGGCCGCCGCCGGGCCGGTCGGTAGGCGTCCACAAAATGTTGCCGGGGTGCACGTCGCCATGCAGGCGCAGCTTGCGCGGCTGGAACTCCGAGGCCGGCGCATTCACCGCAAGGGCGGTGGCACCGATCATGTCCAGCGCTTCGTTGCAGGCCGCTTCCCATTCGCGCTGCACATCGAGCGGCACCTTGTTGTTGGCCAGCAGCCAGTCTCGAGAGGCAATGCCGAAGGTCTGCAGGTCGAGCGCGGGGCGCGCCTCGAAGGGCTTGGCACTGCCCACGGTGTGGATGCGCGCAAGGAACCGGCCGACCCATTCGAGCACCTCGAAGTCGTCGAGCTCGGGCGCGCGCCCGCCGCGGTAGGGGCTCACGCTGAAGGCAAAACCGGCGTGGTGGTGCAGCGTGGTGCCGTCGAAGGCCAGCGGCGGCACTGCGGGCACCTCGCCCGCGGCCAGTTCGAGCGAGAAGGCGTGTTCTTCAAGAATCTCGGCTTCGCTCCAGCGCTCGGGCCGGTAGAACTTGACGACGACCGCACTGCGGTCTTCCAGGTACACCTGGTAGACACGGTTTTCATAGGAGTTGAGGCCGGTGAGCCGGCCATCGCCGTGCAGGCCGAGCGTTGCGAGCGCGTCGAGCACCACGTCGGGCGTGAGGCTCTCGTAGGGATGGGTATTGGCAGGCGCTGCGGGGGAAGGGGTCATGCAGCGATTGTCGCTACCCCCGCGCCGGCGCCCTCAAAGCCCGCCGGGTTGCTTGTAAAGCGAAAGGATATGGCCGGTGCGCGGATCGCCCCTGCCGGCCAGCACCTGCGCGTAGGCCGCCTGTACGGCCTCGCCGCCGTGGTGGTGCTCGGCGCGCAGCCACGGGTTCTTTGCGTCGCTCACTGTCGACAGAAAGCTGCGCCAGGCGGACACCATGCGCCGGCCGAACTCGTCCGCACCCCATTCGGCGGTGCGCTTCTTGATTTGTGCGGGTGCAAAGAACAAGGTGGCGCGCGGGCCCGGCAGATCTTTGCCGGCGCCCTTGGACGAGAGCTGCTCCACATGCGTGCCGCCGATCGAGCAGCTGTATTTGAGATTGGCGAAGCGCGTGTGAATGGCGCTGCGAAGGCCACCGTTGCCGGCAAAGTCGACGTACACGCAGGGCGTATCGGCCGCAATGCTGTCGAGCGCGTCGTATGTCACCACGCGGTCGTAGCAGCCCAGGCTTTCGCAGAAGGCCACGTTGCCGGGCGAGGTGAGGCCGATCACCTCGATGCCTTCGCGCTGGTGCAACTGAAAGGCGGTGCCGTACGCCGTCTTGCTCGATGCGCTCGACAGCAGCATGGTGCCGGCGCCGAAAAAGTCGTTGTCCGCCATGAAGTCGTCGATCAGCCAAGAGGTGATGAACAGCGGGCGCAGCAGCGCCTGCGCATCTTCCGTCTCGGCGGTGTAGAGCGGGTCGGCGTTGCAGCGGAAATACTGGTTGTAGACGGCGGGCAGTGCCGCGCGATGCGGCGCGCCGTCGGCAAAGCGCTCCGGCGACAGCCGCTCGGGGCTCAGCACCGCGCTGGACGCCATCGGCCAGTAGCCATAGAACCGCTCGCCCACCGCCACGCCCGGGTGCAGCGACTGCACCACGCTCGCGAAACCCCAAACCGGAATGCTGCCCCAGCCTTCTTCGCCCGAAGGGAAGAACTGCCAGTAGCTCATTGCATCGCCGAATGCGGCATAGGTGATGTTGTTGGACGTGAGCGCAAAGCTGTCGATGCGAACGCGAACCTGGCCGTAGGCCAAAGGCTGGTCGGTGGCGGTGTGCAGGCGCGAGGCGGCGAGCTCGTCCTTGCGGATCAGGAGGTTGGTGGTGCTCATGGTGTCGATCGATCTCCACGGTGCGTTGAAGGGCGTGCGGCCACATTAGCCAAGCTTGATGAAAGGCGCTATCGCGTTTGCACCTTGCGCGTCGCCCGTGAGACAACGCCGGCCATGAAAAAGCGCCCCGGCTTGTGGCCGGAGCGCTCTTTTTTTTCTGCGCACTCGGCGCGGAATCAGGCGATGGTCAGTTCAACGTCGATGTTGCCGCGGGTGGCGTTCGAGTACGGGCAGACCTGGTGCGCCGTGTCGACCAGCTTCTGCTTTTGTTCAGCGTCCAGGCCGGGCAGCGTGATGGCGAGCTGCACCGAAATGCCGTAGGCCGCGCCGCCGTTCGTCGGGCCGAGGGAAACCTTGGAATCGATGGCCACGTCTTCGGGCACCTTCACGCCGATCTTCGGGCCGACGGCCTTCATGGCGCCGATGAAGCAGGCGGCGTAGCCCACCGCGAACAGCTGCTCGGGGTTGGTGCCGGGCTTGCCCGAACCGGGCGAGCTCAGCTTGACGTCGATGGCGCCGTCGCTGGACTTGCCTGCGCCGTCGCGGCCGCCGACGGTGTGGGCTTCAGCGGTGTAGAGAACCTTGTCGAGTTTGGTGGTCATGGTGATTCCTTTGTGGATGAGGGTGGAGGGAACGGTGAAAAAGAGCTTCTTTTTGGATCGAAGCGGAAGAAAACCTCAGGCCGCTTTTCTGATGCGGTCGCGCAGCGATTGCATCTGCTGGGTAAGCGAAATCAGCTCGGGTACGGAGCACTGGGAGGCAGCCATCAGGCACTCGGGCACGTTGGCTGCGCGCGCCTTGAGCTTGCGGCCGGCGGCGGTAAGCGTGATGTGCACGCGGCGCTCGTCGGCCACGTCGCGCACCCTGGCCACGTAACCGTTGGCTTCGAGCCGCTTGAGCAATGGGGTGAGCGTGCCGGAATCCAGCGAGAGACGTTCGCCGAGTGCGGAGACGGTGGGGCCGTCTTGCTCCCAGAGGGCGAGCATTACGAGGTATTGGGGGTAGGTGAGCTGCAGCTTTTCCAGGACCGGCTTGTAGAGGCGGGTCATGGCCAATGAGGCGGAGTAGACGGCGAAGCAGAGCTGGTTGTCCAGCTTGAGCAATTCGTCTTTGGGTTGGGGGGAGGGCATGGGGGAATTGTAGTTCGCAATTTAATTGTGTGCAATGTAGTTGTTTTAGGTTCAGTTTGGGGGGGGTGTGTTCCGGGGCCGGGAATCCGCCCGGCGGCGGACTCACTTTCTTTTGCTTCGCCAAAAGAAAGTAAGCAAAGAAAAGGCGACCCCACTGTCTGCGACCCTGCGCTTCGCTACGGGCAACCTGCGGTGCTCAGGTTTCGCGGGGTCCGCAGAACTCGCTTCGCTCAAACAGCTGCGGCCCTGATCCGCGAAACCCTCCGCTCCTCGGCGCATACAGAGGGGAGTGCAACCCATGCGGGCCTTTGCTTCGCTCGGCCTCCAGGCCACCGCGGCGCTGCGCGACGCAGTGGTCGGCATTGAGTCGGCTGTTGGTATTGGGTGTTGGGGCCGAGCGAGAGCGAAGGCTGCCCGCTCCCCGCCCCTTCTGTATGCGCCGAGGAGCGCAGATGGAGGCGGGATCAGGGCCGCAGCTGTTTGAGCGAAGCGAGTTCTGCGGACCCCCGCCGGAGTCGAGCACCGCAGGTTGCCCGTAGCGAAGCGCAGGGACGCAGACAGTAGGGGTCGCCTTTCTTTGCTTACTTTCTTTGGCGAAGCAAAGAAAGTGAGTCGCCCGCCGGGGCGACACCCGGCCTCGGAAAACAAACCAAGCCCCGTTAAGCCCGGAACCTCTTCCGAGTCAACCCCAACGCCACCCAAAACGCCACAACCGCATAAACGCCCAACACAGCCGCATGCCGCCCCCACCCCAAAGGCCACTGATCCATAAAAAGAGGCCTCACCAAAGCCACCGCATTAGTCAACGGCAGCCAAGCCGCCACACCCCTCACAGCCGAAGGCAACTGCTCCAAAGGAAAGAACACCCCACTCAAGAACATCATCGGCGTCATGAACAGCGTGAAGTAGTAAGTAAAAAAGTCATACCCCTTCGCCAGCGCATTGAAGATCAGCGCAATCGACGAAAACGTGATCCCCGCGCCCATCAGCACCATCCACGCAACGATCAGCTTCGGGCTGTGGCTGATTCCCAGCCCGAGCATCACGAACAAGATCGCGGTCACCGTAAAGATCGACTTGAACGCCGCCCACAGCATCTCGGCCAGCACGATGTCGTCGAGCCCCACAGGCGCGTTCATGATGCCGTCCCAGGTCTTCTGCACATGCATGCGCGAAAAGGCTGAGTACAGCGCCTCGAAGCTCGCAGCGTTCATTGCGCTCATGCAGATAGAGCCGCTGGCCAGGAAAAGGATGTAAGGCACCTTCACGCCGTCCACCGACACCTGCCCCACCAGCGCTCCCATGCCATAGCCGAAAGCCACGAGCCAGATCAAGGGCTCGGCAATGTTGCCGATGAGGCTCGGTATGGCGAGCTTGCGCCACACGAGCAGGTTGCGCAAAAACACAGGCCACCAGCGCAGCGAGAGTTCGGGGGCGCGCCATACCGATCGCGCTGGCGGCGTGTTGCCCGCTGCTGCTGTTGTCGTCGTCGTCGTGTCGTTCATTGGCTAGCCCTCCTCGCGAATCTGCCGACCGGTGAGCTTGAGAAAAAGATCTTCGAGGTTCGCCGGCCGATGAAAAGTGCGCAGCCGGCCATGCTGCGCCAGCGCATCCAGCAGGCGGCGTGCATCCTGCGTGTAGAAGAACACGGTTTCGCCGCTCACCTCCACGCGCGCCGCCAAAGCCTTGAGCTCCGGTGACTCGGCCAGCGATAGCGCGCCGTTGCCATACACCTCGACCACGTCGGGCTCGAGGTGCTCGGCAATCAGGTCGCGCGGTCGTCCTTCGGCAATCTTGCGGCCATGGTCGAGCACCAGCAGGCGGGAGCACAGTCGCTCGGCCTCGTCCATGAAGTGGGTGGTCAGCAGGATCGACTTGCCCTGCTGCAGCAGCACCTGCAGCCGCTCCCACATCAGGTGGCGGGCCTGCGGGTCGAGCCCGGTGGTGGGTTCGTCGAGCAGCAGCAGCCTCGGGTCGTTCACCAGCGCACGCGCGAGCGAAAGGCGCCGCCGCATGCCGCCGGAAAGCTCACCGGGCTTTGCGTCGGCCTTGTGCGAAAGCGCCGCAAACTCCAGCAGCTGCGGCACGCGCTCGCGCACGTGGGCCTTGCTGAAACCGAAGTAGCGGCCGTACACCACAAGGTTCTCGGCGCAGCTGAAGTCGGGGTCGAGCGTGTCGAACTGCGAGACCACGCCTAGCTGCGCCTTGATGGCAAGCGCATCGCGCGGCATCTGCAGGCCCAGTGCGGAGATCTGGCCGCCGTCGGGCGCGGTCAGGCCCAAGCACATGCGAATGGTGGTGGTCTTGCCCGCGCCGTTCGGGCCGATCACGCCCAGGCATTCGCCGGGCGCAATCTCGAACGACAGATCGTCGACGACCGTGGCGGTGCCATAACGCTTGAGGAGATGGCTGGCCTGGAAGAGGGGGGTGGGAAAAGAAGTGGTCGGCACGCGGCCATTCTGGCCCAGGCCCGTGAAACCTGCCGCCATCGCTTCAACGGATGGACAACCCCGCCGCCCTTGGAGCAACCGGCGCCAGGCGCTACATCCGCATGCCGCTGAACTCGGTCTTCATCCAGTCGATGAAAGCCCGTGTCCGGGCCGGCAGCAGGCGCGCGCTGGGGTAGATCACGCTCACCGGCCGGGGTGGCGGCTCGTAGTCTTCGAGCACCAGCTTCAGCCGCCCTTGCGCCACATACGGCAGCACCTGGTAAGAAAAGAAAGTGCCAAAGCCCATGCCCGCCGCGCAAGCTTCCACGGCGGGCGCGAGGTGGTTGAACTCCAGGCGGTTGCTCGGCGTCACGCTCACGGTCTTGCCGCCTTCGTGAAACTGCCATTGGGGCGGTGCGTCGATGCGGCCGCGCACGCACGGAGCGCCGGCAAGGTCGCGCGGATGCCGCGGCACGCCGTGCTGCGCAAGAAAGTCGGGGCTGGCTGCCACCACGCGCCGGATGGTGCCTAGCGCCTGGGCCACCAGCGACGAATCCTGCAGCGGGCTGATGCGAATGCCGATGTCGATGTTTTCTTCCAGCAGGTTCACCGTGCGGTCGTACAGCAGCACGCTGCAGCGCACCTTGTCGTAGCGCTTCATGAAGCGCGTAATGGCGGGCCCCACGTACATGTGGCCGAAGAGCACGGGCGCGGTAATGGTGAGCTGGCCTGCCGGCTCGTGCGCCTCGGCCTTGAGTGCGAGGTCGGCCGCGTCGGCCGCAAGCAGCACCTCGCGCGCACTGGCCAGGTAATGGCGGCCCTCCTCGGTAAGCGACAAGCGGCGCGTGGTGCGGTGGAAGAGCCGCACACCCAGGTGCGCTTCCAACGCCGCGAGCGAGCGCACCACGGCGGGCAGCGAGTTGCCCAGCGACTCGGCAGCGCGGGTGAGGCTGCCCTGTTCGGCAATCTCCACGAAGGTCTGCATGGCTTTGAAGCGGTCCATGGCGAGATTATTAAACCGAAAAACGCAGTAGTGAAATCCTGTTGAAGCTATTCATTCATTTATCGGATTAGAAAACAATACAGCCATCCCACAGCCCTTCGAGGAAAACACATGAACGCAAGCAACGCAGCCGCCCGCCTTCCCGCGCAGCCCATCAAGCTCTATGGCACGCCGATCTCGGGCCACGTGCACCGCGTGCGGCTCTTTCTCTCGATGCTCGGCTTGCCTGCAGAGTTCATTGAACTCGACCTTCGCCAGAAGGCGACGCGCACGCCGGAATTCCTGGCCCGCAATCCCTTCGGCCAGGTTCCGGTCATCGAAGACGGGGAGGTCACCCTGGCCGATTCGAACGCCATCCTGGTGTACCTGAACGAGCGCTATGCCGCCGATCCGGCCCGCTGGATGCCGCGCGATCCGGTCGGCGCCGCGCGCGTGCAGCGCTGGTTCTCGGTGGCCGCGGGGCCGCTGGCCTACGGCCCGGCGGCAGCCCGCGTGGTGGCACTGTTCGGCCTGCCTGTGGACCCGGCCGAAACGGTATCGCGTTCGCACCTGCTGCTGTCGGTCATGGAGACGCACCTGCAGCGCGAGGCTTTTCTTGCGGGCCCGTCGGTCACGCTGGCGGACCTTTCCAACTACGCCTACGTGGCGCATGCGCCAGAGGGCAGCGTGTCGCTCGAGCCGTATCCGCAATTGCGCGGCTGGCTCGAACGCATCGAGGCGCTTCCCGGTTTTGTGCCCATGGTGCGTACGCCCATAGGGCTTGCGGCGGCCGCATGATTGCCGCACCCTTCCACGCCGGCGAACGCGCGCTGCAAACCCTGGCGGGCTCGCGCGAGGTCATGGCCGCGGCCGGCTCGCGCGTGATTCGCGACTACATGCCCGACCAGCATCGCGAGTTCTTCGCGCAACTGCCGTTCCTCATCGTCGGCAGCATGGATGCGCAGCTGCAACCCTGGGCCAGCGTGCTGGCGGCGCCGCCCGGCTTTGCGCACTCTCCGGACCCGACGCACTTGCGCATCGATGCGCTGCCCATGGCGGGCGATCCGCTGGCTGCCCAACTGGCACAGGGTGCATCGCTGGGCCTGCTCGGCATTCAGCCCCACACGCGGCGGCGCAATCGCATGAACGGCAGTGTCGAGGCAATCGATGCCACCGGCTTCACGGTGGAGGTGCAGCAGAGCTTCGGCAATTGCCCCAAGTACATCCAGGCGCGGGAGCCCTTGTTTGCAGCGGGCCAGGTTGCGGCGCCGGCGCAGTGGATCGACGGACTCGACGATGCGGCGCGCGCGCTCATCGGCCGCGCCGACACCTTCTTCATCGCGTCGGCGTTGCCACAGCATGCGGCCGTTGGCGACGAGGCCGATCCGGCGGCGCAGGGTGTGGACGTATCGCACCGCGGCGGGCTGCCGGGCTTCGTGAGGGTGGGCGAGGACGGCGTGCTCACCGTGCCCGATTTCACCGGCAACCGCTTCTTCAACACGCTGGGCAACCTGTCGGTTCATCCGCGCGCCGGGCTGCTGTTCATCGATTTCGAGAACGGCGACCTGCTGCATGTGACAGCCACCGCAGAGATCGTATGGAATGGCCCAGAGGTAGATGCGTTCGAAGGTGCCGAGCGGCTGCTGCGCCTGCGGCTCGAGCAGGTGCTGCGGCGTCCGGGTGCCTTGCCGCTGCGTTGGGGCGGTGCCGAACTGTCGCCGCACCTGGCCCGCATGGGCCACTGGGTGGGCTGAGGGCCGTACGCCGCAATAATGGCTTGGCGGCCCCCTGCGCTTCAGTCGAACACCGGAATGCGCGCGTTGGCCGAGGGCCTGTAGTGCCAGCCGCGCTCGCGCAGGGCGTCCAGGTCGATGCCCCGCGCAAGCATCGCTTGGAGCCCGGCGGCCGCGAGTGTGCAGGCCAGCGCCTGGCCGGGGCAGGCGTGCACCCCGTGTCCGAAGCCCAGCATGCGCCGCTGCGTGCGAATGGGCATGAAGCGGTCGGGCTCGGCGTTGAACTCAGGGTCCCTGTTGGCCGAAGCCAGAACCAGCAGCACCGCATCGCCTGCAGCCAACTGCACGCCCGCCGTGGTGACGGGCTCCGCCACGAAGCGCCGCGTGTTCTGCACCGAGGGGTCGTGTCGCGCCGTTTCCTCCACGATGGCATGCAAGCCGCCCTGCGCGCGTGCGGCAGCGCGCAGATCGGGTTCGCGCATCAGCGCGACAAGGCTGTTGCCCAGCAGCCCGGCCGTTGCATCGCAGGTTTGCGAGAGCAGCCCCACCAGGTTGGCAAGCAACGCTCGCGAAGGCGGCGAGCCCGCTTCGCCGTCAGAAAGCACAGCCGCCAGCAGCGTGCCGTGCCGCGGTGGCGCGATTGCAGCCAGGGCTTCGAATCGCGTCATCAATGCATCGGCTGCGATGCTTGCACGCTGCAATTGCGCCTCGGTCGAAAGCGGCGACAGGCACGCGACAAAGTCGCGCATCCACGCGGTGACTTGCGGCAGCGTCTCGGGCGCAAAGCCCAGCAGGTGGGCCACTGCCTGGATGGGCATGGCAAACAAGGTATCCGACAGTGGCGCCTCGGGCACGAGTCGCGCAACCTGCAGCGCATCGGCATGCGCGGCGTTCAGATCCATCCCGGCAAGTGCGCGCTGCAGTGCCGGCTTGTGCGCCGTGTGCGCCGGCCCGTCGTTCATTCGCACCAGATGGCCGAACACCTCGCCCGCAGGGCTGCCGGCAATTGCGCGCGGCACCGGTTCTGAAACCGGCCGGACCCGCAGGGCGCCTGGTGAAAGCAGCAGTGCTTCGATGACGTCGGCGCGGCTCGCAACCCAGAGGCGGAGGCTTTCGTTCCACGCGAGCGGCGGCCCGGCGCGCAGGGTTTCGTAGAAGGGATAGGGATCGGCGTGCGTGACGGCCGCGACCGCATCGGCGGGCATGCCTAAAGAAGAAAAGGGGCTTGGATTCATGCCGCGCAGTGTGCGGCCGAAGCCGCCGGCACACTTCGGCCATGAACGAAGTGTCGGATGCAGCGGCGCTTTACGATGGCGGGATGAGCACTACTTCATCGCCTCGCGGAACCATGGCCGTGTCTGCAAATGCGGACGTCCAGCTGGCACGCCTGGCCGGCGCCATTGCCGAACCTGCTCGCGCACGCATGCTGAGCTGCCTGATGGACGGCCACGCGCGCACCGCGACCGAGCTCGCGGCAGTGGCCGAGGTGGCCGCATCCACCGCCAGTGCGCACCTGGCGCGGCTGAAGGACGAGCGGCTGGTCGAACTGCTGGTGCAGGGCAAGCACCGCTACTTTCGCCTGGCCGACGACAACGTGGCCGCCGCACTCGAAAGCCTCATGGTCGTGGCGGGCACGCCGCGGCCCGCGGCTTTCGAGCCGAGCACGCCAAGCCGGCTGCGCACGGCGCGCACCTGCTACGACCACATGGCCGGCACGGCCGGCGTGGCGTTGCACGACCGCTTGCATGCGCAAGGCTGGCTGAGCGGGCTGCAGAGCGGTTCTTACGAACTCACGTCGCAAGGTGCGGTGGCGCTGGAGAGCTTGGGCGTAGAGGTCGATGCGGTGCGCCGCTCGCGTCGGCGCTTTGCCTGCCCTTGCCTGGACTGGAGCGAGCGTCGCCCGCATCTGGGCGGTGCGCTCGGCGCGGCGTGGCTCCAGTTGTCGCTGCGCCGCGGCTGGGTGCGCCAGGCGCTCGACAGCCGCGAACTGTCGCTCACGCCCAAGGCGCTGCGCGAACTGCCGGAGCTCTTTGCGTGAACTCTTTGCCCGAAGCGCCGCGTCAGGCCTTCAGCTTGAGCAAATAGATCATCGGGCCGGCCATGGCCAGGTCCAGCTCGAGGAAGCTCTCGAAGTCCTTGCCGGCCATCCAGTACGAATCCCAGTTGTTGCGCTTGATGGTCTTGTTCCACACGTCGGCGGTGGTGGCGCGGTGCACGGCTTCGAGCAGCACGGCCTTGCGGTCGGCGGGCACTTTCTTGCCGGTGAGCACGCCGCGCCAGTTGGCCAGGTCGGCGTCCACACCCTGTTCGCGCACCGACGGAATGCCGAGGAACGGACGCTTCGACGACACGCCGATGGCGCGCAGCTTGCCGCTTGCGAGGCTTTCGCTGAATTCGCTGAAGCCCGAGATGCCCGCCACCGCCTTGCCCGTGACCAGCGCCTCGACGACCTGCGCGCCGCCCGGATACGGCTGGTAGACCAGGCCTGCGGTATTGCCGGCCACGCGTGCCAGCATGCCGGCGTACATGTGGTCCACGCCGCCTGCGGAGCCGCCGGCGATGATGGTCTTGGCCGCGTCGGCGCGCAGCTGGGCGATCAGGTCCTTGGGCGTCTTGATGGGTGAATCGGCCTTGACCGCCACCACTTCGTAGTCGCTGGTGAGGCGCGCCACGGGCGCCACTTGTGCCATGGTGACGGGCGGCTTCTGCAGCGCCACCGCACCGACCATGACCATGCCGCTCATCAGCAGGGTGTCGGCATCGGCGTCGTACTTTTCGACGTACTTGGCCAGGCCGATCGTGCCGCCTTTGCCGCCGATGTTTTCGTAGACCACTTCGCCCGCAGCGCCCGAGGCGACCAGCGCAGCGCCGAGCGCGCGGCCGGTCTGGTCCCAGCCGCCGCCTTCGTTGGCCGGAATGACGATGCGCAGCTTGGAAATGAGCTGCGGTTCGGCGGCGCCCGCGGGGCGGGACCAGAGCGCGGCTTGGCCGGCGCCCGCGACCGCGGCTGCGCTCGCCATCCATGCATTGAAGTTGCGGCGAGAAAGGCTCGCAGGCGACGAACTAGGCATTTCGTTTCCAGTTGTTGGCAGAAGTAACCAATGATGTCCGCGAAATGAGTCTGTCACCTACCTGTCAGTCTAGGTGTAAACCCTAATAAGTGTTAAATATTACTGAAAAGCGACCTCCGCGAAGCTCCGGAGCTTGCGGCTGTGCAGCCGTGTAGAACCCTGCTCGCGAAGGATGTCGATGGCCCGCATACCGATGCGAAGGTGCTGCTCCACCCGCTCGCGATAGAAGTGGTTCGCCATGCCCGGCAGCTTGATTTCGCCATGCAGCGGTTTGTCGCTCACGCACAACAAAGTGCCGTACGGCACCCGGAACCGGAAGCCGTTGGCGGCAATGGTGGCGCTTTCCATGTCCAGCGCCACCGCCCGGCTCTGGCTGAAGCGGCGCTGCGGCTGGTTGCCGGGCAGCAGCTCCCAGTTGCGGTTGTCGGTGCTCGCAACGGTGCCGGTGCGCATGATCTTCTTCAGGTCGGGGCCGGTGTAGCGCGTAACGTCGGCCACCGCTTTTTCCAGCGCGAGCTGGATCTCGGACAGCGCCGGAATCGGCACCCACAGCGGCAGTTCTTCGTCGAGCACGTGGTCCTCGCGCACGTAGGCGTGAGCAAGCACGTAGTCGCCAAGCTGCTGCGCGTTGCGCAGGCCCGCACAGTGGCCCAGCATCATCCAGGCGTGGGGGCGCAGCACGGCAATGTGGTCGGTAATGGTCTTGGCGTTGGCGGGCCCCACGCCGATGTTCACCATGCTGATGCCGCTGCAGTCTTCGCGCACCAGGTGGTAGGCCGGCATCTGCGGCAGGCGCGGGGGCGCGGTGCCCTGGCTGCCGTCGAGCAAGGCGCCAAAGTTGGTGCTCGCGCCGGCGGGCAGGCCGCGGCGGCGCGTGATCACGTTGCCGGGCTCGATGAAGGCGATGTATTCGCTCTTCTCGTCGGCCATGGCCTCGTGGCCGAGGCGCACAAACTCGTCGATGTAGAACTGGTAGTTGGTAAACAGCACGAAGTTCTGGAACCACTCGGGCGCAGTGCCGGTGTAGTGCCGCAGGCGGTGCAGCGAATAGTCGACCCGCGCCGCCGTAAAGAGCGACAGCGGCTGCGCCTCGCCGGCCTGCGCTTCGTAGGTGCCGTTGGCAATGCCGTCGTCCATCACGCCCAGGTCGGGCAGGTCGAACACGTCGCGCATCAGCGCGCGCCGCTCGTCGCTCATGGTGCCTTCGATGTGGTCGTTTTCGGCGAACGAGAAATGGATCGGGATCGGCTGCGTGCTGGTGCCCACCTCGATCTCGACCTGGTGGTTTTCGAGCAGCAGCCGGAACTGGTCCAGGTAGTAGCGCGAAAAAAGATCGGGCCGCGTCAGCGTGGTCTCGTAGCGGCCCGGCCCTGCGACAAAGCCGTAGCTCAAGCCGGCGTTGGCCGGCGGCGTGTGGCGCGACACCGTGTGCGTGTGCACCCGCACAAAGGGGTAGCAGGCGCGCACCCGGCCGGGCAGCGCTTCGCCGGCGACAAAGCGCAGCATCGATTCCCTCAGGTGCGCGAGGCCGCCCTGGTAGATGGACTTGACCTGGTCCAGCGCCGCGTTGGCGTCGTTGAAGCGGGCGGGAGCAACGAAAGTGGGCATGTGAGGCATGACGGCATTGTGCAATGCCCGTGCCGGCAGAGCGCCGCCCAGAAAGGTGCGGGTGAACCGATTAACCTCGAGCAATCTCCCCGAACATCCCGAAAGGTGAAGCAATGAAGGTCGCAGTGATGGGCGCCGGTGCAGTCGGCTGCTACTACGGTGCCATGCTGGCGCGCGCAGGCCACGAGGTGGCGCTGATCGGCCGGCCCTCGCACGTGGAAGCCGTTCGCGCAAAGGGGCTGCGGCTGGAGACCAAGGCGTTCGACGACCACGTGCGACTCGATGCGAGCACCGAAGCCAGCGCAGTGCAGGGCGCCGGCCTCGTGCTGTTCTGCGTGAAGTCCACCGACACCGAGCTGGCCGCAGCGCAGATCGAACCGCACCTTTCGGCCGATGCGCTGGTGCTCACGCTCCAAAACGGCGTTGACAACGACGAGCGTGTGCGCGCGGTGCTGCCCCGCCACGAGGTGGCCGCAGCCGTCGTCTACGTGGCCACCGAGATGGCCGGGCCGGGCCACGTGAAGCACCATGGCCGGGGCGAACTGGTGATTGCGCCTTCGCGCACCAGCGGGCAGGTGGCGCAGCACTTCGCAGCCGCGGGCGTGCCAACGCAAATTTCAGATAACGTGCGCGGCTCGCTCTGGGCCAAGCTGGTGCTGAACTGCGCCTACAACGCGCTGTCCGCCATTACCCAGCTGCCGTACGGCGAGCTGGCAAAAGGCCAGGGTGTGGACGACGTGATTCGCGGCGTGGTCGACGAATGCCTTGCCGTTGCCAAGGCGGGGGGCATCGTCATTCCCGGAGACACCGGTGCGGCCGTGCGCGCCATCGTGCAGACGATGCCCTCGCAATACTCGTCGACCGCCCAGGACCTTGCGCGCGGCAAGCCGAGCGAAATCGATCACCTCAACGGCTTTGTCGTGCGGCGCGGCGAAGCGCTCGGCGTGCCCACGCCGGCCAACCGCGTGCTGCTGGTGCTGGTGAAGCTGCTCGAAGGCAAGCAGCGGCTGAAGCCAGGGGTCTAGCCGGGCATCGGTTCGCGCATGGTCACGAACTCTTCGGCCGCCGTGGGATGGATGCCTACGGTGCTGTCGAACAGCGCCTTGGTCGCGCCCGCGCGCATGGCCACCGCAAAGCCCTGAACGACCTCGCCCGCATCGGGACCCACCATGTGCAGGCCCACCACGCGGTCGGTCGACTTTTGCACCACCAGCTTCATGAAGGTGCGCTCGCTGCGGCCGGAGAGCGTGTGGCGCAGCGACTTGAACTCGCTCGAGAACACCGTCACCTCTCCGAACCTGGCGCGCGCATCGATCTCGGTGTAGCCGCAGGTGCCGATGTTCGGGTGCGTGAACACTGCGGTTGGAATGAACTCGTAGTCGAGCTTGCGCTTGCCCTGGCCGAACAATGCATCGACCACGGCCATGGCCTCGGCAAGCGCCACCGGCGTGAGCTGCACGCGGGTGGAGACGTCGCCCACCGCGTAGATCGAGGGCACCGAACTGCGGTAGTGCGCATCGACCGCAATCGCGCCGCGATCGTCGAGCGCAACGCCTGCGGCCTCCAGGCCCAGCCCCTGCGTGTTGGGTACCCGGCCGGTGGCAAAGAGCACCGTGTCGGCCTCTATCTGCTGGCCGCGCGCAAGCGTTACCACGAGGCCGTGCGGACCACGCGCGACCGAGGCGGCCTCGACGTTGAGCCGCACTTCGACGCCTGCCTTGCCCATTTCGTTGGCGACGAACTGCCGCACGTCGTCGTCGAAACCGGTGAGCAGGTGCGCGCGGCGATGCAGCTGCGTTACCTTGGAGCCGAGGCCGTTGAAGATCGACGCGAATTCGCATGCAATGTAGCCGCCGCCCACCACCAGCAGGCGCTTGGGAAAGGGGTCGAGGTCGAACATCGCATCCGAGGTGGCGATGTGTTCGCGACCCGGAATGTCGGGCACGAAAGGCGTGCCGCCGGTGGCAACGAGCAGGTGGCGCGCGGTGTGGCGCTTGCCGTCGACCTGCACCGTGTGGGCGTCGACCAGCTGCGCCCAACCCGTGACCAGCTTGACGCCCGAATTTTTAAGCAGCGAGGCGTACACGCCATTGAGCCGCGCAATTTCTTTTGCGCGCTGGGCCTTGAGGTGGGCCCAGTCGAATTTCGGCGCCTTCGGCAGGTTCCAGCCGTAGCCCTCCGCCTCCTCGAAGGCTTCGGCATAGCCGGCTGCGTAGCTGTAGAGCTTTTTTGGAATGCAGCCCACATTGACGCAGGTGCCGCCAAGGTCCGCCGCTTCGGCCAGGCCCACGCGCGCGCCGTGCTGCGCCGCCATGCGCGCTGCCCGCACCCCGCCGCTGCCGCCGCCGATGACGAAAAGGTCGAAGTCGAATGTGCGCATGTGAACGGTGCTCCTTGCCGGCGACTTTAGCCGCCAGCGGGGAGCACCGGGTTCTGCGGGTCTTGCGCGCGGCAACGCGCCCCCGCACGTTTAGCGTTGCGAATCAGGTGACGTCATCATCCGGCGCCGTTCGTCGCCGCCACGCTGGCCGGGTGCCGGTTGGGGCTGGGCCTGCTGAGGCTGGGGCGGCGGAGCGATGCCGCGTTGCTGCTGCATCGCGCGCACCTGCGCTTCCTGGGCCTGGCGCATGGCGTTCTGCTGGGCCTGTTGCTGGGCCAGGGCCTGCTGCTGCATTTGCGCGGCGCGCTGTTGCATCTCTTGCTGCTGGCGAATCATCTGCTGCTGGGCGAGCGCCTGCTGCGCAGCGCGTTGCTGCTGCTGCTGCACCTGTTGCTGCTGCGCCTGCGCCTGGGCGGCACGCTGCTGCAACTCCTGCTGCTGCCGGACCGCCTGCTGTTGTTGCTGCTGCTGTTGCTGTTGCCACTGGTTCTGGTTCTGGTTCTGGTTCTGGTTCTGGTGGCCGCGTTGCTGCCAGTCCTGCTGCTGGCGCTGGCCTTGCTGTCGCTGCCATTCCATTTGCTGCTGCTGTTGTTGCTGTGCGGCCTGCTGCTGCGCTGCGCGTTGCTGCATGGCCTGGATGTTCTGGGCCTGCTGCATCTGCTGCACCTGCCGCGCCTGCTCGTATTGAAACTCCTGCTGCTGGCGTGCCCGAAGTTGCGGCGGCGGCTGCATGGCGGCAGGCCGGCCGAAGCCGCCGCCAAAGCCATGCATCGGAATGCCCGGTGCCGGCGCCACCGGCACGCGCGCAAAGCGGTCGTCGGGCAAACGCACCAGGTCGCGCCGGCCGAAGGGGCCGCGGCCGAAACGGTCGGCCGGCACCACGGTCACCGCGCCCGGCATCCGCTGGTTGGCATAGAAGTCGTTTCGCATCTCGGCCTGGCGGTTCCGGTAGATGGCCATGCGATTCACCCGATCGATATAGCGAGGGCTCGCGCTGTAGGCGGGGCGCCATTGCTCGCCGGGCGCGAGCGGAAACCAGCCTACGCCGCTGCGGCCGTCGCCGATCTGCAAGGTGGCGTTCGCGCCGCCACCGCCGCCGCCCACAAAGCCGACCAGCGCGGGCGAATAGACGGGCCGTGCGGTAGCCTGCCCCGGCACCCAGGCCCAGCGCGGGCCCACGCGGGCCCAGCGGCCGTAGTGGAAGGGCGCAAAGCCCCACGGTGCGGCGTCGACCCAGGTCAGGCCCCAGGGCGCGACGTTGACCCACTGGCCGTCGCGGTAGGGCGCCCAGTCGGCGTCCACGTTGCGCGGGAACCAGACGGCGCCGTAGGAGGGGTCGTTCTGCCAGTCACCGTAGTTGTCGAGCTGCTGGTAGCCGACCACCTCGCGCGACACGTAGCGCGCCGAAACCGACTGGTCTTCGATGCGGTTGCGCTCGGCCACCCAGGCGTCGAAGCCGCCGTTCTGCGGCGGGAAGCTGTTCACCGCGGCAAGGTCGCGGCCGGACGCAGTGAGTTGCTGCCGCGCACCCAGTGTTTGCGACTGGCCGTTTTCGCCATGGAGCGTGACGCGGCCCGAGGCCACCGCAACCCACGTGGTGCCGGCGGACGGATCGGCCGCAATGCGGTATTCGCCGGGGGCGTCGATCACCACGGCGAGGTTGCCGGTATCGACCTCGACGCGCTGGCCCGAAAGATCGTCGCGCACGCGCAATTGCAAGTTGCCCTGGTTCGCAGTGATGCGCACGGTGTCGTCGTCGAGTTCAGAGAATTCGACGTGCGTTTGCCCGTCCATCCGCAACGCCGCTGAACCAACGTGGATTTCGGCGCGTGCGTTGCGGTCGGTCCAGAGGCGGTCTCCGGTGGTGATGGGGCGGTTGGGCTGCGCGTCGTACCAGCTGTCTTCGCCGGCCGGCGCAAAACTCACCGTGCCTTGCTGAAGATTCAGGCGCGCTACGCGGCCAGGCGGGTCTTGCTGTGCGCTGGCGGCGGCGCCAAGGCAAAGCAGTACCAGGCCGAGAAGCCACCGGTGCAGCGGCCGGTTGAGAAGGGAAAAGGCGGGGCGGGTCATGGGTTTGTCTCTGGTTCGCGGGACCGGGTTGAAGCGATGCACATGTAACGCGCGAGAATCCGCTGCCGCTGTCAGCGCATGCCCACTGCTTGGTGAAGCGCACGCACATTCGGCAACCGCTTGTAATGAGGGACTCTGCATGAAAAACCATAACAACCCAGGTGCATCGGGCAAAGTGCGCTACCGGAACCATAGCAAATCATGGAGTGCGGCAACGCTCGCAACCGCACTCGAACTCGCGCTCCCGTTCGCTTTTGGCGCGATGGCCTGGGCTGCGGCGCCGACTGCCGAGGCCCAGCTGGCGCGCAAGCCCTCTTACTACCAGCAGCAGAACAACACCAATGCCGCGCCCGAAGCCACCCCCGCGCGACCGGCGGCGCCCGCATCACTGGCCGCGCTTCGCAGCCGGGGCGACTTCGACGCCCTTGCGCGTGTCTACGACGCCGGCACGCCGATGCAGCTGGCGCACGTGCTCTTCGCCGTCGACCGCCGCGCCAAGCCCGTGCGCACCTACTACATCGACACCCCACGCTTCCAGCTCCATGTGCGCTTCGTGCGCGACACCGGCCTTGCACCAGGCGCGGGCAAGCGCGAGATCGACCGCAACTATCTTGTGCCGGATCGCCGCTTCCTGTTCGGCACGCTCAGCTGGCAACAAAACATCGGCGCCTTCACCTACGAGTACTGGGAGGGCGACCAGCTCACCCCCGCGCTGCTGCGGCAGGCCGATGCGCAGGTGAAAGCCAGCTTCTTTGCGCCGGTCAAGTTCAAGACCAATTCGACGTTGCACGAGCGTGTTGCAAAAGAAACCGGCATCGACTTTGTCAGCCAGGAAGCGCTGATCCGCGAACAGCCCTACATGCCCATGAACCTCGGCACGGCAACGGGCCGGGTGCGCATCGTCGACGAGGCCTCGGGTGCGAACGTGTTGAACGCGCTGCTGCCCGACGACATTGCGGTGCTGCGCCAGGTGCCGATCAATCTGCCGCCCGTGGCCGGCGTGCTGACCGAGCGCCCTTCGACGGCGCTTTCGCACGTCAACCTGCTGGCCAAGGGTTGGGGCATTCCCAACGCCTATGTGCGCGATGCCGCGGCCGTGCTGCGCGAGCATGAAGGCCAGTGGGTGGCGCTGAAGGTCGCGGCTTCTGGCTACCAGTTGCGCCGCCTTGCGCCCGACGAGATCGCGGCGCTGCCGCCGCGCAATGTGCGCGCCGCCGCCATAGGTGCCGTGCCCGGCGGCGCGAAAGCCGCGAAGCCCGATCTGCGGGAAACCCGCCTGCTGCCGCTCGCATCACTGCGCGCACGCAACAGCATGCAGTGCGGCTCCAAGGCCGCCAACCTCGGCGCCGTGCTGGCCGCGCGCATCCCGCAGACCACGGTGCCGGACGGCTTCTGCATTCCGTTTGCTCACTACGACCGCTTCATGCGCACGAACGGTCTTGCGGACCGTATCGCTCGCATGCAGCAGCAGCCTGGTTTTGCAAGCGATCCGCAAGTCAGGCAGAAGGCGCTCGCGCAATTGCGCGAAGAAATCGTGCAGTGGCCTGTCGATGCGGCCACTGCTGCGGCGTGGCGCGCCGCATGGCAATCGCAGCTGGGCGGCGGCGGCGTGTTCGTGCGCAGCTCGTCCAACTCGGAAGACCTGCCCGGCTTCAGCGGCGCGGGGCTCTACACCACGGTGCCCAACGTCAAGACGGGCGATGCACTCGAACTGGCGGTAAAGAAGGTGTGGGCATCGGTCTTCAACCCCGAAGCATGGGAGGCGCGCAGCGCCGCCGGCTTCGGCGCGGAGTCGGTGCTGATGGGCGTGTTCGTGCAGACCGCCATCGATTCGGCCAATGCCGGCGTGATGATCACGCGCGACCCGTTCGACGCCGGGCATCCGCATGTCACCTACATCTCGGCCAAGCGTGGCATCGGCATTCGCGTGGTCGAAGGCAAGCGCGTGGCGGAGCAGGTCATGTATTCGAGCTGGTCCAAGGCCATTCAGGTGCTGAGCCGCTCAGCCGAAGAAACATCCTTGCAGTTGGACAAGGAGGGCGGGGTGAAGGAAGTGCCCGTGGAGGCCGGCCGCAACGTGCTCACCGATGAACTGGTGGTGCGGCTGGCCAACGTGGGCGCGGCCGTGAAGCGCGCGTTCGGCGGCGTCGACCAGGACATCGAATGGGCCACCGTGGGTGACCGCGTCGTGCTGCTGCAGGCGCGGCCCTACGTGGAGCGGCGGCGCTGAAGTTTGCGCGCCGCCCTGCCGCTTATTTGTAGAGCAGCTGCGGCAGCCAGAGCCCGATCTGCGGCCAGATGTACAGCAGCACGATGGCCAGCACCTGGATGCCCATGAATGGCAGCATGCCCAGGAAAATCTGGTTCAGCGTGACGTGCGGCGGGCTCACGCCCTTCAGGTAGAACGCCGCCATTGCCACCGGCGGGCTCAAGAACGCGGTTTGCAGGTTCAGCGCCACCAGCAAGCCGAAGAACAGCGGATCGACGCCGAAGTTGTCGAGCAGCGGAATGAAGATGGGCATGAAGATCACGATGATTTCCGTCCACTCCAGCGGCCAGCCCAACAGGAAGATGATCACCTGGCTCAGCACCAGGAACTGCACCTTCGTGAGGTTCATGCCAAGCACCCACTCTTCCACCAGCGCCTGCCCGCCAAGCAGCGCGAACGCCGCCGAGAAGATGGCCGAGCCCACGAAAAGCCAGCACACCATGGCCGAGGTCTTGGCCGTGAGAAACACCGATTCCTTCAGCACCGACAGGTTGAGCCGCCGGTAGGCCGCCGCCAGCAGCATGCCGCCAAGCGCGCCCATGGCCGCCGCCTCGGTGGGCGTTGCCAGGCCCAGCACGATCGAGCCGAGCACCGAAAGGATCAGCAGCACTAGCGGAAAGAACGAGGCCAGCAGCATCTTGAAGATCTCCAGCCGCGCGAAGCTCAGGAACAGGTAGAACAGCGTGACCATCGCACCGAAGATGGCGAAGGTGACCCACCACCAGGTGGGTGCGGCGCGCACCGAAGCGCCTTCTGTCGCTGGTGCGTCGGCGGCCATGCTTGCGGTGGGCGGTTGCGCCGCCGCTGCTTCGGCTGGTGCGGTGGCTGCGCCGGGTGGTTCGGCCAGCGGGCCTGAAGAGGAAGGAGCTGCAGGCGAAGAAGGCGTGTCGCCGGAAGGGGGCTCCTGCAGTCCGCCCTCGGCCGGCGGCTCCTGCAGGCCTCCGGTGGAAGGCGGTTCCTGCAATCCGCCGCCGCCTGCGCTTTCGGCGGTGCCGCTGCGCGTGGCGCCGATCTCCTCGATCTCGTAGCGCGCCTGCGCCTCTACGGTAGTTACGGCCTTGTAGCCGAAGCCGGCAAAAAGCAGAAAGATCAGGCCGGGCATTGCGACGATGCCAAGCTGCCGCAGCACATGCGAAAACGGCACGTCCGCATTGCGCCGGCCTTTCAGCAGCCCCACCACCGCGTGCGCAGCGGGGCTGTCGGCCAGCCGCTGCGACAGCGGGGGCAGCGGCACCTCGCGTTCCGCCCGCGAAAGCGGCGGCGCCCACTGGGGCTTGAGCCGCGCGATGACGATCACGTACACCACGTACAGCGAGGCGAGCATGAGCCCCGGAAAGAATGCGCCCGCATACAGCTGCACCACGGAGACACCCGCGGTCGCGCCGTAGACGATCAGCAGCACCGAGGGCGGAATCAGAATGCCCAGGCACCCGCCTGCCGTGATGGCGCCCGCGGCCAGCGGCACGCTGTAGCCCGCGCGCAGCATGGCGGGCAGGGCCAGCAGGCCCATCAGCGTGACCACCGCGCCGACGATGCCGGTTGCGGTGGCAAAGATGGTGCAGGTAACCAGCGTGGCAACGGCCAGTGCACCCGGCAGCCGTGCAAGCGCCAGGTGCAGGCTCTTGAACAGCGACTCGATGAGGTTGGCGCGTTCCACCAGGTAGCCCATGAAGACGAACAGCGGCACCGCAATGAGCACGTCGTTGGCCATGGTCTTGTAGGCAGCCTGCACCATCAGGTCGAGCGTGCGGTGCCAGTCGCGGTCGTAGGCCAGCCAGGTGAAGAGCATGCCCATGCCCATCAGCGTGAACGCCGTTGGAAAGCCCAGCATGATGGCCACCACCACGAGCGAGAGCATGAGCAGGCCCAGGTGGCCGTTGGTGATGGTGTCGGCGCTCACGAGCACCGAGGCCGCGCCGATCACGATCAGCGCCATGAACGACAGGCCGAACCAGAGTTCGCGGCGGATCATCGTGCGGCCTCCTTGGAAACCACCACGCGGTCGAGCGCGGCAATGTCTTCGTCCTTGACGTTGACCATTTCCTTGAGCTTCTCGACGTCGACTTCTTCCACGTCCTGCTCGCGCGAAGGCCACGCGCCGCTCTGGATGCACTGTACGCAGCGGATGATCTCGACCAGCCCCTGCAACAGCAGCGTGAAACCGGCGAGCGGAATGATGTACTTGAACGGATAGAGCGGCAGCGGCTCGGCCGAGAAGGTCTGCTCGCGGATGGCGAGCGATTCGCCCGCATAGATCCATCCGGCCCAGGTCAGCGCCACGATGCCGGGCAGGAAGAAGACGATGTACAACACCAGGTCGACCAGCGCCTGCGTGCGGGGACGGAAGAAGCCGTAGAGCACGTCGCCGCGCACGTGGCCGTTCTTGGAGAGCGTGTACGCCCCGGCCGTCATGAACATGGCGCCGTACAGCATGATCTGCGCGTCGAGCACCCAGGCGTGCGGGCGATTGAGCGCATAGCGCGAAAACACCTCCCAGCTGATGAGCAGCGTGAGCAGCAGCGCGCACCATGCGAAGGTCTTGCCGATCCACGTCGAGAAACGATCGACGGCCAACAGGAAAGATTGCATCGAAATGAACTCCTCGCTGCGCGCGGCGCAGCACGGACGCACAGGCATGAAAAGAGGGCACCGCGCCGGGTGCCCTCGCATCAACGGATCGGCATCAGGACTTCTTGGCTTGCGAGCCGAAGTAGTGGTTGTAGGCCATCTTGAAATCGACCGTGTAGTCGTTGTGCCACTGGCCGGCACGCTCGGCAAAAGCCTTTTGCGAATCGAGCACCTTCTTGAACATCGGGTTCTCGGCAGCCTTCTTGGCAATGGTCTTGTCCCACGACGCAAGCTGCGCGCGCAAGATGGCGTCGGGCGTCTTGTAGAACTTGATGCCGGCTTTTTTCAGCTCGATGTAGTCTTGCGAGTTGCGCTGGATCGCCTTCCAGCTCATGTCCGCGCTGGACGCCTGCACCGCATAGTCGATGATCGATTTCAGTTCGGCCGGCAATGCCGCGAGCTTGCCCTTGTTGAACAGGATCTCGAACTGCTCGCCCGACTGGTGGAAGCTTTGCAGCATGCAGTTCTTCGCCACGTCGGGAAAGCCCAGCACGCGATCGCTCGACGCATTGTTGAACTCGGCCGCATCGATGAGGCCGCGGTCCAGTGCCGGCACGATCTCGCCGCCCGGCAGCGGGTTCACGGCCGTGCCCATGTCGGTGAACACGTCGACGGCCAGGCCCACGGTGCGGAACTTCAGGCCCTTCATGTCTTCCACGCGGGCCACCGGCTTCTTGAACCAGCCCAGCGGCTGCGTGGGCATGGGGCCGTACAGGTACGAGACCACGTCCAGGTTCAGGCTCTTGTAGATTTCCTCGATCAGCGCCTTGCCGCCGCCGTAGTTGTGCCAGGCCAGCACCATGTTTGCGTCCATGCCGTAGCCGGGGCCCGACCCCCAGAGCGCAAGCGCCGAGTTCTTGCCGTACCAATAGGCCACCACGCCGTGACCGCCGTCGAGCGTGCCCTTGGCGACCGCATCGAGCAGCTGAAAGGCGGGCACCACGGAGCCCGCCGGCAGCACTTCGATCTTCAGGCGGCTACCCGCCATGTCATTGACCTTCTTTGCGAAGTCTTGCGCGTATTCATGGAAGATGTCCTTGGCCGGCCAGGTACTCTGGAAGCGCAGCGAAGTGGTCTGGGCCATGCTGACCATGGGTGCCGACATGGCACCTGCGGCCACCGCTGCACCTTTGAGAAGATTGCGGCGGCGGGGTGATTTGCTCTCTGTCATGTTGTCTCGCTCCATACAAGTTCTGACTGAAGAAACCCTGCCCGCCTTCTTGGCGCTATGTTCGGCAGGCCCATGCGCATCTTTGGCGCGCTGGAATATGCGACAAACAGGGTTTTCACGAACTGGTGAAAAATTCCATCATCCGGCGGGGCTTGCAAACAGCGCGAGAGCACGGTTTGCCAGTGAAAGCGGCCCCACCCATCAAGAGGACTCAAGGACATGACTGAACCCGTTGGGGAAAAGGGCTATGCCGGCGACGTGACGCCAGAGCAGGCCGCACAGTGGATGGCAAGCGGCGAGGCCGTATTGGTAGACGTGCGCAGCGACGCCGAGCGCGAATGGGTCGGCTACGTACCGGGCGCGGTGCCCCTGGCCTGGAAGCAGTGGCCGGGCATGGTGCTCAACCCGGCGTTCGACGGCGGCATCCGGGCCGCAGGCGAAAACGGCAAGAAGAAGCTGGTGCTGCTGTGCCGCAGCGGCGTGCGCTCCATCGCTGCCGCCAGGCGTGCGACAGAACTGGGCCTGGAGGCATACAACATCCTGGAGGGCTTCGAAGGCAATCCGGACGACAACGGGCACCGCGGCGTGCTTGGGGGCTGGCGCAAGCGCGGGCTGCCCTGGAAGCAGAACTAGGGTTCACCATAAAGCGTGCCCTGTGCACACGCCCTGAACAACAGCGCCAAAAAACAAAGGGCCCACTGTCTCCAGTGGGCCCTTTCATGGCGAGCTGAATCAGTTCAAAGCGCCGGAATGCGCAGCTTCTGACCCGGATAGATCTTGTCCGGATGGCTCAGCATCGGCTTGTTCGCCTCGAAGATCGCGTTGTACTTGTTCGCGTCGCCGTAGTACTTTTTGGAAATAGCCGAGAGCGTGTCGCCCTTCACCACGTCGTGGTACTGCGCCGGCGGGGCGGCTGGTGCGACCAGATTGTTGTCGACACTCGTCACATTGGCGACGTTGCCGGCGGCAAGCCCGGCCTTTTCGCTTGCTTCCTGCGATGGTGCCTGGCCCGCCAGCGTAACGACCCCCGTCGCGGCGGTGTAGGTCACCTCCAGGCCCGTGAGCCCGAGATTCTGCGTCTCGATGTAGGTCTTGATGGCAGCCGCGGCCTTGGTGTTCGCGTCCGGTTCGGCAGCGTGTGCCGACGAGCCGCCGAACAGCTTTTCTCCTGCTTCCTTGATGAAACTCAGCAAACCCATGGGGTACTCCTTTTGCCGTGGTGGTGGTGGGAATCGCGACTGTAACGGCGGCTGGTGACCCTGGCGCGTAGTCCCTTGCCGCAAGTGCAAGCGGCGGTAAGCGACATAAAGTCGCAATAATCCGTCCATGGCCTCCCCCTTTCTTGCGATCGACATCGGCAACACCCGCCTCAAATGGGCTCTCTACGATGGGGCGCATCCGGGGGCCACGCTGCAGGCGCATGGTGCCGAGTTTCTCGACCACATCGAGCGCCTTGCAGAAGGCCCTTGGGCCGACCTGCCCGCGCCGGGTGCCATGCTGGGCTGCGTGGTGGCCGGCGATGCGGTACGCCGCCGCGCCGAGGAACAGATCGAGGAGCGCTTCGAATGCGCGCCGCGATGGGTGGTGGCAAGCGCGGCCGAGGCCGGCATCGTCAACGGCTACGACCATCCGACGCGGCTGGGCGCCGATCGCTGGGTGGCAATGATCGGTGCGCGCCACCGCATGCTCGGCACAGGCCCCGCACGGCCCATGGTGGTCGTGATGATCGGCACGGCCGTGACGGTGGAGGCCATCGACGCCAGCGGCAAATTTCTGGGCGGGCTGATCCTGCCGGGCCACGGCATCATGCTGCGGGCGCTCGAATCGGGCACGGCCGGGCTGCACGTGCCCACGGGTGAGGTGCGCGAATTTCCCACCAACACCAGCGATGCGCTCACCAGTGGCGGCACCTACGCCATTGCCGGTGCGGTCGAGCGCATGGTGCAGCACGTGCGCTCGCACTGCGGCGCCGAGCCTGCCTGCTACATGACGGGCGGCGCAGGGTGGAAGATGGCCCCCGTCATGAACGGAGATTTCGAACTCGTCGAAAGCCTGATCATGGACGGGCTTCTGGTGATTGCACGCGAGCGGGCCGCCGAGTAAAGCTTTTGCGGGAAAGCTCAGGGGCGCATGAGCGCTTCGGCCACCGCGTGGAACGCGGGCAGCGTCAGCGGGTCGTTCCCCGCACTGGCCGCCACCGGATGCGCGGCATAGCGCACGATCACCATCTCGGCCTTCGGATCGATGTAGATGCTTTGCCCGTGGATGCCGCGCGCCATGTAGGCGCCGTGCGGGTTGTTCGACACCCACCACATGTTGCGGTACGACCAGCCCGGCAGCAGCGTGTAGCCTGCCTTCACGAATTTGGCCGTGTCGCCGCCGCGCTGGATGTCTTCGACCACGGCCTTTGGAATGGCTTGCTGCCCATTGGGTGCCCGGCCGCCGTTGCGCATGGTTTCGCCGAAGCGCGCAAGGTCGCGCAGCACGGTGTTGAGACCGCCGCCGCCCGACTCGGTACCGATGCGGTCGACCATGAAGTAGGCGTCCTGCTCGGCCCCGATGCGGCGCCAGATCTTTTCGCTCAGCAAGTCGGCGAGCGGCTGGTTGCTCACGCGGCGCAAGACCCAGGCGAGCACTTCGGCGTTGACCGTCTTGTAGGCAAAGGCGGTGTCGTGCGCGCCTTCCTTCTTGAGCGTGGCCAGAAATTCATAGAACGACTTCGGGCCCGTGTAGTTCGGCCCCTGCGCCAGCATGCCGCCGGCGCGCGCGTAGTCCCAGATCTCGGCCTTCGGGTCGGCGTAGTTTTCGGAGTAGTGCACGCCGATGGTCATGTCCATCACCTGGCGCACCGTCGCATCGCCGTAGGCCGTGTCCTTGAGCTCAGGCAGGTAGCGGGTGACGAGCGCCGACGGGTCGAGCTTGCCTTCGTCCGCGAGGATGGCCGCCAGCGTGCCCACGAAAGACTTGGTGACAGACATCGCAATGTGCGGCCGTTCGGGCGTGAGCGCGCCGAAATACTTTTCGTAGACCACGCGGCCGCGGTGCATCACCAGGATGCCGTCGGTGTAAGTGCGCGGAATCATCTGCGCGAAGGTCATCGTCTCTTCGCTGGCCGTGCTTCCCAGGGGCTTGAACGTGACGCCTTCGATGTCGTTGCGCAGCGCCGCAGGCAAGGGGCTGGGCGCGTCGCTGCCGCGCCACACGTTGGCTGTGGGCACGGTTTCGCGCACATGCGAAAAGCTCCAGCGCGTGCGCGGAAACACGCCACCGGCCGGGTTGTCGAAGGTAATCAGCTTGTCGGGCGGAGGCGGAAAGCCCTTCATCCAGCCCATTGCCTCCACCGACGTGGCCGCGGGATCGGGAGGCGCGGCGGGCGCGGGTGTCTGGGCGTTCGATGAGGTGTTCACGGCAAGCAGTGCTAAGGCGGCGGCGAGCGCCGTTCGTTGGAAAAAAAAGAACATGGGCAACGCGGCTCCGGTGGAATTCATCTTCTTCAACATGCACTTCATCGGCCGCTGAAGCGCGCCGGCCGGCGCTCGACGAACGAGCGCACGCCTTCAGCCGCGTCTTCGCTGTTCGACAGCCGCTTCTGCGTTTCGATGAATTCCGACACGGCCGCGAACGGGCCTTGCTCCACGGCCTTGATCACGTTGAGCCGGGTGGCCACCACTGCGAGCGGCGCCTGCGCCGCAATGCGCTCTGCAATGGCCAGCGCCGCGTCGAGTTCCTGCCCGGCGGCAACCACTTTCTGCACGAAGTTGAGGCGATAGGCCTCGGCACTGTTGAACTCGTCGGCGGTGAGCAGGTGCAGCATGGCATTGCCCACGCCCGCGCGCTCGGCCATGCGCAGCGTGGCGCCGCCCGTGGCCATGATGCCGCGCTGCACTTCCATCTGCGAGAAGCGGCAGTTGTCGGCCGCCACCACGATGTCGGCGCCCAGCATCAGCTCGATGCCCACCGTAAAGCAGATGCCCTTCACCGCCACGACCATCGGCTTGGTGCGGCGGCGGTAGCCGGGCAGGCCGAAGTCGTGCGGCTCCACCAACCCCGGCGGTACCGCCTTTTCGCCGCGCTTCATGTATTCGGTCACCGCCGGCAGGTCCAGGCCCGCCGTGAAGTGGTCGCCGAACGCATGCAGCACGCCCACACGCAGCTCCGGGTCGTCGTCCAGCCGGGTGTAGGCCTCCGCCAACTGCCTGAACATCGGCGGCGTCCAGCCGTTGCGCTTGGCGGGACGGTTGATGCCGATCAGCAGCACATGGCCGATGACCTGCGTGTCGATACAGCCTTCTGCGGGTGGGGTGGTTGCGGTGATGGACGCGGCGGTCATGGCTTGTCTCCTTTGTTGTTCTTTCGGGGCGCTCAGTAGGTGTACACGCCGCGCCCGGTCTTGCGGCCCAGCTGGCCGGCCGCGACCATTTCTTTCAGCAGCGGGCAGGGGCGGTACTTGGAGTCGCCGAATTGCTCGAGGTAGACCTCCATCACGGCAAGGCACACGTCCAGGCCGATCATGTCGGCCAGCGCCAGCGGGCCGATGGGCTGGTTGCAGCCCAGCTTCATGCCGGCGTCGATGTCTTCGGCGGTGGCAATGCCTTCGGACAGCACGAAGAAGGCCTCGTTGATCATCGGCACCAGGATGCGGTTGACCACGAAGCCCGGCGCGTTTTTCACCGTGATGGGCGACTTGCCCAGCTTCTCGGCCAGCGCCTTGACGGCGTCGTGCGTGGCGTCGCTCGTGAGATAGCCGCGGATCAGCTCCACCAGCGCCATCATCGGCACCGGGTTGAAAAAGTGCATGCCGATGAAGCGGTCGGCGCGCGAAGTGGCGGCCGCGAGCTGGGTGATGGAGATCGACGAGGTGTTCGACGCAATGATCACCTCGGGCGCCAGCAGCTCGTCGACCTGCTTCAGGATCTTCAGCTTGAGCGCATGGTTCTCGGTGGCCGCCTCGATGACCAGCTGCGCGCTCTTCAGGTCGTCGTAGTTGGTCGAGCCCTTGATCAGCGCGAGCGCGGCGGTTTTCTGCTCGGCCGTGAGCTTTTCTTTCTTGATCAGGCGGTCGAGGCTGCCCGAGACGGTGGCCAGGCCCTTGTCGACCGCCGCCTGGGCAATGTCGACCATCACCACATTGACGCCGGCCACCGCGCAGGCCTGCGCAATGCCATTGCCCATCGTTCCGGCGCCGATGATGCCGACGGTCTGAATCGTCATGAGAGAACTCCTTGGATAAGAACAAAACTGGGAGGAAGCAAGTGGGGTCGACGCCGCCACCGCTGCAGGAGATCGATTGTGAAGCAGCCCCGCCAGGCCGCTGTTGCCGCGAGTGACACGGCCGCCACCGGGTGGCTTACAGTGCGGCGATCGCTTCTCTTTCCTTTCTCTTTTTCGACCCCGACCATGACCACCCTCGGCACCCCTCTTTCCCCCTCGGCCACCCGCGTGATGCTGCTCGGCTCCGGCGAGCTCGGCAAGGAGGTGCTGATTGCGCTGCAGCGCCTCGGCGTCGAAACCATTGCGGTCGACCGCTACGAGAACGCGCCCGGCCAGCAGGTGGCGCACCATGCGCGCACCATCACCATGAGCGACCCGGAGCAGCTCAAGGCGCTGATCGAGGCCGAGAAGCCCACCCTCGTGGTGCCCGAGATCGAGGCCATTGCCACGCCGATGCTGCAGCAGCTCGAAGACGCGGGCGTGGTCCGCGTGATTCCCACCGCCCGTGCCGCCCGCCTCACGATGGACCGCGAAGGCATTCGCCGGCTGGCTGCCGAAACGCTGGGCGTGCCCACCAGCCCCTACAAGTTCTGCGACTCGCTGGCCGAACTGCAGGCGGCCATCGACGCGGGCATTGGCTATCCCTGCATCGTCAAGCCCGTGATGAGCAGCTCCGGCAAGGGCCAGAGCAAGATCGACGGCCCGGCCGACGTGCAGAAGGCCTGGGACTACGCCATGGCCGGCGGCCGCGTGAGCCACGGACGCGTCATCGTCGAAGGCTTCATCGACTTCGATTACGAGATCACGCTCCTGACGGTGCGCGCCAAGGACGCAGCCGGTGCGGTGCAGACGCAATTCTGCGAACCCATCGGCCATGTGCAGGTGAGCGGCGACTACGTGGAGAGCTGGCAGCCGCACCCCATGGCGCCTGCCGCGCTGCAAAAGGCGCAGCAGATTGCGCAGGCCGTTACAGCCGACCTGGGTGGCCAGGGGCTTTTTGGCGTCGAGCTGTTCGTGAAGGGCGACGAGGTCTGGTTCAGTGAGGTGAGCCCGCGTCCGCACGACACCGGCATGGTGACCATGGCCACCCAATGGCAGAACGAGTTCGAGCTGCATGCGCGCGCAATTCTCGGCCTGCCGGTGGACACGTCGCTCAAGAGCCCGGGCGCGAGCGCGGTGATCTACGGCGGTGTCGATGCGACCGGCATTGCGTTCGACGGCGTGGCCGAGGCGCTGCAGGTGCCCGGCAGCGATATCCGCCTGTTCGGCAAACCCGAGAGCTTTGCCAAGCGCCGCATGGGCGTGGCGCTCGCGCATGCAGGCGATGTGGAAACGGCGCGCGTCAACGCGAAGGAAGCCGCATCGCGCGTGAAGCCGCGCAAGGCCTGAACGGTCGGCTCACAAGCAATCAGGCAAGCACAGCCAGTTTTCGCAAGCCGGGCCGGGGGCTCGAAGGCATCGTGCACAGGAGACCGGGCGAACACCGCCCGGCCACCGGAGACACCATGCTGCACCCCCAGGCCTGCGCCCTGTTCGAAGGCGCCCCGCACCCCAAAGCACAGCCGAACGCCGGAATGCGCCGGGCGTTCGCATGAGCCTAGGGAAAGTCCCCGCGCAAATGCATGCCGCGCAGCGAGCCCCCGCCGCTACGATCCTGCCAACGCAGCGCTGGCCATCGGCCGGCAGCGGCCCGATGCAGGAGACAGACAGCATGCAGCGATCGAACGCGACGTTGCCAGGCAGCGGCGCCGGGCAGCGTGGAGAGCGCCTGATGTGGCTCACGCACCAGCGCGTGTTCTATGCAGGGCTGCTCGGGGCCGCAGCCGAACGCACCATGGGCGGGTACGGCGTGTATGTGTCGCCTGCCGGTGCACCGCTTAACCGCCTGCGCATCGGCGGAGGTGCATGGCAGGCGGGCGAATTGTTCGTGGTGCCGCCGCAGGTGCCGCACCGCGTTGAGAGTACGCACCCGCTCATCTTCAATCTGCTTGTCGAGTCGGAGTCGGTCGACCCCGCGCGCCTGCCCGGCTTCATGCAGCACTGCGGTCCCGTCGATGCGCCCGCTTTCGTGCAGCGCATGCGCGATGCGCACACCCATTTGCTGGCACTCTCGGGCCGCCAGAGCTTCGAAGGGCTGGAGTTCGACCGTCTGTTCTTCGGCGAAGCCCTTGCGCTGCGCGCGCTCGATCCGCGCATCCGCAAGGTCATCGATGCCATCAACGCCGACCCTGCCGCGCCCACCTCGGCGGAAGACTGCGCGGCCTCGGTGCATCTGTCTTTCTCGCGCTTCCTTCACTTGTTCAAGCAGGAGACGGGCATTGCGTTTCGCGCCTTCCGGGCCTGGAAGCGCGCGCGAAGCCTGCTGCGCTACGTGCGCCAGACAAGCACGCTGACCGACATCGCGCTGGACACCGGCTACCCGGATTCGACGCACTTCAGCCATTCGATCCGCCAGGTGTACGGGCTCAAGCCGAGCGACATCGTCGCCGGTTCGCGCCGCCTTGCGCTGCACGATGCGGCCGGCGGCTACACGCAGTAGCCAGCGCAAGAAAAGAAGCCGCATGCAAATACTCCAGCTGTTGCTGTCGGGCATTGCGCAAGGCTGCATCTATGGGCTGATCGCACTGGGCTTCGTGCTCATCTACAAGGCCACCGAGACGGTGAGCTTTGCGCAGGGCGACCTGATGATGCTCGGCGCTTTTGGTGCGTTCGCCGGCATGTCGCTGTTCGGCATGCCGTTCTGGCTTGCGGCGCTGCTTGCGCTGGTGGCCATGGCAGCCTTCGGAGTGCTGCTCGAACTCGTGGTGATTCGCCCCATCCTCGGGCAGCCGCAGTTCTCGATCGTGATGCTCACCATCGGCATTGCGTACGTGGCGCGTGGGCTCATCACCATGGTGCCGGGCATTGGCACCGACACCCACACGTTGCCGGTTCCCTACAAGGACCAGATCTGGAAGGTGGGCGGGCTGGTGGTCAACCTCGAGCAGCTCGCCATTGTCATTGCCACAGCCATCCTCTGCGGGCTGCTGTTCGCGATGTTCCGCTACAGCAAGCTGGGTATCGCAATGCAGGCCTCTTCGCAGAACCAGCTCGCGGCCTACTACATGGGCATTCCGGTGAAGCGGCTCAACGGGCTGGTGTGGGGCCTGGCGGCGGCGGTGGCGGCCATCGCGGGCATGCTGCTCGCGCCCATCACCTTCGTGCACGCGAACATGGGCTTCATCGGGCTCAAGGCTTTTCCGGCTGCGGTGGTGGGCGGGTTCGGCAGCTTGCCGGGCGCCATCGTCGGCGGGCTCGTCATCGGCATCGTCGAATCGTTCGCAGGCTTCTATCTGCCGGACGGCTTCAAGGACACGGCCCCGTACATCGTCGTGCTGCTGATGCTGATGATCAAGCCCAACGGCCTGTTCGGCGAGAAGCTGCGCAAGAAGGTCTAGCTCGATATGCGCTTCATCTTCAAGACCAGCTACGACCAGGACATTCGCCTTGCGCGGCACGGCGGCCATGTGTTCTGGTATGGCCTCCTGGCCGCGTTCCTGCTCGTCGCACCGTGGGCCATCGACGAGTACTGGCTCGCGCAACTGACCTTCGTGCTGATCTACGGCATCGTCGGATTGGGCTTGATGCTGCTCGCCGGTTTCACCGGGCAGTTCTCTATCGGCCATGCGGCGTTTCTAGGTGCGGGCGCGTACACGCAAGGCGTGCTGACCAACCTGGGCGTGCCTTTTCCGGTTGCGTTGCTCGCGGCCGCGGCGCTTTCGGCAGCGGTGGGCGTGGTGGTTGCATTGCCTGCCTTGCGCGTGAAGGGCATCTACCTTGGCATTGCCACGCTGTCGTTTGGCTTCATTGTCGAAGAGGTTTTCGCGCGCTGGGAGAGCGTGACCGGCGGCAACGCGGGGCTGCACGTGAAGTCGCCGCAGCTCTTCGGCTGGTCGCTGGGCTCGGGTGAGGGCTTCTACTTCTTGTGCCTGGTGGTGGCGGTGCTCAGCACGCTGGGCATTCTGAACTTGCTGCGTTCACCGACGGGGCGCGCCTTCGTTGCGATTCGCGATTCCGAGATTTCTGCGCAGAGCATGGGCATTCACCTGGCGCGCTACAAGACGATGTCGTTTGCCATTTCGGCCGCGCTCGCGGGGCTGGGCGGTGCGCTGTATGCGCACAAGCTCAGCTTCATTTCGCCCGACCAGTTCAACATCCTGCAGTCGATCGACCTGCTGCTGATGGTGGTGATCGGCGGGCTGGGCTCTGTGCACGGCGCGTTCTTGGGTGCGATCTTCTTGATTGCAATGCCGCAGCTGATCTCGATGGGCAAGGATTGGCTGCCGGCCGTGGTCGGCCAGGCACCGGGGCTGCAGGGCCTGGTGTATGGATTGGTGCTGATCGCGTTCGTGCTCTTCGAACCGTTGGGCTTGTATGGCCGCTGGCTGAAGATTCGCACCTGGCTGCAGCTCTTTCCGTTCTATCGCAAGGGCTTGTTCAAGCGGCAGAAGTCGTTCACCAAGTCGGACCGGCTGAGATGAGCGGCGCCGACGTCCTTCTTTCTGCCAAGGACCTGAGCGTGCGCTTCGGCGGCGTGCTGGCGGTCAACAAGGTGACCTTCGATGTGCGGCGCGGCGAGGTGTTCACGTTGATCGGTCCCAACGGCGCGGGCAAGACGACGGTGTTCAACTTGATCAGCCGCATCTACACGCCGACGATGGGCGAGATCACATGGCATGGCGAGGCCTCGGGCCCGCTGGCTTTGACGCAGCAGGCACCGCACGAGATTGCGGCGCTGGGCATTGCGCGCACTTTCCAGAACATCGAGCTTTTCGAGCATGCGACTGTCTTGCACAACCTGCTGATAGGCCGCCACACGCACCGGCAGACGGGTTTCTGGAGCGAGGTGTTCTTTACGCCCGACACGCGCCGTGCGGAGATTGCGGCGCGTGAAAAGGCCGAGCAGGTGATCGACCTGCTGGACTTGCAGCATCACCGCGATTCGATGGTGGCCGGTTTGCCTTACGGCGTGCGCAAGGTGGTGGAATTGGCGCGCGCGTTGTGCACCGAGCCGAAGCTTCTGCTGCTCGATGAGCCTTCTTCTGGGCTCAACGTCGAAGAGACGGCGGACATGGCATTCTGGATTCAGGATATCCAGCATGAGCTGGGTGTGTCTGTGCTGATGGTCGAGCACGATATGTCGCTGGTTTCCAAGGTATCGGATCGCGTGCTGGCGATGAACATGGGCGAGGTGCTGGCGACCGGAACGCCGCGTGAGGTGCAGGCTGATTCACGGGTTGTCGAGGCTTATCTTGGGACTGTGGATGACGTGAGCAGCTTGAGGAGGGTGGCGGTATGAACGCTTTGTTCGCTGCTTCGTTGGGGACGCCCCAACGCCGCCCCCCGTCCGAAGCAAATGAGGCGACGCCATGACCGACGTCGTACTCCAGTTGCTCAACGTCGAAAGCGCCTACGGTCCTATCAAGGCCATCCGCGGCGTGAGCCTGAAAGTCAGGCAGGGCGAAATAGTGACCGTCCTGGGCTCGAACGGCGCCGGCAAGACAACCATCTTGAAGACGATCTCCGGAATCATCGATCCGAGAAAAGGCAGCATCGAATTCCAGGGCAAGGACATCACCGCCAAGGACCCGGCCTACATCGTGCAGCAGGGCCTGAGCCACGTGCCCGAAGGCCGCGAGGTGTTTCCGCTGCTCACGGTGAAAGACAACCTGCTGATGGGCGCCTACACCCGCAAGGACCGCGACGGCGTGGCGCGGGACATGGAGAGCGTCTACAACTACTTTCCCATTTTGCGGGAACGCGCCACACAGGATGCCGGCCTGCTCTCGGGCGGGCAGCAGCAGATGCTCGCCATTTCGCGCGCCATCATGGCGGCGCCGCATCTGATCCTGCTCGACGAGCCGAGCCTTGGGTTGAGCCCCAAGCTGACGAAGGAGATCTTCGAGATTGTCGTGCGCATCAATCGCGAACGCGGCACCACCATCTTGCTGGTGGAGCAGAACGCCAACATGGCGCTCAATGCTTCCGATCATGGCTATGTGCTCGAGAACGGCCGCATCGTCATGGAAGACACCTGCGAGCGCCTGCGCGAGAAGGAAGACATCAAGGAGTTCTACCTCGGCGTCAAGGACGACGGCGTGCGCGGCGAGCGGCGCTGGAAAAAGAAGAAGACCTGGAGATGACAGCATGAGCACTCTTGCCTTGCGCGCTCCCGCTGGCCTCTGGGATCTGGCGCACCTGCAGCCCAAGCCCGGCGTCGTCGTGCCTGGCGACACCATTCCGGCCGTGTTCTGGAAGGCCGTGGAACTGCGTGCCGACAAGGTGTGGATGCGGCAGAAGGAATTCGGCATCTGGCGCGCGTGGACGTGGAAGCAAACCGCCGAGGCTGTGCGCGAAATTGCGGGCGGCCTGCTGGCGCTGGGCTTTGCCCAAGGCGAGTGCGCCTCGATTCTTGCCAACACCGTCATTGAGTGGGTGCTTTGCGATGTTGCCGTGCTCAGTTGCGGCGGTGTTTCGAACGGCATCTACCCCACCGACGCTGCTTCGCAGGTGCACTATCTTTGCGAAGATTCCCGCACCACCGTGCTTTTCGTGGAAGACGACGAACAGCTCGACAAGGCGCTCGAAGTGCGTGAGCGATTGCCCATGCTGCGCAAGGTTGTCGTGTTCGACATGGAGGGCCTGCGCGACCTCGACGACCCGGGCGTCATCAGCCTCGATGCTTTGCGCGCGCTCGGCCGAGAGTACCTGCAGGCTCATCCGCAGGCGATGGAGCAGCGCATTGCCGCCTGCCGGCCCGAAGACCTGGCCATTCTTGTCTACACCTCGGGCACCACCGGCAAGCCGAAGGGCGCGATGCACAGCCACCGCGGCCTGGTGTACACCATGCGCGGCTACAACTCCCTGCTGGCGCAGGGCGAGGGCGACGAGCGCATGTGCTTTCTGCCGCTGTGCCACATTGCCGAGCGCATGGGCGGCGAATACTTTGCGATGTACACCGGCTCGATTCTCAACTTCGTCGAAAACCCCGAGACGGTGCCCGAGAACGTTCGCGAGATTTCGCCCACCGTGTTCACTGCCGTGCCGCGCGTGTGGGAAAAGTTCTATTCGGGCGTGATGATCGCGCTGAAAGAGGCGAGCCGCTTGCAGCAGGCCGCCTATGGCTGGAGCATTGCCGTGGGCCAGCAGATTGCCGAGCGCGTGCTGCAGGGACAGCCGGTGGGCGCGGGGCTGCGGTTCAAGTTTCGAGTGGCGCGCTGGCTGGCGCTCGACAACGTGCGCAAGCTGATCGGGATTCACCGTGCGCGTTTTCTTGTGACCGGCGCGGCGCCGATTTCGCCAGACCTCGTGCGCTGGTACCTGGCATTGGGCGTACCCATGCTGGAGGTATGGGGCATGACGGAGTCTTGCGGCGCCTCCACCGGAGTGCCGCCGTCGCGCATCATGCCGGGATCGATCGGGCCGGCCACCAGCTACAACGAAGTGCGGCTCGACCCTCAGACGGGCGAAATACTGGTGCGCGGCCCCAATGTATTCATGGGGTATCTCAACCTGCCCGAGAAAACGGCCGAAACCATCGACGCCGATGGCTGGCTACATACCGGCGACGTGGGAACGGTCGACGCGGGAGGGTATTTCCGCATCACCGACCGCATGAAGGACATCATCATCACGGCGGGGGGAAAGAACATCACGCCGAGCGAGCTGGAGAACGAGCTCAAGTTCAGCCCCTACATCACCGACGCAGTGGTGATCGGCGACAAGAAGCCGTACCTGACGGTGATCGTCATGATCGACCAGGAGAACGTCGAAAAGTTTGCGCAGGATCACGATGTGCCTTTCAGCAACTACGAAAGCCTGACGCGTGCGCAGGAAGTGCTGGACCTGATCCAGGGCGAGATCGATCGCGTCAATTCCAAGTTTGCGCGGGTGGAGCAGATCAAGAAGTTCTTCCTGCTCGAGACGCAGCTGAGCGCCGAGGACGAGGAGCTCACGCCCACGATGAAGCTCAAGCGCAAGCTGGTGCAGGCCAAGTACGCCGGGCGCATCGAGGCGATGTATCGCTAGTTTCTTTTTCGTCAACCCGAGGAGACAACCCCATGAAGCTCAAGACAGTGACGGCCCTGGCGGTGCTGGGCCTGACAGCTACGCTTTCGTCCGCGCAGCAGCAGGGCGTGAGCAAGGACGAGATCCGCATCGGCACGATCCAGGACTTGTCGGGTCCGCTCGCGGGCTTTGGCAAGCAGGCGCGCAACGGCATGCAGCTGCGAGTGGACGAGCTCAACGAGCAGGGCAACATCCATGGCCGCAAGCTGAAGCTGTTTGTGGAGGACTCGGGCTACGACCCCAAGAAGGCGGTGCTTGCCGCGCAGAAGCTGGTCAACCAGGAAAAGATCTTCATCATGGCCGGCCACATCGGCACGGCGCAGAACATGGCGGCCATGCCGGTGCAGTTCGACAAGAACATCGTCAACTTCATGCCGATTACTGCGGCGCGCGAAATGTACGAGCCGCTGCACCGGCTGAAGTATTCGTTTGCCGCCACCTACTACGACCAGATCCGCCTCGCATTGCCCAAGATGATCAAGGAAAAGGGCGCGAAAAAAGTCTGCACCATCTACCAGGACGACGAGTTCGGGCTTGAGGTGCAGCGCGGTGCGGAAGCGGGCCTTAAAACCGCGGGCATGGAATTGGCCGAGAAAACCTCGTTCAAGCGCGGCGCCACCGACTTCAGTTCGCAGGTCGCAAAAATGAAGGCCGCCAACTGCGACCTGGTGGTGCTTGGCACCATCATCCGCGAGACCATCGGCACCGTGGGCGAGGCGCGCAAGACGGGCTTCAACCCGACCTTTCTCGGCTCGAGCGCGGCGTATACCGACCTGATTCACAAGCTGGGCGGAAAGGCAATGGACGGCGTCTACGCCACCATGACGGTGCAGAACCCCTATACCGACGAGCAGTCGCAGCCGCTGCGCTTCTGGGCCAACAAGTACAAGACCAAGTTCAACGAAGACCCGACGGTGTTCTCGGTGTACGGCTACGTGATCATCGATTCGTTCATCAAGGCGGCACAGAAGGCCGGGCCGAACCTTTCGACCGACAGCTTCATCAAGGCCATGGACAGCATGACCTTCGAGCCCGACATGTTCGGCAGCCCCAAGAGCAGCTACACCGCCACCAAGCGCCTGGGCAACGACCAGTCGCGTTTGTCCCAGATCAAGGACGGGAAATGGGTTGTCGTGTCTGACTATGTGACACCATAACGGGCACCATGCCCAATTACTGGTTGATGAAATCCGAGCCCGACGAGGTCTCGATCGACGATGCGCTCGCTGCATCCAACGCCACCGTGGCGTGGACCGGCGTGCGCAACTATCAGGCACGCAACTTCATGCGCGACGGCATGAAGATCGGCGACGGCGTGCTGTTCTATCACTCGAGCTGCCCGGAGCCCGGCATTGCGGGCATCGCGCGCGTGGCCTCGGGCATCAAGCCCGACCCGACGCAGTTCGACCCGAAGTCTCCGTACTACGACGCGGCGTCGAAAAAGGAAGAACCGCGCTGGCTGCTGGTCGATGTGCAGGCGGTGCGCAAGACGCGGCTGCTTGCGCTGCCTGAGCTGCGCGCCAAGCCCGAGCTGGCCGACCTTGTGGTGCTGCGCAAGGGCAACCGGCTGTCGATCACGCCGGTCGATCCCGCGCATTGGCGGGTCATCGAGAAAATGCTGGCCTGAGAACCGGTCAGCCCACGCGCTGGAGAATGGGAAACAGCTTGCCGAGGCCGTCGGCCATGACCTCGACCGCAAGCGCCGCCAGAATCAGCCCCATGAGCCGCGTCATGATGTTGATGCCGGTCTTGCCGAGCACGCGCGCGATCGGCTGCGCAAGCGAAAAGGCCAGTGCGGTAGCCAGCGCCACCACCACGCCGTAGCCGACCAGCACGCCAAGCTCCCACAGGTGCTGCGTCTTGTCGGCATAAATCACCACCGTCGATATGGTGGCCGGCCCGGTAAGGAGCGGAATGGTGAGCGGGACCACGGCAATGGATGCGCCCATGGAAGCTTTCACCTCGGTGGCGCGCAGTTCCTCGACGTTGGTTTTGCTCTCGGCAGGCTTCGCGTTGAGCATCGACAGCGAACTCATGAGCAGCAGCAGGCCGCCGCCCACCTGGAAGCTGGCAATCGAAATGCCGAAGAACGCCAGCAGTTGCAACCCGAGCAGCGCGCTGACCGCAATGACAACGAACGCGCTGAAGGCCGACATGCGCACCGTGTGCCGTCGCTGCGCATCCGAATACCCCTGCGTGTAGTGGATGAAGAAGGGCACGATGGCCAGCGGGTTGACGATGGCCACCAGCGTGACCAGCGGCTTGATCAGGTCCATCGAAGTGCTCATCGGACAGCCTCCGCGCTGCGCACTGCGGTATTCGCCTTGGGGGCGGCCCTGCGGTTCATGGCTACCTCCCCCCCGTAACGTCGAGCAGGGCCATGGTGGTGTAGCTGGCCTCGGCGGAGAGCAGCCAGAGAATGGCGCCGGCAATTTCTTCGGCGCTGCCGGTGCGCCGCATCGGTACGGTGGGTGCCAGTTCGAAGGCGCGGTCGGGCATGCCGCCCGAGGCATGGATCTCGGTGTCGATGAGCCCGGGCCGCACTGCATTGACGCGAATGCCCTCGGCGGCTACCTCCTTGGCCAGACCGATGGTGAAGGTGTCGATGGCGCCCTTGCTGGCGGCGTAGTCGACGTACTGGTCGGGCGAGCCCAGCCGCGCGGCGCCGCTGGAAATGTTGACGATGGCGCCGCCCGAGCCGCCGTGCCGGGTGCTCATGCGCCGGACGGCCTCGCGCGCGCAGATGAAGCTGCCGATCACGTTGATGCGGAACATGCGCGTGAGCCGCTCAACGCTCATCTGGTCGACGCGCGCCTGCACGTCGACCACGCCGGCGTTGTTGACCAGCGCCGTGAGGCGGCCGAGCTTCGTATCGATTTTTTCGAACATGGCGACCACCTGGGCTTCGTCGCCCACGTCGGCCTGAACGGCGATGGCCGTGCCGCCGCCCGCGCGAATGGTGCGCACCACTTCGTCGGCGGCAAGCGAGTTGCTGGCGTAGTTGACGGCCACCGCGTAGCCGCGCTGCGCTGCCAGCAAGGCGGTTGCAGCGCCAATGCCGCGTCCGCCGCCGGTGATCAAGAGTACCTGGTCCAAATCCGACCTCCTGCAGAAAAACCGAGTGTCAGTTAAAACGGCTGGCTTGGATTACATCATCGAGGGCGAGCGCATGAGCCATACGATCGACTATTACTTTGCGCCGCAAAGCCCCTGGACCTACCTCGGGCATGCCCGGTTTGCAGCCATCGCAGCCGCGGCGGGCGCCACGGTGCGCGTACGGCCCGTGGACCTGGGGAGCGTGTACCCGATTTCCGGCGGGCTTCCGCTCGGCAAGCGCGCGCCGCAGCGCCAAGCCTACCGGCTGGTTGAACTGGCGCGCTTTTCGCGCTATCTCAACCTGCCGCTGAACCTGAAGCCGAAGTTCTTTCCGGTGTCGGGCGACGACGCGGCGCGGCTGATCATTGCGGTGGACCTGCATGACGGAACCGAGGTGGCCATGCGGGTGTGCGGCGCGGTGTTTGCAGCCGTGTGGGTGCAGGAGCGGAACATTGGCGACCCGAAGGTGCTCGAAGCGCTGGTCGCAGAATGCGGCCTGCCGCCCAAGCGCATGGAGCAGTCGCTGAGCCAGGCGGTTCAGGAGCGCTACGAGGCCTACACGCAAGAGGCCATCGACATCCAGGTGTTCGGTGCACCCAGTTATGTCATCGACGGCGAGATATTCTGGGGGCAGGACCGGCTCGATTTTGTCGAGCGCGCGCTGCAGCAACAGCGCTAGCCACACATCCGTTCATTCATTCATTCACGCATTCGCAAGTCAAGGAGCATGACAACCATGGGCCAATTCATCGATCTCACCGCCAAGGACGGTTTCGTTTTTCCGGCCTATGTGGCCGAGCCCGCCGGCAAGCCGCGGGGCGCGGTCGTTGTGGTGCCGGAGATTTTTGGCGTCAACTCGCACATCCGCTCCGTGGCCGACGGGTATGCGGCCGACGGCTATCTCGCGGTTTCGCCTTCGACCTTTCATCGCGTGAAGCCCGGCGTCGAGCTTGGCTACAGCGATGAGGACATGAAGACAGGCTTCGGGCTGAAGACCGCAGTCGAGGCACTGCCCGCACCGGGCGTGCTGCAGGACGTCGAAGCCGCCGTGGCCTACGCGGCAAAGGCCGGCAAGGTGGGCATCGTGGGCTATTGCTGGGGCGGCCTGCTGGTGTGGCGCGCGGCAAGCCTCGTCCCCGGGCTGGCCGCCGCGGCGCCGTATTACGGCGGCGGCATGACCACCCCGGAAGAAACCGCGCGCCAGCCCAAGGTGCCGGTGCTGGCGCATTTCGGCAACCAGGACCACTGGATTCCGCTGGACACCATCGAGGCCTTCAAGAAGGCGCACCCCGAGGTGGAGGTGCATGTGTATGAATCGGGTCACGGCTTCAACTGCGACCAGCGGGGCTCGTACAACGCCGAGGCCGCGAAGCTGGCGCGTGCGCGCACGCTGGAGTTCTTTGCCAAGCACGTCGGCTGAGCGAAGCCTGGCTCGTGCCAGGCTTTTCTATCGTTTCTTTTGCGATCCGGGCCCTTTGCCGACCCGAGTCTGAAGAAAGTCGAGTAATGCGCGAAGCGCGGCGCTGTTGTGGCGCCGCTGCAGGTAGGCGGCCGAGAGCCACATGTCCTTGCGCGCATAGTCTTGCAACACCGGCACCAGTTCGCCGTTCTCGATGTGCGATTGCACGAGGATCGAGGGCAGGTAGATCACACCGAAGCCGCGCATCGCAACGCGTATCAGCGGCGCGCCCTCGGTGCAGTCCATGCGGCTTTTCACCGGCACGTCCAGCGGCTGGTCGCCGTCTTCGAAGCGCCAGACCGGCTGGGCGCCCAGCAGAGAGTGCGTAAGCGCTTCGTGTCCGGCAAGGTCGCGCGGATGCTCGGGCTTGCCGTGCTTTTTCCAGTACACGGGAGAGGCGCAGACGACCATCTCCATGAGCATCAGCTTGCGCACGATCAGGTTGGCGTCGGCAACCGGGCCGCTGCGAATATCGACGTCGATGCCTTCTTCTGCAAGATCGACCGTGCGATTGGTGAGCTGCAGGCTGATGCTCACATCGGGGTAGTAGCGCATGAAGTCGGCCAAGAGGCTCGGAAACTCCCCGTTTCCCATGCCGTGCGGTGCCGAGATGCGCAAGCGGCCGCCGGGTTGGGTGGCGCGCTCTTGCAACTCGGCCTGCGTGAGTTCCACCATCTCCAGCACCGGGGTGCTGCGCTCGAGCAGCAACTGCCCGGCATCGGTAAGGCTCACGGAACGCGTGGACCGGTTGAGAAGCCGCACCCCGAAGCGCGTTTCGAGTTCGGCCACATATTTGCTGACGGTGGCCTTGGACATGTCGAGCTTCTTGGCCGCATGCGAAAAGCTGCCGTGCGAAGCAACCTCCCGGAAGGTTCTGATCAGATCGAGACTGTCCATGTCAAAGCGCCTATTGTTGTTTGCGTTCCGGGAACGGCATGCGCGGATTTTCCGGCGAATGCGTTCAATCGAGTGGCATGCCTTCGGGTTGTCATTGTTTCAATAGAGGAAACACGGTGTCTCTGTTCCACGTGTTTTGCAGTGGCCATTCAGTTGGAAACTCGCCGCACAGGTGAGCAACCAGCGAGCCTGGTGGACGAACCATCCAACGAATACAAGGAACTGAAAATGAAGACCTCGCACATCCTCGCCGCTGCAGCCCTGACCCTTTTGGCCGCCACTGGCGCTCAAGCTGAATCCTACGAAGGCGTGAACACCGCCGTCTCGACCAAGAGCCGTGACGAAGTGAACGCCGAAGCCATGCGCACCGCATCGGCTCCGAACCAGAACGTGACCCGCGGTTCGCGCGGCCCGGAAACCGTCGCCGTGTCGAAAGACCGCGCCCTCGTCGAAGCCGAAGCCGTTCGCACCGCCTTCGCTCCCGACCAGAACGTGACCAGCGGCTCGCGCGTCAACAGCAAGGTTGTCTCGACGATGCCCCACCCGATGGACGCACGCGTTCAAGCCCAGCAAGGCTCGGGCGCTGTCGCCAAGTAAGCGGGACGCAAGTCGCTGCCTTCGCGGGCAGCAACAAAAAAGGCCACGCAATTGCGTGGCCTTTTTGCTTTGGGGATCTTGCGAGACCGCTGTAAAAAGCGCCAGGGCGTTCAGCGCGTGCGCGCCAGGTAGCGCTTGCGCCAGAACACCACCACCAGCACGACGGCGATGACCAGCATCGCAGCCATCGCAATCCAGAATCCGTCCGCCTTGTGCACCAGCGGAATGAATTCGAAGTTCATGCCGAAGATGCCGGCAATCAGGTTGAGGGGCAGAAAAATGGCCGTCAGCACGGTGAGCACCCGCATGATGTCGTTGGCGCGGTGCCCCTGAACGCTGAAGTGCATCTGCACTGCGGTTTCGGCGTTCTGCTCCAGCCGGTGCACGTGGTGCACCACCCGTTCGATGTGTTCGAGCACGTCGCGGCTGCGCACCATGATCAGTTCGCGCTCGCGCTGCTCCGCTTCGTTCTTGGGCGCTGGCAGCGTCTCCAGCGAGTCGATCCAGTCTTGTATGGCGGCGCGCTGGTCCTCGCAGATTTCGTCCAGGCGGTGCAACGACTGGCGCGCTTCCATGAGCGCTCCCCAGTTCGTGAAGCGGCTGCGCGGATCGATCAGCTCGGATTGCCAATGGTCGAGCTGGCGCGTGAGTTCGCGGCGCATGTCCAGGTAGCCATCGACGATCTGGTTGATGACGCGCAGCATCAGGTCTGCGGTGCCCGTGGGAACGCGGGCCGAAGTGGCCCGCACGTCGAGCGCCGGAGCGCCCTGGTCGTCCGGAGACCCCGCGGCAAGCAGCCTGGCGGCAAAGGCGTCGCGTACCGCACCGTCTTCCGGGTGCACCGACAGCAACACGCGGTCGAACAGCGCAAACCCCACGGGACGGGTATCGACCCGGCGCAGCACCGGGGGGCCGCGTCGCGACGGCGTAGGCAGAGGCGGCTCACCGCCGGTGGTGCCTTGGCCGTTGCCCAAAGCCGCCTGGCCGGGCCCGGCAGAGAGGCGCCGGAACACCAGCACGTCGTATTTGGAGGTGTAGTCGTAGTGCGAAGGCAGCTGGTCGTTGAGCAGGTCGGCCACGTGCAGGTCGACCAGCTGGGTGAGGCAGAGCGACTGCAGGATCTGCTGGACTTCTGCAAGCGACTCGCGAAACTCGTCTCGCGTGAGCGAAATCCAGACATAGCCTTGCGCGGCGCAGGCCCCGGGCACCGTGAGAGGCGCCAGCGCCGGATGCTCGCTCACTTGCGAACGGTTGATTTCAAAGATGCGCATGGGCCTGCCTCGTTGCTCTCTTTTTTCTGAATTGCGATCGGCCCACGCCGCAGGCGCGAAAGCGTTCAGCTATTGTTTTTGTAGCAAGCGCGCGGCGTCAAGCGCAAAGTAGGTGAGTACGCCGTCGGCACCGGCGCGTTTGAAGGCGAGCAGGCTTTCGAGTACGACGGCGTCGTGATCGAGCCAGCCGTTCTGTGCGGCGGCCTTGAGCATCGCGTATTCGCCACTTACCTGATAGGCGAAGGTCGGCACGTGAAACTCGTCTTTGACCCGGCGCACGATGTCCAGGTAAGGCATGCCGGGTTTGACCATCACCATATCGGCACCTTCGGCGATGTCGAGTGCCACTTCGCGCAGCGCCTCGTCGCTGTTGCCCGGGTCCATCTGGTAGACCTTCTTGTTGCTCTTGCCGAGCGTGGCGGCCGAGCCGACGGCATCGCGGAACGGGCCGTAGAAGGCGCTCGCGTACTTGGCGCTGTAGGCCATGATCCGGGTGTGAACGTCGCCGCGGGCCTCGAGCGCCGCGCGAATGGCGCCGATGCGCCCATCCATCATGTCGCTGGGGGCAACGATGTCGACCCCCGCCTGCGACTGTGTGAGCGCCTGCTTCGTGAGAACTTCAACAGTGGCGTCGTTGATGATGTAGCCGGTGTCGTCTAGCAAGCCGTCCTGCCCGTGGCTGGTATAGGGGTCGAGCGCCACGTCGGTCATCACGCCAAGCTCCGGAAAGCGGGCCTTCAGGGCGGCGACCACGCGCGGAATGAGCCCCTCCGGATTGAATGCCTCGTCACCCGCCGGTGTCTTCAGGCTTGCATCGATGACCGGAAAAAGGGCCATCACCGGAATTCCGGCTTTTACGCATTGCTCGGCCACCGGCAGCAGCAGGTCGAGGCTCAGGCGCTCGACGCCGGGCATCGAAGACACGGCATCGCGCTTTTTCTCGCCTTCTTGCACAAACACCGGGTAGATGAGGTCATGAGCCGTTAACGCATGCTCCCTGACCAGGTTGCGGGTGAAAGTGTCTCGCCGCAAACGGCGGGGCCGGCCGGCCGGGTACATGGCAAAGGAGGGGGAGGGACGCGTCATAAGCCGAAAATTGTGCCTGAAGCGCCAAATTGCGGCGCGATTCCATATTTCCGGTTGTCCGATGACACGACAAATTAGTAGCCCGAAGGTTCTCTTTTTTTATACAAAAATGTCAAAGAAAGTGGCCGAGTCGCTTGAAACCTTGTTTCGTCTTTGTTAAATTCTGAAGCGGGCGGCTTGCCGCTCCCCGCTTTTCCTCCCTGAGCGGGTGCCTTGATGTGTGACAGCAAAAGGGCTTCCCAGCCCGACGTGAAGACGTCGGGCTTTTTTTTGCCTGCCGTTCGCGTCGGTTCGGCACGCTGGAGCAGATGGATGGCGCAGTCGGCCACTAAACTGGCTCCATGCTCTGGGTCAAATCTCTTCACATCGTCTTTATTGCAAGCTGGTTCGCGGGGCTTTTTTATCTTCCTCGGATCTTCGTCAACCTGGCGATGGTGCCGCCTGAATCCGTCGCAGAGCGTGAGCGCCTGCTGCTGATGGCGCGCAAGCTGTTGCGCTTCACCACCTTCCTGGCCGTTCCGGCGCTCGGCTTCGGTTTGTGGCTGTGGCTGGGCTACGGTATTGGCAGGGGCCCAGGCAACGGCTGGATGCATGCCAAGCTGGCGCTGGTGCTCGTGGTCATCGGTTATCACCATGGCTGTGGCGTGCTGCTGCGCCGCTTCGCGGAGGGCGGCAACCGGCGCAACGACCGCTGGTACCGCTGGTTCAATGAACTGCCAGTCCTGCTGCTGCTCGGCATCGTGGTGCTGGTGGTCGTCAAGCCGTTCTGAGCCCGGTGCCCACGGTGGAGAAGCAGCAGCACAAGTCCGCCGCGCTGCCTCTTGCGCTCGCCTATGCGGCGCTGATCGTCTATGCCAGCCTGTACCCGTTTGCAGACTGGCGCGACCAGGGCATCGCGCCCTGGGCCTACCTGTCGGCGTCTTGGCCGAAGTACTGGACGGGCTTCGATTTCGCCGTCAATGTGGCTGGCTACGTTCCGTTTGGTTTTCTGTGCGCATTGGCCGTGCTGCGCACGCGGCAAGACGCCAGCGGCTGGCGCGCGATGTTGTGCGCCACCCTGGCCGGCGCTGCACTGGCCTTTGCCATGGAGACATTGCAAAGTTATCTGCCGGCGCGCATCCCTTCCAACGTGGACTTGGGTTTGAACACGTCAGGGGCGCTTCTGGGAGCCATGCTGGCAGCGGGGCTGGAACGCCTGGGGGCAGTGGCGCACTGGAGCCGCACGCGCTCGCAGTGGTTTGTCGACGATGCGCGCGGCGCGCTGGTGCTGCTGGCGCTCTGGCCATTCGCACTTCTTTTTCCGGCTGCGGTGACGTTCGGACTGGGCCAGGTGTTCGAGCGGCTAGAGGTGGCAATCTCCGAGTGGCTGCTCGACACGCCTTTTATCGACTGGATGCCGCTGCGCCAGTTCGAGCTCGAGCCGCTGGTGCCTGCTGCCGAACTGCTGTGCGTGATGCTCGGCGCGCTTGTGCCATGCCTGCTGGCTTTTCTGGTTACGCGCACGGTCGTGCGGCGCGCGGTACTGCTGCCGCTGACGTTGCTGGCGGGCATCGGCGCGTCTGCGCTGTCGGCGGCGCTGAGTTATGGACCGGAGCATGCGTGGGCCTGGCTGGGCCTCCCGGTGCAGGTGGGCATTGCCACGGCACTTGTCGCCGGCATGCTGTTGCTGGGAGCGCCCCGCCGCTTGTGCGCGGCTTTGCTGTTGTTGGGGCTGGTCATCCAGCTGAGTCTTTTGAACCAGGCGCCCGAGAGTGCGTACTTTGCGCAGACGCTCGCAACCTGGGAGCAGGGGCGCTTCATCCGGTTTCACGGGCTGGCGCAGTGGCTAGGCTGGCTTTGGCCTTTTGCAGTGCTTGCCTATGTGGTCGCAGCGCTGTCGCGGCGAAGCAAGCCGCAGCCTGAAGGGAACGGCGCGCGTCACTAAAATCACTCGATGCCCAGTTCCAACTCCGCCGCGCCGCGCGGCTACTACGGCCGTCACATCTTCTTTTGCCTGAATGAGCGCAAAAACGGCGAAGACAGCTGCGCCCTGCACAATGCCCAGCAGGGTTTCGACCGCTGCAAGGCAAAGGTAAAAGAAGCGGGGCTGGCCGGCCCGGGCAAGGTGCGGGTCAACAAGGCCGGCTGCCTGGACCGTTGCGCTGGTGGCCCGGTCGCAGTGGTTTACCCGGAAGCGGTCTGGTACACCTTTGTCGATACGGATGACATCGACGAAATCGTCGAGTCGCATCTGAAGAACGGCGAAGTCGTCGAGCGGCTCCTGTTGCCTCCCGATGTGGGCCGCTGAACTTTTTCGGAAATTCAATGCTCGTACCGTGCGCCCCGGCGCACCGTAGCGACGCCCTTAATTCCTGCACCATGAATTCCCAGACCGAAAAGATCCGTCTTCAAGGCGCCGCCGGCGTCATCGAGGTTCAGCGCGATCTGCCGGCCGACGCCTCGCGCGGCATTGCGGTCATCGCTCATCCTCATCCGCTGTTCGGCGGCACCATGGACAACAAGGTGGTCCAGACGCTGGCGCGCGCCTTTGTCTCCTGCGGCTGGACGGCGGTGCGCTTCAACTTTCGCGGCGTGGGTGCGAGCGAAGGGGTGCACGACGAGGGGCGCGGCGAGCGCGAGGACATGCTGGATGTGGTGAGCCAGCTTGCCGCGAAAGGGCCGTTGGCCATTGCCGGATTTTCTTTCGGCGCTTTCGTTGCAAGCTGCGCCGCCGAAAAGCTATGGGCTTCGCGCGACGTGCGGCAGCTTGTGCTCGTGGGAACGGCTGCTTCGCGTTTCTCGGTGGCCGCCCTGCCGGTCGAGGCGCACGAGCGCACCCTGGTTGTCCACGGCGAAGCCGATGACACCGTGCCGCTCGCGGCTGTCATGGACTGGGCGCGGCCGCAGTCACTTCCTGTCACGGTTGTCCCCGGGGGCGGCCATTTCTTTCACGGACAATTGCCGCTGCTCAAAAGCTTGGTCGTCCGCCATTTGCGCGCCGGCGCCCCATGAAAGCCCCGCGGGCTTGTTTTCGTTTTCTCCAATTTTTCCAATGAATCGTTTTCTTGACGCATTTCGCGCGCTGGTGCTCGCCGCCGCCGCATCGGTTTGCATGATTGCCGCCGCCCAGGTGCCGGCCCCGCCGGAAATTGCCGCGCGCAGCTATCTGTTGCTCGACGTCACCGCCAACCAGATCCTTGCGCAGAAAGACATCGACAGCCCCGTCGAACCCGCCTCGCTCACCAAGCTGATGTCGGCATACATCGTGTTCGACGCCTTGCGCGCCAAGAAGATCACGCTGAGCCAGACCTTCCCGGTCAGCCAGCGCGCCTGGAAGATGCCGGGATCGCGCATGTTCATCGATCCCAAGATGCAGGTGCCGGTCGAAGACCTGATCAAGGGCCTCATCGTGCAGTCGGGTAACGATGCCACCGTGGCGCTCGCTGAAGGCGTAGGCGGTACCGTGGAGCACTTCGTCGAACTCATGAACGCGCAGGCCAAGGCGCTGGGCATGAAGAACACCAGCTACAAGAACCCCGAAGGCCTCACCGCCCCCGGCCATACCACCACGGCCCGCGACCTGAGCATTCTTGCAACGCGCCTGGTGCGCGACTTTCCCGAAGAAGCCAAGTACTACGCCATCAAGAAGTACCGCTACCCCGGCACGCCTTCCACCAACGACACCAATCGCAACCTGTTGCTGTTTCGCGACCCTACTGTCGACGGCCTGAAGACCGGACATACCGAGGCGGCCGGCTATTGCATGATTGCCACCGCCAAGCGCGACTTTCCCAACCTGACCGGCGGCCGCCGCCTGCTGTCGATCGTGCTGGGCACTTCGGGCGAAACCGTGCGCGCCAACGAGTCGCAAAAGCTGCTGAACTGGGGCTACACGGCCTACGACGCCGTTCGGCTGTTCGACGCCGGGCAGCCGGCGGCCACGCCAGCTGTCTGGAAGGGCAAGGTCAACACGCTGAAGCTTGGCCGGCCGGAAGCCATCGTGGTTGCGGTACCAGCCGGTACCGCCAGCAAGATCAAGACGCAGGTGGCCCGTCCGGAGCCGCTGGTTGCTCCTTTCACCAAGTACCAGCCTGTGGGCTCGCTCAAGGTCACCCTGGACGACCAGCCCCTGGCCGACGTGCCGCTGGTGGCGCTCGAAGGTGTCGAGCAGGCGGGTGTCTTCGGCCGCGCCTGGGACGCCGTTCGCCTCTGGATCAAGTGATTTTGCACGCGCCCTCCCGGTTCATTTGCCGGTAGCAAGGGCGACTGCTATACTCGTGGGCTTTTCGGAATTTTCCGAAGGGTTTCACGTTTTCGTTATTCCCGGTCTCCTTGCCTTGCGTCACGTCAAGGACAAAGGCGGTTCACAGCCAAAGGCCGGGTTGTTTTGGGACTAATTCATTCATGCCAACCATCAATCAACTGGTGCGTCAGGGTCGAACGGTCGAAAAGATCAATTCGAAGAGCCCTGCCATGCAGAACTCGCCGCAACGTCGCGGTGTCTGCACCCGCGTCTACACCACGACGCCAAAGAAGCCCAACTCGGCGCTTCGTAAAGTTGCCAAGGTCCGTCTGACCAATGGCTTCGAAGTCATTTCCTACATCGGCGGCGAAGGCCACAACCTGCAAGAACACAGCGTTGTGCTGGTTCGCGGCGGTCGTGTCAAGGACTTGCCCGGTGTTCGCTACCACATCGTGCGCGGTTCGCTCGACTTGCAAGGCGTGAAAGACCGCAAGCAGTCGCGCTCCAAGTACGGCGCGAAGCGTCCCAAGAAGGCTTAAGCCTTCCTGTCGTCAGAAAAACAAACGGTGTTCGGTTGCCTTGGCGGGCACATCGAACGAAGTGACCCAATGTCGGGTCGAGTAAGTGAGAGTCCGGAATGGCTCTCGCGGTGCCGGAATCGGCGCCAACTGAAGCAAAGAGGTTAGTAACATGCCACGTCGTCGCGAAGTCCCCAAACGTGAAATCCTGCCGGATCCCAAGTACGGCAATGTCGAGCTGTCGAAATTCATGAACGTGATCATGGAAGGCGGCAAGAAGGCGATCGCCGAGCGCATCATTTACGGTGCACTCGACTTCATCGAAAAGAAGAACCCTGACAAGGACCCGCTCGAAGCTTTCACCGTTGCCATCAACAACGTGAAGCCGATGGTCGAAGTCAAGTCGCGCCGCGTTGGCGGTGCCAACTACCAGGTGCCGGTCGAAGTGCGTCCCGTGCGCCGCCTGGCGCTCTCGATGCGCTGGATCAAGGAAGCCGCTCGCAAGCGCGGTGAAAAGTCGATGGCCCTGCGTTTGGCCAACGAACTGATGGAAGCCACGGAAGGCCGTGGTGGTGCCATGAAGAAGCGCGACGAAGTGCACCGCATGGCTGAAGCCAACCGCGCTTTCAGCCACTTCCGCTTCTAAAAATCAAACTTCGCTTGGGCGTTGGGTATTGAGTGTCGGGCGACGTCGCCCGTGCTCAAGGCCCAGCGCTCAACGCATTTAACCCGAAAGTAAATCATGTCCCGCAAGACCCCCATCGAGCGCTACCGCAACATCGGCATCTCCGCGCACATCGACGCCGGCAAGACCACGACGACCGAGCGCATCCTGTTCTACACCGGCGTGAACCACAAGATCGGTGAAGTGCACGATGGCGCCGCCACGATGGACTGGATGGAGCAAGAGCAAGAGCGTGGCATCACGATCACCTCGGCTGCCACCACCTGCTTCTGGAAGGGCATGGCCGGCAAGTTCGACGAACACCGCATCAACATCATCGATACCCCCGGCCACGTTGACTTCACCATTGAAGTCGAGCGCTCGATGCGCGTGCTGGACGGTGCCGTGATGGTGTATGACGCCGTGGGCGGCGTGCAGCCCCAGTCGGAAACCGTCTGGCGCCAGGCCAACAAGTACAAGGTTCCGCGCCTCGCGTTCGTCAACAAGATGGACCGCACCGGCGCCGACTTCCTGCGCGTGCGCCAGATGATGGTCGACCGCCTGAAGGCCAACCCCGTCGTGATCCAGATCCCGATCGGTGCCGAAGAGCACTTCCAGGGCATCGTCGACCTCGTGAAGATGAAAGCAATCATCTGGGACGAAGACAAGGGTGTGACCTTCACCTACGGTGAGATCCCCGCGAACCTGACCGACGTTTGCAACGAATACCGCGAAAAGCTCGTCGAAGCCGCTGCCGAAGCAAGCGAAGAGCTGATGAACAAGTACCTCGAAGGCAACGAGCTGACCGAGGAAGAAATCAAGAAGGCCCTGCGTCAGCGCACGATCGCCGGCGAGATCCAGCCAATGCTGTGCGGCTCGGCCTTCAAGAACAAGGGCGTGCAGGCCATGCTCGACGCCGTCGTCGAATACATGCCGTCGCCGCTGGACATCCCTCCGGTTGCAGGCCTCGACGAAGACGAAGCACCTGTCACCCGCAAGGCCGACGACAACGAGAAGTTCTCGGCGCTCGCGTTCAAGCTGATGACCGACCCGTTCGTGGGCCAGTTGACCTTCGTGCGCGTCTACTCGGGCGTGCTGACAAAGGGCGACAGCGTCTACAACCCGGTGCGCGGCAAGAAGGAACGTATCGGCCGTATCGTGCAGATGCACGCGAACAACCGCGAAGAAGTCAATGAAATCCGCGCCGGCGACATCGCCGCTTGCGTGGGCCTGAAGGAAGTCACCACGGGCGAAACCCTGTGCGACCCTGCAGCCATCGTGACGCTCGAGCGGATGGTGTTCCCCGAGTCGGTGATCTCGCAAGCGGTTGAGCCGAAGACCAAGGCCGACCAGGAAAAGATGGGTATCGCCCTGCAGCGTCTCGCCCAGGAAGATCCCTCGTTCCGCGTCAAGACCGACGAAGAATCGGGCCAGACCATCATTGCCGGCATGGGCGAGCTCCACCTCGAAATCATCGTGGACCGCATGAAGCGCGAGTTCGGTGTGGAAGCCAACGTGGGCAAGCCGCAAGTGGCATACCGCGAAACGATCCGCAAGACCGTCGAAGAAGCCGAAGGCAAGTTCGTTCGCCAGTCGGGCGGCAAGGGCCAATACGGTCACGTCGTGCTCAAGCTTGAGCCGCAGGAAGCCGGCAAGGGCTTCGAATTCGTCGACGCCATCAAGGGCGGTGTGGTTCCTCGCGAATACATCCCCGCGGTGGAAAAGGGTGTTGTCGAAGCGCTGACGCAAGGCGTGCTGGCGGGCTACCCCGTCGTGGACGTCAAGGTCACGCTGCACTTCGGTTCGTACCACGACGTGGACTCGAACGAAATGGCGTTCAAGATGGCCGCGATCTTCGGTTTCAAGGAAGGCGCCCGCAAGGCCAGCCCCGTGATTCTCGAGCCGATGATGGCCGTGGAAGTCGAGACGCCCGAAGACTATGCCGGCAACGTGATGGGCGACCTGTCCTCACGCCGCGGCATGGTGCAAGGCATGGACGACATGGTTGGTGGCGGCAAGGCCATCAAGGCCGAAGTGCCGCTGTCGGAAATGTTCGGCTACTCGACCACGCTGCGCTCGATGTCGCAAGGCCGTGCAACGTACACGATGGAGTTCAAGCACTACGCTGAAGCTCCCCGTAACGTTGCTGAAGCCATCGTGGCTGCTCGCGCTAAGTAATGTCTTTGTGGGACAGACCAAGATTTGCGCAGCAAATTTGCTCTGTTCCCAACTGATTAAAAAGAATGCGGGGTCGCGCAGTGCGCGGCCCTCGTTGTCTGCGATCCGGTGCCGCCGCGTTCCCGTGCGAGGCGAACCAGCAATCGGGTGCAGACATAAAACCAATGCACGGGAATGCTCTTTCAAGGATTGAAAAATGGCAAAAGGTAAATTCACCCGCACCAAGCCGCACGTGAACGTGGGCACGATCGGTCACGTTGACCACGGCAAGACCACGCTGACGGCG